>VGOM01000005.1 GCA_016875915.1 Chloroflexota bacterium
AGTGCGGCAGCGCCGAACTCCTTGTTCTTCTTCTCCCAGCCTCCCTCCACTTCATAGGGGGCGTGTATCTGGAAGAAGGAGATGTGTTGGCCGGGCTTCCGCACCAGGTGGGGATCCCAGAAGCTCTCACAGGTGATGTGGCCGCCGAAATGCTTGTCCAGCTTGCCCTTCATGACGCTGTTCCAGTGGTTGATGATCTGCTCGGTGCTGTCGAAGCCAACGACCGTCATGAAGCTCTCGTTGGCCCAGGGGTCATCGCATTTGTACTGCGGCTGCTCCTTGGAGACGACGTGCAGGGTGTAGTAGCTCCACTTGTCGGCCTTCCAGCTCTGGGTGCTTTCCTTCAGCATTCCCGGCAGCTTGTCCCCGCCCACCAGGTCGAGGAAGGTGGTCTGCGGGTCGAGGCTGGAGATGACCACGTTGGCATGGAGGGTGCGCCCTTCCCAGAGGTCAACCCCGGTGACCTTGCCGTTCTGCATGTTGATCTTGTTCACCTGGGAGGCCTCGAGGATCATGCCGCCATTCCTGACGATCTCCCGCGAGAAGGCCCCGGCCAGCTTGTGCGAGCCGCCCAGCAGGTAGGCCTTGTCCATGGCTCTGGTCAGCAGCAGAGGCACGAAGAGCCCCACGCCGGTCTCGTTGGGGTCCAGTCCCCACATACAGGTGGCGTAGAGCATCAGGGCCCTGACCTTGTCGTTCTCAAAGGATTCCTTCATGATCTGGAGAGGGCTCTTCTCATTCAGCTCCAGCAGTTCCTTGCCGATCTCGGTCTTCTGCATGCCCACGATGAGGTCGAGGGACGGCTTGGGAGGCAGGTAGGTGGCCGGGCCCACGATCTCGTCCATCATCCGCTGCCAGACGCGCATGTGTTTGCCAAAGGCCACCGCATCCTTGTGGGAGTACTTGTGGATGGAGTCCACGGTGTCCTCGATCATCTTGGTCAGCAGGAGGGAGCTGCCATCGCCGAAGACCATGGCCATCTGCAGGTTGGGCTTGATCCAGGTCAGGGCGTGCTTATCCAGGTTGAAGTCCCTCATGGCCGGCATGTAGTCCACCATCATGTGATAGATGGCATGGATGTTGGAGTAATAGCCGGGGAACAGGATCTCCTCTGTAGCCAGGCCGCCCCCGATCTCGTAGCGGCGCTCCACAACACAGACCTTGGCTCCGGCCTTGGCAAGGTAGGCGCCCGTCATCAGGCCATTCGGCCCGGCGCCTATGACCACCACATCCCAGTTGCTTTCCTTGGGGAACTCGTCGAACAGCTTCCCAACCAGTTGATCCATCATAACCATGGCTATCTTCTCCTTTACTGCGGGCGCTTCGCCGACTTCTTGCCCTGCTGCGGGATGTAGTACGGTGAGGAATACCACCATGGACCGGGCTCGACCAGGCCGTCCTCAATCAGGATATGCATCAGGTTGTAGGGGATGGCCTGCAGGAACAGGCCGCCGGGATGACAGGAGGTCTGGTTGCACAGGTAGAGGCCGTCTATCGGAGTGCGATAGCGGGCCAGCTCGGGCACCGGCCGTTTCTCGGCCCACTGGTCTCGGCAGTGCCGGGTGCCGCACCAGGTGCCCCCTATCAGGCCGGTGTTGCGGAACTCGGAGTCATAGGGGCTGTTGGTCCACACGTGGATGATGTTGTCGGAGTTGAGGTTCTCGTAGGGGCCGCTGCTCATGGCCTTGATGATGTACTGGGTGATCTGGTCCTTGATCTTGTTGATGGCATCTGGGCCATCGACGTGGTACTCCGGCGGCGGCACCAGGAAATAGACCGGCGACATGATGTGCCCCTCGGGGCGGGTCACCTGTCTGTCGGTGGGCTCAAATCTCACGTAGGGAGTGCTCAGCCACAGCGCCCTCTCCGGCGGCACGGTGGGATTGCCCTTCCGGCCGTCCACATCGGCCACATGATCGTAGTAGATCTCTCTGGAGTCCTGGGGGTAGCCGCCACCCAGGAACTTCCCCGCCCAGGGCTTTCTGGCCTCGAGTCTCTCCCGGGTGTAGAAGTGGAAGTTGAAGATGCTGCCCCCTTTGAGGCTGATATCATTCACCCTCTGGAGGAGACCCCGGTCTACATGGCTCGGCCCGACCAGCTTGTTGAAGGTCTGCCGGACATCGACTCCACTGATCACAGCCTTCTTCGCCCAGATCTTCTTCTCGCCCACGGTAGCGTTGTCCCTCAGCCGCACCCCGACAGCCACGCCATCGTTGAGGATGATCTCGTCCACCGGACAGCAGGTGCGCACCACAGCTCCATGAGCCAGGGCACAGCGCATCACAGCATGGAAGTAGTCGTGCATGCCCCCGCGCGGTACCCTCATCCGGCCACAGATGAGCAGCGTGATGGCACAGGCCCACGCCGGCACAGCCACTCCCTTCCAGTGGCCAGCCGCCCCTGAATACCAGGCCACCACCGCCTGCTGTACCTTCCACGGCTCGCTCTCCAGGTGTTCATCCATGAGGTCGAACATGTCCATATCCAGCATCTCTTCGGTCCACACATCCGGCTGGTACTTCTTGTAGACCTGCATGTAGGGAATGTTGTCAATGGTCACTTCGACCTCGGGCGGATGCGGCGGGCACCAGAACACGGAGCGCAGCAGCTCCTTGGTGAAGGTGGGCTGGGTCAGCAGTCCCGCCATCTTGGCGAAGCCCAACTGGTCCTTCTCGGTCAGCGGCGACATACCGAAGCTGCAGGCCACCCCGCGGCTCGCGTCCGCCATCAGGTCGCCCATCTCGTTCTCGTCTATCCGCCAGCCGTACTTCCAGAGCTCCAGTTGCTCAAATCCGGGAGCCGGAGCACCGTAGAGCATGATGGCGTGCGGGTTGATCTTCACCCCGGCTATGGGCTCAGTGTTCTCACATGCCCCGCCTGCCTCGGGCCTCTCCTCCAGGACACAGACGCTGGCCCCGGACTTGGCCAGATAGGCCGCAAGCGTCACCCCGTTGGGGCCGCCACCCACGATTACAAAGTCATACCGTTCGTCCTTGGGCATACTTGGTCTCCTCTCCTTCAGAATAGACTGCCGATCGCGGTGCAACCCTTCCCACCGGGAAATGCCGGGCCGACTCCTCTCGTGTCACTGGTCGGCCGTCGCCGCTCTCCTGCCCTAGACCCCTCCGGCCGCCAACCTTCACGACACGCAATACGTTTATGCTGAGCTAAGTTTCCCCCACTATATCACAATCGTGCGAATCAATGTCAAATCACCGTCAACGGCATCACAGCAGAACACCGAACTGGCCGGCTCACCTTCAGTCCCTGAGATAGGTGTCAACGTACTTCGTGATGAACCCCGGCGTCTTCCACCACCTCTTGGCTCCCATATCCTCAGCTATGGCGGTGCTGGCGATGTATGCCGGCCCGCCGGTGACCATTCCGCCGGGATATGTCGAAGCCCCGCAGACGTAGAGCCCGGCGATCGGTGTCCTTGTCGTGGAACACGTCTCGTCCGGCCGGTTGTAGCCCATCTGCAGGATGTTGTAGTCGCCATGCTTGATGGCTCCCCTGACCATGCAGGGGATCCTCCTCTCAATGTCCACCGGCGACTCACTGGAGTGGGCGATGATATCCTTGCCGGAGAAGCCCTTCAGATGGCTCAGCCACAGATCGAGCACCTTGCGCTCGATGTCCTTCTTCCTCTTCTCCCAGTTGTCCTTGTTGCCGTCCAGGTCGTACGGGGCGGGGAACTGGAACTTGGATACGTGGTGGCCGGGGATGTCCACCAGCGTCGGATCGTAGAGCGTCTCGCAGGTGGCATGGCCCCCTATGTGGTCCAGCTTGCCCGCCCTGACGCCGGTGAAGAACTTCAGGACGTCGTCCTCGTTCTCAAAGCCCATGACGTTCATCAGGGCTTCGTTGACCCTCGCATCATCCACCACCTCGTACTCCAGTGGTCTCTCGGTGGCGATGTGGATCGTCCACAGACTCCATTTGTCGAACTTCCAGGTCTTGCACCGTTCCGCCAGCGTGGGCGTGATCTTGCTCTCGCCCACCAGTCTCACGAAGGTGCTCTGCGGGTCCAGCGTTGATGCCACGGCTTTGGCCTTGATCACCGTCCCGTCGAACAGCTCCACGCCGGTGGCCTTCCCGTCCTCAGTATGGATCTTGACCACCTCGGCGTTCTCCAGGATCAACCCGCCGTTGGTCACTACGTCCTTGCCGAAGAGGCTGGCCATCTTGTGCGATCCGCCGTAGCACTGCCGCTTGTGCATTGATATCCACATCATCAGCGGAAACAGAAAGGCCCCGGTCTCGGTGGGGTCAAGTCCCCACATGCAGGCAACGTAGAGGAAGAGTGCCCTCACCTTGGGGTGTTTGAACGTCTCCGTCACCGACTCGTAGGGGGACTTCTCCATCATCTCCAGGAACTGCTGCCCCAGCTTCGTCTTCTGCGTCTTCACCACCAAGTCCAGCGACGGAATGGGCGGCACGTATGTCCCCGGCGCCAGTATCTCATCCATCATCCGGTTGATCACCCTGATCCAGTCGGCGAACTTGTTGGCGTCCTCCTCGGACCACTTCAGAATGGAGTCGTAGGTGCAGTCCTGCATCCGGCTGAGCAGAAGCGATCTCCTGTCCTTGAAGATCATCCCCGTCTGCGCATTGGGGTACATCCAGAGAAGGCCCCTCTCATTGAAGTTGAAGTCGTTCATCATGGGCAGATAGTCCACCATCATGTGGTAGATGGCATGGGTGTTGGCGTAGTGACAGGGATAGAGGACCTCCTCGGTGGCCAACCCTCCCCCGATCTCGCCCCTTCTCTCCAGGAGGACGACCTTCAATCCGGCCTTGGCCAGATAGGCCGCCGTCATCAGGCCGTTCGGCCCCGCTCCTATCACCGCTACATCGCACTCCAGCTTGTTGGGCATTACCGGGTGAACGATCGTGCCGTAGCCGCTCTCCATCCCCTGGTTCTTGTATTCGAAGCGCGTCTTCATCACTCTGCCTCCTTCCTCGAACCGGCCCCTCTAGGCCTCACCGCTCCTGACCTGCCTATCAGAGACGTAGTACGGCGAGGGATACCACCAGCCACCCGGCTTCAGGTTCAGGTCCTCGATCAGGATGTGCATCAGGTTGTACGGTACGGCCATCAGGGCCAGCCCACCGGGGTACGATGTCTGATTGACCAGATACAGCTTGTCTATGGGGGTTCTGTATCTGCCGCACTCTGGAATGGGTCTTCTGTCGTACCACTGGTCGTCGCAGGGCCGGATTCCTTCCCAGTTGCCGCCCACGAAGCCCATGTTCCTGAAGGAGGAGTCCAGAGGCGTCATGGCGAACTTGGCCACGATGTTGTCGTCGCCCATGTTGGTGCAGTACTCGCGGTACATCTCCATCATCCCCTCGACCTGCTCTTCCTTGTGCTTGTTGTAGTTCTCGATCCCGCCAACGTAGTACTCGGGAACCGGCAGTGGCCAGAAGTTGTAGATGACGTGGTACCCCGGCGGACACCTGGTCGGGTCATATATGGAGGATCGCAGGCTGCGCAGGACCACCTCGTCCTTGCCGAACCGCGGGAACCTGAACTCCGCGTCCACCGCCCTGCGGTGGTTGGTCAGCACATCCAGGCGGTCGACGGGGAAGACGCACCCGCCGCCAGGGTATTTGTCCATGAATTCCCCTGCTTTGCCTTTGAACCGTGGCAGTTCCTTCACGATCAGGTCCACCTTCATCAGGCTGCCGCCGTTGAGGCTGATGTCCTTCACTTTCTGCAGGAAGCCCCGGTCCAGATGCTTCTTGTCGATCACCTTGAGAAAGGTGTCCTTCACGTGGATGTCGCTGATCACCGCCCTGTCGGCCCAGATCACCTTGTCGGCCATCGGCCCCTTACCACCCACCCGCACCCCCTTGGCCTCGCCATCCTGCACTATGATTTCCTCCACCGGGGAGTTGGTGTGGAAAGTCGCCCCGTGGGCCAGGGCCGCCCGCATGGTGGCATGGGCATAGGAGTGCATCCCTCCCAGGAAGACCCCCGAGCTGTACATTATCAGGAAGGTGATGGCCGCACCAACGATGCCCATCCCCTTGGAGAGGAATCCCGGACCGCTGTCCCAGGCGGCGATGCAGATGCCCACCTTCTGCGCCTCCGTGGTGGTCAGTATGTTGGTGACATCCAGAGTGGACATCTCCAGCCAGCTGTCGTCATAAACCTGGCCCAGGAGGGGCACCTTCTTGATGGCCTTCACCCAAGGGAGATCCTTGGGGTCGCGACTGTACCCTTCCGGCAGCGGAGGCGTCCAGTAGATCGCTCTCAGGAACTCCCGGCACTCGGGCGACTCCAGGATGGCGTGGATCCCTTCCGTCTGCGCTGCCGCATCCTCGCCCCAGGTGAGCATCGATTCCCGCACCACCTGCTTGTTCCACCGACTGGCCGCAGTGACCCGCTTGAAATCATGGGGGATCGCTGCGCCCCACACATCAAAGGGGACCACCCTCAGGCCGTATTTCCCCAGGTCCAACTGTTCCCAGGCCGGCGAGGCGCCGGCGTAGTTGAAGGCGGCATGAGGTTCGATTCTGAAGCCCGGAATGGGCTCGATGGTCTCGCATCCCCCTCCGATCTCCGTCCTGGCCTCGACTACGCAGACCTTCACCCCGCACTTGGCCAGATAGGCCGCGATCCCCAGTCCATTGGGGCCGCCGCCGACGACGACAACATCGTAGCTTATTCGGGCCATAACCCACCTCCTGGCTCAGAATGCTGTGACGGGGTCCCTTCTCAGGGATTCACGGGAGCAGGGGGCCATGGGAGGATTCCTTCGGGTGGAAGCGATGCAGCAGGACAGAAGCGTTATCACCGACAGAACCTGCCCCCTAGATATGTTGTGTAACGCTGAATATCGCCACTATACCGACCAAGTGGCCCGCTGTCAAACTGATTATTCAACCGGCCCTACAGGGTGGCCTTGCGAAAGCGGTGGTACCGCAACACCGCGTCGGCCACCTTCATCCCGGAATCCGTCGCCTGCTGCGTGCCCACGCCGATGCCGCCAGCATCGCATCCCACGTAGAAGAGCCCCTGTATCGGTGCCTTGATCGACGGCTTCTTGGCGCCACCCTGCCCCACCACCTGGCCCAGGCCGATGCACTCGCCGCCCACTCCGGGCAGCACCGAGTCGCGCGTCAGGAGAGACACCTCGCGGCCGGTGACGTATTCCTTTGATTCGATAGCCGCTTTCAGATCGGGGAACGCCTTGAACATCATCTCGTCCCCTCTGTCCAGCCAAGTCTTCAGGTCCTTCTCCGTCAACTTGGGGTCCTGAGGTCCGAGGAAGCCGGTCAGTACAATCTGCTTCCCCTTGGGAGCCGCCCCGGGGTCGTAGTTGGACGGCACCTCATACCACACCGTCATATCCTCGGGGATCTGGCCCGCCTTGGCCTTGAGCCACTTGTCGATGCTCCAGGCGCTCTCTCTGGTGAATATGGCGCCGAATGGCACATTCCTGATGACTTCCTTGTTCAAGAAGTAGCGGGCGCCGATGAACGCCAACGACGGCACCAGGTCCTTCACGTAGTTCACATAGCCCTTGTCGAAGTGCTCTTCGCCCACCAGCTTGAGCACCGTGGGCTGGATGCCAACGTTGCTCACCACGATCGGAGCGTGGAATGTGCCCTTCTCAGTGACCACTCCGGTGACCTTGCCATCCTTGACCTGAATCTTCTCTACTCTGCACCGCATGATCGTCTTGCCGCCAAGCACCTCCACGGCCTCGGCATAGGTCTCCGCCACCCGGCCGATGCCGCCCTTGCAGAACACCCCACCTCCGCGGAGGAACATCTGCTGCACCACCGTGATCCCCTCCGAGGCCGCCACCGCATCCACCGGCAGCACGAAGCAGCCGTCGGAGACCAGACTGATCAGGAAGCTGTACAGCCCCCTGTTGATCTTCCGCTGGCTCAGCCATTCCCCAAAGCTGATGTCATCCAGTTTGGCAATGTCCTGAGGTGTCATCAGCGTCAACTCCGCCAGCAGGTTCAGCGCGTCG
Source organism: Chloroflexota bacterium (assembly GCA_016875915.1). GTDB lineage: Bacteria > Chloroflexota > Dehalococcoidia > UBA2247 > RBG-13-53-26 > RBG-13-53-26. The sequence goes on from VGOM01000005.1 coordinate 7,992, forward strand.
GCCCTCTCCGCCTCTGGCACCTCCAGCCAGTCGAATATCTTATTGGGGTCTGGCGTCGGATCCTGAGGCCCCACCACGAACTTGCCCGACGACTGCCTGAACATGCTCCCCTGAATGCCCGGGGCCACCAGCTCCACCTTGCCCTCCATGCCCAGTTCCTTGAGCACAGCCTCAAACCGGTTGTCCATGGTGGGTGCAGCGATCACCACCCAGGCTGTGTAGGTGAAGTCCCCTTTGGAGAAGGCCATGGCCTTCCCGCCCGCCTTGGCGTTCTTCTCCAGCAGCAGCACCTTCAATCCCCTCTTGGCCAGTAGCGCTGCACATGAACTGCCACCAAACCCAGCTCCAATGACAATCACATCATAAGACTCAGCCACAGTTGCCTTCCCTCCTTCGAAGATTCCTCAAGAGAACGCGGCCAGGCTTCCAGGGACTCCCACCGACTTCAAAGACGGTCGCTGCTCTGCGCCGGACACTCTGCCGTGGCAAACGACAAGCAGTCCGTAAAAATCACACCTAGAGCGGGGCCAGCCCTGTCCCCCCGTTGCCCGCGCCGTCATGATATTGGCATCCCCCCCAGCATGTCAAGTTGGCTGGAGAGGATTTGACATACTGGTGCCTTCTGCATATCATCATCCCCGAAGAGACAAGGAAATCCTGTGCCTGCCAGGCACCGGACGGGAACGCGTCCTTGGACTTGAGAAAGCCCGGCAGGCCATGCGCACCAAGTCGACCATCACGCTAACCCGGAAGACCAATACGTATTGACAGTCAACTCGAACGAAGGAGGCACTAGTGGCAGGTTTTGATGGCAAGATGCTCGAGGTCAATCTATCCCGCGGCGAGATCAAGAAGACCGCCATCGACAAGGGCGTGCTGCGCAAGTTTATTGGCGGCAGCGGACTAGCGGCCAAGCTGATGTTGGACCGCATTGACCCCAAGGTCGATGCGCTGTCCCCACAGAACGAGCTGTACATTCTCTGCGGGCCGATCAGCGGCACCGCCCTTCCCGGCGGCGCCCGTTTCTCCGTCTGTGGCAAGTCGCCGCTGACAAACATGTTCGCCGAAAGCTGCTGCGGCGGTGACTTCGCATCCAAGCTCAGATCTGCCGGCTGGGATGGCATCATCGTCCAGGGCGCTTCGAAGAAGCCGGTCTACCTCTACGTCGAAGACCAGAAAGCCGAGATCAAGGACGCCTCCGATCTCTGGGGCAAGAACAACGTAGAGGTGAACCGGGTCCTCAAGGAACGCCATGGAGGAAGGGACGCCAGGGTACTCACCATCGGGGAGGCTGGAGAGAACCAGGCAAGATACGCCGGTATCGCCAATGGCCGCTCCCTGGCCGCCCGCTGCGGCATGGGCGCCGTCATGGGCTCGAAGAAGCTGAAGGCAGTGGTGGTCAAGGGCAGCGGCAAGGTGCCCCTGGCCGACCCGGAGAAGTTCGCCGAAAGACGCAAGATCCTCATACAGAAGGCCAAGGACAACATAGCCGCTCAGGTCTTGGGCATGTTGGGCACCAACGCCGCCGTGGACGTCAGCGCCGCGACCGGCGACCTGCCGGGCAAGAACTGGTCTTCCGGTGACAACACAGCGATTGCCGCCAAGACGGGCGGCCCGGTCTTGAGCGGCCCGCAGTTCCTGGCCGGTACCGAGTCCTGCTTCGGCTGCACCGTCGGCTGCAAGAGGATCAGCAAGATAACGGAGGGACCGTTCGCAGGGTGGACAGGGCCCGGTCCCGAGTACGAGGGCGTGGTGGCTATGGGGAGCAACCTGGTCATCGACGATATGGCCGCAGTCATATGGATGAATGAGATGTGCAACGACTTCGGTCTCGACGTCATATCCACCGGTTCCTGCATCGCCATGGCCATGGAATGCATGGAGCACGGCATCCTGAACACCAAGGACACCGGTGGCATTGACCTCAAGTGGGGCAATGTCGATGCCGTGGTCAAGATGATCCCCATGATCGCACGCCGCGAGGGCTTCGGCGCCACGCTCGCCGAGGGCGCGAGGCGTGCCGCGCAGAAGATCGGCAAGGGAGCTTCCGAATACGCTGTCGAAGTTAAGGGACTCGAAGTGCCCTATCACGACCCCAGGGCGCACCATGGTCTTGCCTTGTCCTATGCCACGTCAGCACGTGGCGCCTGCCACACCAATGACCCGGCATACTCGATGGGCACGGGCATCTTCAACTGGCCGGAGCTCGATCTCCTGCCCACCCTGGCAGCCGGAGTCAGGGAGAGCAAGGGCTGGGGGCCCCTCGTCAAGAAGTCCCAGGATCTGGGGCAGATCATCAACGCCGGCGTCATCTGCTACATGTTTAACCTGGTGATGAACGGCGAGGATCTGACCGAACTGCTATCCTCGGCCAGCGGCTTCGACTACACCTTCGCGGAGCTCATCGAGTGCGGCGAGAGGATCTGGCACACGAAGAGGGGTGTCAGCAACCTCATGGGTATCACTGCAGCAGACGACGCCCTGCCCAAACGGCTGCTTACACCCACCACTGAGGGACCCGCCGCCGGTTTGAAGATAGACCTGGAGCTTATGCTCAAGGAGTACTACCCGGCCCGGGGATTGAGCTCGGATGGACGACCCTCCAAAGAGACGCTCTCCAGGCTGGGGCTGTCTGATCTGGCCGCCAAGCTCTACAGGTGATCCTGGAGCCCGGCTTCTTCGCGCTGTCAACAACCTCTCCCCACACACGGGAGAGGTTGTTTCTTGGACCGGTGGGGCCATTGGTGTAACATGGGTCCGAGTCAATCGCCACCTGGAAGCCCGATCCCGAGGAGTACTGGTGCTTTCCGACGCTGAACTATCGAGATACGCCAGACAGCTTCCACTGCCGGGCTGGGGGCCGGACGGTCAGCGCAAACTGACGGATGCCAGGGTTGTCGTGGCTGGCGCCGGCGGGCTCGGCTCCAGCGTGCTGACCTGTCTCGCCGCAGCCGGTGTGGGCTACATTAGGATCGTTGACAGCGACACCGTGGAGATGGGCAATCTCAACCGGCAGACGCTCTACACCACCGGCGACATCGGCAAGCTCAAGGCGCCCGCCGCCAGAGACAGGCTGGCCATGCTCAATCCCGACATCGAGGTTGTCTCTCTGGCGGAGTCGATCAGCGGTGAGAACTTGTCCGACGTCGTCGCGGGCTGCCACCTCATCGTCGATGCCCTAGACAACTTGCCGACGAGGCTCCTGCTGAACGAGGTGGCTGTCAGCAGGGGGTTGCCCTTGTTCCACGGCGCGGTCTATGGCTTCCAGGGCAGCGCCACCACCGTAGTGCCTCCGCAGACGCCCTGCCTGCGATGCCTCTACCAGGGTGCTGTCCCCGGCAAGGTCCCCGTGGTCGGCGTTACCCCCGCGGTCATCGGCACTGTTGAAGCCACGGAGGTGGTAAAATTCCTCCTGGGCATGGGGGACCTGCTCACGGGCAGGCTCCTCATGTACGATGGCCTGGGCATGAGATTCAGCGAGGTGAAGGTGAAGAAGGATCCCGACTGTCAGACCTGCGGGCAGCACCATCTGCCGGGAGGGAAGCCAGGACGGTGAAGATCAGAGTCGGTCTGTCCTATCTACTGCGCCAGTTCGGCGGGCTGACTGCAGAGCCCGATACGATGGAGGTTGCCGCCTCCACCCCGCTGGAATGCCTCCAGGTCATCGTCGGCCGGTTCCCCTCCCTGAGGCAGTGGGTCTATGACAAGGAAGGGAGTCTGCTCACTTCCACCATGTTCTTCGTCAACAAGGAGAAGCTCCTGCCCCGGGAGTTCGCTTCTACCCTGAAGGACGGTGACGAACTGCTCATCGTCCTGGCCTTCGCCGGCGGATAGCCGCTTCATCGCTGATGGCCGATATGGAACTGCAGCCGGGACCCCAGCCCTCAACTCCCGGGGCCCTGACCGTCCAGCTTCTGGACGAGATCCCCGTCTCCATCGACAAACAGGAGATACTCCGTCTTCAGGGCTACCACGGGAAGAGGCAACTTGACCAACCCATCCGGGGAATCCTGGACGAGGTCTTCGAGGACTGCCATCGGCTCTTCCGGCCCCGGGCTGTCTGCGTCCAGACGGAGGCGCGGGTCCTGCGCAAGTCGATCAGACTCGCCAGCGGCCTTTCGCTGCGCAGCCCGGACGGCGCCACGGCCTGGCACAGTGCCGACCGCATCGCAGCCGTTGTCTGCACCATCGGCCCGGCCCTGGAACGGAGGGTGTCCCAGCTCTCCGCCCAGGGAGCCAGCACGGCCGCCCTGATGCTGGATGGCATCGGCTCCGTTGCCGTGGAGAGCGTGGCCGACCACGTCAACCGCCGCATCTGCCGGGACGCCGCGCATCAGGGCCTGAGGGCGGGGCCGCGCCTCAGCCCTGGATATGGCGCCTGGCCCATCGAAGACCAGCGGGTCATCTTCACAGTCGTCCCCGCCCGGAGGATAGGCGTCCGCCTCAACGATCAGGGCATGATGATCCCCATGAAGTCCGTCTCGTTCTGCATCGGCCTGGGCCGGGACCTTCCTGAAGACAGCGGCACGGACCCCTGCCGGTACTGCAATCTCAAGAGCTGCCGCTACCGCCGCCAGCCCCGGACCGCCGGATAGCAGGCCCGGGCTTCCTCTCCGATTCCGCAGAACTACGGATTTCCGCAGCCTCTCCGTTCGGTGCTATAATTTCTATGTACCGACACAACGCCCTCAGGAGGCATGATCATGGATGCGGCCATCAAAGAACTCAAGCAGAACGTATGCATCAAAGCGGTCAAAGGGCTCTACCGGGGCCGGGAGCGGGTGGACATGGATGCCGGCTACCGATCCGAGGTCAAGGTCTGCCTGGAGCGGGCCAGACTGATCACCCAATCCTACCGTGAGACTGAAGGTGAGCCCATGATCACCCGGCGGGCCAGGGCCTTAAAGAAGATCCTGGAGAACATGACTATCTACATCCAGGACAAAGAGCGCTTGGTGGGCAACATGGCCAGCGACACCTACTCCCTGCCCCTCTACCCCGAGCTCTACTGGCGCTGGCTGGAGAAGGCCCTGGACAACGAATACCAGCACCTCCTCGACGATGCCGGCAAGAAGGAGCTTAAGGAGATCAACAAATACTGGACCAAGCTCTCGGTCCACGGCATGGAGCGCAACCTGGTACCGTCCGGCCTCAAACCCTACACCGGCTACACCCCGGTGAGCGTCTTCAGCTACACCTGGGACATGGTCTTGCCTAACTACGACAAGATCTTCAAACTGGGCCTCCGGGGCATCATCCAGCAGGCCCAGGACCGCCTCAAGGAGATCGAATCAGACCTCACCCTGGAGGCTGCAGACTACCTGGAGCAGAAGCGCTTCCTGGAGGCGGCCATCATCTCCCTGGAGGCCACCATCACCTTTGCCAAACGCTATGCCGCCCTGGCCCGGGAGAAGGCCGGGACGGAGAAGCGTCCCGGGGAGAAGGTGCGCCTGGAGAAGCTGGCCGAGATCTGCGACCGGGTGCCCGAGAGCCCGCCCCGGACCATGCATGAGGCCATCCAGAGCTTCTTCTTCATCCACCTGATCACCGGCTTCATCGAGCTGCCCTCTGTGGGCTGCGGGGTGAGGCTGGACCAGATCCTCTACCCCTACTACCGCAGGGACATCGAGGAAGGCCGGCTCACCAAAGAGGAGGCCCTAAACCTCATTGAGTCCATCTGGATCAAGTTCGAGGAGATGGGCTTCATCCATCCCCCGCGGCTCTTCGGCTCCGCCGGTGGTGGACTGGCCTGGCAGAACGTCACCCTGGGGGGGCTGGACAAGGAAGGCAAGGATGGCACCAACGACCTCTCCTACCTCATCCTGGAGGCCACCAGGGAACTGCACTCGGTGCAGCCCCCGCTCTGCTTCCGCTACAACGACAAGACCCCCCGGGCGCTGGTCCTGAAGGCCATCGACACCATCCGCAGCGGGGTGGCCCAGCCGGCCTTCTTCAACGACAAGATGATGATCCCCTACCTCCTGGAGAAGGGCATTCCCCTGGAGGACGCCCGGGACTACGCCATCTCCAACTGCATGTCCTGGATCATCCCCGGCAAGAGCATGGTCTACCGCCAGGGCATGGGCATGTTCTCCTTCACCAACTGCATGATGCTGGCCCTAAACCAGGGCACCGACTGGCTCAGCTCCCAGAAGGTGGGGGCAGCCACCCCCGACCCACTGACCTTCAAATCCGTCGATGACATCATCGAGGCCACCTTCCAGCAGTTCAACTTCTTCATGGGGACCCAGGTCTACATCAGCAACATCGCTGATGCCCTCTACCAGGAGTACCTCCCCCGGCCGCTGATCTCCGCCCTGGTGGACGACCTCATCGAGAGGGGCAGGGACTGCCGGCAGCACTACTACTTCCACCGCAACTACATGATGCCCACCGGGGTGAACAACGTGGTCGACTCCCTCTCAGCCATCAAGAAGCTGGTCTTCGAGGAGAAGAAGATCACCATGGCCGAGCTCCTTGAGGCCATGAAACAGGATTTCGAGGGCAAGGAGGAGCTCCGCCAGATGCTGCTGTCCGCCCCCAAGTTCGGCAATGACGATGACTATGTGGACAGCATCGCCGAGAAGGTCCACTTCCGCATCAAGGAAGAGACCGAGAAGTACACCACCTACTACGGCTATCCCTACGATACCGACGGCACCAATGCCTCGGTGGGCTACTTCCTGGGCTTCGATGTGGCCGCTACACCGGAGGGCCGCAAGGCCAGGGAGCCCCTCCACGACGGCACCGTCTCCCCGGTACAGGGCCGGGACAAGAAGGGTCCCAGCGCCGTGCTCAAGTCCGTGGGCAAGGTGGACCCCCTGCTGTCCTGCAACCACCTGTTCAACCAGCGCTTCGCCCCCCACTTCCTGGAGGGGGAGAACCGGGAGGTATTCTCCGATTACCTCAAGACCTGGTCCGATCTGGGCATACACCACATCCAGTTCAACGTCATCGATCCCAAGGTGCTCAAGGAGGCCCAGGCCCATCCTGAGAAGCATGCCGACCTCATCGTCAGGGTGGCCGGCTACTCGGCCTACTTCGTGGACCTGACCAAGACCCTCCAGGATGACATCATCGCCAGAACGGAGCACGCCCTCGCCTAGTCAAGAAGATGCAAATGGATCAGCATAGAGCAGAAAATCTTAAGAAAGGGGTCAACAACGTATGGAGATGAAGGAAGTCCAGGCCATCGACACCATGTGCCGGGCGGGCTATGCCGGCATCGTCACCGAAGACGAATGGAAGGAAGTATGGAGCTTCTATGAATCCCGCGCCTGCGTCAAAGGCACCTTCGGCGGCGTCCTGAAGAAACTCGGAGTGTCCGAGCAGGATGGCTGGAAGGTGGTCGCCTCACAGTACAAACCCTCCCTCGAGGCCATGATCAAGGAGATGGACGAGATCGGCGTGGAGAAGGCCTTCGTCGATCAGCAGATGATCTGGTCACGCCGCGAAGGCAAGATGGCCACCGCCTTCACAGTGGAAAGGATAGCCGACCTGGTCCAGAAGGGCAAAGGCCGGATCGTGGGCGGCGCCGGATACAACCCCCTCCGCATAGAGGAGAGCCTGAAGGACCTGGAGAAAGCAGTCAAGGAGTACGGCTTCAAGTACGTCTGGTTCCACCCCAACAGCTTCGGATTCAAGGCCAGCGACGCCAAGTGCTACCCGCTGTACGCCAAGTGCGTCGAACTGGGCATTCCGGTCACCTTCCAGACCGGCCATTCCGCCGAGCCGCTGCCCAGCGAGATCGGCCGGCCCATGTACGCCGACGAGGTGGCTATGGACTTCCCCAATCTGGTCATGGTACTGACCCACACCGGCTGGCCCTGGATTGATGAGTGGGTCTCCATGATCTGGCGGCATCCCAACGTGTACGGCAACATCGGCGCCTATATGCCGTCCGGCCTCCACAAGCCCACCATCGATTTCATGGACGGCCCCATCGGACGCACCAAGGTGGTCTGGGCCACCAACGGGTTCGGGCTGACCCGCTGCAAGAAGGAGTTCGTGGAGCTGCCCATCAAGGACGACAACAAGAAGAGGATACTCCGCGACAACGCCCTGAACATCTTCAAGCTCTAGCCCCATAGCCCCTGGGCAATGAAAGAAAGCGGTCTCGAGATGACCTCTCGAGACCGCTTTCCTGTTCGCCCCCGCAGAAGACTCACCGGCCAGCCGGCAGGGCCTCCGTGGTCATTCCGGTTCCACCAGCTCCACCAGTTGCACCAGCACGCCCCCGGTTGACTGCGGCTGAATGAAGATGAACTTGGCCGAGCCAAAGCCAACATGCTCGCGTATGGGTGAATCCTGAACAAACCGGAACCCCTTCTGCTTCAACTCCGCCACGGCCGCGTCTATGTCCGCCACCTTCAAGCTCAGATGCTGCAATCCCTCTCCGCGGCTCTCAATGAACCTCCCGATGGGACTCCCCGGGCTGGTGGGTTCCATCAGCTCCAGGAACGAGAGCTGGCCCACCTGAAGCATGCAGTAGCGCATTCCGAAGGGTTCATAGGCCACGATCTCGCTCGGCGTCAGGCCAAGGGTATCGGAGTAGCAGCCTATTGCCCTGTCTATGTCCTTCACCGCGATGCCCACCTTCAACACACTCTCTATCTGCATCCCTGCGACTCCCCCTCTAGATCTCCTGCCGACCCTCAAGGGCACGGGTCAGCGTCATCTGGTCCGCATACTCCAGGTCGCTGCCAAAGGGCAACCCTCTGGCTAGGCGGGTCACCTTGACCCCCAGAGGGGTCACCAGCCGGCTGAGATACATGGCCGTGGCCTCACCTTCTAGGTTCGGGTTGGTGGCCAGGATGACCTCCTTCACCGAACCATCCCGAAGGCGCGCCAGCAACTCCCCTATCTTGAGATCCCCGGGGCCAACGCCCTCCATAGGAGAGAGCACCCCGTGAAGAACGTGGTACAGGCCGTCGTAGTTGCGGGTGCGCTCCAGGGCCAGGACATCCAGGGGCTTCTCCACCACGCAGATCTTGGCCCGGTCCCGCCTCTCGTCCTGACAGACGAGGCAGGGGTCCGCCTCGGTGATGTTCTGGCAGGCCGAACAGAGGACGATCTTCTCCTTCACGTTGACTATGGCCTCGGCGAGGGCCCTGGCCTGCTCCTCGGGGGCCCGCAGGAGGAAGTAGGCCAGCCGCTGGGCCGTCTTTGGCCCGATGCCCGGCAGCCGGTGAAGCTCCTCGATCAGCCGGGAGACCGGCTCGGCAGTGGGCACGAATCCAAGACTCAAGACTGGTCCCTCCGTGTTCTAGAAGCCGGGTATGTTCAGGCCGCCGGCCAGACCGCCGAGGCGCTCCTGAGCCAGCTGCTGGGACTTCTCCATGGCTTCGTTGATGGCCGCCAGCACCAGGTCCTCCAGGAGGCCGATCTCGCTGGGGTCCACGGCTTCAGGGGAGATCTTGACTGACTGGAACTTCTGCTGCCCGCTGATGACAATGGTCACCGCTCCTCCGCCGGCGCTGGCTTCCACCATGGTGGTAGCCAGTTCCTCCTGTGCTTTGGCCAGCTTGGTCTGCAACTCCTTGACCTGGCGCATCAGATGTTTGTTCACTGCCCGTCTCCTCCCATCATGGATACATCCTCCGTGACGCTGGTGATCCTGCCGCCCATCTCCAGCGCCGCCTTGACCAGATGGCCCTCCGTCGGCCGCTGCTCCGCTTTGGGCCTCAGCACGCAGCGCACCTTGCTGGGATTGCCGAACTTCTCGGCCAGCTTCTTCTCCACCATGCGACAGTACTTGGGGTCCTCGATCTTGTCTCTATGAAAGGTATGGTAGAAGGCCAGCACCAGGGTGTCCCCTTCCACCGCCTCGGGTTCGCAGGCGCTTCTCAGGAAGGCGTCCACGTTGCCCCCCGAACCCACACCCCGCAAGGTGTCCACGAATTCCGCCCACTGGCTCCTCACCCGCTCGATCTCAGTCAGCGGCCCTGCAGAAGGCGGAGCCGCTGCGCGGGCCGGCTCGGCAATGGGAGCAGTGGCCAGTGGCTCGGCCGGGGTCATCTTCTCCCGGGCCGGGGGCTTCGCCGGCGGCCTCTCCTTCCTCCGCTCCACCATTGCTTCCGCATGAACGGGCTTGTCATTCACCCCCGCCAGGATGGACTCCACCAGGGCCAGCTCCAGGGGCAGCGAAGAGTAGTCCCTGGAACGGAGATCCACCTCTCCGAAGGTCTTCAGGGCCTGGACAAGGTTCTCCATGGTTATCCCGGCCGTCAGCTTCTCCATCTCCGCCAGATCCTCAGAGGCGATGTCCACCGAGGCCCCCGCACCGGACTTGACCCAGAGCATGTTCCTCAGGTAGTCCACCAGCCCCCGATTGAACTGCAGCAGGTCGATGCCATCCCCGGCAACGCTGTTTATCGTGGCCAGACCGGCAGAGATGTCTCTGCCCACCACATGCCTGGCCAGTTCCCTGACCCTGAAGTCGCTGGTCACGCCCAGCATGTCTTCGATCTGATGGGTATCGATGCTGCTCCCGTGGTAGGTCACCAGTTGCTGCAGGACGTTCTCGGCATCGCGGAGGCTGCCGGAGACGCTCCTGGCAATAAGCCCCAGTCCCTGCGGTTCCACCGATATGCCCTCTTCTTCGCAGACCCGCATCAACTTGGAGACCACCACCCCGTGCGAGAGCTTGCGGAAGTCGAACCTCTGACAGCGGGAGAGTATCGTGGGCAGCAGCTTGTGAGGCTCCGTGGTGGCCAGAATGAACACCGTCTGCGGTGGCGGTTCTTCGAGGGTCTTCAACAGGGCATTCGAGGCCTCTGTGGTCAGCATGTGCACTTCGTCGATGATGTAAACCTTGTACCGGGCTGTCACCGGGGCGAACTTCACCCTCTCTCTCAGGTCGCGGACATCGTCGATCTTGCGGTTGCTGGCCGCATCGATCTCGATGATGTCCATGGCACTGCCCCTGGTGATGGCCTGACACATGTCGCAGGCATTGCAGGGTTCGCTCCTGCCGCCGCTGAGGCAGTTTATCGCTTTGGCCAGGATGCGTCCCGTGCTGGTCTTGCCCGTCCCCCGGGGACCGCAGAAGAGGTAGGCATGGGCCACCCGTCCGGTCTCCAGGGCGTTGCGGAGGGTCCTGGTTACGTGCTCCTGGCCGACCACATCAGCCAGGGTCTGCGGCCGCCACTTGCGGTAGAAGACCTGCGACGTCATCGCTCCCCCGGCTCCTTCCGCCCGGGTCTCACCTGAGACAGCACCCTCTTCTCCACAGCCCGCATCCGGCGCTCCTTCGCCGGCTGGTCATGATCGTGGCCCAAGAGATGCAGCACGCCGTGAACCACCAGCCAGGCCAGCTCATCATCCGAGCGGCGTCCGTGCTCCGCGGCCTGTTGCACCGCCCGGGGGTAGGAGATGACCACCTCCCCCAGATGACGCACGCCGTCCGGCGGCATCACGAAGAGCGAACCGCCGTTTCCCCCCTTCCCCTCGGTCAGGGCGAAGGAGAGCACGTCCGTGCACTCATCCAGGCCGCGGTAGTCCCGGTTGAGATGGCGTACGGTCTCATCGTCGGTGATGGACAGGCCCAACTCCACGTCGCCACCACCAACCTCGCCGGCGAGGAGAGCCTTCTCGGCCAACTCCCTCAGCCAGGCCTCCTCGATGCCCTTCCGGTATCGGCCGTCAATGCGTATCCTCAGCTCCACCGGGACTCCACTCCCTCACGAAGGGCTGGCCGGGGCGGACTTCAGGCCCAGCTTCAGCGCTTCCTTGAGCGAATCGGCGGCCAGGACTTCCATCTCCCTGGGAGGCACAACGCCCGCCAGGGAGCTCTTGGGGGCAAGGCACCGGGTGAATCCCTGCCTCACCGCATCGCCCAGTCGCCTGTCCAGCTGAGGCACACCCCTCACCTCGCCGCTCAACCCGACCTCCCCCACCACCACCATGTTCGGATCCACCTCCCTGTCCGTGAAGCTGGAGGTTATGGACAGGGCGATGGCCAGGTCCATCGCTGGCTCATTCACCTTCAGACCGCCGACCACATTGACAATGATATCCTGATTGGACAGCCTCAATCCAGCCCGCCGGGTCAGAACGGCCAGGATCAACAGGAGACGGTTGTAGTCTATGCCATTGGCATTGCGCCTGGGCAGGCCGAAGCTGGTCAGGCTGGTCAACGCCTGTATCTCCACCAGCAGGGGACGGGTCCCCTCCAGAGCGGCGGCGATCACCGACCCCACCGCCTCCTTCCTTCTCTGAGACAGGAAGACCTGAGAGGGATTGTCCACCCCGACCAGGCCGGCATCTCTCATCTCGAAGATGCCCACTTCATTGGTTGAGCCGAAGCGGTTCTTGGCCGCCCGGAGCAGCCTGTACGCGCTGAAGGACTCCCCCTCCAGATAGAGCACCACGTCGACGATGTGCTCCAGGACCTTCGGCCCGGCGATGGCCCCCTCCTTGGTGACATGCCCGATGAGAACCAGCGGCACGGCTGCTGCCTTGGCCCACTGCATCATCCTCAAGGTACATCCCCTGACCTGCGAGATGCTGCCCGGCGCTCCGTCCAGCTCCCTCAGGTAGACGGTCTGGACCGAGTCGATGACTCCCAGCGCCGGCGCCGCCTCCTCCATCTGCCCCAGGATCACCTCGAGGTCGGTCTCGGGCAGAACCAGCAGGCCGTTGCCGCTGATGTTGAGCCGGTCGGCCCGCAGCTTCACCTGATGCGGCGATTCCTCGCCCGAAACATAGACCACCCGGCCCCCCCGCTGGGCCATCATGGCCGACACCTGCAGCAGCAGGGTGGATTTGCCGATCCCCGGGTCGCCGCTGATCAGGATCAGCGATCCGGGCACGATGCCTCCACCCAGCACCCGGTTGAACTCCTCGAAGGGGAGGACAATGCGGGACTTCTCATCGGAGGCTATCTGGGACAGCTCGCTGGGGGCGGCCGCCGTCCTCAATGCCGCGCTGCTCCCTCCGTGGGCCCCCAATCTGGTTTCGACGAAGGTGTTCCAGCTCTGACAGCCCGGACAGTGGCCCAACCACTTGGGGCTCTCCCGGCCGCACTGCTGGCAAACAAAGACCGTTCTGGAGGGCTTGTCCAACGCTTTGAGCCTCTAGAAAAAGGGGAGCCCTGGCAATGGGGTGCTCCCCTTCTCAAGCTACCGTGCTGGCGGTCAGGCGGTTCTCAGGAGGACGACTCCACCCGCGTCTTGGAGTCAGCGGGCAGCCGCGCCTCTTTGCGGATGGAGAACTTCTCGCCGTCGCGAACGAGAAAGACGGTGTCGCCGGGTTTCAGATCTTTCCGCTCCAACTGCTCCGCCAGGCTCAGCTCGACCCAGGCCTGTTCCAGCAGCTTCTGGCCCAGCAGGTGAAGTCCGTTGACGAACGCCTCATCCCGCTTCCTGTCCTCGGGGGGTGGCTCTTTCTCCGCCTCAATATGCTGCTCGTACAAGCGGCCCACTTCGTCCCGCAGGGCCTTCCTGGCCTCGCCGGTCAGCTCCAGCTTGATCTTCTTCTCGCCGAGCTGTGTCGCGTACGGCCGCAGTGCCACCTCGACCGCTTCAACGATTTCATCGCCTTCGCGGAGAAGCCGAATGGTCTCCCCCAGACCCAGCTCGTCGTGGAGCAGCATCTCGGACAGCTTGTCCTCAATCATGGTCTGTATCACCCGCCGCAGCGGACGGGCGCCGAAGGCCTCGTCGTAGCCCTTCTCACACAGGAGTTCCTTGGCATCTTCCGTCACCGCCAGCCCCACCCCCCGCTCGATGAGGTGGGCCTTGACGGGGCGGAGCATCAGGTCAACGATCTGACGGATCTCCTCTTTGCTCAGGTGGCGGAAGACCACCACCCCATCGAGACGGTTGAGGAACTCCGGCCTGAAAGTCTTCTTCAGCTCCTCCAGGAGCTTCTCCTTCATCCGCTCATAGGAGCGCTGCTTGACCTTGGTTTCATCGACGCGGCTGACGAAGCCCATCATGGAGTCCTTCTTGATCAGCTCGGCGCCGATGTTGCTGGTCATGATGATGATGCTGTTCCTGAAGTCCACCTTCCTGCCCTTGGCATCGGTCAGATGGCCGTCGTCGTATATCTGGAGCAGGATGTTGAACACATCAGGATGGGCCTTCTCGATCTCGTCCAGGAGGATGGCGCAGTACGACTTCCGCCGCACCGCCTCGGTGAGCTGCCCTCCCTCGTCATATCCCACGTACCCGGGAGGTGCCCCCACCAGACGGGCCACGCTGTGCCTCTCCATGAACTCCGACATGTCGAGGCGGATCAGCGCGTCCTCACTGCCGAACATGAACTCCGCCAGCGCACGAGCCAACTCCGTCTTGCCCACGCCGGTGGGCCCCAGGAAGATGAAGCTGCCGATGGGCCGCCTGGGATCCTTGAGCCCGGACCGGGCGCGTCTCACCGCCTTGGCTACGGTGACTATGGCCTCGTCCTGGGAGATGATGCGCTCATGCAGGACCTGCTCCATCTGCACCAGACGGCTCTTCTCGTCAGCGGCCAGCTTTGACGGCGGAATGCCCGTCCACATGCTCAGCACCTCGGCGATGTCCGCCTCCGTGACCACGGGCCTGTCGCTGCTCTGGTCGGCCCGCCAGCTGCTCTCCATCTGCTGGATCTTCTCCGCCAGGTGAACCTCACGGTCCCGAAGCTCCACGGCATACTCGTACTGCTGTGCGCCGATGGCCGATTCCTTGTCCCTGCGCACGCTCTCTAGAGCTGCCTTGGCTTCCTTCAGGCCGATGGGCACAGCCCCTTCCTTCAAGCGAACCCTCGATGACGATTCGTCCATCAGGTCTATGGCCTTGTCCGGCAGGAAGCGATCGGCGATGTAGCGGGAGGCGAAGGTCACTGCCGCCTTGATGGCCTCATCGGTGATGACCACGCGGTGGTGCTCCTCATAGCGCGACTTGATGCCTTGAAGGATCTCTACGGCCTGCTCCACGGAGGGCTCTTCCACCAGAACCGGCTGGAAGCGGCGCTCCAGGGCCGGATCGCGTTCCACGTGTTTTCGATAGTCATCCAGGGTGGTCGCCCCGATGCACTGCAACTCTCCCCGAGCCAGGGAGGGCTTGAGGATGTTGGCTGCATCCACCGCCCCTTCAGCGGCCCCGGCACCGACTATGGTGTGCATCTCGTCTATGAACAGGACGCAGTTCCCGGCGCCCTTCAGTTCCTCGATGACCTTCTTCAGCCTCTCCTCGAACTCACCCCGGTACTTGGTCCCGGCCACCAGCGTCCCCATGTCCAGGGTCACCACCCGCTTCCCCTGCAGGGTGTGCGGGACATCCCCGGACACGATGCGGTGGGCTAGGCCTTCGACTATGGCCGTCTTCCCCACGCCCGGCTCCCCGATGAGCACTGGATTGTTCTTGGTCCGCCGCGAGAGGATCTGCACCACTCTCTGAATCTCTTTCTGCCGTCCGATGACCGGATCGAGCTTGTCAGCCCTGGCCATGGCCGTCAGATCATGACCCAACTGATCCAGCGTGGGGGTCTTGCTGGAGCTCTTGGCGCCGGGCTGACCCTGGGCCGCTCCCTGATTCAGGATGCGGACCACCTCCGCGCGGGCGCGTTCTAGGTTCACACCCAGGCTCTCCAGGACCCCACCGGCCACCCCTTCCCCCTCGCGCAGCAGCCCCAGCAGAAGGTGCTCTGTGCCAACATAGCTGTGGTTCAGGCGGCGGGCCTCGTCCACAGCGAACTCGATGACCCTCTTCGCCCTGGGCGTGAGCCCCACCTCGGCCGAGCCGGTCTTGCCACCCCGGCCGATGATGAACTCCACCGCCGAGCGGACCTTGTTCAGGTCTATCTCCAGGTTGGTCAGCACCTTGGCTGCCACGCCATCGCTCTCCCGAACTAGTCCCAGCAGGATGTGCTCCGTGCCGATGTAGTTGTGATTGAACCGCTGCGCCTCTTCCTGAGCATAGGTCAGAGCGCGGCGCGCACGCTCGGAGAACTTCTCAAATCGACTCGCCATATCCCCTCAACACCTCACTGTCTCAACAGCCCCCACTATAGCACAAAAGACATGAAAAGGAAAGCGGCTTGAGCGTCATTTCCTCTGCGGACGGCACGCTCCGCCGAGGACGGCCGCCATCCTCACATCCCGTGCTCAGCCAAGCTTGACCCGCTCCCTGCCCAGCGACTATGATGAGAGCAGAGTGTCTCCTGTGAGGCCGCTGCCGCCATGGCTCTGAAGAAGGACTACTACAGCCTGCTGGGTGTCACCCGGGAGGCCTCTCCGGAGGAGATACGGAAGGCCTTCCGCCGGCTGGCCTTCAGGTACCACCCCGACCACAACCACCACGAAGGAGCGGCGGAGAGATTCAAGGAGATCGTCGAGGCCTACCAGGTCCTCAGCAACACCGACAGAAGGACCACCTATGACCGCCTCGGGCATGCCGACGACGACCGGAGATTTGACGGCTTCGGAGATTTCTCCGCGGGACTGGGCGACGTTTTCGACGCCTTCTTCGCCGGCTCCATCCCCGTCCAGAGACGCACCCCGCAGCGGGGAGCTGACATCCGCTGCGAAGTCAACACAACCTTCGAGGAAGCGGTCCGCGGCTGCCGCAAAGAGGTCGAGGTGGTCCGCATGGAGAACTGCCCTCGTTGTCTCGGCAGCGGTTGCGAACCGGGGACGCAGCCGGCCGCCTGCCCCGACTGCAACGGCATTGGCGAGGTGCGCCGGAGTCGACATAACGTCTTCGGCCGCTTCGTCAACCGGGCCATCTGCAGCCAGTGCGACGGTGAGGGCAGCGTCATCATCCAGCCCTGCACCCACTGTCAGGGCACGGGAAGGCGGCGCACACGGAGCACCGTATCAGTGGCCCTGCCCCCCGGCGTGAAGAACCACGCGCAGATCAAGCTGCCGGGCCAGGGGGAGACCGGAGCCAGGGGAGGCCCCCCGGGCGAACTCCTAATCGCTGTCTCAGTTCAGGAGCACGAGTGCTTCAAGCGCGATGGCAACGACATTGTCTACGAACTGCCCGTGGACTTCACTCAGGCCGCCCTGGGAGATGACCTGAAGGTGCCCACCATCGACGGCAAAGTGAAGCTCAACATACCCCCGGGGACCCAGAGCGGGACCATTCTCCGCATCAAAGGCAAAGGCATTCCCTTCGCCGACCGCCACGCCAGGGGCGATCAACTGGTCAGGATCAGGGTGGTCACCCCCGAGAACCTCAATGCGGACCAGCGCCGGCTGCTCACGGATCTGGCCCAAAGCCTGGGCAAACCCAGGCCGAGGAAGAGAGGCAGGGCCTCGACTCCACCGGCCGGTCAGGGAACCCCCGGCCCCGACCGCTAGTCTGAACGGCGGTCCGGGCCCCCCGTATCTGCTTTCTCCCATTCCTCCGCCCCCATCCGGCGGACAGTCCGTTCGCCGGCTTCACTCCTCCCGCCCAGTCTCAGTTCCACGCCGGCCCGCAAACGCTGGATGTTGTCCCGGTGCTCGTACAGCACCAGACAGCCGACGGCTGCGGCATAGACCAGATACTCCACCGGTTGCTCCTCGACAATCACCAGGACCGCCATGGACGCGATGGCCACGGCGATGCCCGCAATGGAGCCCACGGACATGTAGCGCGTGAGCACACCCAGGCCAAGCACCACTGCCCCGGTGGCCAGCCCCACCGGCCAGTACATGGCGAACAGCCCTCCCACGAAGACGGCCACCCCCCGCCCTCCCTTGAAACGGATGTAGACCGGCCAGTTGTGGCCCACCACTGCGGCAGCGCCGGCAGCCACCTGAGCTGCATGCGTCTGAAGTAGCAGCCAGGCAAAGAGAACCGACACCGAACCCTTGGCCACGTCCAGCAGCATGGAGATCAGTCCGGCCTTGCTGCCCACGATGCGAATGACGTTGGTGGCGCCGATCTTGCCGCTGCCATACCTCCGGATGTCTATCCCCTTGGCCAGTCGCGAGATGAGAATGCCAAACGGGATGGCACCCACCAGGTAGGCAGTGATGATGACGGCCAGGTACTTCAATGCATCCACTGTCACCTCGGCTTGTCCCGATGATCTGCTGCTACCGTGTCACCCCAGAGCGGCCTGTCCGCCCTCGTGCGGTCAGAGCCCCCGGAAGGCCGGGCCCATCAGGAGGGCCTGTCCACCCCCCTATCTTTGCTCTGGAAGACCAGTCTAATAGGAGTCCCCTGGAAACCGGCGAGCTGGCGGACCCTGTTCTCCAGATGCCTTCGATAGGAGAAATGGACCAGCTTGGCGTCATTGGCCAGAAACACGAAGGTGGGCGGACTGATCCCCGTCTGTCTGGCGGCGCCTATCTTCAGCCGCCTCCTGGCCCTCTTCGGAGAGATGTGGAGGGCTTCCGCCTCCCTGACAACGGTCTCCAGGAGAGCCACCGGGAGGGACAGACGGCGCGCCGCGGAGATCCTGCCGGCCATGGGCAGGAGCTTGTCCACTCCGTAGCCGGTCAACGCAGACAGGCACAGCACCTCTACATAGGGCATGAACTTCACCCTTTGTCTGACCAGGTCCTTCCACGATTTCAGGTAGTCTGGGGCAAGTTGAACCTGACCCCGTGACCGTGTGGACTGCATGCTGGGAGACTGGGCGCTGTCCCCAGGGCCGGCCACTTCCGATACCAGGTCGATCTTGTTGATGCCCAGTATGGCCCCCTTGTAGGCATCGCGGACCAGGCCGAGGATATGGATATCCTGGGCGGTGATCCCCTCAACGGCGTCGACAAGGACCACGGCGATGTCACAGCGGTCGATGGCCTGCTTCGTCCGCGTGAGGCTGTGCTTCTCCACACCCTTCTCAACTCGGCCCGGCCGCCTGATCCCGGCCGTGTCGATGAGGACCACCTTCGCCCCGTGATAGCGCAGTAGGGTGTCCACAGCATCGCGGGTGGTCCCGGGCACATCATCGACGATGACCCGATCCTCCCCCAGGAGGGTATTGACCAGGAGGGACTTGCCCACGTTGGGCCTCCCCACGATGGCGATCTTCATCGCCTTCTCCTCCGGCTCCGCAGGGCCGCCGGGCAGCGAAGGCAGGGAGGCGACGATCCTGTCCTGAAGCTCGTTGACCCCCCGTCCATGATAGGCGCTGACAGGCAGGGGATCGCCCATGCTCAACTCGTAGAACTGGGCCAGCTCCTGGCGCTGTCCCGGCCCGTCGACCTTGTTGGCCACCAGGAGGACCGGTTTCTGCGACCGGCGCATGATATCGGCGATATCCTCATCGACAGGCATGACCCCCGTCTGTGCGTCCACCACGAAGAGCAGCAGATGGGCTTCGCGGATGGCCGCCTCGATCTGGTCCCTGACCTTCCGCCGCAGTCCGGACCCGGGTCGTACCTCCAATCCGCCGCAGTCGATCAGGGTGAAGTCGTGCCCTTCGAATGAGAGGGCCGCGTGGATGCGGTCGACGGTGGTTCCGGGCAGGTCCTCGACGACGGCGCGCCGTTCACCCACGAGGCGGTTGAAGAGCGTGGACTTGCCGACGTTCGGCCGGCCGATGATGGCCACTGCTGGTCCGGACATGGTTCCTCTCAGACAGCCTGTCCACCCAGCACCCTGAGCAGGACTGCCTTCTGAATATGGAGCCGGTTCTCCGCCTGGTCGAAGACCACCGACCTGGGGTGGTCAAGGAGTCCTTCGGCAACCTCCTCACCGTGATGGGCCGGCAGGGGATGCATCAAGATAGCATCTTCTCCGGCCAGTGACAAGAGCGGCTCATCCACCTGATACGCGGCGAAGGCCCGGCGGCGGGTCTCCGCCTCCGACTCCTGTCCCATGCTAGTCCACACATCGGTGTACACCACGGCGGCGCCCTTCACGGCGGTCCGGCAGTCGGAGGCAACGGATATGCGGGCTCCGCTCTTGGCGGCGGAGGCCTTCGCCTGACCCATGGTGGCATCATCCAGTCCATAGCCCGGCGGCGAGGCGATGCAGAAGTCCATGCCCGCCAGCGAGGCAACCAGGAGCAGGCTCCGGGCCACGTTGTTGCCGTCGCCGACATAGGCCAAACGCAATCCCTTGAGGGCCCCCCGCTTCTCATGGATGGTGAGCAGATCGCCCAGCGCCTGGCAGGGATGCTCGTGATCGGATAGGCCGTTGATCACGGGCACCCGCGAGTGCCGGGCCAACTCAATCAGCGTCTGATGGGAGTAGGTCCGGCCCACGATGCCATCCACGAAGCGGCTCAGGGTCCGGGCTACGTCCGGGATGCTCTCCCTCTTGCCCAGCCCCACCTCCTCCGGCGAGAGATAGACCGCGTGCCCTCCCAGTTGCCAAATGGCCACGTCGAAGCTGACCCGGGTGCGCAGAGAGGGCTTCTCAAAGACGAGGGCAATGGCCTTGCCTTTGAGAGAGCTGGGGGCTTCTCCCTGTTTCAGGCTGGCTGCCCTGCTGATGAGGCCCCGAATCTCTTCGGCAGTCAGATCAGCTACTGAGAGCAGGCCTGCTGGAATTGCCAAGACTTACCTTCTGTTCTGATCGCCGGCGCGATGACCATTTCCACCTGGTGCATCTGGGCGATGGTGGTCGCGCCGCAGACGCCCATGGCTGTTTGCAGTGCACCGATGAGGTTCTGTGTCCCATCGCTGACCGTGGTCGGTCCGAAGAGGATCTGCTTCAGCGGCGCACGGGTGTCCACCTTGATCCTTCTCCCCCGGGGCAATGCCGGGTGGGGGCTGGCCATGCCCCAGTGGTAGCCTCCACCGGGGGCTTCTTCTGCCTGGGCCAGGATGGCACCGAGCATCACCGCGTCGGCGCCGGCCACAATGGCCTTGTTCAGATCGCTCCCAGCATGGATGCCCCCGTCGGTGATCAGTGGCACGTAGCGTCCCGTTTCATGGAAGTAGTCATCCCGGGCAGCGGCGCAGTCCATGGTGGCCGTCACCTGGGGCACACCTATGCCCAGCACCTGCCTGGTGGTGCAGGTGGCTCCGGGCCCGACTCCGACCAGAAGTCCGGCGATGCCGGTCTTCATCAGTTCCAGGGCGGCGCTGTAGCTGACGCAGTTGCCGACCACAACGGGTATGGGCACCGACCGGCACAGCTCGGAGAAGATCAGCCCCTTGAGGCTCTTGGACGTATGCCGGGCGGTGGTCACGGTGGACTGGACGACCAGCACATCGGCGCCGGCTTCGACCATGACGGGGGCCAGCCTCTTGGTGTTGGCCGGTGTGACGGAGACGGCGCAGATCCCGCCCAGCTTCTTGATGGTCCGGATCCTCTCGCCGACGAACTGCTCCTTGATCGGCTGGGTGTAGACCTGCTGTATCAGGGCGGCCACCTTGTCGCCGGGGGCCGCAGCGATCTGATGGAGGATCTCCTCCGGCTTCTCGTAGCGGGATTGGACACCCTCGAGATTGAGCACGGCCAGACCGCCCAGCTTGCTGAACAGCGCGGCGAACTTCGGGTTCACCACGGCATCCATGGCGGCGGCCACAATGGGGATGGAGAAGGTCAGATCGCCCAGGGTGAAATCGGTGCAGGTCTGTTCGGGGTTGACCGAGACGTCGCCGGGCACAATGGCCACCTCTTCAAAGCCATAGCAGCGTCTCATCTCCTTGAACGAACGACCGGCCATGATGTCACCCCGGAGGAATGTTGCCCCAAAATATATCAAAGAGGACGCAGGCAAGTCAATTTGGGGCCACGCGGGGGGTCGGAAAGCCGCGGACGGGAACAAAGGGGAGTAGCCCGTCAGGCTGCGGTTGACAGTCGAAGCAACGGCGGCTAGGCTGGAGCCGGCCGGAGCGAAGTGCCCGGGTATTGTCCGGCCAACAAGCCGGGGAACTGGGAAGGGGGCAAGGATGGGGACTGATTTCGATGCCATCGTAGTAGGTGCCGGCCACAACGGACTGTCGGCGGCCACTGTGCTGGCCAGGAACGGGCTGTCAGTCCTATGCGTGGAGAAGAACGGCTGGGCCGGGGGCATGGCGGCCACCAAGGAGCTGTTCAAGGGCTTCAAGCACAACGTGGGCGCCTGGGGCATGCTGGTCTTCCGCGACGAGATGCTCAAACGTCTGGAGTTGGAGAAGTACGGGCTGAAGCTCAACAGGCCGCGCAGCTCGTACTGCACCTTCGGCGAACCGGGGGACGCGCCTTTCATCGGCTACACGGATATCAACGAGATAGCCAATCACCTGATGAAGGACCACGGGCCGGACGCCCTGGAGGGGCTGGCGGGAATGTACAACTTCCTACAGAAGTTCAAGGCAGTGTCCGACAGGGATCTCTTCACAGAGGCCCGGCCGCTGGACAGACTGATCGCGGACGCCCCTGATGACGAGACAAGGAGCATCATCCTCAAGGTCTTCCAGGGCAGGGCCATAGACATCATCCGTCAGTTCTTCCCTGACCCCACCAAGCACCGCATCATCCAGGCATCGCTGAGCGCTTCTGCCGTTGACGGGACGTACAAGAGCCCGTTCTCACCGGGCAGCGGGTTCTCACTGGCATACCACTACTGTATGAGCGATTCGTATGACTTCCGGACCCCGAAAGGCGGCATTGGGGCTTTCTCGGAGGCGCTGGTGAGGGCGTTCGAGGACCATGGCGGCAAGGTGAAATACGGGGCTCCGGTCAAACGGCTCCTGATCGAGAAGGGAAAGGCCATCGGTGTACAGCTCAGAAACGGCGAGAAGATCTCTGCCAAGGTGGTGATATCCAATCTGGATGCCTACGCCACATTCATCGGTCTGGTGGGCGAAGACCAGCTTCCTTCCGACTTCATCCATGCGGTGAAAGAGATCGAGTACCAGAATGGGTACATTCAGGTCCACATGACGCTCAAAGAGATGCCCGAGTTCACCGGCCATGTGGCCTTTGCCAACGAAAACAACATCCGCTGGATCATGGCCTATATCCCATCGCCGGAGTATCTGGCCCGCTGCTGTGAGCAGTACCGGCAGGGCCAGGTCCCGGATGAGCCGGTGGCCTACTGCGGCTTCCCCAGTGTCCTTGATCCGAGCCTGGCACCGGCGGGCTACTACACCTGCACTCTCTTCAGTCAGTATTTCCCGTTCGCAGCACCACGTGACAAGATCAAGGAGCTCAGCCGGGTGATGGCCGATCGAGCGATAGGTCAGATAGCGGAATTCGCCCCCAACTTCAAGGCGGCGATCATGGACAAGGTTGTCTTCACGCAGCAGTACTTCGAGAGTACCTACGGGGCTACCCAGGGTGACTATGCCAACGGGCTGATACACCCCGGACAGATGTGGAACAACCGGCCGGTGCCTGGCTGGGGAGGTTACGCCACACCGGTCAAAGGCCTGTACATGTGCGGTTCCGCCTGCCATCCCGGTCCGGGGATCACCTGTGTCCCGGGCTGGAACGGTGCCCAGCGCGTGCTGCAGGACTGGAAGAAGTAGCGAGCGCGCCGAACTCGGTGGCCCCAGGGTCCATGCTAGAATAGGCGCAGGCAGAAGTCCAAAGATGGGAATCATGGCCCAAGCCACAAGCCAAGTAGCGACATCTGATGTCCCGCATGCCTCTGAACGGTTCAGCCGCATCAAGAAGGAGCTGCATTGTACGCCGGTGGCCCTGTGCCCGGAGCGGGCTGTCCTGATCACCGACTACTTCAAGCACCACGACAATCCCAGGGAGCCCACCATCGTCCGCAGGGCGAAGGCATTGCGCCACCTCCTGAGGCAGAAATCAGTCAAGATCTATCCCGATGAACTGGTCGTGGGCAATATGGGCACCCAGAGGGTCTCGGCCATCATCCAACCCGAGCTGGCCGGCCTGTTTATGAGCACCGAGCTGCTGTGGATAGACAGGCGGAAGACCAACCCGCTGCGCACGGCCTGGCGGGACCGAATCAAGCTCCTGCTGGGGGTGTACCCATACTGGCTGCGGCGCAACATGCCCTTCAGTGCATTCTCGCCGCACTACAGGCAGTTCCTGCGCTTCGCGCTGGAGCAACTGGACTCCACCTACTACCTCATCAACGAGGCCGGGGGCATCGGGCATTTCCTGCCCAACTACGAGAAGATGCTCAGGCTGGGGGTGAAGGGCTACCTGGCCACCATGGAGGGCAGGCAGGGCGACCTGTACGAGGCGGCGCGGATCGCCTGTGAAGGGCTGGTTGGCTTCGCCCGGCGCTGCGCGGAGGAGGCGGAACGCCTAGCGGCCGAGGAGAAGGATCTGACCAGGGCAGGAGAGCTGAAGGAGATTGCCCGCATCTGCCACAAAGTGCCGGAGCATCCGGCGGAGACACTCCACGAGGCCCTGCAGTCGCTGTGGCTGACCCACCTGGCGGTGAACCTGGAGGGGCTTAACTCGGCCATCTCCTTCGGCAGGATAGACCAGTACCTCTACCCATACTACAGGAGCGACCTGGAGAAGGGCAGGATCACCGCGGACGAGGTTCGGGAGCTGCTGCTCTGCTTCTCAGCCAAGTGCACGGAGCACGTCTTCCTGCTCTCGGAGAAGGTCAGCCAGTACCACGGCGGCTACCTGGTGGTCCAAGCGGCGACGGTGGGGGGCATGGACCGCAACGGACAGGACGCCGTGAACGACCTGACCTACCTCTTCCTGGACGTCATGGAGCAAGCGGGCCTGAGGGACCCGAACTACCAGGCGCGGGTCCATGCCGGCAGTACGGAGAAGTACCTCAGGCGGGTGGCAGAGGTGGCCAAAAAGGGCAATGCAGTCCCGGCCCTGTTCGGTGACGAAGCCGCCATAGCCTCCCTCGAAGCGCACGGCTACCCCGCGGAGGAAGCCCGCGACTACGGGGTGGTAGGCTGTGTGGAGCTGGCCTTGCCCGGGAAGAGCTTCTTCTCCACCGATGCCGGCCTGTTCAACTTGCCGCTGTGCCTGGAGTTGGCGCTGAACAGCGGCAAGCGCTTCGGGAGGCGGCAGAGGATAGGCGTGGCCACGCAGGATCCGGAGACATTCACCTCAATTGAGGAGGTGATGGATGCGTTCCGCCGTCACGTAGAGCACATGGCGGACCGTATGGTGGCCGACCTGCAGGTGATCGAGAAAGGCAACCGGGACTATCATCCCACGCCTCTCTCATCCATGCTGGTGGACGGCTGCCCGGAGACGGGCAGGGATGTGACAGCCGGGGGAGCACGGTACAACTCCAGCGGAGTCCAGGGCGTGGGTGTGGCCGATGTGGCCGACTCGCTGGCCGCTCTCGATCAGGTGATCTTCCAGGGCCGCAAATACACCATAGCCGAGGTACTGAAGGCTCTGCGGGCCAACTTCAAGGGCGCTCTGGAAATCCAGGCCGCGCTGTCGCAGTCCCCGAAGTACGGCAATGACCACCAGTCGCCGGACCGTTACGCCGATGCTGTGGCACGGATCTTCCATGATGCCCTGGCCGGGCACGTCAACATGCGGGGAGGCCGGTACGTGCCGGGCTTCTACTCCGTGACCTGCCATATCGCCTTCGGCAAGAAGGTCGGTGCTTTGCCCAGCGGCAGGAAGGCCGGCGAACCCTTTGCAGCCAGCCTGGGTCCGGCCAATGGGCGGGACCGACTGGGGCCCACAGCCCTGCTCAACTCGGTGGCCCATGTTGACTCCAGACTGGCACCCAACGGCTATGCCCTCAACCTCCGCTTTGACCCGGCCACCCTGGGTGGTGATGGAGGGGTGGACATACTGATGGGCTTGGTCAAGGGCTTCTTCGGCTCCGGGGGGATGGAGATGCAGCTGAACGTGCTCGACCCCAAGATGCTTGAGGATGCCCGCCTTCACCCCGGCAAGTACCCCGAACTGGTGGTGCGCGTATCGGGCTATTGCGCCTACTTCGACGACCTCCCCGATGATGCCAAGCTGGAGATCATCTCCCGCACCCGCCTGGGGTTCGGGGTGACCTAGGCTTGCTTCGCTTCAGCCCCACCATCGCCATCTGGCAGGCCAATGGCTTGAAGGTGGCAGTGACACAACGTGCCCGTCGATGGGCAGCTGACTCTGCAGAGGTAGCCACGCTGGCCTCCAGGCGAGAGCGCGGCCAGTCCGTGATCACGCCTGGGGGTGAATGGTACAGAGGTTCAGCAAACGGGGATTGGCCCCGATGGCGGGGCAGGGCTCCCCAAGGTGGGGGCTCGCAAGGCGCTGCATCTGGCGAGCCGCCTCTGCGTTCCCAGGCCACGACTACGGTCTATGCAGGCTGTACCCCTGTCATGGTGGCCACATGACGGCCGGCAATCATGCCAAAGACCATAGCCGGCCCTATCGTTGATCCAGGACCGGGGTACGTACGCCCCATGACTGAGGCTGCGTTGTTGCCTGCCGCGTAGAGGCCACGGATGACCGAGCCATCCTTGCGCAGCACACGCGCGTGCTGGTCAATGACAAGCCCGCCCATTGTGCCCAAATCGCCCGGCCAGACCTTCAATGCATAGAAAGGCGGTTTCTCGATTGGTCCGAGGTTGGGATTCGGTTTGACCCTCGGGTCGGAGTAGAAGCGATCATAGGCGCTGTCCCCACGATGGAAGTCCTCGTCCCTTCCGTTTCTGGCGAACTGAGAGAACCTCTTGGCGGTGGCCATCAGACCAGCCTCGTCGATTCCCATCTTGCGGGCGAGTTCCGGGAGCGAGTCAGCCTTGGTGATGATGCCATTCCTATACGCTGACTTCGGTGTAATACGCGGCATCATGTCGGTCCCGATTATGTAGTTGTTGCGATGCCGTGAATCGAGGATGAGATATGCCGGAATCGCTGGCACGACCCTGTTGCGCTGATACTGTTGGTGGCCACAGTCAACGTAGGACTGTGACTCGTTCATGAATCGCTGGCCGGAGCTGTCAACTATCATGCTGTACGGCATGGAGCGCTCGAAAAGCAATGTCCAAGGACCGCTCTTCAACCTGAGTGTCGGCATCCACCAGGCTTCATCCATCATGGCGACGGCGGCTCCGACGTCAATTCCGGCCTGGATACCACCCCCCGTATTGCCCGGGGCACCCACCGTCCACTCGGTGGTGATGGGGTGTTCCTGGTACTGCTGCCGCATTGCATCATTGTGTTCAAAGCCACCCGCAGCGAGTATGACACCACGCCTGGCCAGGATACGTATGTCCTTGCCATCTCTCTTGGCGGTGACACCTACAACGGCATCGCCTTCCGCTATGAGGCCCACCAGAGGGGTGTTGATCCAGACCGAGACGGAGCGGTCGAGTAGGATCTTGAGCAACTGGCCAACAAGCGCCCCACCCATGGAAATGCGCCGCTTGCCCATCATTCTCCACAGGACTGTGCGCCTAAGGACAACATCCATCGTGGTGCTGAACCCACTCCAGGTGCGCAGGAATAGGGGCAAGCTGCGAGCTTCAACGGCTCGCAGTGGCACGGGCATAGCCTGCACCCTGTCTTTCCACTCCTTCCCAAGCAGACGAGGGTCAAACAGCTCGCTCTCCAGGCAGCGACCCTGGGCGCAACCGCCGGCACGCTCAGGGTAGTAGTCCGGATAGCCTCGGGCAAAGACAGCCTTGAACCCCAGACTTTCGAGCCATTTCAGCATGTCAGGACCGGTCTTGAGATAGGTCTCACGAAGCTCTTTGGAGCTAGCCGGGCCCTTCTCCGGGATGACCTCATTCATATAGGCCAGCGCTGCCTCATAGGAGTCATCAACTCCGCACGCCTTCATGAGGTGGCTGTTCGGAATCCAGAAACCACCCCCCGACTTGGCGGTCGAACCCCCGACGCTGTCCATACTCTCGAGGACAATCACTTCGCATCCGGCATCACGAGCAGCTACCGCCGCCGTCAGGCCCCCAGCGCCTGATCCTACAACGACGACGTCTATTGCATGTTCGAATCCCATCTTGTGGCCTCCCGTCTCCCTCCGTCCAGCACTCGCAGCCTGACAATAGAACATGATCCCCATATTGCCAGTCGTTCGTCAACTTCCTGGTGTTGGTGCCCTGCCCCACCGGTTGTGGCTCTTCTCGGGGTGCAGTCGTCGGAATGAGGGACAACTCGAAGCTCGGGGGTCCTGACATTCTCCAGCCCTGCTTCCCTGACACTCCTGCACCTGCCGCCATGATTGTGGACCCCACACGGGGATGCTATACTTCCAGGCCTGATGAAGCCGGTCATAGAAGTTGAGCACCTGAGGAAGGGCTATGCCTCCGTGGTCGCCGTTGACGACGTGTCTTTCAGTGTGGCAGATGGGGAGATATTCGGTCTGCTCGGGCCGAACGGGGCGGGGAAGACCACCACGGTGGAGTGCCTTCAGGGCCTGCGCCGGGCCGATGGTGGCCACCTCCAGGTTCTGGGGATTGATCCGCAGTCACAGGCCGGCCAACTCCGCGCCTTGATGGGCTCGCAGTTGCAGGAATCGGCGCTGCCCGACCGGATCAAGGTCTGGGAGGCCCTGGACCTGTTTGCCTCGTTCAGCCCGCATAGCGCCGACTGGCCCACACTGATGGAGCAGTGGGGCCTGTCAGCCAAGCGGAATGCTTCCTTCTCCAGTCTCTCCGGCGGCCAGCGGCAGCGCCTGTTCATCGCCCTGGCTCTGGTCAACAGGCCCAAGGTGGTCTTCCTCGACGAGATGACTGCCGGACTGGACCCGGGAGCGCGGCGGGGGGCATGGGAGCTCATCCGGGGCATCCGTGATGGAGGGGCCACGGTGGTGCTGGTGACGCATTTCATGGACGAGGCGGAGAACCTGTGCGACCGCCTGGCCATTGTGGACCATGGCAGGATCGCAGCACTGGGCACGCCGCGTGATCTGATCACCGAGTACGCCGGTGAAGTGCGGGTGACCTTCAGCGCCGGGGAGGCCGATCTCTCCTGGCTGGCCGAGATACCGCACGTGCGCCAGGTGAAGCGGCGCGGCCCGGTGGTGGAAGTAGCCGGGGACGGCCCGATGGCGGTGCTGGTGGCCGGCGGCCTGGTGCAGCACGGAATGACGCCGGCCGATCTGCGCACGGAGCAGTCTACCCTGGAGGACGTGTTCCTGAAACTGACCGGCAGCGGCATGGGGAACTGAGGGAGACCGGTGCGCACACTGCTCAAGCTGACCTGGGTGGAACTGAAGCTCTTCGTACGGGAGCCGGTGACCATGTTCTTCACTCTCGTCTTTCCGATCATCGTTCTGTTTGTGATGGGCGGCGTCTTCGCGAATACGCCCGATCCGGATGCCTGGCGGGGGGTGGGGGCGATGAACTTCTATACCCCGGCGTACATCGGGCTGGTCATCGCCTCCATAGGGTTGGTCGGTCTACCGGTGCACCTGTCCGGCTACCGCGAGCGCGGGGTGCTGCGGCGGCTGCGGGCGTCGCCGATCCATGTGCTGAGCATCTTCAGCTCGCAGATCCTGGTCAGTTTCGTGATCGCCGTCGTGGGGGCCATCGTTATCACCGCAGTCGCCATGCCGGTGTATGACGTGGCGGCTCCGGAGGACCTCGCCCTGCTGCTGGCGGCGTTTGTGATCAGCGTGCTGACCTTCGCGTCCATCGGGATCCTGCTGGGGTCAGTGCTGCCCACAACCAGGGCGGCGCAGGGCGTCGGACTGGTGCTGTTCTTCATCATGTTCATGATCTCGGGCGGGGGCCCGCCGCCTGAAGTCATGAACGAGCCGATGCGGAGACTGGCGGACCTGACACCGCTGAAGTATGTCATCATCATGCTTCAGGACCCGTGGCTGGGTTTCTCCTGGAACATGGCCAACTTCGGGATCGTGGCGGGGTTCCTGGTGGTGCCGGGACTGCTCTCCGTGCGGTTCTTCCGCTGGGAGTAGGTGGGCTCATGCAAGTCAGTCCTTGATCTGACGAACCGGCGTCATCAGCCGACCGCGCCCATCCGCCGCAGTTCGCTGATGTGGCTTTCGGCGTAGCCCATCTCGCGCAGAATCTCGTCGGTGTGCTGTCCAAAACCGGTGGCCCAGTTCCTCATCTCCACAGGGGAATCACTGAGCCTGTGCATCGAGCCGATCTGTTTGAGGCGGCCCGCCACGGGATGGTCGGATTCCAGGATCATCCGGCGCGCGATCAACTGGGGGTCGAATTCCACCTCATCGATGCCGAGGACCGGAGCGAAGCAGGTGTCAGCATGCATGAGCAGCGCGGTCCACTCGTCCCGCGTTCCGGTCCCGAACTTCCCGGCGAAGAACTCGAACATCTCGTCCCGCTTCCTGCCCTCGTCGAACTGATGGGGGATGAACTGCTCGCAGTCCAGGAGCCGGCACAGATTGGCGAAGAACTTGGGCTCGAATGTGGCGATGGTGACGTGCTTCCCGTCCTTCGTCTCGTAGACGTTGTACCAGGGGTATTTGCCGTTCCAGATGGTTTCGCCCCGCTTGGGGACTGTTCCCCGATTGTAGAGGTAAGGATTGGTCTGCATCGAGGTCACTTCCGTTATGGCATCGGTGATGGAGACATCCAGGAACCGGCCCTGGCCCGTCCGTTCCCGCGCCATGAGCGCCGCCAGGATGCCCACTCCGGCAGACAGGCCGCCGCACCAGTCGGCGATGACCGACCCGGGTATGGACGGCTTCCCGCCCTTCGGTCCGGTCAGGTCGAGAAAACCGCTGATGGCCAGGTAGTTCAATTCATGCCCCACTATGTCCCGATAGGGCCCGTCCTGCCCGTAGCCGGACAGGGATGCGTAGATGATCCGGGGGTTGACCGCCTTGATGGTCTCGTAGTCAATGCCAAGGCGCTTGACCACGCCGGGGCGGAATCCCTCCATGACCACATCGGCGCTACCGGCCAGATCCTGGTAGACTTTCCTGCCCACTTCCATCTTCAGATTGACGCCGAATGTGCGGCAGTTGCGCAGGCCGGGATAGTCACTGAAGACCATCATGGTCAGCGCGCCATGGGTCTCCGGGTCAACATCTGAGATCCTGATGACGTCGGCGCCCAGGTCACTGAGCATTTCGGTGCAGAAGGCGCCGGGGCCGGTCCAGCACATGTTCATTATCTTGATGCCATCGAGCGCCAGTGCCATTCTTCTTTCGTCAACTCCTTTCGGCATTCGTCGCGGCGGCCGAGACAAGCCGTCTGCGGGTTCTTCTGCAAACCCATCGACCATTATCCGGTTGTCCCTTCGGATACTCAAGTTGCGGGCTGCGGGGGCGAAACGCGCGGGGCACCCAGATTCCCCCATCAAGTGCGGCATGACACCTGCAGATCACAGACGCGCTTTGGCAAGGCCATCGGGTTGTGATATTATCCCAGCGGAAGACCCCGCATCCCGGTTTGGCTCCGTAGTCAGATGGAATACCCCAAGCGCCAGGTCATATCAGCCCCTTAGACTGCACAGAGAGTGTGAACCCAGTCTTGGAGAGCAGCTCGACGAATCCGTTTGGCGACCATTTGCCCCAGAACGGAAGCAAGGAGGAAGGAAATGCCTGTCTTTGAGAGTACAGAGAAGATGTACGATGTGCTGGGGACCCTGTTCAATGTGCTGGCCTCAGACCCGGTGGTCGGTCCGAAGTACCGGGAGTCGAACATCGTCATCAAGTTCACCATAACCGACCCCGACGGGTTCATCTGGTTGGACAGGGACGCGAAGGTGATCTGCGGCCCGGCGGACCTGAAGCCGACGATAGAGATGACCCTGAGCGGCGACACCTGCCACCAGTTCTGGCTGCAGTCGATCTCCATGCCAGTGGCCCTGGCCAAGGGCCGGATCAAGGCAAAGGGGCCACTGCCGAAGGTGATCAAGCTGCTGCCCTTGCTGAAGCCAGCATACGCAGCCTATCCCGGAATCGCCAAGAAGCACGGTCTCCCCGTCTAGGAACTGCCAGGAGGTTAGCATGGCCAAGGAAGCCAGCATGAAGCAATTCGAGGAAGACAGGAAGGAAGCGACCAGGATCGCGGCACGGCTGCTGCTCGCATCGGGGACGACTTCGCCCAGAGTCGGAGGCGTCGGCGAGACAACGATACATATCATTGATGACGAGTGCCAGATCGAGGAGCTGTGCCAGGCCGTGGAGAGGATGGCCGAGGAGAACAAGCGTTGGGGGTTCTTCAAGAGGGACGCGGTGATGCTGCGGGATGCGGATGCGGTGCTGATAGTGACCTCGCTGCGCTGTCTGTCCGATCCGGGCGACTTCAACTGCAATTTGTGCGGGAAGCTGACCTGTGAATACAAGAGGCAGGCCGATATGCTGCCGAATGAGCCGGGGATCGCCTTCCCGGGCCCGCTGTGCATCTTCAGGGCCAACAACGTGGGCTACGCCATCGACAGCATGGTGGCCCTGGCCAGGAATCTGGGCATTGACTACGGCGTGTACTGGTCGGCGGGAGCGGCGGCGATGAGAATGAGGATCGTGCCCAAGAGCACAGGCTTCGCCCTGGCGGTGGCCATATCGGCCACGGAGAAGAGCCCCTTCCGGGATATCCCCAAGAAGTACGCTGAGATCAATGAGGCCACGATGAACGATCGGATCATCAAGAGGCTGTGGCCCCAGTTCCGCTCGATATACAGCTAGGGCAGTACGGAGAAGGAGTGAGGACGATGGCGATACGGGAGTCAGACGAGATGCTGCAGAGCGGGCTGGACAGGGCCGTTGACCTCATGGCTGTCGCCGCCCACAACAGCTTCCGCTTCGGGGGGGTGGATACGGTGAAGTTGATCTGCGCCGGGAAAGAGGAGATCGTGAACATCGCGGAGTTCTGCTACTCCATGGGCGACATGTCCCCCCTGGCCGCCCGGGACGGCAGGTTCGCCATGGAACTGGTGAAGGAACCGTGCGCCCTGCTGATAATGGGGGATAAGAGGAAGTCCGATTTCAACTATGACTGCGGCGCGTGCGGCTATAGGACGTGCCGCGAGATGAACAAGGCAGAGTGCGTTGAGGCGCTGACCGGGAACGGTCCGAGCTGCCAGTTCAAGAACATGAATGTGAACATAGCCGCCGACGCCGCCGCGGCCATGGCCTGGAGGCTGGGGCTGCATTGCAGGGTTTACAGTACGCTGGGCATGGCAGCCTTCGCACTGAAGGTGATCGACGACGTGGATTTCGCCGTCAGCGTATGCGTCAGCGTGGCCAGGAGAGACCCTTTCTTCGACAGGCATCAGTTCTGGACTGACGAATACTGGGACGAGATATTCAGGAAGGAATTCCCCACTTACACCCGAGGGTTCATCGGGGCCGTCGAGGACGAGGGCTAGACGGGGGCGGCATACATGAGCAAGGCCCATCTGAATCAGGTTATCGCGTCGCACCTGGCGGAGATCAAGGCAGAGGAAGACCCGGGCAGGGTGATCTACATCTTCGAGAAGGGCGACCTCGGCGAGGACGCGGTCACCTACGAGGCCCTCTATGCCAACTCGAACAAGATAGCGCGATTCCTTCTGGACCGCGGCATTGGCAAGGGCGATACATACGCCGTGTTCATGAGAAACCATCCGGAGTTCGTGTACTCCCTGCTGGCCGGGCCGACCATAGGAGCGGTGATGGTGCCCATAGACCCGCGGTCGAGGGGCGACCGGCTGAGGTTTCTGCTCCGGGACTGCGGGGCCAAGGCGGTGGTGGTTTCGGGCGAGTGCCTGGGGCAGCTTGAGGAGGTGGTCAAGGATGTGCCTTACCTGAAGCTGATCTCCGTTGCCCACAGGCCGGAACAGGGTATCCCGGTGACCGGGAAGCACCACGTGTTGAACGAAGTCCTGGAGAAGACCTCGTGGAACGCCGTGGAGCAGCAGATAATGGACGTCCGCCATCCGATGCAGATCATCTATACCTCGGGGACAACAGGGGACCCCAAGGGCGTGGCCATACGGAACAACAGGACGGGACTGTTCAACATCCTGACCAAGATCGTCTGGAAGTACGACAACAGCGACGTCCTGTACAACGGGCTGTCGCTGACACACGGCAATGCTCAGACGGTGACCCTGTTCCCGGCTTTCGCCATGGGGATCAAGGCGGTGTTCAGCGCCCGGTTTACCAAGACCAGGATATGGGGCATATGTCGGAAGTACGGTTGCACCTCGTTCTCTCTGCTGGGCGGGATGATGGCGGGGATATACAACGAACCGGAGAGGCCGGATGACGGGGACAACCCGGTGCGGGTGGTGATCAGCGCAGGTACACCGCCGCCGCTGTGGGAGGGATTTGAGAAGCGGTTCAATGTGAAGATCCTGGAGTGGTACGGCTCCGTGGAGGGGGGGTTCGCCTACAAACCGATCGGAGATGGCCCGATAGGGTCATTCGGCAAGCCGGTGCCCGGTGTGATGGAGATGAAGGTGGTGGATGACGAGGACAGGGAGGTACCCGCGGGGCAGACCGGCGAGCTGATCTCCAGGCTGCTCCGGGGGGAGACCAAGGTGGACTACCTGGGGAAGCCGGAGGAGTCCAAGGAGAAGACCAGGGGCGGCTGGCTGAGGACGGGGGATATGGTCCATAAGGACAAGGAGGGGTGGTATTTCTTCGACTACAGGAAGGGGACGGAACTGCGCAGAGCGGGCGACTTCATTCAACCGGACTACATCGAGACGGTGATTGGAAAGCACCAGGATGTGAGCGAGGTCTGCGTCTACGGGATTCCGTCGGCCTCGGGAGCGCCGGGGGAGAGCGATCTGGTGGCGGCGGTGTCCCCGCTGGAGGGACACGCCATAGACCCCAGATCGGTCTTCGACCTGTGCAAGAAGGAGATGGCAGCCAACTACATCCCGACCTACCTTCACGTCCTGGAGGAACTGCCCAAGACGCTGACGGAGAAGCCACTGACCCGCGAGCTGAAGCAGTTGGCCGAACAGGGGGTGGGCAGAATGTACAGGTTCGAGGACTACAGGTAGACCCCTGTGAGGGATAGCGCCGATACGGAGGTGTGGTAGATGCCATACACCGAACTGAATCTCGATCTGACTGAGGAACACAGGCTCATCAAGAGGGAGGTGCATGATTTCGCCGTCGAGGTGCTCAGGCCGGCATCCCTCGAGCTGGACAAGATGTCGCCAGAGGACGTGACCAGAAAGGGCTCGCCCTACTGGCAGTGCATGGCCCAGGCATACCGGAACAACTATCACACCGTGCTCATTTCCGACGAGTACGGGGGGCTGGGGCTGGACCCGCTGGGGGTGCACATCTTCTGGGAGGAGCTGTCCTACGGCAGCGTGGGGTTTGCCGTTTCGCTGGGGTGCAGCTGCTTCTCTTCCTTCTACGCCACGCTGCTCTGCGACGACTACTTGATAGAGAAGTTCGTGTTGCCATTCGTCAACTGCAAAGATGCCAGCGTGATGAGCTGCTGGGGGATCACCGAGCCGGCCCACGGTTCGGACAACCTGATGACGGGAACCCCCTTCTTCCGCGACCCCTGCGCCTGTCAGGAGGTGAGAGCGGTGAAGAAGCGGGGGAAGTGGGTGCTCAACGGGCAGAAGTCGGCGTGGGTCTCCAATGGCCCCATTGCATCCGATGCGGCTCTGTTCGTGAACCTCGATCCGGGCATGGGTTTCGCCGGGGGGGGCATAGCCCTGGTGGACCTCAACCAGAAGGGCATTTCCAGGGGCAAGCCGCTGAACAAGATGGGACAGCGGGAGCTGCCACAGGGGGAGATCTTCTTCGATGATGCGGTGTGCCCCGACGAACACATGATCATCGACCCCGAGAGCTACGAGGCGATCACGGAACTTACCCTGGGACACGCCAATGCCACCATGGGGGCGTACTTCACGGGCGTGGCCCAGGCGGCCTACGACATGGCCATGGAGTACAGCCGGGACCGGGTGCAGGGCGGGAAACCCCTTTGCCAGCATCAAATGGTGCAGAGCAGGCTGTTCGACATGTTCATAGCCATCGAGACGGCCAGAGCCTTCTCGCGAAGCGCCATGGTGTTCAACATGAACACCACGCCGCCCCTGGTGCAGTACTCCATTGCTTCGAAGGTGTACTGCACGGAGGCGGCCTTCAAGGTGACCAGCGAAGCGGTGCAGCTGTTCGGAGGGCACGGCCTGACCAAGGATGCCCCTGTGGAGAAGCTGTTCAGAGACGCCAGGGCGGGGATGATCGAGGACGGATCGAACGACTCGCTATCGCTGGCCGCCGGAGAGATGCTGCTGAGGGAGGTACAGTAGCCATAGACAAGGCGTACATCGCTGGCGTGGGGATGATACGCTTCGGCAAGTATGCCGACAAGACGGTGCGTTCAATGGCGGAGGAGGCCATCCGGCTGGTGCTGCAGGACGCCGGATTGACGGCCGGCGACCTGCAGGCGGTGTTCTTCTCCAACACCTTCTGGGGCATGTTCTCCAATCAGCACTCCATCCGGGGGCAGGTCATCCTGCGGGGGATGAAGATCGACAAGATACCGGTGACCAATGTGGAGAACGCCTGCGCGGGAGGGGCGACGGCGCTGCACCTGGCCTACGCCAGCATACGGGCGGGCATGTTTGACGTGGCCATGGCCCTGGGCTCGGAGAAGATCAGCCATCCGGACAAGAACCTCTCGCTGGGAGCGTATGCCTCCTGCATGGATGTGGAGAACTTCCTGCAGCACATCAACATGATCATGGAAGTGAGCAAGACCTTCAAGGTGAAGATACCGGAGGACCAGACGGCTCCGGGGGAGGGCCGGAGCATCTTCATGGACGCCTACGCCACTGCGGCGCGGTGGCATATGGACCGGTTCGGGTCGACCCAGGATCAACTGGCGGTAGTCTGCTCCAAGAACCACTGGCACGGGTCTCTGAACCCGCTTTCTCAGTATCAGAATCCCATGACGGTCGAGGAGATACTGGCGGACAAGGCCATCGCCTATCCGCTGACCCGGGCGATGTGCGCGCCGGTGGGGGACGGGGCGGCGGCAGCCATAGTCTGCTCGGAGCGATTCCTCAAGAGGCTGAGCAGTCCCCGGCCGGTGAGGATACTGGCGTCGGTGCTGGGTCAGGGGGCAGACCGGGGACTGGACGACACCGACATCGGCGAGAGGCTGTCCAGGCAGGCCTATGAGATCGCCGGGCTGGGGCCGAAGGACATCGACACCGCAGAGTTGCATGACGCAACTGCTTTCGGGGAGCTGCATCAGACCGAGGCCATGGGATTCTGCCCGCTGGGGGAGGGCGGCCCCTACGCCTTGACTGGGGCGACGAAGCTGGGCGGGGCCAAGCCGATCAACACCAGCGGGGGGCTGGAATGCAGAGGGCATCCCATAGGGGCTTCGGGGCTGGCCCAGATCTATGAACTGGTGACGCAGCTCCGGGGTGAGGCCGGGGTCCGCCAGGTGGACGGGGCACGGATAGCGCTGGCGGAGAACGGGGGCGGCAATATCGGAGTGGAAGAGGCCGCCATGTGTATCCACGTGCTCGAAAAGAGCGGCCGGTAGCACGCCGGAACGGGAGCCGCTGCCGGCACCCGGGCTCTGCGCCCACCGGGCAGAGAGGCTGAGGGGATGCCCTCCACGGAGATCTACCCAGTTCACCAATCCGGAGGTTGAGGGAATTGGCCAAGTACGACCTCACGGGGAGAACCGTGCTGATCACGGGCGCCTCAAGCGGCATAGGCAGGGAGCTGTCGAGGTGCTTTGCGGCCGAGGGCAGCAATCTGGTGCTGGGATGTCATCCATCCGAGAAGGAGTCCCTGGAAGGGTTGATCGCTGAGCTGGCAGGCAGCCACGGGGTGAGGGTGTCAGGCTTGGCCATCGACCTTGCAGACAGCAGAGGACCGGAGGACTTCTACCATTCGGTCAGGCGGACTGCAGGCAGGATAGACGTGCTGGTCAACAATGCCGGAGTCCTGCACTACGGGTCTTTCGCGGACATACCTCTGGAGGATCACGAGCTGCTGGTCAAGCTGAATGTATTGGCATACTTGAAACTGATGCGGCTCTTCCTGGCGGACATGGTCAAGGCCGGGGAGGGCAGGATACTCAACGTGGTGTCCGCGGCAGCCTTCCAGCCCACGGTGCACCATGCCACTTACGGGGCTTCCAAGGCATTCATGCAGAGTCTGAGCGAAGCGGTTGACCAAGAGCTGAGAGGGACTGGTGTCAGGGTGTTCACCTTCAACCCTTCCTACACCAGGACGCCCCTCCTCAGCCGGGGAGGGTTTCCGGTCAAGATCTGGTGGTACAGGATCAGCGGTCTGAGCGATCCGGCCGACATGGCGCGACAGGCAGTGAGGGTCTTCAAGCAGGGAAAGCCGGTGTTCATCCCGGGGCTGAGGAACTGGCTGGTGCATTCGATTCTGATCAGGCTGATGCCCAGAAGCCTGCTGAACGCCCTGGGCCGATGGGTATTGCGGGCCGAGGGCTGAGATGGCCGCCCGGGTGCCCCCCGTCTTCAGCGGGTCTCGCCACGGAGGTCGTCCAGTTTCATGAAGCCGAAAGGCGCAAACTGGGCAGCGTCTGTTTCGGCCACGACGCTGCCGGGCAGCATGGAGTTGTCGCCCACAGTACGGACAGCGCCGAGGACGCGGACCACCTCGACGTCAGCCCAGGGATCGTGAGGCGAGGATTGCAGCTTCAGCGTGGCCTCGCCGAACTCCACGAGGCGGTGATTCATCCTGACTATCTCTCTGACTAGGCGTGGGTTGTAGTCGAAACCATTCCCTTGAGGGGCAGGGAAGTACTTGAAGTTGTAGACCAGTACATCGCTGGGAGACTGGAAACTCTGGGCGATGATGGTCTGGGCCATCTCGTCATTGCACTTGCCGGTGAGCTTGGCCTTGATCTCCAGGAAGCGCACCCCGTGTCTGGCCGTCCACCCTTCGATGCCCTTCCCTCGGCGGACTAGGTGAATATCGGCCATCTTCTTGGGGTAACCGTAGATCTCCCGGCCCAAGATGAGAGCGATGTCGTTGGTTACAGGCATGGACAGACAGTAGGAACCCTCCTCGCCGCCGAATTCGGCGCGCAGGAAGAGGGCGCTCTCCCTATAGGTAACGCCGAAATTGGTGCGGGGGTAGTTGGCCACAAAGACAAACCCGATGGGCAGCGCAGCCGGCTTGAGGGGTGGAGGGAGCAGGGCGTTCAGCGTCTTGGGCGTGGTCTCGAAGAAGACGGTGAGCATCTCCGCATCATGGAAGTCTCCGGTCTTCCAGGCGCCGGCGGCAAGTTCCTGTGCTGACTTGACGAATCCCATAGCCAACCTCCCTAGCGGAATAGTCTCGACTGGAGCACCCAAGGTGTGCGAATCACAGCGGCCGACTGCACCCGGGACAGACCGTCCCGATTAGATCACACCAGTTGGCGGCAGTCAATGGGCGTGCGGCTGGCAGCAGCGTTCTGGCGCGGAGTCGGGACGGCCGGGTATACTGGTTCGTATCGCATCCTATGGGGGGACGATGGGTCTGATGCCGACGCTGTATGTTGTAGCCACGCCCATCGGCAATCTGGAGGACACCACCCTTCGGGCGATACGGGTACTGGGGGAGGTGGGGCTGATCGCGGCCGAGGACACCCGGAGGACCAGGATCCTGCTCAACGCCCACGGGATCAAGACCCCGCTGACCAGCTACCATGAGCACAATAAGATAGTCAAGCTGGGCTATCTTCTGGACTGCCTGCAGACCGGGGATGTGGCCCTGGTCTCGGAAGCGGGCACCCCCG
Source organism: Chloroflexota bacterium (assembly GCA_016875915.1). GTDB lineage: Bacteria > Chloroflexota > Dehalococcoidia > UBA2247 > RBG-13-53-26 > RBG-13-53-26. The sequence continues at coordinate 47,401 of VGOM01000005.1, forward strand.
GGCTGAGCGATCCGGGGTACGAGCTGATCGTGGCGGCGGCAGAACAGGGGATCAGGGTGGTGCCCATCCCCGGCCCGTCGGCGGTGGCTACCGCCCTGTCGGCCGCAGCGCTGCCCATGGGCCGGTTCACCTTCGTGGGCTTCCTGCCCAAGAAGAAGACAGAGAGGGTGCGGCTGCTGCAGTCAATAGCCCGGGAGACGGGAAGCATCATGGCCTTCGAATCGCCCCACCGTCTGGCGGCCTCGCTGGCCGACATCCTCGAGGTCCTGGGCAACCGGCGGATTGCCGTAGCCCGTGAACTGACCAAGGTCCACGAGGAGATCTTCCGGGGCACGGTACAGGAGGCCTTGGAGCACTTCCGGCAGCCCAGGGGGGAGTTCACCCTGATCGTCGCGGGCGGCGGGCAGGCAGAAAGCCCGACGCCGACTGCTGCCGTGGAGGACGAACTGCGCTCCCTGTTGAAGCAGGGGGTGGCGGCCAGGGCGGCGGTGGCAAAGGTCTCCGCCATCTCGGGAGCGCCCCGGAAAGAGCTGTACCGCCTCTGCCTGAAGCTGAAGCGCGAAGAGGGATTGTGATAGAATACCTGGTGAGCCAGAGCTAGATGGAGAGAATCCTCGTCGCCGTGGCGTGGCCCTACGCCAATGGCCCGCTGCACCTGGGGCACGTCGCCGGCGCCTACCTTCCCGCAGACATCTTCGCCCGGTATCACCGCGCCAAGGGGAACCGGGTGCTGATGGTCTCCGGCAGCGACCAGCACGGAACGCCGATAACCATCACCGCCGAGCAGGAGGGGAAGCCCCCCCAGGAGATCGCCGCCAAGTACCATGCGGGGTTCCTGGACTGCTGGCGGAGGATGGGGATCAGCTTCGACCTGTTCACCAGCACGGGCACGGCCAACCACGCCAGGGTGGTCCACGATTTTTTTCTGAAACTCCTGGACAAGGGCTACATCTACCGGGACAAGATGCCCCTGCCCTATTGCGCCAAGTGCCAGCGGTACCTGCCCGACCGCTATGTGGAGGGGACCTGTCCCTTCTGCAGCTACGCCGAGTCAAGGGGAGACCAGTGCGACAAGTGCGGCAAGCCCCTGGGCCCGCTGGAACTGGGCAACCCGCGCTGCCGCCTCTGCGGCAGCCCGCCTCGGACCGAAGACTCGGAGCATTTCTTCCTCCGTTTGAGCGCCTTCAGGGACCAGTTGCTGGACTGGGTGCGGCAGCAGAGCGGCTGGCGGCAGAACGTGCTCAATTTCACCCAGCGCTACCTGGAGGAGGGGCTGAAGGACAGGGCCATCACCCGGGACATCGAGTGGGGCATCCCCATTCCGCAGCCGGGCTTTGAGAAGAAGCGGATCTACGTCTGGTTCGAGGCGGTCATTGGCTACCTCTCGGCCAGCAAGGAGTGGGCCGCGGCGGGCAAGAACGATGACGGCTGGGCGGACTACTGGCAGGGGGAGTCGAAGAGCTACTACTTCATCGGCAAGGACAACATCCCCTTCCACACCATGATCTGGCCGGCGATGCTCATGGGGTACGGCGGGCTGAATCTGCCCAGCGATGTGCCGGCCAACGAGTTCCTGACCATTGAGGGCCGCAAGCTGTCCACCAGCCGCAACTGGGCGGTGTGGCTGCCGGACTACCTGGAGCGGTATGCGCCCGACCCCCTGCGGTACCTGCTGTCGGCCAACATGCCGGAGAGCGCCGACGCGGACTTCTCCTGGCGGGAGTTCGTGCGGCGGAACAACGACGAGCTGGTGGCTACCTACGGCAACCTGGTCCACCGGGTGATGACCTTCACCCACCGCCATTTCGAGGGCTGCGTGCCGCAGCCGGGCGACCTGGATGCCGCCAGCAATGCCCTGCTCCGGAAAGCCGAGTCCACCCTGGCCGCTGTGGACGAGTCCCTGGCGCACTGCCGCTTCCGGGAAGCGGTCAGGGCGGCCATGTCCCTGGCCCAGGAGACCAATCGCTATCTGGATGAGAAGTCACCCTGGAAGACGGTGAAGACGGACAGGCAGGCCTGCGCCACGGCTCTGTTCGCCTCATTCTCGGCCATCTCCTGTCTGAAGACGGTCCTGGCCCCCTTCCTGCCCTTCAGCTCCCAGAAGCTGCACGCCATGCTGGGCGGGCAGGGGGAGGTGACGGCGGAGGGGTGGGGGCTCCACGCCGTGCAGCCGGGCCAGAGGCTGGGCGCGGCGGAGACCCTGTTCACCAAGCTGGATGAGGCGGTGGTCGCCGCAGAGAGCAGCCGTCTGGGCAATGGACAGGGCTAGGGGTTTGGCCTAAGATGTTACGGAGGGGACAGCCTTGAGCATCGCTTCGATCTGCCTTCCCGTTCAGCCCCAACTCCTCCGTGTGGAGAAGAGGCTGGAGAAGGTGGTGAAGACGGCCCCCAGCCAGATGGTAGAGCCGTTGGAGCATGCGGTGCAGAACGGGGGCAAGCGCATCCGCCCCGCCCTGACCCTGCTGGCGGGGAAGTTCCACCGCTACGATCTGAAGCTGCTCATACCCATGGCAGCCGGGGTGGAGCTGCTGCACACGGCCACCCTTATTCACGACGACACCGTAGATGATGCTTCACTGCGCCGGGGCAAGGACAGCATCAAGCACCGCTGGGGCAACTCCAATGCGGTGCTGCTGGGCGACTACCTCTTCGCCACCTCGGCCGGCTTCGTGGCCGAGACCAGGAACATCAGGGTGATCAAGCTCTTCGCCCAGACCCTGATGACCATCTGCACCGGGGAGATCGAGGAGTCGCTCTATGCCTTCAACAACAGCCGGGATCTCTACTTCCAGACCATCGGCAACAAGACGGCCTCCCTCTTCTCCGCGGCCAGTGAGTCCGGTGCGGTGCTCAGTGAGGCGCCGGAGGAGGCTGTCCAGGCCCTGAAGGACTACGGCTACAATCTGGGCATGAGCTTCCAGATCGTGGATGATATCCTGGACTTCGTGGGCCAGAAGGAGACCCTGGGCAAGCCGGTGACCAACGACCTGAGCCAGGGGGTGCTCACATTGCCCGTGATCCTGCTCCTGGACAGGCCGGAGAGCAGCGAGGCGAAGAGGATCAACCGGGCCATCCAGGAGGACAAGGCGGCCGCCGCGGCGGTGATCGCCGAGGTGGTGCACGGCTCCCCGGTGCTTGAGGAATGCTACCGCGTGGCCGAGGACTTCTCGGCCCGGGCCCGCTCCGCCTTGGAGCCGCTTCCCCGGAACAAGGTCTATCACTCCCTGGCCGAGTTGACAAAGTACGTCACCGAGCGGAAGAACTAGCCCGAAGCGCCGCTCCCGGGCAGTCAGTCCTCCAGCGTCTCAGTGATCCAGCGTCTCAGTGATCCAGGCAGGCGATACCTCCTTGAATCGGTCCACGGCATACTGACAGGCTTCAAGGGCCTCTTTGCGGTGGGGAGCGCCCACGGCCACAACCAGGAGCACCTCGCCCACCCGCAGCCGGCCAATCCTCTGGATCAGGGCCACGTCCTCCAGCCGCCACCGGTCCCGGATCTCGCCGGCGATGCCGGTCAGCTCCCGCCGGGCCAGGTCGGCGGAGGCGGCCTGCAGCTCCAGCCAGCGGACCCGGCGGCCTTCCTGGGACAGGTTGCGCACCATGCCGATGTAGCTGATCACCACGCCGTAGGCATCACGGCGGACAGCGTTGAAGGCCGTCTCGGGGAGGATGGGGGCGGCGGTGACTTCGATCAGCAAGGCGGACCTGCTTCTAGGGGCCGAACCTAGGTGGAAGCGCTGGGGACGGGGTCACTGAGCAGCTTCTCCAGGGCCTCGCCCTCAATGGTCTCCTCAGCGATGAGCTTCTGGGCGATCTGGGTCAGCTTGGCTTTGTCCTCGGTGAGGATGGTCCTGGCCACATCGTAGGCCTTCTCAATGATAGCCCGGATCTCCCGGTCTATTTCCAGGGCTGTTCTCTCACTGTAGTTCTTCTGCTCCGAGATTTCCCGCCCCAGGAAGACCAGCTCCTCTCTGCGGCCAAAGGTGCGCAGCTCCAGCCTGTCGCTCATGCCGTACTCGGTGACCATGGATCGCGCGATATTGGTTACTCGTTCGATATCATCGTGAGGCCCCGTGGTCCGCTCATTGAAGACTATTTCCTCAGCCGCATGGCCAGCGAGTGCTACGGACAACGCATCCATAAGTTGAGAGCGAGTGTGTATATAGCGATCTTCCGCTCGCAGAGGCCTCATGTAGCCAAGAGCCATCCCCCGGGCAACTATGGAAATCTTATGCGGGCGGTCGGCATTGGGCAGCTTGTTGGCCACCAAAGCATGCCCGGCCTCATGGTAGGCAGTCATCTCCTTCTCCTTGGGGCTGATCAGGCGGCTCCTCTTCTCCGGTCCGGCGATGACCCGATCTATGGCCTCTTCAAGGTCGTTGGTTCCGATGCTCTTCTTGTTCCGCCGGGCGGCCAGAATGGCTCCCTCGTTGACCAGATTGGCCAGGTCGGCGCCGCTGAATCCCGGCGTCTGTTTGGCGATCTTCTCCAGATCTACGGATTCCTCGAGAGGCTTGCCCTTGGCGTGAACCTGGAGGATGGCCTTCCTGCCGAGGATATCGGGCCGGTCGAGGGTCACCTGACGGTCGAAGCGGCCGGGGCGGAGCAGGGCGGGATCGAGGATATCGGGCCGGTTGGTGGCTGAGATGACGATGACGTTGGTGGAGGTATCGAAGCCGTCCATCTCCACCAGGATCTGGTTCAGGGTCTGTTCACGCTCATCATGCCCGCCGCCCAGTCCGGCGCCGCGGTGGCGGCCCACGGCGTCGATTTCATCGACGAAGATGAGGCAGGGGGCGTTGCGCTTGGCCTGATCGAAGAGGTCCCTCACCCGGGAGGCGCCCACGCCGACGAACATCTCCACGAACTCGCTGCCGCTGATGGAGAAGAAGGGCACGGAGGCCTCGCCGGCGATGGCCCGGGCCAGCAGGGTCTTGCCCGTTCCGGGTGGACCGACCAGCAGCACGCCTCTGGGGATACGGGCGCCCAGGGCGGTGAACTTCTCCGGGGATTTGAGGAACTCCACGATCTCCTGGAGTTCTTGCTTGGCCTCCTCCACTCCGGCCACATCGGCGAAGGTCACCGTGGGCTTGGCCCCGCTGAAGAGCCGGGCCCGGCTGCGGCTGAAGTTGAAGGCCTGGCTGTTGGCCCCCCGCGCTCCACGGAGGAGGAACCAGAACAGACCGACGAGGAGGAACACCGGCAGGAGGGTGAAGATCAGCGACGTCCAGTCGAAGCCGCTGGACCAGGAGGTCTCGAAGGGTATGCCGCTATCCGTGAGCAGCTTGCTGAAGTCGGCCACGTTCTCCGTGGCTATTTCGGATTGGAGCTTCTCATCCTCACTAGTGATGACGGACAGCTTCTTCTGGTCGATGATCTTGACTTCCTTCACCTGGCCAGAGTCCACCATGGTCAAGACCTCGGAGTAGGTGATCTCCTCCACCTTCTTGCCCCGGGGGAGGAAGGTGATCACCAGTACCACGATGGCCACGATGATGAGGAGGTAGAAGAGGGTGTGCTGCCGCTTAATCTTCATCTGTCACGCTGCATTCCAGCCACATAAGTTTATCGCGCATTATAGCACAAAGCAACCGCGGGCCCTCTCTGCGGCCTGCGGGCGGAGGGCGGGGTTGGGCAGCGCCGGATAGGCCGTGGACAGCGTGCGATAGAATATTAGGACGGGGCCATCAGACCGTTCGGAGACCGAGGCTCCCGGAACAGCCATGCCGGCCAATCTGCCACCCCAGTACTACGAAGCCGAGAGACGCTACCGCCAGGCCAAGACGCCCCAGGAGAAGATCGAGGCCCTGGAGGAGATGTTCTCCATCATGCCCAAACACAAGGGCACCGACCGGCTGCGGGCCGAGTTGCGGACCAAGATCGCCAGGTTCTACGAAGAGGCCGAGAAGCGGCCCATGGTGGGCCGGAAGGGCAGCCTCCTCTACTACGTGAAGAAAGAGGGGGCGGGGCAGGCCGTCCTGGTGGGGCCGCCCAACACCGGCAAGTCACAGCTGGTCACCGCGCTGACCGGGGCCGCCTCGCCGGTGGCCGACTATCTGTTCACCACCCGGCTGCCCATCCCGGGCATGATGGAGTTCGAGAACATCCAGATCCAGCTGGTGGACCTCCCGGCGATAACCGCGCCCGGCGTCACCTCCTGGCTGCCCAACATCATCCGCAACGCCGACCTGCTCCTGCTGGTGGTCGATCTCGGCGGGGAGCCAGCGGCCCAGGCGGAGACGGTCCTGGACTGGCTGGCCGGGTTCCGGATCGGGGTGGCCGGGGATTCCCGAAGGGCCGAAGAGGTCACGGTGCAGAAGAAGGCCGGGATCGTGGCCAACAAGGTGGATGCGCCGGGGGCGGCGGAAGGTCTGCGGGCCCTGGAGTCGCGCCATCAGGGCGGTCTGCCCACCATCGCGGTGTCCGCCCTGCGGGGCCAGGGACTGGAAGAGCTGCGCCGGGACGTATTCCGGGCGCTGGACATCATCCGGGTCTACACCAAGGTGCCGGGGCAGAAGCCCGACCTGAGGGACCCGGTGGTCCTCAAGAGGGGCAGCACCGCCCTGGACGCTGCCGAGTCGGTCCACAAGGACTTCGGCCGGAATCTGAAGTACGCCCAGGTCTGGGGCTCGGGCAAGTTCGCCGGTCAGAGGGTGAAGCGGGACTGCGTCCTCCAGGACGGGGACGTCATCGAGCTGCACATCTGACCGCACCCGCCGTCCGGGAGAGGAGCCGCAACCTACTCCGGCAGCCCGAAGTTGGCCCGCACCCTGGCCCAGTCCTCCTTCGACGGCAGGACGTAGTTCCGGGTCCTGGCGGGGACAGGCAATCCGCTGCCCTTTCTGATATCCGCCGCCATCTCGGCCATCTTCATACCCACCATGACCGAATCCAGGATGGGCACCACCTGGCCGTCGACGGTGATCTTGTTGAACCCCGCCATGCTGCAGAGCAGACTGGTCCCGGCGCAGCCCAGGATGATGACATCAGCCCCGTCGGCCACGCACTCCCGGGCCACTTCGGCCACGGCGTCCGCGGCCATCTGGGGATTGCCCAGCCATTTGTCCCAGATCCTGGCGAAGGGTTCCTTGTCGAACCTGATGCCGTTGGGGATCAGCCGATCCTGAAGCCCGTGCTCCCGGACCTGCTCCTCGATCTGGGCCAGTTGTCCGGGCATGTTGGTGCCGATGATGGCGAAGCGGCGGCCGATCTGGGAGGCGAAGTGCATCGCCGACTCGGCCGGGCCGAAGATGGGCAGGCCGACCACCGCCCGGGCCTCCCTCACCCCGGGGTCCCCGAAACAGTGGACGCAGGCGGCGTCGAAGCCTTCCTTGTCGGCCTCAATGAAGGCCTCCACGATGGCCACCCTGTCCAGGAGGGCGAAGTAGGGGTTATCGAAATCCAGGACGTTGTCTCCCTTGAGCCCCCGCTTGATGGGCTTGAGGACAACCTTGGTATCGGCCCGGAGCACCTTGTTGAAGCTCTGCTGCACCATGCTGAACCAGATGTCGTGGAATCCCTCGGGCATCTCCGTGATGTGGACCAGACAGATTCTCATGCTACCCCCTTTCGCTTGCTTGGAGTCCGAAAAGGCGATGGGCGTTGTCGGTGGTCTTCCCGGCCACCGTCTCCGGCGGCAGGCCCTTGATCTCGGCCACGGCCAGCAGGACCCGGGCAACGTCGGCCGGCTCCGAGCGGTGCCCCTGATACGCCACGGGGCAGTCCGTTTCCAGGAGGAGGCTCTCCAGCGGGGCCTCCTTCACGGCCCGGCGATGCTCGGCGTGATACTCCACGGCCGGGGTGGCCGAGATGAAGTAGCCCCGGTCAATGATCTCCCTCAGCACGCTGGTCGGCCCGGTGTACCAGTGAAAGACGGCCTTGTCCACGCCGGCCCCGGAGGCCAGGGTGAAGGAATCCCGCCAGGCATAGCGGGAATGGATGATCGCCGGCTTGCCTGACCGCCGGGCCAGGGCCAGGACGGCGTTGAAGGCCCGGTGCTGCAGTTCTTTGCCGGCGGCAGCCACCACCCTCTTGTGATAGTCTAGGCCCACCTCGCCGACGGCCACGGCCTGCGGCAGGTGGTCTTCCATGAAACGAATACCCTCGCGCAGCGGCGTGGCATTGGTGAGCAGTCCGGGATGGAGGCCCAGCGCCGCATAGACGAAGCCCACGTGCGTCGCGGCCATCTCCAGCACCCTCCTGTTCGAGTCCGGGTCCGAGCCGACAGCCACTATGGCGGTCACCCCGGCCTCACCGGCCCTCTCCAGGGCCGCGGGCAGGTCCGGCAGTTCCTCCAGGTGGGCATGGGTGTCAACCAGTCTGTGGGCGGGGCTCATTGGCCGAGGATGTGCCCTTCGACAATGGCGCGCACCGCGGCCGGTCCCGGGGAGGCAGCGGGCAGCTCCGTGATGGGTCGGCCGATGAGGTCGAACTGGCCGATGGCCTCATCCTGGGGAACAACTCCCAGAACCTCAATGCCGATCTCACCGGCGGACCGCCGGAGCAGGTCCTCGTTGCCCTGGACCCGGTTGAACACCAGGCCCAGCTTGTCACAGCGGATCACCCCATCATCCCGGACCATCTTCTTGATCAGGGCCGCGGTCTGCAGCCCCCGGGTGGTGGCGTCGCTGACCACGATCAGGACATCCAGGTGGCGGACCACCTGCCGGTTGATCTGCTCCACGCCGGCTTCGCCGTCGATGATGATGCTGTCAAAGCTCCTGGAGAGGGTCTCGATGGCCCCCCGGAGCAGGTCGTTCACCGGACAGAAGCAGCCCAGGGTTTCGGTGCGGCCCATGGCCAGCAGGGCGAAACTGTCCGTCTCCACCAGTGCCTCCAGGACCATGTAGTCCAGCATCTCCCCGAGCTGGGCCTTCTCCTCCTGGCTGCCGCTCCGGGCCGTCTTGATGATCTCCTCACGGACCTGGCCCATGGTCCGCTTCACCCGCACCCCGACGGCTCCGGGCAGGCCCAGCGCGGGATCGGCATCGATCAGCAGCAGCCGTCCGGCCCGGCCGCCGTCCAGCAGGGCCCGGGTCATCATGGCCGTGAAGGCCGTCTTGCCGGTGCCTCCCTTGCCGGAGACGGCCACCAGCCTCTTCTTCGGGGGCGCCGCCTTCTCAGCCAGCGGACGCCTCCGGGGCAACGTCCTTCTGTTTGCGGATCTTGATGACCTCCTTGATCTCATCGCACACCGGTTCATCGGGGCAGGTCCGGCAGTCCCCCCCGTAGCTGCAGACGTAGGCATCGAAGCCCCGGGCCTTCCAGTCGGCGGCCAGCAGGCTCTTGTAGATCTTCCGCACCTGAGCGCCGATGTCGTCCAGCGGCCCCAGGTCCTCCCGGCTCGAGGTGACGAAGAGGATCTCCATGGCCTCCACCTTGGGGACTTCCTGCTTGAAGACGGCCATGAGGGCCCGGCCCAGTGTCTCGAAACCGAAGCCCCTCTGGGCGACATCACGGCTGACCCTGGACCAGATGAGCTGGGAGGTGCTCCGGATCATGTATCCCTCTATCCGGTCGGCCACAAACTGGGTGTGCTCCAGCGTCTGATGATCCTTCTCTGTCAGCTGTGGTCCGGCCATGATCAGCACCTGACCGAAGGGCAGGCTGGCCCCCGGCGACTCGGGGATATCGGGGCCGATGAGGGTGATCCGGCCTTCTCTGACCAGGGCGGGATTGTCCGTCCAGAACAGGAAGGCGCAGGAGCCGGCGTCGGGGTTGCCCATCTCGGCGAAGGTGTCGCCCCGGAGGATGATGCCCGGGTTGGCCCCCGGGCCGACCCTGACCGGCAATCCGTCGAGGAGCCGGTCCACCCCCGGCGGGCAGTCCATCTCCCGGATCGGCCTGCCCTTCCGGCGGAGATCGGCCACATACGCGGCGATCTTGGTCAGATAGGCATCATAGATAGCCATAGCGGTGGTTTACCAGCTGTCGGAAAGGATGACCCTTCGACAACTCAGGGGATTCCCTCCCCGGCAGGCGAAGGGTCTCTCCGGGAAACGTCCTCTCTTGCCGGCCTAGCTGTGGGACTTGGCCGCCACGGAGTCCACCTGGGCCTTCTGGGCCACCTTCTCGGCGGCGATCACCGCCGCACCCACCGCCCCGGCGATCTGGGGATCCATGGGCAGCTTCTTGATCTTCACCTTCAGCCGCTGCTCCAGGGCTTTGGCCAGGGTCTCATTCTTGGCACAGCCTCCGGTGAGGACGACGTCCTCCACCAGTCCCACCCGGCCCACCATGCCGCTCAATCTGCCGGCCACCGAGTTGTTCAGGCCGGCAATAATATCGGCCAGATCGACATCCTCGTTGATCAGGGTGATCACCTCGGATTCGGCGAAGACGCTGCACTGGCTGCTGATCACCGCCGGCTTCCGGGCGTCCAGTCCCAGTGTAGAGAGTTGCTCCAGGCTGATATGGAGCGTGCGGGCCATGGCCTCATAGAACTTGCCCGTCCCCGCGGCGCACTTGTCGTTCATGACGAACTCCAGGACCTTGCCCTTCTCGGTGACGGACATCACCTTGCAGTCCTGTCCGCCGATATCGACCACCGTCCTCACCGTCGGGAGCAGCCACTGCGCCCCCCTGGCATGGCAGGTGATCTCCGAGATGTTCTCGTTGGCAAAGTCGACCTTCAGCCGGCCATAGCCCGTGCCCACGACATAGTCCAGGTCCTCCAGTTTGGACAGCCCGGCCTTCTGCAGTGCCTCATCCATGGCCTTCCGCGCCGTCACGTCAGGCTTGACGGCGGAAGGGGTGATTGAGAATGAGACAACCTGTCCATCCTTCATGACCACCGCCTTACCGGTGGCGGAACCTATGTCGCAGCCTCCAACGATCATGGCTTCTCCTCGCTCGGTCATTTCACGCAATGGTGAGCCGTGCCTTCTCTCCGGCTAGCCCAAGCCCATCGCGCCAAAGAACTTGCTCAGCTTGTCCTTGCACTCCTCCGGGGTGGTATACCTCCTGTCAAAGAGGTCAAGCCCAATGTGTAGGTAGGGCACCTTCAGCTCGTTGCAGATCTCCCTCATGATGCCGGTGCTGGCCGAGCCGTCCTTGTGGCCCATATGCCCCGGCCAGATGACGCAATCCACCTTGTAGTCCTTGACCACCCGGGCGATGTCGCTGGCAAAGTAGTCCGCGATGCCCCGGGCCTGCCTGACCATGGGCGACTCGTAGAGGTTCCTCTTGGCCAGACCCTTGAATATGGTGTCCTCATTCCGAGTATCCACCGGGGTATAGGGGGTGAAGCCGAACATCTCCATGACCATCACGGCTCCCCATTCCTGCTCCAGCCAGGGCATGAGCTCGAAGCACCATCCGAAGGGCAGCAGGTCAAACCAGAAGTACCTGATCTTCTCCTTGGGTATAACCCCCCGGCCCTCCTTCACCTTCTTCTCCGTGATGCTGACCAGCCGCCGGAACCAGTCGGTGCCTCTGGGCTGACCCACCTGGAAGATCTGAGACACGGCGAAGCACTGCGGACCGCCCATGCCCCACCCCTGAGGGCAGGGCACAGCCCGCCGCAACTGGGCGTACTCCGCCCAGAGCTCGTACTGCTTGTTGGACTCCTTGACCACCTCGCGCAGCCTGTCCAGATCCAGCTTCCGGCCGGTGTTCTCCTCGATGAAGGCGACCATCTTCTTCAGCTCGTTGGCGAAGTAGTCGATGCCCCTCTGATCCTCAAAGTAGGGTGGGTCGGTGCAGAACATGGGAATACCGCGCCACTTCTCATTGCGGACCACGGCCTGGTGGAGCATGGTGGCCGCATCGCAGGGATGCAGCAATCCGATCATGCAGGTGGGCGGCGGCGACAGCCCGGCCTCGATGTAGTACAGCGACAGCCGGCAGGCGGTGCACCAGTCGGTGCCCAGTCCCATGGCCTCGGCGGCATCAACGTCCTCCATCAGATAGGGTGCCGAGGCAGCCAGGAAGGGGGTCTGCATGATGAGGTACCACGGCAGGTCCATGGCCGTGTAGACCTCCGGGGCGGCATTGAAGTAGCCGGCCACGAAGGGCTTGTCCTCCTCCGCGCAGCGGATGATGGTGTCGTAGCGGTCCACGGTGATATCGGTGACCTCTTTGCTGAGCTGCATCTCCTCATCGGGCATCAGGGCCAGCGTGTCGCTCAGGAACTTGAAGAAGTCGCGCTCCTTCCGGTAGCGCTCCAATCCCTTCACCATCAGGGCTCTTCTAGTCTCCTTGTCCATAGCCATACTGCCTACCTCCCCATCATTTCCAGGAAAGCCTGGACCCGCGTTCTCAACTGCCCAGCACCGATGTTGACGTAGTCCCTGTCCAGCCTGATGTAGGGAATGCCGGCCTCCTTCAGGTCTTCGCCGGTCATGAACTGCTCGCCCGTCCAGTTGTCGCACATCACCAGACGCTCGGCGATGACCCCATCGACATCGAACTGACGGATCATCTCCTTGATGAAGGCCGATCTCCGGGGCTGGTCCCCGAATATCCGGGCACACTGGGGACGGTCATAGAGGTAGTACTGCGCCAGAGCCGTGAATGGGTCGCCCGCCTTCTCGTCCACCTCCCCCCACATGTTGCGGGTGCCGAAGCAGAGTGAATCGGTGACCACCAGGGCGCCCTGGCTCTCGATCACTTCGATGTAGGCCGGGTCGTCCAGGATACCGCCGATGAGCATGATCCTGGCCCGATGGTCGGCGTGCCCATCCTTGGACTGACTCAGCTCGTCCACCAGCTCCTTGAGGAGACCGTTGTAGTACTCCGGCGGCATGGCCGTGCCGGCCACCATCACCGCCAGTGTTTCAGCGCCGGTGATCGGGGGGTTTTTCCGCTTCTTCAACTCGTAGAGCTGTCTCTGGAGACGGCGGGTCTGGTTGTGGAGCTTGATAGCATCCCACAGCCGATCATCGGAGATCCACACGCCGAAATGGGGTCCCATGCTCTCCCTGAGGAAGCGAATCTCATCCCGGTACCAGTCGATCTGAGCCTGCTCGTTCTTCTTGGGCAGAGCCAGCAGCCGCAGATATGAGGTATCTATCTTCCGCTTCCAGTGATCGTAGATGCGGCGGACGTGGTCGCAGCTGTTGACCCAGAGGACGCCATCGAGGAAGCTGTACTCGCCCCTCAGGCCCAGGTCAAGCGAGTGGCGGACGAAGCTGCAATTGATGCTGCTGACACAGGTATCCGCCAGGTCTGTGCCGGTGCTGCCCGTGCCCCGCATTCGGAAGGGCACAAAGCCCGCGGCCGTGATCACTTCCACCGGCACGTAGGAGCAGTAGCAGCCGATGACCCGACCCCCCTGATCCTTCCACTTCTGCAACGCCGGATTGACTAGGCACTGGGTGGCTTCCTGGAACTCCTGCAAGGCCCGGGACTTGATCTTGGTCGCCAATTCACTTCCCCCCTTTCCAGGCGGCGCACTTCAAAGCGCCACTCCTGTCCGCTTGTTTCGATGGTCTACCCGCCAAATCAGCTCAGTCTAACAAGGAAAGACAGTGTGGGTCAAACGATTTGGAGCGCCCGTCAGGGGTGCCAAGGCAGGCGCAATGGGATGAATGCCGCCGGTGGGGAAATGCGGATTGATCAATCCCACCGCAATTTGTTACGATGTACGGCTGTGTGCCTCTTCCGATCGGGGCAGGGCAACCGAGGATGATAGTGTCAATCGGACTTGGTGAGGGAGTGACATAGCCAGTACCCTGGAAACGCTGCGCGAAATCCGGGCAGTCAACTCCTCTTTCCCTTGCCCTGATCCCGTCAGATCCTGGAAAGAGCAGGGGAAGAGGGTCATCGCCTTCCAGTGCACCTATGTCCCTGAGGAGGTCGTTCACGCCGCCGGCATACTCCCCATCAGGCTGACCGGCGATTCCGAAGAGCCCTCCCTGGAGGAAGCCAATGCCTATATGTACATCAACACCTGCTCGTTCGTCCGGGGCTGCCTCGACCTGGTCCTGAAGAAACGCTATCAGTTCCTGGACGGCTTCGTGTCCGGGTCGACCTGCGACTGCCCCCGTCGCCTGACCGATGTGTGGCAGCACTACGATTTCACTCCCTTTGTGTACATCCTGGATGTGCCCCGCAAGATGACCCAGGCAGCTCATGCCCTCTACCGGGAGGAGGTGCAGGGACTGAAGAAGCGGATCGAGGAGTCCTTCGGCCTGCATATCTCCGATGAGGCACTGCGCCGTTCAATCGAGACGTACAACCGCACCAGAACGCTGCTGAAGAAGCTCTATGAGCTGCGCAAGTCCGACTGCCCCCCGGTCACCGGGGCCGAGGTCCTGGAGGTCCTGGATGCCGGCTTCAAGATGCCCAGGGAGGAGTTCAACAGGGTTCTGGAGAGATTGGTCGATGAAGCCGGCAAGGGAGAGAGAACGGTGCCGGCAAGGTTCCGGTTGATGATCAGCGGCAGCCCGCTGAACAACCCGGAGTTCATCCGGGGCATCGAGGAACTCGGGGGGCTGGTGGTCGTGGACGAGCTGTGCACCGGGGTCCGTCACTGGTGGGACCTGGTGGACGAGAGCCCCGGCGTCGATCCCGTGGAGGCCCTCTCCCGCCGCTATCTGAACAACTTCCCCTGCCCGCGGATGTATCCGCCGGAGGAGCGGTTCGACAGGGCGGTGCAACTGGTCAGGGAATACCGTGTTGACGGGGTGATCAGCGAGGTGGTGCGCTACTGCGTCCATTGTGCCCATGATCAGCCCCTGCTGAAGCGGACCCTGGAGGGAGAGGGCGTCCCGGTGCTGGAGCTGAGCCTGGAGTACGGAGCTTCCGGAACAGGCCAGATACGGACCCGGGTGCAGGCCTTTCTGGAGATGCTGGAGGCCAGGTCAGGGAGATGACCACGACCGTCGCCGATACCGCCAAGCTGCGGCAGATTGTGGAAGTGGTGGATGCGGTGGCCAAGCTGCAGAGGCAGCGCCTGGAACGGGAGCCCGACGCCGTCAACTACCAGATCGTGGTCCGCTATTTCAACAACGTGCTCACAGCCAAAGAGGAAGGCAAGCTGGTCGTGGCCCACACTCCCATGATTGCCCCGGAGATCCTCTTTGCCATGGATATCGTTCCCCTCCAGCTCGAGTTCGCCGCTACCCTGGCGGCGCAGATCATCCCGGGGATTCAGGAATGCTTCAGCACCGCGGCGACGGCCGGGCTGGCCCCGGAGATTTGCTCCGCTCAGAGACTCATCGCCGGACAGGCCATCCAGAGGTGGCTGCCCCGGCCCGACGCCCTGATCTGGAGCAACCAGGTCTGTGACAACACCGCCAAAGGCGGCAATCTCCTGGCTGAGGTCTTCGACTGCCCCAGCTTCTTCCTGGACCGCCCCTATCAGTTCTCAGAGAGGGGAGTGCACTACTTCACGGAGCAACTGAAGGAGCTCATCCGTTTCCTGGAGAACCTCACCGGCCGGAGGATGGACTGGGACCGATTCTCTGAGGTGATGGAATACTCCCGCCGCCTGCAGGACCTGCACCGGGAGATCCGGGAGTTGCGCAAGGCCGTGCCCTGTCCCTGGCGCAACCTGTGGTTCATACACATGCAGGGCACTGAGATGTATTGGGCCGGGAGCCCGGAGGCCATCGCCCACCTGGAGGCCATAAGGGACGCCGCCAGGCAGAAGGTCACCGAGGGCAAAGGGTATGTCCCCGTTGAGAGATTCCGCATCCTGACCATCTTCGTCCCCCCGACATCCGGCTGGGCAATGATGGGCTGGATGCAGGGCAAGCACGGGGCCGTCTGCGTCGCCGAGCCCTATTTCTCATTCCGGGATGGGGAGGCCATCGACCCGGCCAAACCCCTGCAGAGCCTGGCCCGGAAGTGCTTCTACTGCCCCATCTGCGGTCCCATGCACGGGCCGGCCAGCGAAGGGATTGTCCGCGATACGGTGCGAGATGCTGTAGACTACAAGGCGGAAGGGGCGGTGTGTTTTGCCAGCATCGGCTGCCGGCAGACAGACGCTTGCATCAGAATGCTCAAGGAGTCTCTGCAGGAGAAAGCGGGCATCCCCATGCTGGTCCTGGACAATGACACCTACGACCCCACCTACGTACCGGAGGATCAACTGAGGGACAAGCTGGACGAGTTCTTCGAGTTGCTGGAGGGGCGGAAGTAGTCCGGGTCCAGTTTCCGGGGATCATGGCCATCATCGAGGTTGAGCTATGTTCGTGGCCGGCATTGACATAGGATCGAGAGGCTCCAAGGCAGTGATAATGGAGGACAGCCAGTTGGTGTCCTTCAGCATCTGCGAGACAGGGCCCGAGAGCACCAAGTCAGCGCAGTCCACCATCGACCAGGCCCTCGAAGGCACCGGGCTTACACTTGAAGACGTCGAGTACGTCGTGGCCACCGGCTACGGCAGGATTCTGGTGCCGTTTGCCAAGGCCAACGTATCCGAGATCTCTTGCCACGCCAGGGGGGCTCACTGGTATTTCCCCTCGGTGAGGACCATCCTGGACATGGGCGGGCAGGACTGCAAGGCCATCAACTGCGATGAGAAGGGCCGGGTGACCAACTTCATCATGAACGACAAGTGCGCCGGCGGCACGGGGAGGTTCCTGGAGGTGATCGCCGACGTGCTCCAGGTCCCCCTGGATGAGATCGGCCACCTGTCACTGCAGTCAACACAGAGCGTGGCCTTCAGCACGGTCTGCGCCGTCTTCGCCAAGTCCGAAGCCCTGGCCCTGGCCAGAAGCGGCGTCCCCAAGAGCGATATCCTGGCCGGGCTTCACGACGCCATCGCCGTGCGCTGCCTCAACCTGCTCAGAAGGGTGGTGCTGGACAAGGATTTCACCGTCACCGGGGGCATCTCCAAGAACGCCGGCATGGTGGACAAGATCCGGAAGAAGGTGGGGCTGGAGCCCGTTCTGGCCCCGGACCCCCAGATCATCGGCGCCCTGGGCGCCGCCCTCTACGCTCAGGAGAAGGCTCAGGGGCAGATGAATTGAAGGGCGAATGCCATCATCGCCGGCAGCACTCCGGCCCGGACCGGCAGGCCTAGCGGTGCTCTACGCCGGTCTGGATATGGGCAACCTGACCACCAAGGCAGTCATCCTGAAGGATGAGCAGATCCTGTCTCAGGCAATGGTCAACTCGGTGGAGGACGGGGAGTCCCGGGCCAGGACGGCCCTGGACATGGCCCTGGAAGGCACCGGCTTCGGCACCGGCGATATTGCCTGCATCGTGGCCACGGGGGCGGGAAGGAAGGCCATCTCCCTGGCTCAGAAGCAGAGGGCGCCTAGCTCCTGCCTGGCCAGGGGCATCAGCCGTCTCCTTCCATCGGTCCGGACCCTCATCGACGTGGGGGCGGAGACCTGCACCGTGGTCCGGGTCAACGACAGGGGAGTGGCGGATGACTCCATCGGCAACGAGCGATGCGCCTCGGGCACAGGGGTCTTTCTGGAGACCATGGCCAAGCTGATGCAGATGCCCCTGGAGGAAATGGCCAGGGCGTCCATGCTGGCCGAGGACAAGGCCGAGATCACCAATATGTGCGCCGTCTTCGCCGAGCAGGAGGTCATCTCCCACGTTCATCGCGACCCTCCAACGCCGAAGAATGATATCATTGCCGGCATACACGCTTCCATGGCCACACAGGTGGGCGGACTGGCCAAGAGAATGGGCATCAAGACTGACGTGGCCCTCACCGGGGGTGTGGCCAGGAACGCCGGCTTCGTGTCTGCCCTGCAGGAGAACCTGGGCGTGGTCCTGATGGTCCCCGACAGGCCGGAGTTCGTGGCAGCCCTGGGGGCAGCCTGCGCCGCCCGCGACGAAGCCTGTCGTTCCGCCTGAGCCGGTCCGGCCATCGCCCAGTTCGACAAGAAGTGCGGTGGCGCCACCGTACCGTCTGCCGAGGGCTTGCCCAAAGTAGGCTCATTCTGTGACAATCATAGCTGCGTAGGAATGCGTCTCAGGAGGTGACATCGCACAGCAACCCGCAGAGATAGCCCCGGGGGTGTTCATGCTGGAGATCGCCTTTCCCCAAGGGTGGTTTCCTCCCGACGCCCCGGCAGGAACCCTGTGCTACCTCATACGTCAAGGACAGGGTTGGCTCATGGTGGACTGCGGCCTGAAGCACCGTTCCTGCCTTGAGAGTCTCCGCCAGCAACTGGCTATCCTGAACATCTCCCCGAGGGACATCAAATGGCTTCTGGTCACTCACTTCCACCCCGATCACTTCGGACTGGCCGCAGAGGTCAGGGCCATTTCCGGTGCCCAGATCATTCTCCACCGGCTGGACTGGGGGGTGCTGCAGCTCATCACCAAAGCGGCCGGGGGGCTGACCAGCGAGGAGTTCAATCGCTGGGTCACCTCCCTGGGGGTGTTGCCGCACGAACTGGATGGCTATGATCGCGTCTTCGAGTTCGGCACCGCGCTCTTCCCCGCGAACGTGGAGCCCGACCTGCTGTTGGACGGCGAAGACCAGCCCGTGGGAGACGAAGGCCTCCGCGCCATGCTGACGCCGGGTCATACCCCGGGACACGTCTGCGTCTACGATGGGCAGAACCGGCTGCTCTTCTCCGGAGACCATGTGCTGACCGGCATCACCACCCATATCACCCCGGGAATCCTCAGCGACGATGACCAACTGGGCCGCTACCTGGAGTCCCTGCACAAGGTCCAGTCCCTTGACGTTCAGATGGTTCTGCCGGCCCACGAGAATCCCTTCGCCGGCCTGAGCCAGAGGGTGGGGCAGCTTGTGGAACACCATGAAATCCGCCTGCACCAGGTGCTGGCTCCCATCCGTCTCAGCGCCCTGAGCGCCCGGGACATCGCCTCTCAGGTGGAGTGGGTGGTCGGACTTTGGGAGCAGATGGATGGCATCAACAGACTGCTGGCCATCCAGGAGACAATGGCTCACCTCCGCCTGCTTCAGGGGCGCGGTGACGTGATCGCCACCCAGATGGACGGGGTCAGCCTGTACCGGGCAACCGGGGAGGGCTAGCTACTGGGCAGCCGCCGAGCTCTGGCGCTCGGCGATCTCTTTCATCACCCTGTCGTAGGTCCTGTCACCCACGCATTCCTTGGCATACTCACACCACTCGACACAAGACAGCAGATCGTTGTAGATCACGAACCCGCATTTCGAGCATTTGGCGCTCGACTCGTTGCTGACGATCTCGATGTCTTCCTTGCACCTGGGACACTCCCGTATCTCCAGCCTCGGCATTCTGATGTTCACTGCTCCAGGACACTGACTGACCATAGCCTCACCTCCCGATGAAGACGACTGTCATCTGCAAATCCCGCGGCCAGAATACTAGCTCCCTTCCCGGAGGGGCGCAGTGACTTCCGTCACTTCGCCCTCCTCCGCCACAGCCGGCTGGCCCGAACCAAGAGTACCATACCGCCAAGCCCGTTCACGATCCCAGAATAGCCTCAAGGTCTTCTTCCGGCGTGGTGATCGGCTTCAGATCGAAATTGTCCTGGAGCGCCTTGAGCACGTTGGGGGTGATCCAAGCCGGCAGTGTCGGGCCGATCCGGATGCCCTTCACGCCCAGATACAGAAGTGAGAGCAGGATAGCCACCGCCTTCTGCTCAAACCAGGACAAAACCAAGGACAGAGGGAGCTCATTCACGCTGCAATTGAAGGCCTCCGCCAGGGCAGCGGCCACCCTGACAGCAGAGTGGGCATCGTTGCACTGGCCGATGTCTATCAGGCGGGGGATGCCGTCAATCGAGCCGAAGTCCAGGTCGTTGAAGCGGTACTTGCCGCAGGCCAGCGTCAGGATGACGCAATCCTGGGGCACCTTCTCCGCCAGTTCGGTGTAGTAGTTCCGACCACTCCTGGCCCCGTCGCATCCTCCAATGAGGAAGAAGTGGCGTATCTTGCCCGCCTTCACCGCGCCCACGACCTTGCCCGCCAGCGACAGAATGGCGGTGTGGTGGAAGCCGGTGGTCAGGGTCTTCCCTTCCTTGTGATGCAGCTTGGGCAGCGCCAGGGCCTTCCGGACCACCGGACTGAAGTCCCCATCAGCGATGTGGGTTGCCCCGGGCACGGCAACAACCCCGGTGGTGAACAGCCGGTCCTCATAGCTGCCCTTCTTCGGGATCAGCACGCAGTTGGTGGTGGCCAGTATCGGGCCGGGGAAATCGGCGAATTCCCGCTTCTGGTCCTGCCAGGCTCTGCCGAAGTTGCCGGCCAAGTGCTTGAACTTCCTCAGCTCGGGATAGGCATGGGCCGGCAGCATCTCCCCATGCGTGTAGACCCTGACCCCGCTGCCTTCGCTCTGCTCCAGTAGCTGGCGGAGGTCAAGCAGGTCATGCCCCGTCACCAGGATTCCATGGCCTGACTCCCTGCCCGTGGACACAGCCACCGGGCCCGGGGTGCCGAAGCGGTCGACATGAGCCTGGTCCAGCACCTCCATTGCTTTGAGGTTGATCTTGCCGCACTCGAGGACCAAGTTCAACAGGCTACCGAGATCGAAGTTGACGTTGGTCAGGGTGGAGAACAAGGCTCTGGAGTAGAACTCAGCCACCTCCGGGTCGGCGTATCCCAGCCTTCTGGCATGGTAGTCATAGGCAGCGATCCCCTTGATCCCGTAGACCAGGGTATCCTGCAGACTGCTGACGTCTTCGTTCTTGCCGCACGCCCCTGTGCTGGCGCATCCGGTGCCCGCTACCGTTTGCTCACATTGATTGCAGAACATACTCATTGACCCGCTCCTTTCCGTTTTCGGTGATGAGCCGAGTCTAGCCCGAGCCAGACCAGCGCGTAAATGATCTGGATCATACCGGATCAAGCCCCCTGAACGTCCGCGCCCCTGCCGGCCAACCCACCGCAGTCCGGGGCGACGGTTGTGCTAAGATGGAAGGTAGCAGCCGTCGTGCTGAAGGAAGGAGGGTTTCGTCATGCTCAAGGAATTCAAGGAATTCATCATGCGCGGCAACGTGATCGACATGGCCGTGGGCATCATCATCGGTGCTGCCTTCGGGGCCATCGTCTCCTCGCTGGTCAAGGATGTCATCATGCCCCCCATCGGACTGCTGCTGGGCAACGTGGACTTCGCCAACCTCTTCGCGGTGATCAAGGATGGAACCATCGAACCCGGCCCATACGACACCCTGGCCCAAGCCCAGGCTGGCGGTGCCGTCACCATCAACTACGGCCAGTTCATCAACTACGTCATCACCTTCCTCATCGTGGCCTTCGTCATATTCCTTCTGATCAGGACCATAAACAGAATGCGCCGCGCTGTCGAAGCACCGAAGGCTGCGGCTGTGCCAACCACGAAGGAGTGCCCCTACTGCCTGTCCACCATAGCCATCAAGGCCACCCGCTGCCCCAACTGCACCTCAGAACTGAAGGCGGCCTAGAATCGCTCAACCGGCAGATGGGTAGGAGCTCGGAAAAGGGGGAGGCCAGCTCGGCTGAACTGGCCTCTCCATGATCCTTGGTCGGGCTCAGAGCGCCGGCGGGCCCCCACCGGCTTCGGCTAGCGGCCCTGGAAGTCGGGCTTCCGCTTCTCCACGAAGGACTTCACCCCTTCTTTGAAGTCCTCGGTGGCTGTGCACACCTTCACGGCATAGCTCTCGAAGTCCAGGGTGCCTTCGATATCGGTCACCAGTCCTCTGTACACCCCGTACTTGGCCATCTCCTGGGCAATCGGCGGACCGGCAACTATCCTGGCGGCCAGGTCCCCGACCACCGTCTTCAAGTCGTCGGCGGGAACCACACGGCCGACCAGGCGGATCCTCTGTGCCTCCTGCGCATCGATGACGTCGCCGGTGTAGAAGAGCTCCAGCGCCTTCTCGATGCCCACGACCTGGGGCAGGAGATAGGTCACGCCACCATCGGGTACCAGCCCTCTGTTCACCCAGGCACAGGTGAATCTGGCCTTGTCCGAGGCTATCCTGATATCGCAGGCGCAGATGAAGGACACCCCCATCCCTGCGGCAACGCCGTTGATGGCGGCGATGGTCGGCACCCTGAGCTGCCTGAACCGCGGTATGTGCCATCCTATCCGCTGGGTTATCTTCCGGCGGTTGGTTTCCTCAACCTGTCCGGCGATGCGGCTGGACATCACCCCGACGTCCACCCCGGCGCAGAAGGCCCGGTCGCCAGCCCCAGTCAGGACCAGGACCCGGGCGTCATCATCGTCGTTCACCTCGCCGATGGCGGCCACGATCTCCTCCCTCATTTCCATGGAGATGGTGTTCATCCTCTCGGGACGGTTGAACGTCAGGGTGACCACATGGTTCTCCTTCTCCAGCAGGATGTTCTTGTACTGCACTTGCGATTACCTCCCCAGATTCATCATTCGGTCTGAACGCTATCTCGCTCAGTCGCTGCGCTCCACCACCACCAGGATGGCGTCGGCGCGAACGAAGTCCCCCTTGTGGACCCTGATCTCCTTGACCACACCGCGGCAGGGGGAGCGGATGTCGTTCTGCATCTTCATTGACTCGATCATCAGCACCACCGTGCCCTCCTCAATCCTGTCACCAACCTTCACCGTCAGCGTGGCCACTATCCCTGGCATGGGAGACAGCAGGGCCACCTGGCGGGCTTCCCCGGTCCTCCCCTCACCTGCCTCCAGCGCCGCGCCGCCCTCCGCGCTGGCCCTACCCTGTCCGGCCAGGGCCACCCCGCTCCCGATCCTTGCGCCCTGTTCAGCATTCACCGGAGAGGGGACGCTCCTCCTCTCGGGCACACGCTGCAGAGGCGCTGGCTCACCGCCTTCGGGGAGCGCCTCTCCCACCAGTTCACCGCGGAGGAATTGCGCCGCGATCCGGGGATAGAGTGCGTAGGTGATCAGGTCTTCCTCCCGCTTGAAGATGCCCAGCTTCTGCCCTTCAGCCCGCATCTTCTCCAGTTCGGGTTCCAGCAGGTCCGCGGGGCGCACCTCGATGGGTACCTCGTCGCCCACCACGGCCTTCCTCACTTCTTCGTCCATCTTGCCGGCAGGCCGACCATAGTGACCGAGGAGGTAGTTCTTCACTTCCTGGGTCACCACGCTATAGCGCCGCCCTGATATGACATTGAGCACCGCCTGGGTGCCCACTATCTGGCTCGTGGGAGTCACCAGTGGAGGATAGCCCAGTTCCGTTCGAACGCGAGGGACTTCCTGCAGCACCTCATCCAGTCTGTCCAGCGCCTTCTGCTCCTTGAGCTGGCTGAGCAGGTTGGAGAGCATCCCCCCCGGTATCTGGTGGATGAGAACCCCGATATCGGGGCGCACCGCCTTGGGGCTCAGCAGGCCGCTGTACTCCCGCATGACCCTGACGAAATACTCATTGATCTCGTTGAGCAACTCCAGGTCTAGCCGGGCATCGTAGCGGGTTCCCTTGAAGGCGGCCACCGTGCTCTCCGTGGCCGGCTGTGAAGCCCCCCCGCTGAACACCGAGATCGCCGTATCCAGGATCCTGGCCCCGGCCAGGACTGCGGCGTAGTAGCTCATCGGGGCCATGCCGCTGGTGCAGTGCGAGTGCAGGGCAATGGGCGCCTTCAGCCGGCTTTTCATGTGCCGCATCAACTGCCCGGCCATCGCCGGGGTGATCAGTCCGGCCATGTCCTTGATGCAGACGGAATCGCAGCCCCGCTTCTGCAGCCGTTCGGCCATCCTGGCAAAGCCGTCCGGGGTGTGTAGCGGGCTAGTGGTGTAGCAGATGGTCCCCTGAACGTGCGCCCCATACTCCTTGGCCACCCCTATGGCGAACTCCATGTTGCGGATGTCGTTCAGGGCATCGAAAATGCGGAAGACGTCCACACCATTCTTCACCGCCAGGCGAATGAACTCCCGGACCACATCGTCGGGGTAGTGCCGGTAGCCCACCAGGTTCTGCCCCCGGAGCAGCATCTGCAGACGGGTGTTCTTGGCCCTGGCCCGCAGTGCCCTGAGACGCTCCCACGGATCTTCGTTCAAGTACCTGATGCAGGTGTCGAAGGTGGCGCCGCCCCACACCTCGAGCGAGAAGAAGCCCACCCTGTCCATCTTCTCCACAATGGGAAGCATATCCCTGGTGCGCATTCGGGTGGCGATCAGGGATTGGTGCGCGTCGCGAAGCGTGGTGTCAGTGATCAGGATGCCCATTCATTCCCCGCACCGATGACCGTGATGGCCTGCGTTCCCGCCCTCTCAGCGGGAGGCGAGCCGTGCAGCCCGCCGCTTCCGGAAGCCCATCCCATCTTATCACACCAGCGACTGAACCACGAATCGGGGTGAGAGGCCGCGGGGCTGCCTCCGCGGTCGGCCGGCTCACACCGGGGATCATCACAGCTGCTCACGCGGTGCAGCCGGCCCACCGGGTCGTCCGAAGAGAAGCCATCTGTTCAGATACATGAACGGGATGTTGACCAAGCCAACCAGCCACTTGGTGAACAGTTGTCCCTCGATCAGCGACCAGAGGGGCATGGTCCATGCGAAGGCTATGGTGACGAAGATGAAGGTATCGACGGTGAGCGAGGGTATGGAGCTGAAGACATTTCGGGCCCAGAGGTGCCTGCCTCCCGTCAAGCTCCTGAACCGGTCGTATATCCAGGCATCGAGGTTCTCACTGATCAGGAAGGCCACCCACGACCCCAGGGTGATCCGCGGCACCAGGCTGACGATGGCCTCCCAGGACTCCTGGTCGTCCCAGAATGACGCGGGGCTGAGCCGCGTGGCCAGCCAGAGGAAGAACACCATGGCCACCTGGGTGACGAAGGCGATCAGGATCATTCGGTGGACTTCCCCTCTGCCGAATCGCTCATTGACGATGTCCGTGAACAGGTAGGTCACCGAATAGACCAGGACAGCGGCAGGCGCAGTGACCGTGATCAAGCCCAGGTCGTACTCGGCGATCTTGGCCGCAGTGATCTGGCTGATGGCCACAAACAGCACATACAGCCCGATCAGCGCGTCGGGCTTGTCGAATCTCCTGGCGTACCAGGCCCCAAAGAGGGTGAAGCTGGTTATCCCCAGCACCCACAGAATGAGTTCCAGCATGTCCTCTCGCTTCCCGCCAGTTCACTGCCACCAGGGCAGGCTGCGCCTCCCCGGAAGATCAGAGTTGTTTATATCCTGCTTGGGGCCCAAAATCAATGCCAGCCATCCGGCAGCAGTGCCGAGCGGCGTTCTCACATTGGGGTGCGATGGTTTGCTTTGACGTCTGAGATGCCGTGGCAGTATCATAGACTTGCGCCGGCCGGGTGTTGGTTGTGTATGCCCCGCCGGGTGCAGGACCTCCACGCAAGGGAGACCATGGTTACCCGCGAGCAGCAGCTAGAGATAAAGGAGATACTCCGCAAGTCCCAGCTCTTCTGGAAACTGACCGACGACCAACTGGAGAAGGTCGTGGCGCTGGGTCAGGGCGAGTGCTTCAACCGGGGGGAGTATATCGCCGTCGCCGGCGAGCCTGCCCGGAAGCTTTACGTTGTCGTCCAGGGCAAAGTAGCCTTGGAGATCGAGATCCGCGTCGGCTCACGGACCAGAAAACAGGCCACCATCGACCTCGTGGGCGTCGGCGAGGTCTTCGGGTGGTCCGCGCTGACCGAGAAGGGCATCCTCACCATGTCGGCTATGGCCAGCGACTACACCAGGGTGGTGGGGTTCGGTGCGGAGGAGCTGCGGCGGCTGTGGAATGAGGATGCCGACATCTGCCGGGCCCTGGCAGATGACTTCGTCAATCTGGTTTCCGACAGGCTGGCGCACACCAAGCGGACCCTGGCCCATGTCCTGTCCGTAGCCTCCCACGACTTGCGGGCCCCTCTGGCCACGGTTCAGAGCTGTGTGGACGTTCTGCTGGGCGGATTCGCCGGACCACTGTCCACCAGGCAGACGGAGCTGCTGGCCGGGAGCAGACAGCGCCTGCTCGACCTGATGAGCCTCATCGACAACATCCTCGACATCTCCTACATCGAGATCAGGCAGGACGACTTCGAGAAGGTGTCACTGCCCGACCTGGTGGACAGATCCATCGGCGACGTACAAGGCCTGGCAGAGAGGAAGAACATACGCGTCAAGAACGCCCTGTCCCCCACCGTCCCCGAGGTGATGGGCGTCCCGAAGCGTTTGCGCCAGGTGCTCACCAATCTGCTGGGCAACGCCGTCAAGTACACTCCCGTCGACGGCAGCGTCACGGTGCAGTCCTCTGAGGCGGAGGAGTCGGTCCAGGTGGAGATCTGCGACACGGGAATAGGCATCGCTGCCGATGATCTGCACCGGGTCTTCGACGACTTCTACCGGGGGTCCAGAGGCGACGCGGATGGAGCCGGACTGGGACTCTCCATCGCCAAGAGGATTGTAGAGTCGCACGGCGGACTGATCTGGGCTGAAAGCCCCTGTCCCGACACGGGGAAGGGCACAAAGGTCACCGTGGCTCTGCCCAGGATGGCGGCGGTGGCCCCCGCCCAGGTTGAGCCCGAGACCACAGCCATCAAGGGAGCCAAGATCCTCATCGCTGACGACGACCCGGACATGCTCAGGGTGACCGCCCTGGTTCTGGAGTCGGATGGCTTCCAGACCTCGGCCGCCCGCGACGGCATAGAGGCGCTGGCCAAGGTGGAGGCGGAGGAGCCCGACCTGCTGATCCTGGACCTCCTCATGCCGGAGCTGGATGGATTCGAGGTCCTGAAGCGGCTGGGGGAGCGCAGGAGAACGGGCCGGGGCCGGATCCCTGTCCTTGTGGTCAGTGCCATCAAGGAGGGCAGCAGCCGGCGGCGCTATGAGCTGGAGACCAAGACGGAACTGGGCGCCGATGGCTACATCGAAAAACCGATATCCCCTCCTCTGCTGTTGAAGGAGGTTGCCAGGATTCTGACGGAGAGGAAGTCCAAGGTCTGCACCGAGGCCAAGAAGAACTGAAGGAGGAGCCACCCATGTCGAAGCAAGCCAAGATACTGATCGTTGACGATGACCCAGTCTTCGTTGATTCAACGAAGGCGGTGCTTGAGAGCAAGAACTACCAGGTAACCTCGGCCGGTGACGGTGACGAGGGGATACGCAAGGCGGCAGAGGTGAGACCGGACCTGATCATCCTGGACGTGATCATGCCCACCAAGGACGGGTTCACCGCCTGCGAGCAACTGAAGAAGGACCCACGGTTCTCGGACACCCCGGTGATCATCCTGACCAGCTTCGCCGAGAAGAGGGGGGAGAGCAACATCCCGGTAAGTGCCGGGCTCAGCCTTGAAGCGGAAGCGTACGTGGACAAGCCCGTCGCTCCCCAGAAGCTGCTAGACACCGTTGCGAAGTTGCTGGCTAGAGCCAGCTCTCACTAGCCATCGGTTCCCCCGTTGACAGAGCCTTGCAGAGCGTTGAGGAGGCACTGCCGCCGCCCGGGTTGCTTCGAACCGCTGCTTCTGCGCTACGGGCTTCTGTCAGTGGATGATCATGACCGGACAGAGCTTGTCAGGATGACTCCTCTCCCCACAGACAAGCGCCGCGTCTTCCTCTGGCACCGATGGCGTCCCCGGACAGCGTGATGATAGAGCAATACGACATAGAAGTGAGACTTCTGGCGATCACCGGGCTGACTCCCTCAGAGACGACCCTGGACCGCCAGCCCGACCTGCCTCCCTCTGAGCTGCTCATCGAGTACGCCGGCCGGCTCTGCTGGGGCACCACCGACAAGGTGGGCACTACTCCGGGCCGCATCGAGGGCTGGCTGGCCCAGGGCCATGAGTCGGTCATCGAGCATGCCGCCGCCACCTTCTACGTCAGGGCCAGCCGCGTGCTCACCCACGAACTGGTCCGCCACAGGCTGGCCAGCTACAGCCAGAGAAGTCAGCGGTACGTCAGGGAATCTAGTCCCCGGTACGTCACGCCCCCGGAGCTGGCCGCCGGTCAGCGCGGTGGCGACGTCTTTGAGAAGACCATGCTGGAGGCTTGGGCGGCCTATTCGCGACTCCTTCAGCTTGGCGTCAAGCCGGAGATCGCCCGCTACGTTCTCCCCAGTGCCTGCGAGACAGAGATAGTCATGACCATGAACTTCAGGGAACTGCGGCATTTCATCAAGCTCAGGACCAGCAAGAGATCGCTCCCGGAGATGCGGGCCGTCGCCGGCGAAATGAAGAGGATCATGCAGCAGCAAGCCCCCAGGGTGTTCGGGGATCTGTGACGACGGAGGGGGTGAGATGACCTGCAGGGCACCGGCCGGTCGGTCGCACCCGCAGAGACCATCGGGCAAAGTATTTTGTGGCAGCGAAACCATTTCTGCTATAATCAGCGTTGACTACAGCTTACAGGGAGAGTGGCAGTGAACAACCTCAACCAGGCAGACCGGGTCCTTGTGATCGCCAGCGCGCGGGACCTGGTGGATATGATCAAGGAAGGAGCCGGCGGCAATCTCGAAGTCACCTACGCCGCCAATCAGAAAGAGGGGCTGGAGAAGGCCAGGAAGGATCTGCCCGCCATCATCGTTCTGGGCTACCTGGAGCCGCAGGGCACCGCCTTCCAGCTCCATCGCAAGCTGCAGGAGGGATGGATCACCAAGAACATCCCTCTTCTGATAGTCGATCTGCAGTCGGACGACTCCCGCCCCGTGTTGAGCATGGAGGAGGGTCTGCAAATGGAGGCCGACGAGTATCTCGCCCTCCGTCGAGGGGACGGGCAGGTGTCCCTGACCCGGCTGGCCGAGCCCATCGCCAGACTGAGGGAGAAGCTCCACACCAGACTGAAGACCACGGCGAACATCGTCAGGGAGGCTATCCTCGACCCGAACACCTTCTGCGTCACCTGGGAACAGGTCCCCGGCCGGGGAGCCTTCGAAATGCAGCAGGAGGAACTGGTCGAGAACGCCAGGAGGGCTGCCCGGAAGGGTAAGATCCATGCCGTGAGCGTCACCGACAACCCCGGCGGGAATCCGGCCATCTCCACCGAGATACTGTGCACCGAGGTGCGGAAACTGGGCATCGAGCCGCTGGTGCACCTCGCCTTCAGGGACAAGAACAGGAATGAGTGCGAGAGCATCCTCTACGGCCTCGCCGGCCTTGGCGTGAGGAATCTGCTGCTGCTCACAGGCGACTACCCTTCAAGCGGCGGGTTCAAGGGCAGATCCAAGCCGGTGTTCGACTTGGACTCCGTCCATGGCCTGCAGCTGGTGCAGATGATGAACAACGGAATGGAACATGAGGCCATGGGCAAGAAGACCACCCTGGCCCCCACCGACTTCTTCGCCGGCACATCTGTCTCGCCCTTCAAGCAGTCAGAGGCCGAGTTGATGGGACAGTACTTCAAGCTGAAGAAGAAGATCGAATCCGGCG
This sequence comes from Chloroflexota bacterium, assembly GCA_016875915.1. Classification (GTDB taxonomy): domain Bacteria; phylum Chloroflexota; class Dehalococcoidia; order UBA2247; family RBG-13-53-26; genus RBG-13-53-26. The sequence continues at coordinate 76,556 of VGOM01000005.1, forward strand.
CCGACTTCGTGATCACCCAGCTTGGCTATGACGCCAGGAAGCTCCATGAGGTGCTCACCTGGCTCAAGGTCCACGGCTACAGCACGCCGGTGATGTCCAACATCTATGTGCTGCCTCTGGGGGCGGCCAAGATCATGAACACCAATCAGATCCCGGGCTGCGTGGTCACCGACAAGCTGCTGGAAGAGGTGGCACAAGAGGCCAAAGCCCCGGACAGGGGCAGGTCCGCCAGGCTCACCCGGGCGGCCAAGATGTACGCCGTGGCCAAGGGCATGGGATGTGCCGGAGCCCACATCGGGGGCCATGGCCTGACATACGAGGCGGTGGAGGAGATCATCGGCAAGGGCGAGGAGATGGCCAAGGACTGGAGGACTCTGGTCGCCCAGTTCGACTACCCGCAGAGAGACGGCTTCTATTACTTCGAGAGGGACCCCCAGACGGGGCTGAACCTGGAGACCCCGGCAGCCAGGCCGTCAAGAGGCTCACGTACGCCCATCTACGAGTTCTCCAGGCTGGCCCACGTCACCCTCTTCAATCCCAAGAGCGTGGTGTTCAAGGGGTTCAGGCCGGTGGCCAGGCGGCTCGATTCCTCGTCGACTCTGGAGTCGGCCTTCGGCTTCTTCGAGCACCTGACCAAGGTGGCCCTCTTCGGTTGCATGAACTGCGGCGATTGCTCCCTGTTCGACGTCGCCTTCCTCTGCCCCATGTCTCAATGCCCCAAGAACCAGAGAAACGGGCCCTGCGGGGGCAGCTACGAAGGATGGTGCGAGGTCCACACGGACAAGAAGTGCGTCTGGGTGCGCGCCTATGAGAGGCTGAAGAAGCACAAGGAAGAGGAGGAGATCGGGGACAACTGCGTTCCTCCCTGCAACTGGGAACTGATGGGCACCCCGTCCTGGCTCAATTTCTACCTGGGCAGGGATCACTCGGCCAAGAGGCTGGGGATACAACCGCCTCAAGAGAAGGCGAAGCCCGCCGAGAGCGACAAGGCCAAGGAGGCCAAGGAGACCAAGAAGGCAGCATAGCCGTCGGGAGGGTATCTTCCTTTGCGGTGAATGCGTTGGAGGTTGAGAGATGCATCTTTCGGAGTTCTTCAGAAACGGCCGCTTCGTCATTACCTGTGAGATAACGCCCCCAAAGGGGGTGAACACCGACGAGTTTCTGAACACGGTGGACATGGTCAAGAACCATGTTGACGCCGTCAATATCGGCGACAACCAGAGGGCGGTGATGCGGGCGGCGGCCCTGGCCGTCTGCCACCTGCTCAAGCAGAAGAACATCGAGCCGGTCATGGAGTTGACCGCCCGCGACAGGAACCGCATCGCCATTCAATCCGATCTGCTCGGGGCCAGCATGGTCGGCATCGAGAACATACTCCTTGTCAGCGGGTATCCCCCGGCGGTGGGCGACCACGCCCAGGCCAAGCCGGTGTATGACTTCGACTCCGTATCGCTGGTGAGCGCCGCCAAGTCCCTCACCAAGGGGCAGGATGTCACCGGCCACGCCCTGGATGGTGCTCCCGACTTCTGCATCGGGGTGGTCGCCAATCCCGGACTGAAGCCCGCCGAGCCCCATCTGGAGAGGCTGAAGCAGAAGATCGCCGAAGGGGCTCAGTTCATTCAGACGCAGACCGTCTATGACCTGGAGGTCCTGGAGCGCTTCATGGAGGCGGTCAGCAAGTTCAATGTGCCGGTGATGGTGGGCCACACCATGCTCCGGTCCGCCAGCATGGCCAGCTTCATGAACAGCAACCTCCCCGGAGTCTGCGTGCCGGACAAGCTCATCAGGGAACTGGAGGGACTCCCCAAGCAGAAGATAGCCGAGACCAGCCTGCAACTGTCGATCGACCTTCTCAGGAGGATGAAGCCCCTGTGCCAGGGCATTCATTTCATGGTTGCCGGGTGGGAGCAGCATATGCCCACGGTCGCAGAGGCGGTGGCCGGCAAGAGACCTCTCCGGCCATAGTTGCAGCGACACCGCCAGTTGCAAACGACCGAATTTTGCGGTAATATTCCCAGCCAAGGTTAAAGTTCAGGTTGTCGATCTAATGTCGAGTTTCCTGCAGGACTCAATCAGCATTGGATGACCGAACTCTAGCCAATTTTTGTGCTTGTCAGAAGAAGGAGGTCATCTGATGGGTTACACGGACAAGCAAATTGAATGCAAGGAGTGCGGGGCCAAGTTCGCCTTCACCGCTTCCGAGCAGGAGTTCTACGCCTCCAAGGGGTACACCAACGACCCCAAGCGCTGTCCCACCTGCCGCCAGGCCAGGAAATCGCAGAGACACACTGAAGGCGGCTATTCCGGATCGACCCGCCAGATGTTCCCTGCCGTCTGCGCCCAGTGCGGCAAGGATACCCAGGTGCCCTTCGAGCCCAGATCGGAAAGGCCGGTATACTGTAGCGATTGCTACACCAAGGTTCGCCAGAGCAACAGGTTCTAGCCCCGGGGGCAATCGTCAGCGCCCGCCTGCGATCTCACCTGTTCCCATAGCCCTGGCATTCAGGTCAGAGTGGCAGACCGCAGCACAGTGACCTGTGCTGCCCCACACGGTCAACCCTTGACCACGCCTATGGGATAGGCCTTGACCACCTTCCGGCAGAGCCCGGCAAGGTGGCAGACCTCAACCACCTCCGCCACATCCTTGTACGCTGCCGAGGATTCCTCGGCCAGGCCTCCCCTGCTGGCTGCCCTAGCCAGGATGCCTCGGGAGGCCAGTTCCGAGGCCACGTCGGCGTCCCTGACCCCCTTCCTAGCTGCATGACGGCTCTTCGTCCGGCCCGCTCCATGACAGACAGAGCCAAAGGACTCCCTGATGGCGCCTTCAGCGCCGACGGCCAGAAACGAGTACCGTCCCATGTCCCCGGGGATAAGCACCGGTTGCCCTGTCTGTCGGTATCTCGGGGGAAGATCGGGGTGGCCAGCGGGGAAGGCCCGGGTGGCCCCCTTACGGTGCACGCACAACCTGGTCTTCCGGCCCTCCACTTCGTAGGTCTCTATCTTGGCAATGTTGTGAGCCACGTCGTAGACCATCTCCAGGCCGATATCCCTCAGGCTGCGGCCGAAGACCGACATGAAGCACTCCCTGGCCCAGTGGGTAATGCACTGCCGGTTGGCCCAGGCGTAGTTGGCGGCGCAGGCCATGGCGGCCAGGTAGTCCCTCCCCTCCGGCGACTTCACCGGGGCGCAGGCCAACTCGCGGTCAGGGACCTCGATCTGATACCGCTGCATCACATCCCTGAGGGTCCTGACATACTCGTCGCAGACCTGATGGCCCAGGCCGCGGCTGCCGGTATGGACCAGGAGCAGTACCTGGCCCACCGCATCGATGCCCATGCCCCGGGCCACTGCCGGCTCATAGATCTCACCGACCACCTGCACCTCGAGGAAGTGGTTCCCCGACCCAAGGGTTCCCGACTGAGGGAGCCCGCGCTCCTTGGCCCTGACGCTCACCTTGTCGGCGTCCGCCCCCTCAAGACAGCCGCCCTCCTCGCATACCTCCAGGTCCTCCTTCGTGCCGAAGCCGCGCTTCACCGCCCAGCGGGCGCCCTGAGTCAGGATCTCGTCGATCTCCTTCTTGCCCACCTTGATCTTGCCCGTCGAACCCAGCCCCGAGGGGATGTTGACTGAGAACTGCGCCAGCAGCTTCTCCAGCCTGGGCCGCATCTCTGATTCGCGCAGGTTGGTGCGCAGCAGCCTCACCCCGCAGTTGATGTCGTAGCCCACCCCTCCCGGGGAGACCACCCCATCGTCGACCCTGGTGGCGGCCACCCCGCCTATGGGAAAGCCATAGCCCCAGTGGATATCGGGCATGGCCAGGGAATGACCCACGATCCCGGGCAGGAAGGCCACATTGGCCACCTGCTCCGCCGCCTGCTCTTCCCGGATGCCCTCCAGCATGGGTTCGCTGGCGTAGATCAGCCCCGGGACCCTCATCCCCGGCTTGTGGCTCGCGGGGATCTCCCAGCGGTAGTCGTCGATCTTCCGCAGCGTTCCCTCCCAGCGTGCCATGGCTATCCCCCTCTAGACATCGAAGATCACCCGGATGCTGTGGCCGTCATCCTCCCGGGTCACCCTGAGCATGTGGTACGTCGCCGCCTTGATCCCGCCCTTCAGGTTGTGACGCCGGGGGTTCAGCTTCTCACCGTAGCACCGGGCCTTCAGTCCGGTATCGGTCAGCTCCGCCACCTCGAATCGCCTGAACAGCAGCCCCTCCACGTCGAGGAGGAAGAGCAGTTCGTTCAGCCACGACACCGCCAGGGTTTCGCAGTCCCCCGCCTTCACCTCCACCTCCCGGCAGACCCGTTCCTCCACCGCCTCCACATCGGCCATCAGCGAGGACATGGCCCAGGCCAGATTGGCGAAGGCCTCTTTCAGATCCGCCCCATAGGCCACCACACCCGTGTCGGCGGTGTGCTCGATAACGTCAAACCTCTTCAACAGCCAACCCTCAGAGGACCCGAATCACGGCGGGCCGTCTCACTCGTCAAGCGGCGGTGCCTACAGCCATCCTATCAGATACTATCCCAGATAGCCAGGCCAGCCGCCGCGGGCCTTCACTGAAGCTGGGCCCCTATCCTCTGCGAAAGCCTGCCGTGGAATACACTGGTGACGTCGGCGCAGGGTTCCAGGTCTTTGAGGAGCGTCCGTGTCTCCCGGGCGTGACCTTCAGTCCCATTGAGGCCGATCACCTCCACGTACCGGGCCCCCAGGGCGGACGGGGCCCTGAAGGCGAAGGCCAGATAGGCGTTCAGCGTCCGGGCCATGGCATCGAACGAGCCTCTGCTCACCTGAGACCGGTGCAGCCGTATGGCGGCCATCTTCCGGGCCATCTCTCCATCGATGCCGACCATCAACACCCGCTCAGCCTCACCCGGCCGTTTTCGGTAGAAGTCGGGGAAGAGCCAGACGCAGTACTCCGCCAGCAGCGGCCCCAACTGTCCGTCCCGGAGCGTCTCGGCCACCAGGTCGTGAGTTGCCCTGTGGTCCGGATGCATGTCGCTCCGGCCGGGCATGACAATCAGGTCGGCCTTCGCCGCGGCAACGATTGACCCCAGCCCATGCTTCAGGGCCTTCCGCTCAGCACCCCGCAGTCGGGCCACCGTTCCATCCTCCACCCCCAGCTCGATGAAGTCCTGAACGCCGAGGAATGTCCTCTCCCTTCTGGCTTCCTCCCTCCTGATCTCCGCCAGTTCCTCTGGTGGGACGGTGTCGCTGCCATGGCGGCCATCGGTGACATAGACATATGTCAGCTCCCAGCCGCGCTTCAGCATCTTGAATAGTATTCCGCCAGCCGCGATGACGCAGTCATCATCGTGGGGCTGGAAACACAGTGCCTTCAGGGCTACCCCCCCCCGGTCGTCTCGCCGGCGGCGACTTCAGCCGGCCTCGCTGCGACCGTGAGACCGTCTCAGGGGCACTTCCTTCAGGAACAGCGTCATCAAGAAGGCTACCCCCACGGCCACCAGGCCCATGACGAAGACATCGCTGATGGCCAGGGCCAAGGCCTCTCTCAGCGCCCGGACCAACTCCTCCACCATGCGGGCACCGTCCGGCCCCAGCCCTTCGAACATCTCGCGCAGTCTGGAGAGGGCTCCGGCATCCATCAGCGCCTCCGGGTTGTGGGTCAGCTCTGACAGCGTGCCCGGCGGGACGCCGGGCGGGGCCAGTTTCTCAGCCTTTGAGGCGAACCGGTCGGCCATCATCGAGCCGAACAGGGCCAGGCCCACCGTGGCGCCGATGGCCCGGAAGAACTGCAATGATGAGGTGGCGATCCCCATGATCCGATAGGGCACGGCGTTCTGCACGGCGATGATGTACAGAGGCAGCGCCATGCCCACGCCAAATCCCATGACCACGATGCTCAGGATGGCCTCCCCACGACTGCTGTCCGCGCCCAGGCGGGAGAGGAGGAACATCCCCGACCCCATGACCACTAGCCCCATCAGGGCCTGGATGCGGTAGTGGCCTCCCAGTCGGGAGAGTGCCTGACCCGAGAGCGTGCTGGCCACCACCAGGCCCAGCATCATCGGAGTGAGGAAGCTGCCGCTGCTGGTGGCCGACAGTCCCAGAACACCCTGGAAGAACAGGGGGATGAAGATGATGCCCCCAAACAGCCCCATGCCCATGAAGAACACGGCGATCATGGAGAAGGTGGCCACGCTGTTCCCGAACATGGACAGGGGCATGATTGGCTCGGCCGCCTGCGACTCCACCAGCACGAACACTATGGCCAGCACCCCCGCCGTGACCAGCACTCCTATGACCGGCGCCGAGGCCCATTCGTACTCCACGCCGCCCCAGGACAGCCCCAGAATGAGGCAGACCACGCACGCGATGAGCACGGCCATGCCCGGGTAGTCCAGGCGGTGCTTGGCCATGGCCGGCCTGATGCTCGGGAAGTAGCGAATGAAGGCCGCGATCACTGGTATGCCCAGTGGGAGATTGACATAGAAGATCCAGTGCCACGAGAGGTTGTCCGTGATGAACCCGCCCAGGATCGGCCCCACAATTGAGGACAGCCCGAACACGGCGGTGATCAGTCCCTGGTACTTGCCCCGCTCGCTGGGCGGGAAGAGGTCTCCGATGACGATGAAGGCATTGGCTATCATGATCCCGCCGCCGATGCCCTGGAAGGCCCGGAAGATGATCAGTTGGTTCAGCGTCTGGCTCAGGCCAGCCAGCGCGGAGCCTAGGAGGAAGATCACCAGTCCGGCGATGTAGAAGCGCTTCCGCCCATAGATGTCCGTCAGGCGGCCGACGATGGGCATGACCGAGGTGGAGGTCATCAGGTAGGCCGTGGTCACCCAGGTGTACCGATCGAAGCCGCCCAGGTCGGCTATGATTCGCGGCATGGCGGTGCCCACCACGGTCTGGTCCAGGGAACCCAGAAACATGGCCAGCATCACGCCGCCCAGGGTGACGAACACCTTGGACCGATCCAGGGACTCAAAGCCCTGGCCCCCTGCTTCAGCCCCGGGCCCTCCCGGGCGGGCTGAGCCTCCGTCATCGGCACCCGGCGGGTGCCTGATATCCTTCTCCATCAGTGAACAGCCACAGCCCAGCCCACGCTGCGCCGGGCTCAGGGCAACGATCAACTAGTATACCCCCAGCCAAGCTGTGCCGACAAAGAATCCCGGAGGCGCACGTGCCTTGTTGGGCCTTTTCAGTCCCTGTATAATCTACCAAATGGCACCCAGACGTTCCCCCAAGAGCCCCCAGAGATCCCTCAAAACAGCACGTGACCACCGGGTAGCCACCAGCGACGACGTCGAAGTCTCCACCTACCTGGAGATCGCCGCTGAGAAGCGCGGGAAGCAGCCCGTGGCCCAGAAGACGCCGGCTCCGGGAGGCGAACGCGAGGCGGTGGTCATCCTCGACTTCGGCTCCCAGTACAGCATGCTCATCGCCCGCCGCGTCCGCGAATGGCAGGTGTACTGCGAACTTGTGCCATACGATACACCCTGGGAGAGCATCGCCCACCTCCACCCCCGGGGGTTGATCCTCTCCGGCGGTCCGGCCGGGGTCTACGAGCCCGGGGCGCCCCTGGCCCCGGCTTATGTCTACCAGAGAGATATCCCCGTTCTGGGCATCTGCTACGGGATGCACGCCATGGCCCAGCAGCTGGGCGGGAAGGTGGCCCTGCAGGCGAAGCGGGAATACGGACACGCCATCCTCCACCAGAGTGCCGATTCACCGCTGCTGGCCTACCTGCCCTTCTCCATGCCCGTCTGGATGAGCCACGGCGACCAGGTGGTGGAGTTGCCTCCGGGATTCACCACCCTGGCCTACACGGACAACTGCCCCATCGCCGTCATGGGCAACGATCAGGGGTTCTACGGCCTGCAGTTCCACCCCGAGGTGGTCCACACCCCGGAAGGCAAGACCGTCCTGAAGAACTTTCTGTACAACGTCTGCGGCTGCCAAGGCAACTGGACCGCCCGGAACTTCATCGCCGAAAGCACGGAAAGGATCGCCGAACAGGTGGGGATGGGCAGGGTCATCTGCGCCCTCTCAGGAGGCGTCGACTCCGCAGTGGCCGCCACCCTCATCCACCGCGCCATCGGCGACCAGCTCACCTGCATCTTCGTGGACAACGGGCTGCTCCGCAAGGAGGAGCCGGAGAGGACGGTCGACGCCTTCCAGAGAAACCTGAAGATGAATGTCATTCACGTGGACGCCACGGAGCGGTTCCTCAACCGGCTGAAAGGGGTCACCGATCCCGAGGAGAAGCGCCATGCGGTGGGTGAGGAGTTCATACGGGTCTTCGAGGATGAGGCGGCCAAGCTGGGCAAGGTCGATCTGCTGGCCCAGGGGACGCTCTACCCCGATGTCATAGAGAGCGCGGCGCCCAACCAGAAGGCTTCCGCCCGGATCAAGTCCCATCACAACGTCGGCGGATTGCCGGCCAAGATGGCCCTGAAGCTGATCGAGCCCCTGCGCTATCTGTTCAAAGATGAGGTGAGGAAGGTGGGTCTGGCCCTGGGACTGCCCGAGGACATCATCTACCGGCAGCCGTTTCCAGGTCCGGGACTCTCCGTGCGCATCGTGGGCGAGGTGAACCGGGACAGCCTGGAGGTGCTCAGGGCCGCGGATTGGATCGTCATGAGTGAAATCAAGAAGGCCAACCTCTATCGGCAGCTCTGGCAGAGCTTCGCCGTGCTCACCAACGTCAGAAGCGTGGGGGTCATGGGCGACTTCAGAACCTACGGCTACCTGGTGGCGGTGCGGGCGGTGATCAGCGAAGATGCCATGACCGCCGACTGGGCCCGGTTGCCCTATGAGCTCCTGGCCCAGATCTCCAATCGCATCGTCAACGAGGTTCCCGAAGTGAACCGCGTGGTCTATGACATATCGTCCAAGCCCCCGGCCACCATTGAATGGGAGTAGCGCCGGCGGCAACAGGGAGGGAAGACAGCGATGGCACACCACAACGGCGACGAACTGGAAGAGATGGAGGACAGGGAACTGGACCTGGACATGCTCCGGGAGGACCTCATAGGTGAGCTTGAGGCCATCAACCAGTATCAGGCACATATCGACACCCTGGACAGCGACGAAGCCAGGGCCGTCCTGGAGCACATCCGGGACGATGAGAAGGAGCACGTAGCCGAGCTGGTCAAGCTGATCCAGAAGCTGGACACCGTGCAGGCAGCCAAGTTCAAGAAGGAAGGGCTGTAGTCCCTCTCATCGCCTGAGACAACCCCTGCAGCGCCCCCTCACTTGCCGCGAGAAGCCCGGCCGGACCCGGAGAAGAGCAGACCCATGAAGGCAATGGTCATCGGCAGCGGTGCCCGGGAGCATGCCCTGGCCTGGAAGCTGAGGCAGAGCCCCCGGGTTGACCGTCTCTTCGTCGCCCCGGGCAACGCCGGAACGGCAGCCATCGCCCAGAACCTGGATATCCCCGCCACGAACATCGAAGCCCTGGCTGAGGCGGCGGGGCAGCATCGCATCGACCTGACCGTTGTCGGCCCCGAGGCACCTTTGGCCTCAGGCATCGTCGATCTCTTCCAGAGCCGCAGCCTCCCCGTCCTCGGCCCCTCCAGGGCCGCCTCTCAGATCGAGGCCAGCAAGGTCTTCTCCAAGGAGCTGATGCAGAAGCACCGCATACCCTGTGCCCGGGGGGCGGTCTTCACTTCGTATGCCCAGGCCAGGGAGTACGTTCAATCGCAGCCGGCTCCGCTGGTCATCAAAGCCGATGGGCTGGCCGCGGGCAAGGGGGTGGTGGTGGCCGCCTCCGCGGAGCAGGCCCTTGAGGCGCTGTCCGACTTCATGGAGAAGAGGGTCCTTGGGGCCGCCGGGGACAGGATCATCGTCGAGGAATGCCTCAGTGGCCGCGAGGTGAGCCTGCTGGCCTTCACCGACGGCAGGAACGTCCGGCCCATGGTGCCGGCCTGCGACTACAAACGGGTGTTCGACGGCGACCGCGGACCGAACACCGGGGGCATGGGCAGTTACAGCCCCCCCGGCTTCTTCAGTCAGTCAGATGTGCTGAAGATACAGCAGACCATACTGGAGCCCACCGTGCGGGCCATGGCCGCTGAGGGGATACCCTACAGGGGCGTCCTCTATGCCGGGCTGATGGTCAACCCGGAGGGGGCCAGGGTCCTGGAGTTCAACGCCAGATTCGGCGACCCGGAGACCCAGGCCATCATACCCCGGCTGAAGACAGACCTCGTAGACATCTTCCTGGCTGTCATCAACGGAACCCTGAACAGATTGGCCATAGAATGGAGCGACGACGCCTGCGTCGCCGTGGTCCTGGCCTCGGAGGGCTACCCAGGGGCATACCATACCGGCCTTCCCATATCCGGCCTGACCGGGCTGGACCCGGATATGCACGTCTTCCACGCCGGCACGGCGATGAAGAACGGCGTGGTCACCAGCGGCGGCAGGGTGCTCACCGTGGCTGCCACCGGCCGGACCCTGCGAGAGGCCCGCGACCGGGTCTATGCCGATGTCCCCCGGATTCAGTTCCATGGCCGCCACTACAGACGAGACATCGCCGCCAGGGAGATCCCTCCCGAAGCAGGCGGCAGCAGGTAGAGCCCATGCCCCCAACCGTGAGGCGGCAGGCGGCTTCAACACCGGTGGGAGAGACCATCCCCAGGACTGCGAGAACCCTCTCTTTGGCCACTGCCGGCCCCTCAGCCACAGCAGAGCTGGGGCGGCGGATCGGCGGACTGCTGGGCCGGGGCAGCGTTGTGGCCCTCGTCGGCGAGTTGGGCTGCGGCAAGACCTGTTTCGCCAAGGGACTGTGCGCCGGACTGGGCATCCCCGGCAGGCAGGTGACCAGTCCCACCTTCACCCTCGTCAACGAGTACGCCGGCAGGCTGCCGGTGCTGCACCTCGACCTCTACCGGATTGAGGACGTCCGGGGGGCGCTGGAGGCCGGTATCCTGGACTGCCTCACCCGGGCTGAATGGGGAGTGGCTGTCATCGAGTGGGCCGAGAGGGCGGCTCCCCTGCTGCCCGAGGACCGCCTGGAAGTGGCATTCACCATCATCTCCGCCAGGAGACGGCAGATCGTGCTTACCGGATTCGGGCCAGGGTACCGCCGGCTCCTGGACAAGGTTGTCGTTCCATGAGAGTCCTGGGTATTGACACCGCCAGCCGGACCAATACCATCGGTCTGATCGACGCCGACCGCGTGGTGGCTGACTTCGCCTGGGATGCCAGAGATAGCTCGCTGCAGCAGATCATAGTCAACATCGACCTGGTCCTCAAGCGAGGCGGTCTGTCTCTGGAGGATCTCGACGGGCTGGCCGTGGGGATCGGCCCGGGGTCCTGGACGGGGGTGAGGGTCGGCGTCACCGTGGCCAAGACCCTGGCCTGCACCCTCGGGAAACCTCTCTGCGGCATATCATCGCTGGAAGCCCTGGCCCACCAGTCCAAGACGGCCTCGGCCCTGCTCTGTCCCCTGGTCGATGCCGGCCGGGAGACCGTCTACGCCGCATTCTACCGCGTCCGGGAAGGGGCGCCGATCAGGGAAGGCGAGTACTACGTGGGCAGCATTGCCGGGCTGACGGACAGGGTCCGGGAGCCGGTCCTCTTTCTGGGCCGGCCGGCCTATCTCCATCGGGCGGTGATCACCAGCGCCCTGGGCCCGCCGGCCCGGTTCGGCAGTCCATCAGATGCGCCGGGCGGGGCTGCCTTCGCCCTGATGTCGCTGCCCCGGTTCGCAGCCGGCCAGGTCGATGATCCCCTCTCCCTGGTGCCCCTCTACCTGGGCGAATCGCTGGCCCAGGCCCTCCTCCGCCGGAGGGAGGCCGAAGCAAGGGGGGGCAGGGCTCCCGGCTCCTGAGGGGCAAGATGCCATGCTGATACTGGGGATCGAGACATCCTGCGATGAGACGGCGGCCGCCCTGGTCGATGACGGCAATGTCCTCTCCAATGTCATCGCCTCCCAGATCGACCTTCATGCCAGGTTCGGGGGGATTGTCCCCGAGGTGGCCTCCCGGAAGCATGTGGAGGCCATCGGCTACGTCATCCGCGAGACCTTCGACTCGGCCGGGGAGCGGCCTGCCGCAGTGGACGCCGTGGCGGTGACCTGCAGGTACGGTCTCATCGGCTCCCTCATCGTGGGGGTGTCCGCCGCCAAGGCCATGGCCTACGCCCTGAAGGTGCCCCTGATAGGGATCCACCATATCGAAGGCCACATTTTCGCCAACATCCTGAGCCACCCCGGGCTGCCGCTGCCGCACGTCTGCCTCACCGTCTCGGGCGGGCACACCATGCTCATCCACGTTGAGGAACCTGGCCGCTATCAGGTGCTGGGCGGGACCCTCGACGATGCCGCCGGGGAGGCCTTCGACAAGATCGCCAAGTTCCTCGGCCTGAGCTTTCCAGGCGGGCCGGCCATCGAGAGGCTGGCCCTGGCAGGAGACGGGGCCGCCATCAGCCTTCCCCGGCCGCTGGGACGGAGCCGGACCGCCGACTTCAGCTTCAGCGGTCTGAAGACGGCGGTGGTCAATATGTGCCAGGGCCGTGACCGGGGGTCGCTGCCCCTGGCAGACATCGCTGCCGGATTTCAGGAGGCGGTGGTCGACGTCCTGGTATCCAAGACGCTCCAGGCTGCCCGGCGCCTGGGGGTCACCGCGGTCAGCGTCACCGGAGGGGTATCCATCAACGCCAGACTGAGGGAGGTCTTCTCCGAGGCCTGCCCCCGGCACGGCCTTCAGGTCTTCTTCCCCCGGCCGGACCTGTGCACCGACAACGCCGCCATGGTGGCCGCCGCCGGGGCGGTCAGACTGAGACAGGGAGAGGAATCCGGGCTGGACCTCAATGCCGTCCCAAATGCCCCGCTGGAGAGCATCAAATGCCCCGCAAAACGCTGCTAGTCGCCATGGATCCGGCAACCCCTGACCGGCAGGCCATCCGCCGGGCGGCAGAATCTCTGCGCCGTGGGGGGCTGGTGGCCTTCCCCACCGAGACCGTCTACGGACTGGGGGCCGATGCACTCAATCCGGAGGCGGTGAGGACGATCTTCGTGGCCAAGGGCCGCCCCCTGGACAACCCCATCATCGTCCATGTGGCCGGACCCCAGGACCTAGCGGTCCTCACCGCGGATGTGCCACCTGAGGCAACCCTGCTGATGAAGCGATTCTGGCCCGGACCCCTGACACTGATCTTCAAGAGGTCCGCAGGGGTGCCCGATGCCGTCACCGGTGGAGGGGATACCGTGGCAGTCAGGATGCCGCGGAACGCCATCGCCCTGGCCCTGGTCCGGGCCCTGGGGCGGCCCATCGCCGCGCCCAGCGCCAATCTCTCCGGCCGTCCCAGCCCGACCACAGCCGGGCACGTACTGGCCGACCTGGGGGGCCGGATCGACATCATCCTCGACGGTGGCCCGGTGGAGGTGGGCCTCGAGTCCACGGTGCTCGATCTGTCGCAGCATCCCCCGGTCATACTGCGACCGGGGGCCGTCACCGCGGCGGACCTGAAGCCCTTCATCGGCCGGGTGGCCGCCGCCGCGGAGCCCGCGCTGCGCCGGAGGTCCCCGGGCACCCGCTACCGGCACTACAGCCCTCGGGCGCGGGTCACTTTGGTGGCTGGGGGGGATCAGGAAGCCGCCGCCCGCCTGGCAACATCCCACGCCGGGAAGGGCAGGAAGGTGGCCCTGCTCACTCACGGTCCATGCCCGCTGCAGGGCAGCGCCGATCTCATCGTCCGGGCCATGCCCCGGGACCTCAAAGCGTACGCCCGGCGGATGTTCGCCGTGATGCGCGAACTGGACGAGCTGGGGGTGGACGAGATGATCATTGAAGGGGTGGCGGAGCGGGGCCTGGGCGTGGCCGTAATGGACCGTCTGAGGCGGGCGGCCTCTCGCTGAAGGCGGCGCCTAGCCGCTCGACAGCAGCTGAAGAATGGGATGGAGCGCTCCTACGATGTGATCATCGCCGGCGCGGGGCCGTCCGGGGCCACCCTGGGCTATGAGCTGGCCCGGCGGGGCGTCAGCGTTCTCCTCCTGGAGAAGGACAGGCTGCCCCGGTACAAACCGTGCGCCGGAGGGATCACCGTCAAAGCGGCCCGGGGCCTGGGCCTGGATATCGCCCCGGTGACAAGGAGCGTGGTCCGCGGTGTCCGGGCCACCTACAAGCGGAAGCGGTCCTTCACCAGATGGTACGACCAGCCCCTGGTCTTCACGGTGATGAGGGATGAGTTCGACCACCTCCTGGTCCGCAGGGCCCGAGAGGCCGGGGCCGCGCTGCTGGACAATGAAGCCGTCTGCCGGGTGGAGATCTCGTCAAGGGCGGTCAGGATCACCACAACAGCCCGGACCCTGGAGTCGCAGATCATCGTGGGCGCCGACGGTGCCGGAGGCGTGGTGGCCCGTGACGCGGGCCTGATGCGGGGGGTCGTATTCGGCATGGGCATGGAGGCCGAGACTTCTGTTGCAGCCGAAAAATTGGTACAATGGGACTCCCTGATGGGTTTGGACCTGGGACACATCCGTGGCGGCTACGGCTGGGTATTCCCCAAGAAAGACCATCTCTCCGTCGGTGTTGGCGGTCCGCTCCGCCAGGTGCGAAGGCTGAGATCGGGATACCGGGCTGTGCTGAAATCATACGACCTGGAAGCCGGATCGGTGTCGAGGCTGAGGAGTCACTATCTGCCGGTGCGCCGGAGGGGCATGGCCATCCAGTCCGGGCGGTGCCTGCTGCTCGGGGATGCCGCCGGGCTGGTGGACCCGCTCACCGGAGAGGGCATTCACCATGCCGTCAGGAGCGCTCGACTGGCTGCCCCGGTCATCCACCGCTGTCTGGAGTCCAGCAGCCCCGACCTGCAGGGGTATCAGGAAGCCGTTGACCGGGAGTTGATGCCCGAACTCACTGCGGCCCGGGGGTTTGCCCGTCTCTTCACCTGGTTCCCCGGACTGTGCTTCGGGCTGGTGGAAGGCCATGACCGCCTGTGGAGGGCCTGCTGCCGGCTCCTCCGCGGCGAGGAAACCTATGTCAGCATCAAACAAAGGCTGTACCCCTTCGAGGGTCTGTTCGATCTGCTCACTGTTTGAAAGCGAGGTCCGCCATGTCAGAGACAAGACAAGACAAGCCCATCGTCGGGGTAGTCATCGGCAGCAAGTCCGATGAGCCGCTGATCAAGCCGGCCACTGACATGCTGGAGGAACTGGGCATACCCTACGAGGTCCGGGTGATCTCCGCCCACCGCACCCCCGAGAAGGCCCGCGAGTACGGACTCAAAGCACAGGAGCGCGGGCTAGAGGTGCTCATCGCCTGTGCCGGTGCTGCGGCCCATCTGCCCGGCGTCCTGGCCAGTTGGACCATGCTGCCGGTCATCGGCGTCCCTCTGCCCACCAGCGATCTCAAAGGCGTCGACAGCCTGCTGTCCATCATCCAGATGCCGGGCGGCGTCCCGGTGGCCTGCGTCGCCATCGGCTCGGCAGGAGCGAAGAACGCGGCCCTCTTGGCCGCTCAGATACTGGGACTGAAATCGGACAGAGCCAGGGAGGCGTATGCGGCACACCGCCGGAAGCTGGCCCAGGGTTGAGCCTCCTGCCTCGGCACGGACGGCGACTTCCGCGGCGGGCCCGGCCCGCCAGTAGTATGGAGATCAGGGCATGATTGAACGGTATTCCCGGCCGGCCATGAAGAGGGTTTGGTCGGACGAAAACAAGTTCGACAAGTGGCTCCAGGTGGAGATCGCCGTGTGCGAGGCCTGGGCCGAGCTGGGAGCTATCCCCAAGGAGGCCCTCCCCAAGCTGAGAAGGGCCCGCTTCGACCCGACCCGCTTCGCCGAGATCCTCAAGGTAACCCACCATGATGTCACCGCCTTTCTCAACACCGTGGCCGAGAGCCTGGGCGAGGAGAGCCGCTTCATCCATCTGGGACTGACCTCCTCCGATGTCATGGACACCGCCCTCAGCCTCCAGATGCTGGAGGCCACCGAGATACTGGCTCAGGACGCCGCCGATCTCACCAGCGTGCTGAAGATGAAGGCCGTGGAGCACAAGCACACCATCATGATGGGCCGGACCCATGGCGTCCACGCCGAGCCGACCACCTTCGGGCTCAAGATGGCCCTCTGGACTGAGGAGATGAAGCGCAACGGCCACAGGCTGGCGGAGGCCAGCAAGGTCATCGGCGTCGGCAAGATCTCCGGGGCTGTGGGCACATACGCCACTGTGGCGCCGGAGGTGGAGGAGATCGCCTGCGCCAAGCTGGGGCTCGATCCGGCCCCGGTGTCCAGCCAGATATTGCAGAGGGACCGCCACGCGCAGTTCGTGACCACGCTGGCCATCATCGCCGGTTCCCTGGAGAAGTTCGCCACCGAGATCCGGGCCCTGCAGAGGACCGAGGTCCTTGAGGCCGAGGAGCCCTTCGAGTCCGGACAGACCGGCAGCTCCGCCATGCCCCACAAGCGCAATCCAGAGCTCTGCGAGCGCATCTGCGGCCTGGCCCGCCTGGTCCGGGGACATGCCCTGACCTCGCTGGAGAACATGGCACTCTGGCACGAGCGCGACATCAGCCATTCGTCGGCAGAGCGGATCATCATCCCGGACTCCTGCCTGGTCCTGGACTACATCCTGCACATCTTCACCAATATCATGAGGAGCCTGGTGGTCGATCCCCAGCGGATGGAAGAGAACCTGAAGCTCACCCGGGGGCTGACCTTCTCCCAGCGGGTCCTCCTGGCCCTGATCGACAAAGGCCTCGGTCGCCAGCAGGCCTATGAGCTGGTGCAGCGCAACTCCATGAAGGCCTGGAAGGACAGGCAGGAGTTCCTGCAGCTCCTCAAGGCTGATGGCCAGGTATCCGCCCTGCTGCCGGCGGCGGAACTGGAAAAGCTCTTCGACTACCGGTATTATCTGAGACACGTAGACCGCGTCTTCCAGCACCTGGGGATGGAAAGCTAGCGAGAGGAGTCTCTCAGACATGCCCGAACTGCCAGAGGTGGAGACCATCAAGAACGATCTCATCCCCAAGATGGTGGGGCACCGCCTCACCAAGGTCACCCTGCTCTGGCCAGGATCGGTCCGCCACCCCTCTCCCGACGAGTTCTGCCGCGGGCTCTCCAATCAGACGGTGGAGGATATCCGCCGTAGAGGGAAGTACCTCATCTTCGATCTGGCCAGTGGACGGAGACTGATCGTCCACCTGAAGATGACCGGCTGCCTGCTCCTCCAACCCTCATCCACTGCCCCCGAACGTCATGCCAGGGCCATACTCCACCTGGACAACGGCACCAAGGTCCACTTCCTGGACCAGCGCAAGTTCGGGGTGATGTGGCTGGTGGACGACGAGAACGATGTGGTCGGCTTCCTCGGCCCCGAGCCGCTGGATCACCGCTTCAGTGTCTGGGCACTGCGCAAGGCCCTGGGACAGCACAAGATCCCCGTCAAGGTCCTGCTCTGCGACCAGACGGCCATCGCCGGCATCGGCAACATGTACTCGGACGAGGCCCTGTTCGAGGCGCGGATCCACCCCCTGAAGAAGGCCGGCGACCTGACCACGACGGAGACGGAGAGGCTGTACCGCTCCATCGGCCATGTGCTGACGGAGGCCATCGGACGCTCCGGCGCCAGCGTCAGCACCTACCAGCTCCCCAACGGCGAGCCCGGCTTCGCCCACCTCTTCTTCCAGGTGGCCCACCGCCGGGGGGAGCGATGCTACCGCTGCAACACCCTGATCCAGCGGATATCCTTGCGGGGGAGGGGCACCTACTTCTGCCCCAGATGTCAGGCCACGTAGCCGCCCGGCCCCTCAGTCGCCCAGCTCAACCACGGTGACTCCGTCACCACCCTCCCACGTCCACCCCGACCTGAAGGACCTCACCAGCCGCTGGCCCCTCAGCCAGGACCGGACCGTGCTCCTCAGCATGCCCGTCCCCTTCCCGTGGACCACCCGGACGGCAGGGGTGCCGGCGCAATAGGCCTCGTGGATGAACGCCTCCAGCTCCGTGATCGCCTCATCGGCGGTCATGCGGTGCAGGTCAAGCTCGGAGTCTGAGGATGAAGGAATCACTGACCGGAGTCTCCCTGAAACATATGTTATATAATCTAGCATAATCCTCCATGGACAAGACCAAGGGCAGGCCATCTCGACCATCGAAGACCCGGGCGGGGTACCGCCGGCTGGTGATCAAGCTGGGCACCAACCTGCTGACCGGCGGCACCAGACAGCTCGACCTGGACACCATGGCCAATCTGGTGGACCAGGTGGCCCAGCTCCACCGGGAAGACCGGCAGGTGGTCATCGTCTCATCCGGGGCCATAGCCGCCGGCAGGGCCAAGCTGGGACTGGATGACCGGAACCGCAAGGACATCCCCTTCAAGCAGACCCTGGCTGCGGTGGGCCAGGGATGTCTGATGCACACCTACGAGCAGCTCTTCGCCAGACACGACATCGTCGTGGCCCAGGCCCTGCTCACCAAGCGGGACCTCTCTCACCGGGCGGGCTATCTCAACGGCCGCAACACCCTCCTCTCCCTGCTCGATCTGAAGGTCGTACCCATCATCAACGAGAACGACGTGGTGGCCACCGACGAGATCAGGGGGGATGTGGTCTTCGGCGACAACGACAACCTGTCGGCCATGGTGGCCAATCTCATAGACGCCGACCTGCTCATCCTGCTCAGCGATGTGGCCGGGCTGTATAGCGCCAACCCCCGCAGCGACCCCCGGGCCGAGCTGCTTCCCGTGGTGAGCAGGATCGACGCCGAGATCGAACAGATGGCCGGCGGCGCCGGCAGCACCAGGGGCACCGGGGGCATGGCCACCAAGATCCAGGCGGCCAAGCTGGCCACAAGCTCAGCCATTGCCGTGGTCATCACGGACGGCAGCCTGCCCAACGTGATCACCCGCCTCACCCATGGCGAGTCGCTGGGCACCCTGTTTCTGCCCCGGAGCACCCGGCTGGAGAGCCGCAAGCGGTGGATGGTCAGCAGGCTGGCTTCGCGGGGCAAGATCATTGTGGACGATG
Organism: Chloroflexota bacterium; assembly: GCA_016875915.1. Lineage (GTDB taxonomy): Bacteria > Chloroflexota > Dehalococcoidia > UBA2247 > RBG-13-53-26 > RBG-13-53-26. The sequence goes on from VGOM01000005.1 coordinate 95,494, forward strand.
GAGCGGCGGCGGCCCTCAAGAGGGGCCGGGGAAGCCTGCTCCCCGCCGGGATAGTGGATACCGAAAGGGACTTCCAGCGCGGCGACCTGGTGGACATCGTCGATCTCCAGGGCAATCGCATCGCCTGCGGGATGTCCAACTACTGCGCCGCCGACATCCAGGTGATCAAAGGCAGCCGCTCCGGAGGCATCGCATCGCTCCTCGGCTACGAGTACGGCGCCGAGGCTGTGCACCGCAACAACCTGGCAGTCCTCTGAGCCTGGCGCCTATCGCACGCCGTGTCCCCCGAGGCAAGCCCATCATCATCCCATGCGATGTGATCCTGTCACCCCTGCTGCCGAACGAACGGAGTTCCATTGCTTGACACCAAATGTCATAAAGCGTTTAATATACGCGTCAAAGTAGTCTACCCCCCACCCGGGAAGCTCCAAGTAGAAAGGTAGGTGAAAGTGGAGCTAGTAGTAGTGGTGCTGGTTGGGCTGGGTTGCTTCGTTGTTGGGGGCATCGCAGTATTCCTGGTCAGGCGGATGTCGGCCAGCCGCAGAGTCCGCATGGCGGACGACGAGGCCAAGAGGCTCATCGCCGAGGCCCAGGAGAAGCACAAGGCCGCGCTCCTCGAGGCCAAGGAGGCAGCCATCAACATGAAGGCGGAGGTGGAAGCCAGTTACCGCGAGACCCGCGCCGAGTTGCAGCGGCTGGAAAGGCGCCTTGGGCAGAAGGAAGAGAACCTGGAACGCCGGGAGGAATCCCTGCAGCGCCGTGACCACTCCATCGCCGCCAAGGAAAGGGAGATCGAGAAGCTGCGGACTCGGGCAGAGGAGCTGCAGCACAAGCAGCAGCAACAACTGGAACTGGTAGCCAACATGTCTTCCGCCGAGGCAAGGGAGATCCTGCTGAAGCAGGTGGATGCCGAGATCCGGGACGAGGCGTCCCGGCGGGTGCGGGAGATGGAAGCCGCGGTCAAAGAGGAAGGCGACCAGAAGGCCCGGGACATCCTGGCCCAGGTCATTCAACGCGTGGCCGGCGACGTGGTAGCCGAAACCACCGTCTCGGTGGTCTCACTGCCGGGGGACGATATGAAAGGCCGTCTCATCGGACGAGAAGGGCGAAACATCAGGGCCCTGGAGCACGCCACCGGAGTCGACCTCATCATCGACGACACGCCGGGGGCGGTGACCCTCTCGTGCTTCGACCCCGTCCGCCGGGAGATTGCCCGGATCGCCCTGGAGAGGCTGATCCTCGATGGGCGGATCCATCCTGCGCGCATCGAGGAGATGGTCCAGAAGGCCCGGAATGAAGTGGAGGCAACCATCCGGACCGAAGGCGAGCAAGCCGCCAACAAGACAGGGGTGCACGGCCTGCCCCCCGACCTGATCAGGCTGCTGGGGCGCCTGAAATACCGCTTCAGCTATGGCCAGAATGTGCTGGCACATAGCGTCGAGGTGGCCCTCCTGGCAGGTATGATGGCCGCCGAAACAGGTGCCAACGTGGAACTGGCCACAAGGGCCGGTCTGCTCCACGACATCGGCAAGGCAGTGGACTTCGAAACCGAAGGGCCTCATGCCCAGATAGGCGCTGACATCGTCAAGCAATGGGAGAAATCGCCGCTGGTGATCAGGGCCATCGCCGCGCACCACGGCGAAGTAGACATGATCAACGCCGAGAGCTTCATCGTCTCTGCTGCGGATGCCATCAGCGGGGCCAGGCCGGGAGCCAGACGCGAATCCCTGGAGCAGTACCTGAAGCACCTGGAAGCCCTCGAGACCATAGCCAACAGCTTTCGCGGCGTCGAGAAATCCTACGCCATACAGGCCGGAAGAGAGATCCGCATTCTGGTGAAACCCGAAGAGATCGACGACATGGGAGCCATGCGGCTCGCCCGTGACATCGTGAAGAAAGTTGAAGAAACCATGAGCTACCCGGGCCAGATCAAGGTGACGGTCGTCAGAGAGACAAGGGCGGTAGACTACGCCAGATAGAGAGTCGAAAAGGGATCTTGCGGATACTACTGGTCGGCGATGTGATCGGCAGGCCTGGCAGAAGGGCCATCCACAGCCTGGTGCCAGGCCTACGTCGCGAACTGCGCCTTGACCTGGTAGTCGTCAACGCCGAGAACGCCGCCGGGGGGAAGGGGCTGACCCCCGAAACCGCCAACGAGCTCCTCCAGAGCAGCGTCGATGTCCTCACCTCCGGCAACCACATCTGGGCCCAGAAGGAGATCATCCCCTCCCTTGAGGCCCCTTCGCCCATAGTCCGCCCCCTGAACTACCCTCCGGGTGTCCCCGGCCGCGGATACCTCTGGTGGAACAACGTCCTGATCATCAACCTGGTGGGACGCACCTTCATGGGCGATGTTGACTGCCCCTTCAGAACGGCGGACCAACTGCTGGCCGGACTGGAGGGCAAGCCGGAGGCCATACTGGTTGACTTCCACGCTGAGGCAACGTCGGAGAAGAACGCCCTGGGCCGCTACCTCGACGGCAGGGTCAGCGCCGTGGTGGGCACCCACACCCATGTGGGCACCATCGACGCCCGGATCCTCCCAAGGGGGACGGCCTACGTCACCGATATCGGCATGGTGGGACCGGCCGACTCGGTCATCGGCGATGACGTTGGGGAGGTGATCAAGCGCTTCCTCACCCACATGCCCAGCCGCCTCTCGGTGGGCAAGGGGCCGATCACCTTCAACTCCGTCCTGGTCGAGGTGGACACCGCCACGGGCCGGGCCACCAGCATCAACCGCATCGACCGGGAAGTGGCCTAGACCATGAAGGCCGACCTCCACGTCCACACCACCGCTTCAGATGGGCGCTTCAGCCCTGCGGAGTTGGTGGCCAAGGCCGCCGGCCAGGGGATGGAGGTCATGGCTATCACCGACCACGACTCCGTGGAGGGCGTGGCACCGGCCCTCGAAGCGGTCCGGGCTTTCCCCTCCCTCAAGGTCATCCCCGGCGTGGAGATCGGCACCGACGTCCCTGACGGCGAGGTTCATGTCCTGGGCTACTTCATCAACTACCTCGACGACGCCCTGGTGGACAAGCTGGCCGATCTCCGTGACTCCCGGAAGACGCGGGCCAAGAAGATGATCGCCAAGCTGGGCCATCTGGGAGTGCATATTGAATGGGAGCGCGTCGAGGAGATCGCCGGCAGCGGGTCGGTGGGCCGGCCCCACGTGGCCCAGGCCATCATGGAGAAGGGCTACGTCCAGTCCCTCAAGGAGGCCTTCGCCAGGTACATCGGCAGGGATGGACCGGCCTACGCTGAGCGGGAGAAGATGACGCCCCAGCAGGTGGTGGAGCTGGTGGTCAGGGTAGGTGGACTGCCGGTGCTGGCCCACCCGGCGGATATCGAGGATCTGGAAGAGGTCATCCCCCGCCTCCAGAGGGCAGGGCTGGCCGGCATGGAAGTGTACTACAACGCCTACGCCAGCGTCACCATACAGCACCTGGCCTCCCTGGCCCGCAAACACCACCTCATCGCCACCGGTGGCAGCGACTTCCACGGATTGGAACACCTCACCGAGACGCCCATGGGCGGCGTGGACATCCCCCCAGAATGCATCGAGCGCCTCCTCGCTTTCGGCAGGCGGCAGACCCCTAGCAGCTCTCGGTAGGGATCAGCCAGCATGAAATGCGCCGCTCACCCCAATGTAGACACCAACCTGGCCTGCGGCAAATGCGGCAAGCCCATCTGTCCCCAGTGCCTGGTGCACACGCCTGTGGGAGCCCGCTGCAAGGACTGCGCCGAGCTGAAGCGGCTGCCCACCTACCAGGTGGCCACCACGCAGCATCTCAAAGCGGCCCTCGTCGGCCTGGCACTGGCCCTGGCCCTGGGTATCGCCTGGGGCTGGCTTCGGTTGTTGGTGCCGTACTTCAGCCTCTTCGGCATCTTCGTGGCCGCTGGCGTCGGCTACCTCATCGGCGAAGCCATCAGCCGCTCAGTCAACCGCCGGCGCGGCACCATACTCCAGGTCATCGGGGGTATCAGCTTCGTCCTGACCTACGTCGTCAGCAACATCGAGTACTCATCGGAAAGCGGACTGGCCTTCTACTTCAGCCCGTACAGCATCCTGGCCCTGGTGGTGGGTGTAGTCGTCGCTGTCGGCCGCCTGCGTTAGGCGGCCCGGGCCGGCTCAGCCCTGATAGTATATCCGCCGCTGGAGCAACCCCTCGGCCTGCGACACCGTCTCCTGGACCATGGTGTCGGCGAACCTCAGAAACAGCCTCTCCGGCAGGCTGGGCCGCCTCCTGACATGCATCACCCGGCGGGCCACGTGGCCCAGGTCGGAGGCAATGTCGGCAGCCACCTCGAAATCCCCCACCTCATCGACCAGGCCCAGGGCCTTGGCCTTCTCCCCCAGAAAGACCTCGCCGGTGGCCAGTTCCCTCACCCTGCCCTCATCCATCTTCCGGCCCCTGGCCACCACTGACACGAAGTAGTCGTAGAACCCGGCGATGAGCTCCTCCTCCTTCTTCCTCTCCTCGTCGGTGGGATCGCGGTAGAGGCTGCCCATATCCTTCAGCCGCCCGCTCTTGGTCACGGAGACGTGGACCCCGATCTTGCCCAGGAGGTCCTGCAGTATCGGCCTGACCGACAGCACCCCGATGGAGCCCACCACCGCCGTGGGCAGGACCACTATCCGGCTGGCCGCGCAGCACACCATGTAGGCCCCGGAGGCACAGGCCCCGCTGACGAAGGCCACCACCGGCTTCCTGGCCGAGAGCCTGGAGACAGCGGAGTAGAGGCCATCGGAGGCCGTGGCCAGGCCGCCAGGAGAGTCCACATTGATGATGACCGACTTGAAGCGGCGGCTGTTCTTCAGCCCATCGATGGTGCTGGTGTACTCCCTCAGCTTCCGGGTGCCCGTGATGGGGCCGAACAACTCCATCACCCCGATCCCTGCGCCAACTGGCAGCCACAGCCGCATTGCTTCTCTGCGCTCCTTCGGGCCATTATAGCAGATCATGACTCGCCGCCGGAGGATACCCCCGCACGCCGCCAGCTTGAGTCGCCAGTGCGGCTCTGGTAGACTATCTGCCACGTGGGGCTGTGGCTCAGAGGGAGAGCGTCTGACTGGCAGTCCCCAAACTGTTCTCAAGCTGCTCAACAAACTCCCCAATTCCACGCTTGCAGAGTTAAGCGGTTTAAGCACCTCATACATCAGCCAGGTCAGGCATGGCAAGCGCCGCCCATCAAGGAAGCTAGTTGAGTCCCTGCTCGGTTCCCCATACCACAAGAAGCCAGAGCATGACTACCTCAAGCCATTCCTGCAATCAAGGCAGGCCAGAGGGGTCAGTCCGAGCACACTGGCTTTCTACGAGGAGCGTCTGGACAAGTTCGGCAGGACGATTGACTACTTCTTCGACAGGGCAACTCGGCGAACCATAGAGCAGTACCTCAACACAATTCCGCCCAACGAGAACGGGCTGGGAGCCAGACACGCGAGCTATAGAGCGCTGCGGGTCTTCTATACCTGGCTTCACTCGGAGTATGGCATGGACAGCCCAATGGCTGGCGTCGAGGCCCCGATACTGACCAAGCTCATACTCCCCAGCCTGACGGCAGGGCAGGTCCAGGGTCTCATTCAGTCTGTCGAGTCCGTACGGGACAAGGCCATCATCGCCCTGTTCGCTGAGAGCGGCCTGAGACTGTCGGAATTGGCCTCTGTCAAAGCCTCTGACGTCAACTGGCAGGACAGGACAATCAGAGTCATGGGCAAGGGGCGGAAAGAGGCTCTAGCGCCCTTTGGTGAGCTTTCCGAAGGGTATTTGAGGGCATGGCTGGCGGAATACTCCCCGAACGGTGCGGGTGTATGGGGACTGAACTTCAGAGGGGTCCAAATCATGCTGAAGCGGCTTCAGGAGAGAACCGGCCTCCCATGCAACCCGCATACATTCCGACGAACCTTTGCTGTCCTGCTGAGGAAAGCCGGCGTTGACTGCCTGACCATCCGGGACCTTGGACGCTGGGAGAGCGTGAGCATGGTTGAGAGGTACACCAGGAGCTTCGGGTTCAGCGACGCAATGAAGTTCTACAAGGGGCCGCTGGGCTGACCGTTCTCACTCCCGACTCAGTCTTCGGACTCAGTGAACGTCCCCAGGATGCGGTCAAGAACGCCCTTCTTCCGCGGCCTTGCATGTCTGCGAGGAATTGCTCCCCCGCTAGCGTCGCTGATAGGTCTTGGGATTCTGACTGAAATCCCTGCGAAGGCACCAGACTGCGCCAGCAGGTCATCATATGCTCTCTTCAATGCAGCTTCCCAATCGCCTGGCTTGTAGCCGCGCAGCAAGATTCGGTCTTCTTCCACCATGAACCTCAGGTCAGGCATCAACTTGCCACCACCAGCCGTGTAGTTAAGGGTACCCAGGAAGTCTGTTACATCGACATTCACGCCGTACTCTTTGCGGATAGTACCCCTCTGTTTTGGGGGCATACTCGCCCTCGCGTCTGCCAGGGTTCTGACCATCCCTATCAGCTCCATAGAAGGCGATGACGCGCTCGGGCTCAACGAGGGCCTCCGATTTCTCCGGGAGTTGCCATGATTGGTGGCACAGGAGTCACGGCTAGACACTACTACGCTGGGCCGCAGTCTGTCAACCTCAGCTTGGATACAGAAGGGGGAGGGACTGAGGTCATGGACGGCATCCGCTGGGCCGATGACGGCGCTGTCACCGCCCTCTGACCATCTGGGGCTGAAGGGGTAGGAAACGAAGAAGGGTGGACATCTCTGTCACTTCGTACTAGTGCGATTCTCATCGTGAACTGGCTGGCTAGAGTATCATTGCACTCTGAGCCGCTCAGTCACGTTAACGAAATCGTAGGGTCCAGACATGCAGACATAGTTGGCGTTCGGCAACAGCTCGAGGTCCGCATCGAAGTAGTGGTTGAAGAGGACCCTGAAGGAGTTCACCGGTGTTATGGATTCATGAAGCCCGCTGTCCGTCAGCTCGGGCAGGTAGTAGGCATTGAGTATCCCCATCTTCTCCCGGAGTTCGGCATCGGTGGCTTTCTCCCCTCCTGCCCACTCTTCACTCCCTCCAGCATATGGTCCCTCGTCTGCCTGCAGGATTATGATAGGAGGCGTTTCAGAGTCTGCCAGCAGTCTGTCGACAAGCGATTTCACCATGTTGCTGGTGGCCACTAGTTGATCGATGTACTCTTCCCTCGGGGTTCTCCCTGCCCTTTGCTCGATTGGCAGGAAATCCCCATTTCTCTGAAACACATAATCAGGGTGTGGGGTGAGGAAGTGTGCAAAGACAAACGTTGGTTCCCCCATCTCTGCGATCTCCGCCAGCCTGTCAAACTCGTAGCGCACTCTTTCCCACTGCGTCTTCCGTGGTTCGCCCCAGAGACCCAGGGTAGTGCCTACAGGCTCAAAGATGGTGCTTCTGAGAAGCAGCATGGAAAACTCAGGCAAGCTCCCACCATAGTTGACATTGGCGTCGGCGTACTCATTCTCTCTGGTTGGTTCCCACCAGCTTCCGAAGTGTATGAACGTGTAGCCAGCTGATTTCAGCAGTCGCCAAACCCGATAGTCTTTCAGTCTGGCATAGATTGGCCCCTGGTCAGCCGAAGCTGTGCCGACCTGCTCAGCCAGTTGGTCAAGGTATTCCATATTGAGGGACGACGCCAGCGAATGCTGCGTGTCCTGGTAGTTGGAATAGCTGCTCGATGCCACATAGAAACCCTTGCCTGATAGGCAGTTGAGGAAATCGCTGTTGTCGAAATCATACCTCTCTGCCAGTATCCTGGCGTTGGCATATCTGTCCAGTATGATATAGTAGATATCCGGCAGAGTCTCGGGGTTGTGCAGAGTGATGTCTGTTGCATCCGTCGTCTCCGCATTCCGCGATATGCCTCGAACCTCCTGTATCGTGATGTTCAGGGTTGGCATGACTACCAAGACGATACCCACAAAGTTCAATACGCTCGTGAGCTTCTGTAGATGAGTGTGTTTGGGCCAGGCCCAGACAAAGTAGGCGCTCGCAGCGCCAACCGCAATCCACAGCAGCAGAACAAGGTTCGCCAGCGGAGTCTGGGTGGGCTGGAAGAATTCCCATCCCGCGTATGGATTGCTGGCAATCAGGTTGACAACATGGCCGTAGGAGAAGCACAGGACCAGCAGTATGGCTACAAGCAGCGCTGCTCTGCTCCCATCCCTGAGAACGAGCCAGGTTGCGACCAGAAGCAGAAGTGTCGCGCCGAGTACTACGAGTGCTGGCACAATGACCTGCGAGGGTGAAACCTCTGCTACGTTCGCGGAGTAGAGCGCCGGTACTGGGAAAAGGGCAAATAGAACGGGATAGACGATTAAGCGCTTCTTCATATGGACTGCTGCAAGAATACATCTCCCATTGGTGATTTGCCGCCAGAATCTCGCTGGGACCTAGCGATAAGTAGACTCGCCCTTGCGCCTCATGGCATCTGGTGTCTGGCAAGGTGAAGCAACAGCGGTTCGTGCAGGAAACCTGCCGCAATGATAGGCAGACAGACAAAGGGATGTCAACCTGAGCGCGGAATCACACAGAATCAGGCATGGGACAGGGAATGATGCCCTTTGCGGCCAGAACGCTGTCCTAGAGGCTCTGGTGAAGCCGTAGGGTCGGCGCTCTAGAGCTTCCGCACAATCACCCGGAGCATAGCCAGCTCTATGTCCAGGCGGGCGTCCAGTATCCCGGCCTCTGCTGTGACTTCCAACTTCCGGGCAAGGTACTGGCCGAGCCGCAGTTCGCCTTTCACGCCATCGCGTTCGATTTCCTTGAATGCCCCGCGAACACCCGCTCGTATTCTGCCGGCGTCGTTCTTGGCCTCCCTGCCTTCAATCCAAGCATCGCTCACCGCATTCTCCAGACGGTTGCTCCGCTGCCGCAGCCGCCGCTGGTATAGGCGGACTTCCTGCAGGACGTTGACAGCGCCGTCACCGGTTGGCAGGGGTGCCGTGCGAATATGTCTGTTTGCCATCGTCTTGTTGTCCATGCGTCACCTCCGTGTCAGAACTTCAAGCTATCGGCCAGCGCCGTGCACGTTCTCACGAATCTGGCGTGCTGTCTCAAGTATTGTTCAACGTCTGGTCTATCTGCCTCGTCAAGCACTGAGATGAGCAATCTGTCCTCAGTCTCGCCGAGTTCCTCTGCCCATTTCTCCAGCGCGGTCAGCTTGCTCTTGGCGGCTTGGGCTGCCCGGACGAGTTCCTGCTCACGGGCGGTGATTACCTGTAACTCCTGCTGAAACCTCTGCTGTTCCTTTTCGGACGCCGGCATCGGCAGCCCCCCGCGCGTAACTCGGGTCAGCGGCGGGCTCGGTATGTTGGGCAGAAAGTGCGGGCTCCCTCCGAATGTGGTGGTCGTTCGGGGTTGGAGAATGGGCTGGATGCGCGCTCCAAGCCCGGCCAGGGCTCCATTCCGTTCGACGTGGGATGTGCCCATGACCATCTGCTCAAGTGATTGTGCTCGTTCAAGTATTGCTGTCTTTGCCATATCAAACACCTCCAGTTCGTTCACCATTCAAGACTCGTTCAACAAGTGCTCTGGCCTCCAGGCTCCCAACAAAGACGGCAAGCTGGACGCCTTCGGGCACGGGCTCGCCATGTAACAGGATGACCGTCTTGCCCCGGGGCCTACCATCGCCCACAACCCCCTCTAGTTTCCGCAGTCGTTCACTGATTCGCATATCGCCTTAATCCTTTCTTTGCCAGTGTGTG
>VGOM01000006.1 GCA_016875915.1 Chloroflexota bacterium
GGGGGGGCGGGGGGGGGGGGAGGGGGCGGGCAGACGTTCGAGGGAGAGAGGGTCAGCAGCAGGGATTTGGCGGACGTTATGTTAACTCTCCGACGAAGGGGGGCGGAAAACATCAATTTCGTTACGTCAACTCATTTCCTGCCTCCGGTGATGGAGTCGCTGTCCATGGCCTTCCGGGAGGTACTGGGGCTGCCCCTGGTGTACAACACCTCGGGGTACGAAAAGGCGGAGACCATCGATATCCTGGACGGCATTGTGGACATCTACCTGGCCGACCTGAGGTATGTCACGCCGGAGGCGGCGGAGAGGTACTCCAACGCCCCGGACTACCCGGCGGTCAACCGGGAGGCCCTGCTGAGGATGTACCGCCAGAGGCGGGCCAGGTGGGAGGGCGAGCTGCTGAAGGAGGGCCTGGTGGTCCGCCATCTGGTGCTGCCGGGATACGTTGAGGAGTCGAAGAGGGCGCTCCGCTGGGTGGCGGAGAACACCCCCGGGGCGGTGATCAGCCTGATGTTCCAGTACCAGCCCTACTTCAGGGCCGGCCTCTACCCGGAGATCAACCGCAGAGTGAACGAGGAGGAGTACCACCGGGTGAGAGACTTCCTGGAGGGGCTGGAACTGGAGGGGTGGTGTCAGGAGCTGTCACCCGAAGAGGGGCTGGCGGGGATACACTTCAGGCCTTCGCTGGAAGGGTTGCTGTAGGACTGGGGAGGCTGCCGCCCGGCGCCGGGCTGGTGTAGAGCTTCGTAGATGTCGTTGGGTGGAGTCGTGGCACGCCACCCCGCCCCATGGATCCCGCATCAAGTGCGGGATGACATGATTAGGGGGAGTGCGGGATGACCCGCCGCAGGCGGACCTGGCGGCATCCCTTGCCCCCCATCACAGGTCGGGTCGGGGACCTGAGGCCCACAGGGGCTGGAACTGGAGGGGTGGGCACAGGAACTGTCGCCGGAAGAGGGGCTGGCGGGGATACACTTCAGACCTTCGCTTGAAGGGTTGCTGTAGGACGGGGACGCTGCCGCCCGGCGCCGGGCTGGTGTAGAGCTTCGTAGATGTCGTTGGGTGGAGTCGTGGCACGCCACCCCGCCCCATGGATCCCGCATCAAGTGCGGGATGACACCATCGGCTTTTTCAGAGATGACATCGGTGTCGGGTCAGGGACCCGACACCGACCGAACGTACGACTGCCAGGCTAGCGAACCGGCGGGGCAAAGCACCAGCCGCTGCCGGCGGATCAGTCATGGAGCAGACGACGTTGCCGGCAGCAGACCGAAGAGGACTAGGCTTCCGGATGGGGCTCTGCTGCTTCCTTCTTGTGCCTGACGTGGGGCTTCTTCAGCGGCTTGATGAATGGCTCATCGGGGTGTAGTTGGGGTTTGAAGCCCCGCTTGCCCAGCTTGCTGTGCTTGCTGCGGCTCTTCTTGGCCGCCTTGAGTTGCGATCTGCCCGACATATTTCACACTCCTCCCACCTAGGGCGCCGCCACCATCTCCGGCACCAGGGATATCAGCACTCCGGCGGCGATGGCCGTGCCGATGACGCCGGCCACGTTGGGGCCCATGGCATGCATCAGAATGAAATTACCGGGGTCTTCCCTCTGGGCCTCCTTCTGGCAGACCCGGGCCGCCATGGGCACGGCGGAAACCCCGGCGGCCCCAATGATGGGGTTGACCTTGCCCCGGGAGATCCAGTACATCAGCTTGCCCAGCATAACGCCGCCGGCGGTGGCAATCACGAAGGCGAAGGCCCCCAGGATGAATATCTTGATGACATACCAATTCAGGAAGACCTCGGCAGTCATGGTGGACCCCACTGTGATCCCCAGGATGATGGTGACGATATTCATCAGCTCGTTCTGGGCAGCGCTGGAAAGCCGCTCCACCACCAGGCACTCGCGGAGCAGGTTGCCGAAGGCGAACATGCCGATCAGGGGCGCGGCATGAGGCACCAGCACACCGACAACGAGAGCCATGATGATGGGGAGGAGGATCTTGGCCAGCTTGGGAACCGGCCGGGGGGCGTACTCCATCCTGACCAGCCTCTCTTTCCGGGTGGTCAGCAGCCTGATCACCGGTGGCTGGAGCACCGGGACAAGGGCCATGTAGGAATAGGCGGCCACGGCCACCGGGCCGAGGATATCTTTGCCCCCGATCTCCTGCATCTTGGTGGCCACATAGATGGTGGTCGGGCCGTCGGCACCGCCGATGATGCCGATGGAGGCCGCCTCGGTGAGGGCAAAGCCCAGGGCCACCGCCCCGGTAAGGGCCACGAAGACGCCGAGCTGAGCGGCAGCGCCCAGGAGCAGCGTATAGGGGTAATTCAACACCGGGGTGAAGTCCGTCAGCGCCCCCAGTCCCAGGAAGATGAGCAGGGGGATGACCTCGGTGCGCAGCAGGTACTCGTGGAAGTAGTACAGAATGCCGCCAACTTCGTCGCCGACGGGCACCTTGACGATCTCGCCGATGGGGAGATTGGCCAGGATGATGCCGCTGCCGATGCCCACCAGCAGCAGGGGCTCGAAGTTCCGCCTGATGCCCAGATAGAGGAGGACGCAGCCGATGGCCATCATGGCCAGCAGCCGGGGGTCATCACCGATCCCGGTGAAGCCCTCCAAGAGCTTCTCTAGGCTCTCCCAATCCAAGGCGGCTGACTCCCTCTGACCTACTCGATCTCAACCAGGACCGTGCCGTGGACCACGCTCTGCCCCACGGCGACGCAGACCTTCTTCACCACGCCATCGGCGGTGGCCATGATGTTCAACTCCATCTTCATGGACTCCAGGAGGCAGACCTCCTGCCCCCGGTGGATGCGGTCGCCATCCTTGACCCTCACCGCCAGGACCACGCCGGGCATGGGGGCGGTGATGTTCTTGCCGCTGCCGGCGGCAGGGGCGGGCGCCGGGCCCCTGGGCTGATCCGCTGCCGGCCGGGCTGGTGCGGCGGGAGCGGGGGAAGGGACTGAAAACACCGGAACGGCTGCTGCGGCCGGGGCCGACACGGGGGAATCCTTCTCCAGCTCAACCTGAAAGACCTGGCCATCTACCCTGACCTCAACGGGTGATGCCGCCAGATCGCCCACCTCCACCGTATAGGGTCTGCCGTTGACGGTTATTCTGAACGTCTTCCCCATTTGTGCCCTACCTTCCCTCTGGAACGCATCAACTGCTCCCTGCCAGCTGCAGCCCAGGTGCCGCCGGCCGGAGCACCGGATGGTGGGATGCCTCCCATCAGCACCCCCGAAGGAGCGACTCTGTCCTTCTGCAAAGACAACGCCAGGGCGACGGCCATGGCAGCGATGGCCTCACCGTCACGTTCGCGGTGTTCAGCCGCTGGAACAGGCACGGCCCTGGTCTGGCCGGCCAGCCCGCCGTTGTTGTTCCGCTGGGACAGTCTGACCACCGCAGTGGCCGCCACCATGAGGATGAACAGCCCCACGAAGACGACAGCCATGCCGACCACCACCAGCAGGGCCGATTCCTTCAGTGCACTGGTATCGATGTCCATAGCTAGCCCGCCAGCCTGCCGCACATCACCCGGATGGATGCCGAAGAGGGAAGGTGTGGAGAGGGGTCAGGAGTCTCCCTCACCGAGGGGGCGGCCGGGCGTATCATACTGGCTATGGATTCTACAGGGTTTGAAGGCCCGTGGCAATTCGAGCGTAGTCCTGCAACTCGGTCGTGAACCAGCCTCCCTGCCGCGGGACAGCATACCCTACCGTGGTGAACGCGGGCAAACCGGAAGGGTCGAGGCGGGGCGGGGCGGCAATGGTTGCCGAGCGGCCGGGGCCTTCCTATACTCATACCGGGGCAGAGGAGGCGAGGAGCGATTCAGCGAGGGAGGGCGAAGGCATGAAGCAGGCGGACCTCGAAGCAAGGATACGGACACTGGAGGACATCGAAGAGATCAAGAGGCTGAAGTGCCGGTACTGGCGCTGCCTGGACAGGAAACTGTGGGCCGAGATGGAGGAGTGCTTCGCCAGACGAGCCACAGCGGACTACGGTCCCAGTTTCCGATTCAGAGGCAGGAAGTCCATAGTGGCCTTCCTGAGGCAGTTCCTGGGCCGGGACTCCGTGACCACCTTCCACATGGGCCACAACGCTGAGATCGAGATGACCGGCGAGGGCAGAGCCAGGGGCCGGTGGGTGCTGAACGACTTCTTCATCGTGGAGCCAGGCACGAAGAGACGGGGGTGGGGCTTCTACGACGACGAGTACGTCAAAGAAGACGGCCAGTGGAAGAAGAAGAGCACCAGACTGACCACCCAGTTCGAGGAGTGGGAGCCGCCCCGGGGCGGGAAGGAATAGCCCGGGGAAGCACGAGGGAGGACAGGGCAAGGGTGGCCGCGCCGGACCTGAGCAGGCGGATCGAGACTCTGGCCAGGTGGATGTATGAGGCCAGGCACCTGGTGGTGTTCACCGGGGCCGGGATCAGCACCGAGTCGGGCCTGCCGGACTTCCGGGGCCCGGAGGGGATCTGGACCAGGCAGGCCAAGGGGCTGCCCACGGAGGGCAAGGACTTCGCCTCAGCGGAGCCGAATCCGGGGCACATGGCCATCGCGGAACTCCAGGAGATGGGCAGGCTGGCCTTCCTCATCTCTCAGAACGTGGACAATCTCCACCTGAGGTCGGGTATCCGACCCGAGCTGATCGCCGAGCTGCACGGCAATGTCACCAAGCTGAGATGCGGCACCTGCGAGTTCCTGATGGACAACTTCGACGACGGGATGCCCTGCCCCGTCTGTGGCGGCCAGATGGCTTCCAGCGTGGTCAACTTCGGCCAGTCGCTGCCCCAGAAGGACCTGGCCGACGCCTACCAGCAATCGAGGAGAGCCGACCTCTTTCTGGTGGTTGGCTCCAGCCTGGTGGTCACGCCCGCGGCGGACATGCCCCGGGTGGCCCTGAAGGCAGGCGCCCGCCTGGTGATCATCAATCAGGGCGAGACACCGCTGGACCGGGGGGCCCACCTGCGCTTCCACGAGGGCATCAGCCAGGTGCTGCCGCCGGCGGTGATCCGGCTGAAGGAGCTGCTCAAGGCTGGGTAGTGCAGGGCTTCGTAGATATCGCTACGTGTAGTTGTGCCACACCACCCCAGCCCTGGATCCCGCATCAAGTGCGGGATGACATGACGAAGACGGGCGTGCGGGATGACCCGCCGCAGGCGGACCTGACGGCGTCCCTTGCCCCTCATCGCGGGTCGGGTCTGTCTGCCTCAGGCAGACGACACCCACCCAACACACGACAATCAGGCCAGCGAAGTGTTGGAAACACCACGCCAGAATGATTCCCGGCTCCGTCTGGCCCGGCGCCCTGAGGGCCGCCTAGCCCGCCGCTGCTCAGTCCGTGACCGTTGGTCTGGCCCGCTGCTTTCGTGCTAGGATGTATCCATGAGGCTGGGTGCGTTCGAGATCAGGGAACCGGTGCCCCAACTGAAGGAGCCGCACGCCCTGGCGGTGCTCCGTCCCTGGATCGACGTGGGCAACGTGGGCAGCCTGACCCTGTCCGGCCTGGAGTCCCACTTCAAGGCCACAGAGCTGGCCAGGCTGGCCAAGCCGGGGAACTTCTTCGACTTCACCCGCTACCGCCCCACCCTGTACCTGGAGAACGACCGCCGCGAGGTGTGGATCCCCAACACCACCATCACTTACAGCAGAGGGGAGGGCGAAAGCGACTTCCTCTTCCTGCGGCTCCTGGAGCCGCATATGCTGGCCGAGATCTACATCGATTCCGTGCTCAAGGTCCTGAAGAGGATGGGGGTGAAGCGATACCTGCTGCTGGGCTCGATGTACGACATGGTGCCCTACACCCGGCCGCTGCTGATCACCGGAACGGTGAGCAACCTGAAGCTGCAGAACGCGCTGGAGACGGTCCGAGTGGTGGGCAGCGACTACGTGGGCCCGACCACCATCGCCTTCCTCATCTCCCAGAAGGCCCCCCTGATGGACATCGAGACGGCCAGCCTGGTGATCCATCTGCCCCAGTACCTCACCCTGGAGAACGACTACAGGGGCAAGAAGGGGCTGCTGGAGGTGCTCTCCGCTCTCTACGGGATCCCCATAGCCCGGGAGGACATCGACCAGGCCAAGGAACAGGAGGAATCGGTGAGGCGGATGGCGGAACACATCATGCAGCAGGAGCCGAGGTACAAGCCCATCCTGGAGCATCTGGAGTCCACCTACGACGCCCGGGTAGGCAAGCAGAAGGGGGAGACGCCGCTGTCGCCGGAACTGGAGCAACTCCTCCAGGACCTGAGCAAACGATTCGGCCAGCAGTAGCCCGGGGCGGCCAGCGGTGTGCCAGATGATCACCCCGGAGGCGCGGTGAGATGACAACGGCCGGGACCGCGAAGAGGGGCTTCATCAGGGTCTTCTGCCTGCTCTTCCCCCTCATTCTCATCCTGTGGGTGCTGCTGGTCCTCTACCCTAACCCGGTGAGGCTGGTCACCAGCGTGCAGAGGCTCATTGACCCCGGCGTGGATGCACCGGCGGTGGAACAGGCGGCGGCCGGGCTTCCCGACGACCCTGCAGCCATTGAGGAGGCCGTGCTGGAGGACATCCCCTACCGCTACGACTGGCAGGCGTACGGCATGCCCTGGTACTTCCCGACGGTGAGGGAGGTGCTGCAGAAGGGGGAGGGGGACTGCAAGGGCCGGGCCCTGGTTCTGGCCTCCGTGCTCGAGACCAAGGGCATCCCCTACAGCCTGAACACCACCCCCATCCACGTGTGGGTCGACTATGAGGGCAAAGAGGAGACGGACGTCGAGAGCCAGAGGGCCAGCTTCTACCAGATCGATCCGGAGACCGGGGAGAGGTCCTTCGGGCTGCCCCACATCAACCCCATAGAGGTGATGGACACCTTCTGGGAGGGCTTCTGGGACCCCATGCCGGCAGCGAGGAAGGCCCTGCTCCTGGCCGGCGTGATCGGGCTGACTGCGGCCCGGGTGATCTGGTCCAGTGAGGTGAGGAGGATGAGGGCGGCCAGGAAGGGCAGGAGGAGTCCGCTGCCGGCGGCCGGATACCAGGGATGCAACGGAGAGGGGGGAAGAGGCGAGCCGTAGCATGAAGGCGTCCGTTCTATGGCGGAACAAGTTCCGCACCCTGCTCATCGCGGCCATCCTGCTCCTGCTGGCACTGTCCATCGTCTCCACCAGGGAGGGGTGCCAGCCCTCCGCGGAACACCTGCCCCGCAACGCCATCGTGGTCTACGGGGACAGCCGGAGCGGTCAGCGCGTTCACGATGCCATCGTGAGGGCCATACTCAAGACCGATCCCGCCGCCGTGTTTCACACCGGCGACCTGGTGAACGACGGGGCCAGCTCGGCAGACTGGGCCACGTTCAACGGGATCACAGCGGAACTGGCGCAGACCACGCCGTTCTATCCCGCTCTGGGGAACCACGACCTGCCGCCGGAGCTGTACCTGGACAACTTCGACCTGCCCCACAACGAGAGGTGGTACGCCGTGGAGGTCGAGGGCCGGCACTTCGTGGTGCTGGACAGCAACAGCGACCTGGCCCCGGGCTCGGAGCAGTACCAGTGGCTCGAGGCCGAGCTGGGCCCGATCGCCGATGAGTTCGCCGCAGTGGTCTTTCACCATCCGGTGCTGAGCACCGGGAGCCACGGCGACGAACTGGGCCTGGGCTCTGCGCTGATCCCCCTCTTCGAGCAGTACGACGTGGAACTGGTGCTGAACGGCCACGACCATGACTACGAGAGGTCCTTCAAGGAGGGCACCTACTACGTGGTCAGCGGCGGGGGAGGGGCACCGCTCCGCGGGCAGTCGGGGAGCAACCCCTACAGTGAGGTGTTCAAGAGCACCTACCACTTCTGCACGCTGTCCGCCGCCGAGGGCGGAGCAACCTTCGAGGCGTTCGATCTGGACCTCCGCTCCATCGACCGGTTCACCATCGAGGAACCCTAGCCGCAGCGGGCACGGGCCGCTGTTCGCGGCCCCGGGCAGGGTCTATAATCTAGATCAGGCGCCGCACTCAGAACGGCGGGGGCAGCGCCCAGGGACCACAGGGCAGCGGGGCATGACTGAAGCCTACCTGGACATCGAGACCACCGGCCTGTCTCCCTACCTGGACGACATCACCGTGATCGGCATCTACCTGGTGACCGGCGACGCCCCCAGGTTCGTGCAACTGGTGGGCGAGGATATCACCAGAGAGAACCTGCTCGGCATTCTGGAAGGAACTGACACCATCTTCACCTACAACGGCAGGCGCTTCGACCTGCCCTTCATACGCGACCGCCTGAACCTGAACCTTGAGGACGAGTTCCACCACCATGACCTGATGTACGACTGCTGGAGGAAGAACCTCTACGGCGGCTTCAAGTCCGTGGAGCAGCAGCTCGGCATCCCCCGGCGGCTGACTGGCATAGGCGGTTTCCAGGCCGTGATCCTGTGGTGGAAGTACCGGAGCGAGGGCGACCGGGCGGCACTGGACCTGCTCCTGGAGTACAACAGGGAGGACGTGGTCAACCTCAGGGTGCTGAGGGAGATCCTTCAGGAGCGAGGAAAGCCAGAACCTCCCTGTTGAAACGCCTCTTCATCTCCACATGGAGGGCATGTGAACCGCCCTCGACCTTGACCAGCCGGGCGTTGGGGATGCGGCTGGCCAGGATGTCCGACATGGCCGGCGGGACGAGCCGGTCGTTCGTCCCGGTGATGACCAGGGTGGGGCTCTGGATGAGGTGCAGCCGGTCGACGGTGGTGTGAGAGGAGATGGCCTGCATCTGCTCCGTCATGCCCTTGAACTGGGAGGGCCTGATGTAGAGAGTGGCCATGAGCGTGTAGAACAGCCTGCGGATTCTGCTGTTGAAGGACAGGGCGATGTGGGCCCTCATGGCCCTGCCGATGTTGACCCTGGCCGGGTCGAAGCCAGTGTCGGTGACGCCGTCCCTCCGGCCATAGGCCTTCATCAGAGAGGGATGGGGTTTCATGTCCCCGCCCCGGCCGACAGTGCTGTTGGCCAGGATGAGCTTCATCACCCGCCCGGGATAGCCGATGGCCACCTCCTGGGCCACGATGCCCCCCAGCGACTCGCCCAGGATGTGCGCCCTTTCCAGCGACAGGTGGTCCAGCAGGCCGACCACATCGGCGGCCAGGGTCTCGAAGCTGTACAGTCCGGGGGGGCGGTCGGTCTTGCCAATGCCCCGGCCATCGAAGGTGATCACCGTGAAGTGCCGCTTGAGGGGGCGCATCTGGGGGAACCACGACCGGTGGTCCGCCCCCATGCCGGCGACCAGGACCAGCGGCTCCCCCCGGCCGTGGACTTCGCAGTAGAGATTGATGCCGTTTACCAGTGCCTTGGGCATTGGGCCAACTACTCCGGAGAGGCGGCCATTCTTCCCGAATACGCCCCGCAGCTGAATCGGTCCTCGGAGAACACCGCCATTCTGATCCCCTGGGAGCGGATTGTATGACCACGGCGACACGGGGTCAAATCACATAGGCGGTCGGCTCCGCAGAGCGGAGTGTGACGACGGTCAAGGTCAGCGGCGATCGACAAGCGGGCTGGGACACTTGTAGTGATGTCGGTGCGTCAGCTCGCGCCGTATACGGTTCAAGTCCACTACCGCCCACCACTTCTTGTCTACTTGCAGAAGTCTGCAGGTCCCCATCATCCCCTAGTTCCTGATCTCGAACGGTATTGCTGCCGGTGTGGGTCTATTGTGGGCCTGCCATCCTGGTAGAGCGACTGCCTTCCAAGCAGGCCGTCGCGGGTTCGAGTCCCGTCTCCCGCTCCAATCCCTCCCAGGCTCGATGGTCATCCAAGGCTCTGCGGAACCTGAGCCACCCCCTCTCCATCAGCGCCTGCTTCATCCCCAAATAGGGACCAAGGTCCCAAGACAGCGGATTGACTCATATGGGATACTGGTCGTGCGATTGGGGAGAGGTGGGGAGGTGTAAAGACCGTGTTCTGTGCGAAGTGTGGGAAAGAGAACAAGGATGATGCCGGTTTCTGCATGTACTGTGGTGCGAGGCTAGCCCAGAATGTCGCTGTGGGCACTGAGCAGCAGTCACCCAAGACTCCAGGTGGTTGGATGAGAATAGCAGCCACAATCCTAGGCGTTGTTGGTTGCGGCATTGGCCTGACCTTTGCAGGAACATCAGTCTTGGTGGGCCTCCTTGACTGGGGCTTTGGGGGCAATCCAGGCGATTGGTTTGGACTGGCTGTGCTTGAAGGGTCGCTGTCCATCGTTGGAGTCTGGGCTGGTGTACAAGCTACTCGGAAGCCAAAGGTGGCAGGTATTGTGATGCTGGTGGTAGGCATCTTGACGATCCTGCCCGCGGCTTGGCCGATTGAAGAA
This sequence comes from Chloroflexota bacterium, assembly GCA_016875915.1. GTDB lineage: Bacteria > Chloroflexota > Dehalococcoidia > UBA2247 > RBG-13-53-26 > RBG-13-53-26. The sequence goes on from VGOM01000006.1 coordinate 10,311, forward strand.
CGTCGCCAGCTGATATCGGCGTTGCGCTCCATCCCCTTTATCGCTGGTGGCATCGTTTCCCTCTTTGCTTGGCGTCGCTGGGGTGACATCAAAGAGAACTTGAAACAAGAGAAGAAGGGCGGTGTCACTGAGGCCAGGTCGAGGAACGACCGGGTCTGCCGGAACTGCGGGTCACGGAACAAGCAAGAGGCAGTGGCGTGTAGATACTGTGGGAGTAGCCAGCAGGTCACAAAGAGGCCTTCTAGCACAGAAGTGGGACGCAGAGGTGACAAGTTCTGCCCCAGCTGCGGTAGGACACTGCCCGGTGGCGCCAAGTTCTGCGAGGAGTGCGGAGCCAGGATAGAAGACTACATTCCTGGTTCTGGGTCGAGGACCGAAGAATAGGACTACCCCTCCCCCTTCAGCCCCAGATGGTCACATTGACAGTGGCGATGCGACAGTTGGGATCTTTTGACGAGTAGATAACTGGACGGCTTTCGCTCCCCTGGCTGTTCGGGGTGCCACACCGTTCAGAGCCAGATACCTTCCAAGCAGGCCGCCGGGGGTTGGAATCCCCTCTCCCGCTCCGTTCTCCCGCAGAACCGTCCTTCCGTCAGCATGTAGACTGAGCTGACAACTGGATTTTCTGTCATCCCAGAACTTGATGTATGGCTCCCTCAGATTTCGCGAGATCGGGGTGCGATGGGGCAGGGCGAGTCGGCCGGTTTGACCTTTGCCGTGTCTCACTCGTATGATCATTGCTGCCGCTGACGTCACCCATTTGAGCGGGGGCTGTGGTGATGCTCAAAAGGAACGCTGACACACTCGATAGTCTGTTCAATCCCGGGTCTGTGGCCATTGCCGGAGCGGGCAGCCTTGGCATAGGGCAGGCGTTTCTCACCTGCCTGCTCGACTCGGGGTACAAGGGCAAGATCTATCCTCTCAGTCCCAAGGGGGGAGAGGTCATGGGCTTGACAGTCTATCCCAGTGTCACAGATGTCCCAGATGCGGTTGACCTTGTCATTGCCTGCGTGCCAGCCAGGCTGGCGATCCAACTCCTTCGAGACTGTGCTGCCAAGGGCGTGAAGGCCGTGTCCTTCTATACTGCCGGGTTCGGTGAAAGGGGAGACGAGCAGGGTCAAGATCTAGAGAAGGACCTGCTTCGGATTGCTCGGTCTGCAGGTGTGCGCATACTTGGCCCCAACTGTGTTGGGGTGTACCACCCAAGGGTGGGACTGTCCTTCTCATCTGACAATCCCAGGGAAAGCGGAGCCGCGGCCCTGATCTGCCAGAGCGGCGGAAATTCCATCTACACGGTGCGAGCTGCTGCCTGCAGAGGCATTCGTTTCAGCAAAGCCGTCTCCTATGGCAACGCGCTTGACATCGACGAGAGCGAGTTACTGGCCTACTTCAGGCAGGACAGCGAGACCGAGCTGGTGGCCGCCTACATTGAGGGCGTCAAGGATGGCAGGAGATTCTACCGGACTCTACGAGAACTGACTGCCGTGAAGCCCGTGATAGTCTTCAAAGCCGGCCGCAGTGAGGCAGGAGCCAGAGCAGCGGCATCTCATACAAGCGCTTTGGCGGGATCGGATGGAGTATGGGATAGACTTCTGCACCAGGCTGGCGCCATTCGGGTTGAGAGCACTGACGAGATTGTTGACATGTTGGTTGCCTTCTCATACCTGGGTGTTCCGCGTGGAAGAAGAATCGGTGTCTGGGGCGGGGGAGGCGGACTTAGTGTGATGATGTTGGACGAATTCTCCGGCGCCGGCTTTCTTCTGCCAGCCTCTCCCCCAAGACTTCAGCAAGAGGTCTGGGAGGAGGTCAGACCTTTTGTCAACACCGATGCGGGGTTCATCCTGAACAATCCATTTGACCTGACGACTCTGAACTCCGCTGAGGGGCACTACCGAGTGCTCAAGAAGCTGGCATCTCATGAGGGTTTCGATCTAATGGTTGGACAGGTGAGCATCAACAACTCAGGATGGCCGCACAAAGACTTTGGGCTAAGCGTGTGGCCCGACTACTTCACTGATGCTGCCATCAGGGTTCGCAGCGAGACTGGTAAGCCAGTGGCCGTGATAATCCACTCTGTCCTCTCCAACTGGGACTCCGATCGGGCTGTGACGCTTCAGCAGAAGTGCTGTGACGCGGGCCTACCCGTCTTTCGTTCGATACCGAGTGCAGCAAGGGCCATGGATCGATTCCTGCGCTACCACGAACGACGAAACGGGATCTAGGTCTGGCTGCCGTGGATGTCATTCTGTATGAACGGTGGCATACGAACATTCGAGGCATCTGACGAGTAGATAACTGGACGCCTTTCGCTCCCCTGTCCGTTCGGGCTGCCACACCGCTTAAGGCCAGATACCTTCCAGGCAGGCTCTCGCGGGTTCGAGTCCCGTCGGGGTCAGCGGGCATCATCCAGACTCCATCGGCCTCACAGACTGAAAGCCAGTTCGAAGGGTGTGTTCCTTGATATCGTCCAGTATAGCCCACCGCTTCATGTCTGCTTGCAGGAGTGTGGCAGAAGTTGGCAGATCCCTTGCTCCCTCTTCCCAAGCTACCATCGCGGCCAACACCCCGACCCTAGAGCCTGCACCCCAACGAGTGGTATGATTGCGGCGGCAGGAGAGATTGCCTCCAGGTGTCTGCGCATCTCAGTGGGAGGACGGCATGGAAGACGCTCCAGGCAGTGCTACACCATCGTTGATCAAGAACCCACGTCGAATGTTCACCACAGACTCCGACATGGGGCTTGCTGCCCGTCATCTGCGGCGGTCACGGCAGATACAAGCTGTGGCCATTCTAGCCGGTGTGCCACTCGTATTGATCGTTTGGGCTATCCTTTCCCGGGCACTTGATCTCGATGTCATCTTCACAGCGCGCGCAGCGATGCTTACCGCCCTGCCCTTTGTCGTCATAGGCATATTCTCTCCGCTGGTGCTGCGCTACCCAAAGGAGGTACGCTGGCGCGGGTACATCGTGCAGTGGTTCTGCCTGGCCTTGTTCTTCAATGTTGTCTGGCAAATACCACCGGTGGCCCTGAGATCTGTCTTCGAAGGCGTGGAGCACACGCAGGCCAATCTGCCCTACTACATATTCTGGTGGGGCTATCACTCTTCTGATCTCGACTATGGGGATATGACACGCTTCTGGGTGCTGGCCGAGGTCTCGTTCTGGGTGATAAGCGTCCTTGTGGTTGCGGGGTTGGTGCAGCTGTGGCGCGGCCGGGAGGCGCAAGCCTTCGCCCTGCTCGGGGTGTGCGGCGCCCTGCAAATCTACAATGTGGCGTTCTTTATCGGCTACGGTGGTATTGTCCTGGACTTCGACAACATCGCTGCGGACTCCGTGCTTGCGCCCATCCTCTACTGGACCTTCAACCTGCTATGGGGTATTGCCGGTTGTATCGCTTCCATTCTGTCCTTCTTGTGTCTTTCTCACATCTACAGGAGGCAGTCTGCAGGCGGAGTCAGTCCAGACAGAAGCTGATCTCTCTTCGTACGCAGCAATGCGGCCCTCCAGCCAGTATGCCATGATCTGCTCGCAGTACCTATGAAGCTCCTCAGGCTGCAGCCGCCAGCCTGAAGGTCAGTTCGAAGCGGGGAGTTCTGCCTCTCGTCCGGTATAGCCCGCCATCTTTGGGTCTGCTTGCAGAAGCTAGCATGTGGGACTTCCCTTTGTATCCAAGCCAATGTTGACAGCTTGACATGTCCGCCGGCTCTCACATTTTCGGCATGTGTGTTTCCACAGTGCGGTACAATTGGGGTATGAAGCATAGTTGGCCCGTATCGCAGCGCCGGGTGATGCAAAGGTTTGGCCATCTTGCTGCACCCATCGGACTTCTAGGCTATGTGGGCGCGTGGCTCCTGCTGGTCGGGGTGATTGCCGTCGTTATCGCCGTGGTCAGCGTATTTGACCTGCTTGTTGGGGTTCTTTCGGTTGTCTAGCCGCGCTGCTGTCCCCGGCGCAGGAGAATCCCCAGGTCAGCCCTTCTGACTTGCGCTCACGCCGCAGCCCCTCTCATCCCCATGGCTTCGCCGAAGGCCGCAGGACCCTTGTTTCGGAATGGGGAGATGTGTTCTGTGCCTCATTCAGCGCAGCTGCTCCCGAAAACTGAGTGAAGACTGCCCGAAGCGGTGGGATATCTATCGTTCTCGTTGCGCCCCGAAGTCTTCAATAGCCTTCACTTCGTGAACGCCCACGTAGATAGGGGGGCGCTTGACTCCCCTGTTCGGAGTACAAACAAAATACAGAACTGGTCCCTGAGTTGCCATTGACTCCAGGATAGCTATCACCTCTTCCCCAGTCGCTGTAGCTTCTTCACCGACTTCGGCTCTGTGATCTTTCCCATCGAGTGTGTATTCAATCCGGGATACCCGCCTTCCCGAAATACTATGGCCCGTGACACTCTTGACCGAATGCTTGATTTGTTCGTATATCTGTTCAGCCTGCTCTGGTGTTGCTGCGCCGGGGACGAAGAACCGTTTAGCGCTGCCCATATCCTGTTGAATTATGGGCGTTTGTGCAGTCAGTTTCAATACCGTCCTGGCGCGACGCTGCACAACACAGAGAAGGAGGCCCTTCACAGCCCTCTTTGTCTCCAAGCTGAGCTTGAAGTACTATTCTAGGTGGCGCCTGAATCGAGACAGCTGCAGGGAGGGGGGCAATGGAGCGAATCGCAGCGGCACTAGCACTTGTCCTGGCGTCAACTCTTGTGCTTGTGGCGGGATGCCGGAATGAGACAGAAACGTACAATCCAAGCATAGACCCCGCTGACTTCGTGGCGGCAATCGACAGTCAGTACTTGCCTCTGATACCAGGAACAACGTTCATCTACGAAGGCCAGACAGGCGATGGTGCCGAGAGGAATGAGGTCTACGTCTCTCACCAGACCAAAGAGATCCTGGGTGTATCGTGTGTCGAGGTGAGAGATAGAGTCTGGCTTGAAGGTGATCTGATCGAAGACACTCTCGACTGGTATGCTCAGGACAAAGACGGAAACGTGTGGTACTTCGGAGAGGACTCCAAGGAATACCATAGCGGCAAGGTTGTCAGCACTGCCGGCTCGTGGGAGGCCGGCGTCAATGGTGCCAAACCGGGGATCATAATGGAGGCAAACCCCGAGATAGGTGATTCGTACCGCCAGGAGTACTACAAAGGTGAGGCCGAGGACATGGCTGAGGTTCTCGGCCTCGATGAGTCTGTCGCAGTTGCCTACGGCTCATTCAACAGCTGCCTGAAGACAAAGGAGTACTCGCCCCTTGAGCGGGGAGTCGTTGAGAACAAGTACTACGCATCGGGCGTCGGCAACATCCTCACCATCACGGTCAAGGGTGGATCAGAACGCTCGGAACTGGTGGGTATTACCACCCAGTGAACTGCTCCAGCAGGGCGCTTGAGGCTACCTGAGACCGGCTCCACACAACAAGGGGGGGCCTGCCCAAGTGTCCTGTCCCACCAGCACTAGGCCGAAGTTCATGCTGTCCCTGTGCATCCAAGCTGAGGTTGACAGTCTACTCACTTTTGTGATAGTGTCCGAGACGAATCCCACATACACGCACCATGGCGGTTGGTTTCAGCCATCGGTCGCAGTGGCAGGCGCCGTCCAGAGGAGGTGGTGCCAATGCGCTTATGACATGCCTCACAGCGAGTGCCGCAAAGTAAGGTATCTTCCTTTGTTCTGGTATTGAGGCTCGGCATATGCCTTGCCAGCGACAACCAGGGGCTTTGCAGTAGGGACACCAGCCAGTGCGTGGTGTTGGGGTTTGCAGGAAGAAGCAGAGGGGAAGGAGGGGAACGATGTACTCAAGAGTGACGTTTGCCACCGCTCAGCCGGGGAAGATTGATGAGACAGTCAAGGTCATGCGGGATTCCGTGCTGCCGGCGTTGAAGAAACAGAAGGGCTTCAAGAGCATGTTGTTTCTAGTGAACCGCAACATGGCCAAGGGCATTGTCATCGGCCTGTGGGATACAGAAGCTGACATGAAGGCAGGTGAGAGCAGCGGGTTCTACCGAGAGCAGGTTGCCAAGGTGGCGCCACTCCTCGCCGGGGCACCCACCATGGAGCACTATGAGGTCAGTGTTCAAGGATAGCCCCAGGCAACCATTCCCTAGTCATGCCAGACTGGCGGGAACAGCGAAGTGGCTAGAATGCCCTTCCCCCAGAAGTAGAATGGATGTCGGTCATTCCTGAAGAGTTGACCAAAGGAATGCCTGCTGCAGCAACTCTAATGAAGAGCCAAGGCACCTAACTCAGGCCAGTCTACTCATCTGCAATGGCCAAACAGTAGGAAGGAGGTGGGACATGCGTAGTTCGTTCAAGGATATGGCAGTAGCCTTCGAAATGCCCGAGGGCACAATCCACCACGTCGAATTGGGTGGCATGACTGCGGAGTTCGGCAAGTTCAAGAAGACCATCGACCCAAGCCCGCTCTTCAAGGGTCTACCCAACGATCGCTGCCAGTGTCCGCACTGGGGCTTCGTCATCAAAGGCCAGCTGCGCTACAGGTTTGCGGACAGGGAGGAGGTGTACAAAGCGGGCGACGTCTACTATGCTCCACCAGGCCATCTTCCTCTCGTTGAGGCATCCGAGTGGGTGGAGTTTAGTCCGAGTGATCTGATGAAGAAGACCATGGAGGTTGTTGCGCGGAACATGGCCGCGAAGCAGGCTGCTCGTTAGGAATGGGAGTGGTCTGCGTCGGCGGCGTGATTGAGACGTCTAGTCCCCTCTGATGGTGGGGCCAATGGTTTGCTGATGCAGGCGATGTCCTTGGGCGCGCCGAGCATTGGGGTTCTTGATGTGGTCCGTGCATCGCATTCGGAGATGGCAAATGCAGCCGTCTCTCACATTGCGGGTTACTATTGAAGCCCGGCCGTGCGTGGTTCCGGATCGATCGACGTGATTCCGGATGTCAGGCGCGTAGTTCAACGCGGTTTCTTGACAAGGAGGGAAAGACATGGCAAGCCAACTCTTCATCGGACTTCATGGCAGCGAAGACCCGACAAAGGCCACCTTCCCCTTTCTAATGGCTGGAGGTGCCTTGGATGCCGGGCAACAGACGGGAATAGTCCTGCTCGGTGACGCGGTGGTGCTGATGAACAGCGCCGTCGCGGACAACGTGCAAGGCGTTGGATTCCCGCCTCTGAAAGACGTGATGGCGAAGGTGATTGCCGCCAAGGTCCCCATTTACATATGAGGGCTTTGTGCCCGCGGTCGCGGGATCGCCGAAAAAGACTTGGCTGGCAAGAACGCGAAGTTCGCCATGCCAGCAGACGGAGCAAAGCTCATCGCCCAGTACGACAAGGTTGTCAGCTTCTAGCTCTGAAGCTGTTGGTGTCACTCCGTAATCAATGAAATCAGCGGTTGGTGCTGGGAGGAAGGTCACTCGGCCCGTATTCTCTGGTTGGGGACCTGGCTCTGGTCCATCGGCACTAGCTTCATCTGGAACTGCTACAGTAGAGTTTGCGACAGACCATTGGATGATAAAGGGCGGTACTCTTGATGCACCAGTGGTACCCCTAGCTGTACGCTACAGCGCAACCGAAACCTGGATGCCCCAACCTTGAGATGGACTGATACGCTCGCTTCCTAGTCACAAGGGAGTCTCTTCGGAGGCTCCCTTCCTCTTCTATGACCTTGTCCCGGGATTGGCATCACCCCTGGGGGGAGCCCGATCGCTGCTGCAACATACTCCCTTGGTCCTCCCCCTTTGTCTCCAGGCTGAGGTTGGATGGTACAATGTTGTGTCGGATTCCAGCTTCCACAGGAGGGCACCACATGGCTCGAAGGATTATCGACAACTGCACTGCGTGCGGTGCATGCGAACCTGAATGCGCGAACGGGGCCATCTCTGAGGGAAGAGCCGCATTCATCATTGACCCGGACAAGTGCACGGAATGCGTGGGAATTGCCGCATCGCCGAAATGCGCGGAGGCATGCGGGGTGGACGCCTCTCAGCCTGATCCCAAGCATGTGGAGACCCGAGAGCAACTGCTCGCCAAGTGGCGACGGCTGCATCCCGGGCAAGAGCCAGCGGCGCTGTGAATCGGGCATGATCGCCGGAGCCCTGATCTCAGAAGGCTAGCTGGTCCCAGAGATCTGCCGGTCGGTTATTGAGACATGTCTACAAGTGCCATCACAGAGCAGAGGCCCGGGGTCATCCTACATGGATGGAGACGGCGAATTCCGCGGCCTGTGCGGATCAACGTGGTCACGGCTAGCCGGAAGCCCCCTCACGGGGGCACCAATAGGTAGTCTCACGCAGGAGGTTGCCATGTGCGCTTCCCGGTCTCTACTCGAGTTACTCTTCACCGCAGGCGATGCCGGCGACCTGGGCTCCTTCGGCCGGTACATGCACGAAGACGTTGTCGTCCACGCCCCGGCTGGCCTCTCGACAATCGGGCTTGAAAGCGAGAAGGAGTCGTGGCGCAAGGCCAAGTCGGCGATTCCCGATCTGCACCATGAGTTGGCCGATGTGCTGACGACTTCGTCGAGTGAGGCCGCCCGGACCGTGGTCACGGGGACTCTGCACGGCACCTACGGGGGGTTCACTGCCAAAGGGCGACCCTTCAAGATCGACCAGGCGGTGTTCGCTCGAGTCCGTGACGGCAAGATCTGCGAGCTTTGGGAGATCGTCGATGTCGCCTCTCTCAAGGACCAGCTAGGCACGGACTAGCACGAATTGGCGGGCTGTGCGCCACTCCGGGCCGAGTTTGGTGTAATGGGAGCATCCCACCTTGCCTCGAACTAGCAGCCTGATTCTGAAACGGCTCGTATTCGGCTTCATCCTTCTTCTGGCCATAGCAGCCGGACTGCTTGTCTTCAGAACGCCAGAGGTCAAACCAGCTACCACGTCACTCCAGGAGTTCTCAGCTGCGCGAGCCGTCAAACACGTAGAGGCGATTGCCCAGTATCCGCATCCCATGGGCTCCAGCCAGATAGATGAGGTTCGTGACTACATCGTCGCTGAGCTGGTTGGAATGGGCATTCCCCCGGAAGTCCAGGAGACGACTGTTCCAGACTACTTCGGCACCAACAGCAATGAGCCAGTCGATGTCCACAACATCTTCGGAGTGCTCCCCGGGGCAAACCCCACCGGCAGCGTTGTTCTGGCCGCTCACTATGACACGGTACCACCATCGCCGGGCGCCAATGACGACAGCTCAGGCGTAGCCACGCTTCTTGAGACCGCCCGAAGTCTAAGGGCAGCACCGCCACTCCGGAATGACATCATTGTTCTCTTCACTGACGCAGAGGAGCCTGGACAATTCCGCTACGGCGCCAGCTTCTTCGTGGCGAAATATGAATCCATGGATGACGTTCGCCTGGTCCTCAACTTCGAGGCACTTGGGCGTACCGGTCCTTCGATAATGTTCGAAACGGCTCCCGGCAATAGCTGGCTGATAGAAGGACTGACACAAGGAGCACCTGATCCGGTGGCCTTCTCCTTCATGAGTGATCTGTATAGACTGGTCGCCGAAGGCGGCACAGACTTCGCCGCCTTCGAAGAGGCAGGCGTCAATGGATTGAACTTCGCCTATTCCTTTGAACGAACTGTGTATCATAGCAGTCTGGACAACATCGAGAGCCTGGATCAACGTAGTCTTCAGCATCACGGTGACTGTGCGCTGAATCTGGCTCGATATTTCGGAGACCTCGATCTCGACCCAGCAGGCTCCACCACGCAGGGGGACTCGATCTACCATTCGGTTGCCGGACTGACCACTATCAGATACCCGACGCCCTGGGGAATTCCTTTGGTCTTGATAGCCGGTGCTCTTCTGGTATGGCTGGCAGTGTTGGCCCTGAGGAAGGGCCTCATAGCCGCAGGGGATATCGTCCTCAGTGGTGCTGTCTTCACTGCGGAAATCATTGCGGTCACCGTTGTGCTGACCCTTGCATGGTGGGGGGTAGATGAGATTCACCTGGCATTCGGCAAGGTCGTCGAGCCGACCTACAAGGCACACGTGCTGTTTGTGGCATTCCTGGTTCTGGCTGTCGCAATGATGGTTGCTTTGAGAGCCCTGCTCCACAAGCAACTGGGCTCCCTCAGTATTGCCTTGGGCGCGATTCTGTTCTGGTGGATGCTGGCACTGGTGGCCGGTTTCTGTCTGCCCGGTTTCAATATCATCCTAGTATGGCCGCTGCTGTTCAGCCTTCCCCCGTTGGGTTGGGTAGTACTCAGAAAGTCCGGTGAAGATAGATCCTGGGGCTATCTCTCTTTGATATCTGTCTGCGCAATAGTCTCCGTTGTGCTGATGACCGTACCCGTCTATTTGTCGTTCCAGGCGATGGGTACAGCTTCGCCGGGATTCTCCGGGTCCCCCTCCTTCCCGATCATTGGCCTCTCCATCTTCTTCTGGGTGATGCTTCTTGGTCTGCTTCTGCCACACTTGGAGTTCCTGGTCGACTGGAGGCAACGGAAAGTGATACTCGGACTAGCGGCAATAGCGGTTCTGTGTCTGATCGCCGGATGCATCATTCCGGGTGTGGACATGACGAGCTTCGGTCTGTCGGGCTAGTCCTCTGACAGATCAAAGGCCAGTTCGAAGCGTGGAGTTCTGGATATCGTACGGAGTCGCCCACCACACTTGTGTCTGCCTGCATGAGTCTACAGGTAAGAGCAGTCAATTGTGCCTCCCTCATCCGATTCCCGCCTTGCACCCACTCTTGCACCAACCCTCTCGACCCTGAACTCCTGGGGCGGCAGTGTCTACATATGTGAACGCCTGGCCATGGACATGCGGAGGCGGAAGGGTAGTGGGGTACGGGTCTAGAACGGGGGAGTCTCAGCAGGTTGACTCTAGGGCTGGCCTGTGGCTTTGGAGCAACTGCCTTCCAAGCAGGCCGCCGGGGGTTCCTATCCCCTCTTCCACTTCAATCGTTCACAGAATCGGTGCCCACTTGACTAGCCACATTGCGAGGCATGCGCTGCAATCGCGCTGGGCGTCGATGTTATAATGTCGGACAGGAGAGGTTCTTTGTTGCCAGCGGGGATTGGATGGTGCAGAGCCCCGCTCGAGCGAAGCAAGGAGGGGCTACAGTGGCCATTGAGGTCCGGCGATTTCCAATTGGATTGACCAACTCGTATCTCATCAAGGGACAGGGGCTGATCCTGGTCGACGCCGGTTCGAGACGGAACCCTGACGTAGTAGAGGAGAAGCTTAGGGCCCTGTCGGTCAACCCAAAGGACATTGCTCTGATTGTGCTCACTCATGGGCACTGGGACCATATCGCCTGCCTTAGCGACCTGAAGAAGATGACAGGAGGCAAAGTGGCAGTCAATCACCGCGAAAAGGAATGGGTGGAGAAAGCCCTCAAGCCGCTGCCGAGGGTGCTTACTCCTTGGGGAGCATTGGCCAAGATCTTGAGCAGGCTTGTGGCTACTGCCACCCGTTTCAGCGGAACCCCTGTTGACTTCTCCCTGCAAGACGATGGTGTGTCACTGGAAGCCTTCGGAATATCGGGGAAAGTGGTTCACACCCCGGGACATACGCAAGGCTCTATGACTGTGCTGCTGGACACAGGAGACGCCTTTGTTGGCGACCTGGCTATGAATGGTTTCCCATTGGGGTTCGGACCGGGGATGCCATGTATTGCGGAGGACCCGAATACCGTGAAGACGAGTTGGCGATTGCTGCTAGAGAGAGGAGCAAAGAAGATATACCCAGCTCATGGGAAACCGTTTCCAGCAGATGTTCTGGAAAAGAAGCTGTGACCCAGTCTCATCTGCGCCTTCAGGAAGATCAGTCTTCCTGCCATGGATTGAGGCCTTTGCACGAGTAGATAGGTGGACGGCTTGCGCTGCCCTGTCCGTTCGGGGTGCCACACCGCTTGGAGCCAGACGCCTTCCAAGCAGGCCGCCGGTGGTTGGAATACCCTCTCCAGGTGCAGAACCTGGCAAGACGAGCCACACTGGTACAGCATGCGCCCCCGCCCCTGTATAATCTCGGTTTGACCATCGATAGTAGAGGAGGGCCTATGGAAGCTGCTGCAATGCAGAAGGTTGTCCAAACGTACGTTGAGGCCTTTGAGAAAGCTGATCTGGAGATGCTCCGCGGGCTCTTTGCGGAAGACGCCACCCAGGAAGACCCAGTGGGCTCACCAGCGCGGCACGGCATCGAGGAAATCCTCAAGTTCTACAAAGGCGGCATTGCCATGGGGATGAAGTTGAGACTGACCGGGAAGGTGAGGTGTGCAGGGAATTCGGTGGCGTTCAGTTTTGACGGCGTGATGAGGAAGATGACCGTGAGCCCAATTGATGTGTTCGATTTCAACGCCGATGGCAAGATTCAACGCATGAGATCCTACTGGGGACCTGAAGACGTCAGCTAGCCTCTCCAGGCCTTCTTGGCTTGCCCTATGGCGCGGGGGTGTCACCTGCAGAATCGCTCGGGGCCAGATAGCTCCGACACGACAGGTGGCGCCATTTGACGAGTAGATAGGTGGACGACTTTCGCTCCCCTGGCCGTTCGGGGTGCCACACCACTTGGAGCGAAATACCGTGCGAGCAGGCCGCGGAGGTGCCGTTGAACGAGGTGGAGCGCGAACCCCAGGCGGACGAAGTAGGGCTATCTGGCGGCGGGCCGCCTGCTTCTGATGGGCCGCCGGCCATCCCGCCGCGGTGCGCGGAGGAACTCGCCGACCGCGGGGCGGGCCCTGTAGTCGAAGTTGGGCAGCCTGCGGCGCTCCAGCGGCGCGTTCAGCAGATGCTCGATGGAGCGAACCATGTCCTCGTCCTTGTCGGTGACGAAGGTGAAGGCCTCGCCAGTGGCCCCGATGCGCCCTGTCCGGCCGATTCGGTGGGTGTAGGCGTCGGGGCTATCCGGCATGTCGTAGTTGATGACGTGGGAGATGCTCAGGACGTCGAGGCCGCGGGCGGCAACGTCGGTGGCCACCAGTATCTTGACCGAGCCGGCACGGAAAGCGTCTAGCGCGGCCTGGCGCTGGTACTGGGAGAGATCCCCCTGGAGTGAGGCGGCCCGGTAGCCGGCGCCCCTGAGCTGCTGAGAGACACGCTCGGCGCGATGCTTGGTGCGGGTGAACACCAAGACCGATTCCATGCTGTTCCCCTTGAGGATGGCCTTCAGGAGCGGGGTCTTCAGGTGCTGGCCCACCGGATAGAGGGCGTGAGACACCGAGGCTACCGGACGCATGAGGCCGATCTGCACTGTGACCGGGTCGTGAAGGATTTCCCGGACCAGGTGCCGGACATCATCGGGCATGGTGGCCGAGAAGAGCAGCGTCTGCCGCTCATGGAGCAGGCACTGCAGGATCTTGCGGATGTCGGGCAGAAAGCCCATATCAAACAACCGGTCTGCCTCGTCGATGACCAGGACTTCGATATGCGATGGGTCGAAGGTGCCCTGCCACAGGTGGTCGAGCAAGCGGCCGGGGCAGGCCACAGCGATCTCAACGCCGTCGCGCAGTTTCTGTGTCTGCTGGTAGATGCCCACCCCTCCGTAGATGGCCACGCTGCGCAGGGGGGTCCGCCTCCCCAGTTGGGTCACCGTCTCGTGGGTCTGCTCCGCCAGCTCACGCGTGGGGGAGATGATCAGAGCGCCCACCTGACCCCTGGGGCGGGCCAGCAGGCGGTGCAGAATGGGCAGGACGAAGGCGGCGGTCTTTCCGGTGCCGGTCTGCGCCAGGCCGATGAGATCCCGGCCCTGCATGACGGGGGGGATGGCCTTCATCTGGATAGGCGTGGGGGTGACGTAGCCGGCCGCCTGCACCCCGGCCATGATGCTGGGGTGAAGGTGGAAGGCTTGGAAACCGTCCGTGGCGGATGGAGAGGGACCCTGCGCGGGAACCGTCTCGGGAATGGGGGAATACCTGGTGTTCGACGCCGAAGGCAGTGATTCTGCTTCAATCAGCGCCGAGGGCGACTTGCCCTGATGGCTCATTGGATGACCTCCTATCTCTAATACCCTGGCTAGAGTCCGGGTCATCCAACGCTTGAGAGAACTGGGAGTGGATTCTATGAAGCTTGTAATAACCTAAACCGTAACCTTGGTTCAGTACTATACACCAAGGAGTCCCCGGTGTAAAGGGCATTTCGCCAGTCTCTTCCGCACCACCAAGAGACAAACCGGCTGTCATGGTATGAAATCTGTAAGACCCGAAGGCGCCATAGAGACAGGCATGCAAGACGCCGGTGATAGACTCGACTCGAACATCAGGCAACGGACACACCCCAGAATCGAAGGGAAGGCGAGGCATGGCCGGAGAATCATTGCTGCTCCTGAGACTGAGCAAGGCGGTGGCCCATGTCAGAACAATAGAGCAGGAGAAGGAAGAACTGCTGGCCCGCCTGCGCACCGTGGGAGAGACGGCTGACGACCCGACATGGGAGGTGGACGAGAAATGGATCTACACATCGGTCAGCTGCAGTGCCAGCGCGATCCTGGGCCGCAAGCCTGACGATCTGATCGGCAAGCCCTTCTGCGACTTCATGCCCCTGAAGGAGACAAACCGCATGTCCCGCATGCTGGCCTCCTTTGCCACCGCGGGGAAGTCATTCAGTCTCATCCAGAGCAACCACCTGCACCGGGACGGCCATTCAGTCAGCCTGGAGACCAGCGGCATACCCTTCTTCGACGAGGAGGGCAACCTGCGCGGCTACCGGGGCGTGCACCGGGACGTGACCCAGAGCAGGGAGGCCAGGGCTGAGGAGGAGCGGGTGCTGAAGAAGCTGGAAGGGACCGCGGACGGCACTATCCGGGCGATGACCCTTATGGCGGAGGTGAAAGACCCGACCATAGCCGGTCACCAGCAGAGGGTGGCCGACCTCAGTTGCGCCATGGCCACGCTTCTCAGCCTCCCCTACGAGCGGCGGGAGATGCTCCGCGTGGCGGCATGTCTGCACGACCTGGGCAAGACGTTCATTCCGGCGGAGATACTGAACAAGCCCGACAGGCTGACCCAAGAGGAGCTGGCCATTGTCAGGACCCACCCCCGGGCGGGATATGACGTGCTGACCAAAGCCGAGTTCCCCTGGGCCGTCGCCGATGCCGTGCTTCAGCACCATGAGAGGATGAATGGGTCCGGTTATCCGGCGGGGCTCAAGGGGGAGGAGATCATGCTCGAAGCCCGCATCATGGCGGTGGCCGACGTGGTGGAGGCGATGTGCTCCAAGCGGTCATACCGTCCGGCACAGCAACTGGACTCCGCCTTGAGGGAGCTGGCCAGGGACAAGGGTCAGCTCTATGACATCGATGCCGCGGAAGCATGCCTGACCGCCTTCCTGGATAAGGGCTTCAAGTTCGCCTGATGGCCGGGGCGGCCGACGGCCATCCCAGACCACGTCAATCCCCCGGAGCGCTTCCCACAGCGAAGAGGAGGCAGTCCCTCCGCCTGCCGTCTTTGACGACGTGCCTTCTTGACCTGCCTTCGAACCCGTAGCCGGCCTTCTCGAGGACCCTGGCCGAGGCCTTGTTGGAGGAGAACACGTAGGCATACACCCTGGCCAGCCGCAGATCGTTCAGGGCATATGCTGAGAGCGCCTCCACAGCGGAGGTGGTGATCCCCTGTCCCCAGTACCTTTCGGCCAGCCAGTAGCCGATCTCCGCCTGGTGCCCATCCATCTTGCTCAAGCCGATGCCGCCGATGACCTGCCCGCCCATGTCGATGGCAAGGTTGATCTCGGTCTTCTTCCGCTTCCTGGCGGCCTTCAGGTTCTGGTCGATCCAGGAGAGGGCATCGGCAATGGTGTAGGGATAGGGGATGGTCAGGGTGGCCCTGGAGATCTTGGGGTTGTTGATGTTCTCCACGATGGAGTGCTCGTCTCCCTTCCTGTAGGGCCTGAGGTTGAATCGGGCCAGGCGGATGATGGGCATTGCGCTACACCTTATAGAGCCAGCGGCGGCTGATGTCAAGGCGCTCCGCCGCGGTGCCGGTCAACAAGTGGTGTCAGCGATTTGATCCTATCTGAGGAGTGGTAGAATGGTGGAGAATCGGGGACGGGAGATGACATGCGTGCCCAGGGAAGGAAACGAGGAAGGGAGGGCCAATGAGCACGGGTGAATGGGTCAAAGATGTTGTCAGGTCTGCGGTACGCAAGGAGCTTGGGGAGGAACCTCAGGGCATCACCATGACCTCTACCAGGCTGACTTCGAAGAAGGTCTTCCCGGCATCAGCCTCGGTGAAGATGGCCGACGGCCGCACTGTTGAGGTGGCCATGACAATCGAGGCTGACATGTACAGGGATTTCAAGGTGATCCGGGGGAGCCGCAAGGAACCAGCGTAGCAGCGGGGTCAAGGCGGCTCGGCGGGCAACAGGACGGCCGTGCCAGTCTGACCGGGGATGCGTGGCCGCTACGCGACCATCCAACTGGCCGAATCAGCGAGAGTCCCGTCAGTAACCTCGACAGTTGACGACAGACTAGGCATGACCAGGGTTACACTGAAGGTGTGGGTGCCGCCATCGGAGGGGGTGAAGGTGAAGGGGCCGGGGAGGGTGGCAGAGCCGTCTGTTGAGGCGAAGGTGACAGTCCCCGTGTAGCCCGTGGCCACGTTGTCATAGGCGTCGTAGGCGGTCACAGTCACATTGAAAGCCACTCCCGGGGTGGCGACCCCGCCGTCCGGCGTGAGATCAAGGCGCGTGGCAGCGCCGGCAGTGACGGTGAGCAGGGTGTCATCATTGATGACAGCGTAGGTAGCTCTGACGGTCCACGTGCCTACTTTGCGAGAAGTGTAGACATTGGCAGACCATGTACCACCATGGCCAGGCTGCAGTATGGAGAAGAGGGTGCTGGTGGTGACATCACCCAGACTGTTGTTGAACTGGTCGAAGGCCTCGACGGTGTAGGCTTGGCCGCTCCCGGCCACGACGCTGACGTTGTCGGGGGAGACAACGATGGAGAACGGAGTGGCGGCGGCGACGGTCAGAGTGGCAGTGGCGGTGAAGCTCTGGTAGCTGCCGGTGACGGTCCAGGTGCCCTTCTTCTGTGAGGCATAGACGTTGGCCAGCCAGCTGCCACCGGCGGCGGGCTGTATGGAGAAGCCGGTGCCGGCAGTGACGTCGCCCAGACTGTTCTGGAACTGGTCGAAGGCCTCGGCGGTGTAGGCCTGGATGTTCCCGGCTATGACAGTGCCCACCGCCGGGGAGATGACGATTGAGCCGGCCGCCGCCTTGGTGACTGTGAGTGAGGCGGTGTCAGTGCGGCCGGCGTAGCTGCCGGTGACAGTCCAGGTGCCCGCCTTGCGGGAGGTGTAGACGTTGGCCACCCATGAGCCGCCAGCGGCGGCATCCATCGAGAAGATGGTGCCGGTGGTGACGTCACCCAGGCTGTTGCTCAGCCGGTCGAAGGCCTCGGCGGTGTAGGCCTGGGTATTCCCGGCGATGATCGCGCTGGAGGCCGGGGAGATGACGATTGAGGCGACGGAGCCGGCGCCGACCGTGAGGGTCGCCGTGCCGGCGAGTCCGGTGTAGGTGCCGGTAACCGTCCAGGTGCCTGGTACCTGAGAGGTGTAGACGTTGCGGGCCCAACTGCCTCCGGCGCCAGATTGAATGGAGAAGGCCGTCGCGGAGGTGACATCGCCCAGGCTGTTGTTGAACTGGTCGAAGGCTTCGGCGGTGTAGGCCCGGGTGCTGCCAGCGGTGATCGAAGCGGTGGCCGGGGAGATGACCAGGTAGCCGGCAGAACTGGTGGTGAAGGTGTGGTCATCCGAAAAGCCTTCGTGGTTCAGGGCGTCCTTGGATCTGACCCTGTAGTGATAGGTGCTGCCGGCGGTGAGCCCCGTCAGGCTGACGCTATGGCTGGTGACCAGGTTTGTATTCACTGCTGTGGCCTGACCGTACTGGTCGGTCAGGCCGTAGTCCACCTGGCTGGTGGCCGGCTCGCTGGTGGTCCAGGTGATGGTGGCGCCCACGCCGGTGATAGCGCCAGCGGCGACTCCGGTGATGAGCGGCGCGTCGATGTCCGGCGTGCCGAAGGTGCGGTCCGCCGAGAAGGTTCCGTTGCCGGCGGCGTCCTCTGAGTAGACCCGGTAGTGGTAGGTGGTGGCCGGGACAAGCCCCATCAGCCCCACTTCGTGGCTGACAGCCCGTCCGCTGCCCGTGGTGGTGCTCCGGCCGTACTGGTCAGTGAGGCCGTGGTCCACCCGGCTGGTGGCCGGCTCGTTGGTGGTCCAGGCAATGACGACGCTGGTGGCAGTCAGATCCTGCGTGGTGATGTCCGCGATCTCCGGCGCAACGGCATCCTGGACGCTCTGGCCGCAGCCGGCCAGGAGCAAAGCCAGCAGGACGGCGGCGGCCAGCGCCAGAGAGGCTCTTCTAGCGGATTCCCTCATCAAGATCGCCAGTCAGCGGGCCTGAACGGCCCCGGATGCGATATCCGATCATGTAGTATGAAGCATTGCGGCCTGATGATCAAGGCACGGCCTCGACACGTTCCCGTGGGACGTGATGACCAAAGTCACAGACCGGCACCAGGCAGGCTGGTAGGCTGACATCAAACGCGAGGGAGGTGAAGGAGTATGTGGTGCTGGACAGGTAGCGCAGGGTGGCTGATGCCGATTGGAATGCTGCTGATGGTGGTCTTCTGGGGGGCGGTGATCGGATTCGGGGTGTGGCTGCTATCCAGGTGGGTCAGGGGCTCGGACTCCGGAGGGAACGGCGCGCTGGCATTGGCCAGAGAACGCTACGCCAGGGGGGAGATATCGAAGGAGGAGTTCGAGAGGATCCGGAGAGACCTCTCCTGGTGACTCCGAGTAGAGCGATTCCGAGAGGGGACACGCGCCAGGGCGTGTCCGCCGAAGGGGGTTGGACATGGCAATCGACCCGGTGTGCAAGATGACCGTGGATGAGAAGAAGCCGGCAGCCACATCCGACTACAAGGGCAAGAGGTACTACTTCTGCGCCCCGGGATGCAAGAGGGCCTTCGATCAGAACCCGGAGAAGTACCTCGTCGCCGAGAAGAAGTAGTCACTGCAGCGGCCCAGGGCAGGACGGCCTATGAGGCCGGGAAGGGGGCCGCCGAGGGAAGCCTTACCTCGGTGCTGGACTTGACCTGCCGGAGGAACTGGGCCATGATCCGGCTCTTGAACTGGTTGCGCTGGCGGACCGGGGCGACGAACTTGCCCTTGATCCAGATGCAGTTCGGTTCCACGTGGATGAGCACCCGGGGGCCGCTGACGGCCTCCTCCAGGAACTCGGGGTAGCCGTCCCGGAAGACCTCACGGACCTGCTGCAGATAGACCTCGTCCTCAGACCTGAGGATATCCTCCAGAAGCTCGGTGGCCTTCTTGACGTTGCTGTCGCGGCTGACCGGGATGCGCGCCTCGTCGAACATGTAGTCGGAGGCAATGCGCTTCTGGCGGACCGAGTAGTCCTTGGAGTAGTTGAGGACCGCCTGATCGAGGACCACCAGGTTGGGCAGGTGCATGATCCGGCCAGTAAGCTCTCCCCCCAGCTTCTCGTCCTCCCCCACCTCGGCCAGGGTGGTGTGGATCAGGCCCACCCAGCGGACATCGCCCTTGATCTCTCCGACACGGATCCTGTCACCGGGACGGTAGATCCCGGAGATGAGGATGTCGAAGTAGGCGAAGAAGCAGGCGATGTAGCGCTGCAGGGCGAAGGTCAGGCCGAAGGTGAGGATAGGCACGGCAATGGCCACCTTGGTTGAGTAGAGCATGGCCATGACCAGCCCGGTGAGGAAGGCCAGGACCAGCGTGAAGGCGATGGAGAACTGCAGGATCCTCATCGTTTGGATGGCAGCGGCGACGCCCCTCTCTCAGCGGTCCCTCCCGGGCCGGGTCGATGGCGACTGGAGCCCGGACGCCTGCCCCGAGGCCGGGGCGGCGGGGGATTGCCGGCCACCCTCTCCCAGGCCAGCGCCTCCAGGAAGTTGCCGATGGCGACGTGCTGATGCGTCTGATGGCGAAGCGGCATGTTCAGGTCGATGGTGTAGGTGTTCCTCCTGCCTTCCTTCTTCTTTTTGATGTACCCGGCGGCCTCAAGATCGGCGATGATCCGGCGGATGGCCCTCTCCCGGACGCCGATGGACTCCGCCAGATCCAGGGCGGTTATCCGCGGGTGCTTGGCCAGCAGGCTGAGCACCAGGGCATGATTGGTGAGGAAAGTCCACTCAGACACGGCATTCCTTCAAGAGGCTGGTGCAGAGCCACGGGCAGACCGAGGCTATTTGACATGCCAGCCGCTCACAACTAGAATGATAACCCACTAGACGCGTCCCACCAGTCATGATTCGTAAAACACGGATACGGTAGCACAGCAGAGGACGGATTTCAACAGTGCTCGATGTACTCTGCCACTGCTCCAAGACAACCCTCGGCGCTCCCTTTCGTTCCCCAGGTCAGTCGGCTCTGCCGGCACTCGAGGGGCCCAGGCGGAGTCGCCAGGGTAAGTAGAGATGTCCAAACCAGGCAGCTATGCATCCAGAAAGGGCGCGCCGCATCACCGGCGGAGGAGGGGAGGCCGGAGAGCGGGCGGCTTCAGACCTCCCGCGGCTGCGGCGCCAAGACCGCCTCTTCAGAGAAGCCCCACTCCCGGCACCGCACCACCTGCGCCCGATAGCCGAGCGCGCGTTCAGAAGCCGATCCCGGATCTGTCGCACGTGCGCCGCGACTTGATCAGGGTGGGACTAGTCGCCGGAGTGGTCATTCTGATTCTGATCATTCTCTGGCTGGTGCTGTGAAACCAGCGTGGCACCGAATCCCAGGATGTTTGACGCAGTGGAGGAGATGAGTAGATGGACATAACGCTGTTCAATGGTTTCGAGGAGGCCAGCTCCTTCGAGAAAGGGGCCCTGATCGCAGTGGTCATCGTGGCCCTTCTCGGTCTGCTCTACGCTGCCTTCCTGGCCCGTCAGATCATGCGGGAACCCGAGGGCGACGACAAGATGAAGCGTATCGCCAAGGCGATCCGCGACGGCGGCAACGCCTACCTGAAGCGGCAGTTCCGGACCATCATCCTGCTCATCTTCGTGCTGGCCGCCTTCGTCTTCGCCACCGGCTGGTTTGCGGGGGGCGAGTCCGAATACAACAACCCCAAGTGGCTCATCGGCCTGGGCCGTGCCGGGGGCTTCCTTATGGGGGCGCTGTTCTCGGCACTGGTGGGCTACATCGGCATGAACATGGCCCTGCGGGGCAACATCCGGGTGGCCCAGGCGTCGCGAACCAGCTTCACCAAGGCTCTCCAGATAGCCTATCGCACAGGCACCATCACCGGCATGCTCACCGACGGCCTGGGGCTGCTGGGCGGGACGGTGATCTTCCTCATCTTCTTCAGAGACGCTCCGCTGGTACTGCTGGGATTCGGCTTCGGCGGAACGCTGCTGGCCCTGTTCATGAGGGTGGGCGGCGGCATCTACACCAAGGCCGCCGACGTCGGCGCCGACCTGGTGGGCAAGGTGGAGAAGAACATCCCCGAGGACGATCCCCGCAATGCCGCGGTGGTCGCCGATCTGGTGGGCGACAACGTGGGCGACTGCGCGGGCATGGCGGCGGACATCTTCGAGTCCTACGAGGTGACCATCGTCTCGGCCATGATCCTGGGCCTCTTCCTCACCGACGCCACAGGAAGCCTGATCTGGATCGTCTTCCCCCTGCTGGTGCGGGCGGCCGGGGTGTTCTCCTCTATCATCAGCACCTACTCGGTGCGGGCCCTGCGGGAAGGGGAGAACGCCATGAAGGCCATCCACCGGGGCTACATCCTGGCGGCGATAATGTCGGTGGTCTCCTTCTTCCTCTTCTCGCACTTCTACTGCCACGATCTGCGCTTCTTCTGGGCCACATCCATCGGGGTGGTCCTGGCCATTGCCATCAACTACCTCACCGACTACTACACCGGCACCGACAGGGGTCCAGTGAAGGATATCGCCAAGTCCACCAAGACCGGTCCGGCAACCACCATCCTGAACGGGCTGGGGGTGGGACTGGAGAGCTCGGTGACGTCAATCATCGTCATCGCCCTGTCCATCATGGCCTCGGCGCTGATCTGGAACAACGGCCTCGACGGCGGGCAGACCCTGCTCTGCATCTTCTACGGCGTGGCCCTGTGCGGAATCGGACAACTGACGCTGACGGGGAACAACATTTCCATGGATGCCTTCGGTCCGGTGTCCGACAACGCCAACGGCATCGGGGAGATGGCGGGACTGGAACCGAAGGCCCGTCAGACCCTGGCCGACCTCGACGCGGTGGGGAACACCACCAAGGCCATCACCAAGGGCATCGCCATCGCCTCGGCGGTGCTGGCCGCCGTGGCCCTGTTCGCCTCCTTCTACTTCGAGTACGGCGTGGAGCAGATCGACATGATCCAGTGGAAGGTCTTCGTGGCCTTCCTCATCGGCGGGGCCATCCCCTTCCTGTTCAGCTCGCTGACCATCGCGGCGGTGGGCCGGGCGGCCTACTTCGTAGTCAATGAGGTCCGCTGGCAGTTCGCCAACATCAAGGGTCTGTGGGAAGGCAAGGCCGATCCGGACTACGAGAAGGTAGTCTCCATCGTCACCGGAGCGGCCCAGAAGGAACTGCTCACCCCGGCGCTGCTGGCCATAGTCTCGCCGATAGTCATCGGCTTCCTCTTCGGGCTGGAGGCGCTGGGCGGCTTCCTGGCCGGGGTGATCCTGGTGGGACAGCTGATGGCGGTTTTCCAGGCCAATGCCGGGGGCGCCTGGGACAATGCCAAGAAGACCATCGAAGACGGTCTGTACGGAGGGAAGGGCTCCGAGGCCCACAAAGCCAGCGTGGTTGGCGACACCGTGGGCGATCCCCTGAAGGACACCGCCGGGCCGGCGCTGAATCCGCTGATCAAGGTGATCAACCTGGTGTCAGTCATCGCCGCCTCGATGATGGTGGTCAAGGTTGGCGACGATTGGGTGGACAGAGACAAATCCCCGGCAATCATCGCGGCCATAGTCATCGGCATCCTGGTCATCGCCGTGTCCCTGTACTTCTCCAAGAGACAGACCTCGTTCGGGCGGGATACCGAAGAGGCGGCGCCGGAGACCGTGTCGTCCGCGGCGGGTCCGGCGGCTGCTCCCGCCGGTTCAAAGAGCCCGAAGAACCCCAAGAAAGGGAAATCGTAACAGAGGCCACCAGAGCACGGATTCTGCAGACAGGCAAGGGAAACCGAAGGGACTGAGAGGCTGCGGCCTCTCAGTCCATGTTCAAGGGCCGGTCAACCCGCCTGTCTATCCCCACAGGCGACCACCCGCACCCGATTCGCCCACCCGGTCAAGACCATGATATCGCTGGTCGTCCTGCTGCTGGTCTTCCTGCTCATCGCAGTCCGTCAGGTGGGCCGGATAAGGCTGCCGATCTGGCAGATCATGCTGCTGGGCGCCGTGGCGGTCCTGGCGACAGGGCAGATCTCTCCGATTGAGGCCCTCGAGGCGGTCAACCCAGACGTGATGCTCTTCCTCTTCGGGATGTTCGTGGTGGGGGAGGCCCTGGAGGAGAGCGGCTACCTGTCCCATCTTTCGCACCGTCTGTTCGGCAGGGCCCGCACCCTGGACGGCCTGGTGCTGCTCATCCTGTTCGGCATGGGAACCCTCTCGGCATTCCTGATGAACGACACCCTGGCCATCGTGGGCACACCGGTGGCGCTGGCCCTGGCTGCGAAGTTCAAGGCCGACCGCAAGGTCCTGCTGCTGGCGCTGGCCTTTGCCGTGACCATCGGCAGCGTGATGAGTCCCATCGGCAACCCGCAGAACCTGCTGGTGGCCATGAACGGTGACATCACCAATCCCTTCGTCACCTTCCTGAGATACCTCTTCCTGCCAACGATGATCTGCCTGCTGCTGGCCTACCTGCTGCTGCGACTGAACTTCCGGGCGGACTTCCGGAGCCGGTCACCGGGCTGGCGCGAGGAGTCGATATCCGATCCGAAGCTGGCCCTTCTCTCCCAGGTTTCCCTGGCCCTGCTGATAACCCTGGTGCTGGCCAAGATAGTCACGGTGTTCGCCGGACTGAACATAGACTTCCGGCTGACCTACATCGCCCTGGCCAGCGCCGCGCCCATTCTCATGTTCAGTCGCAAGAGGCTGACGCTGGTCAGGGATATCGACTGGCCGACACTTGTCTTCTTCGCGGCCATGTTCATCCTGATGGAGGCCGTGTGGAACTCCGATGTCCTACAAAGGGCGCTGGACTCGGCGCTGCCCCACATGACCTCGCTGGGCATGATCCTGGTGGTGAGCATCGTCCTGAGCCAGTTCATCTCCAACGTGCCGCTGGTGGCCCTCTACCTGCCCATGCTGATGGAGATCGGGGTGTCCACCAGGCAGTTGATGGCCCTGGCGGCGGGAAGCACCATCGCCGGCAATCTGTCCATCCTGGGAGCAGCCAGCAACGTGATCATCATCCAGAACGCGGAGGCGAAGTCAGACCAGACCCTGACCTTCTGGGATTTCGTGAAGGTGGGACTGCCGCTCACCGTGGTCTGCGGCGGGGTCTACTGGCTGTTCCTGACCTTCGTCTGAAGGCAGGGGAGCGGGGGTCCGCGGTCACCGGCGTGGAAGCGCCGGACCTAGCTGCGGATGTGGTACTCCGTGAGAAGGTAGTTCTCGATCACCGACAGGTCGAGGAACTTGTTGGCATGAAGGCCGACCCGGATCATGTTGGGGATGAAATGGAGCAGGCCGCCGAAGTAACGGACCGGATTGGTGACGTCCCGGCGGGCCCGGACATGCTCCTCCACGATGCCGTCGAACGCGGGGGAGCCCTCGACAACCGCCGATTCCACCACGTTGCGGATGTAGTTCCACAGGGGATGGATCCGCACGGCCATGGGGGTGTGATGGCCGAACCACTCATCCATGAACTGCTTGTGGTGCAGGCGGGCGTTCCGCTTCATGATGGTCAACATGACCATGCCCGGTGAGGCCTCACCATCCTTCCAGTCCTTGCGGTAGGCCACCGGCGTGGATTCGGCCACCTGGTAGCCGAACACCTTCCAGTCCAGGCCGGCCACCTCCGATTGCCACTGATGCGCCCGGTCATCCCAGCCGTCCCAGATGGATATCATGGCCAGTCCGGTCCGTTTCAGGGGCATGACGGCGAACCTGGGCAGCTTCGGCTCGGTCAGGTCGAGCTTCAGCTTCTGCGGGTCCAGGGCGAGCAACCGGGGCACCAGCGTATCGAACAGGCGCGACTTGAAGGCTGCCCTGTCAACGGCTTCCGGGCTGTGGATGAGGAAAATGTACTTCGTCACGGTTCCCTCCGGCCACTGCGGTCAGGATCGCTGACCCAGTGCAGCTATCACTCGTACTCCACCGGAACAGCGCAGATCATGACCAGGCGCTCGGTCGGGGACTGGTTGCGGTACTGGTGTTTCTCATGGGGCAGGATCAGGGCGAAGTCCCCCTTCTTGATGGGCCGTGTCTGGCCGTCCTCCCTGACAATGACCCCCTGGCCCTCGATGACGTAGTTGATGTGCTCGTTGGGATGGGTGTGGAACGGGGTGTGGCCGCCGGGCTCGAAGGTGAACACCCGAAAGGAGAACGAGGGCGAGCCATCGGTCCTGGAGACGGGGATCTGTTTGGCGATGCCCGAGGCACCCTCCATGTTCACAGCGGCCTTCTCCACCCTGTCCAGAGGCACAACCTTCATCTAGGATCCTCCTCTCTTCAGCCTGGCCTGAACAGCCTGGCCCTCCAGTTCCCTGATGGCGTCGGCGGCGATCCAGCGAGCGGCCCTGGAGTCCAGACGCTGGATCTCCCGGGCCACGGCGATGGACTCCCTGTTGAGGCGGGGGTTCCTCTTGCCGATGTTCCGCAGGGCCCAGTTGACCGCCTTCTTGACGTAGTTGCGCTCGTCGGTGGCCCCTCGGACTATCAGCGGGAAGATCTCGGTGAACCGGTCGTCCCCGGCCTTCTTGTCGTGCCAGGCCAGGCACGCCATCAGGGCGAAGGCGGCCCTCTTGACGAACTCCTCCTCCCGCTCAGACCAGTCGGCTATCTTCTTCCAGACGAAGGGGGCTTTCTCGAAGAGATTGTCACAGACCTGGTCGCAGACGTCCCAGGAGTCGAAGTCCTTCACCCATGCCTCCATCTGGGCCTCAGTCAGCCTGGCGGGATCGTCCACCATGGAGGCCAGGATGCGGGCATCGGCGATGCCGGTCCGCCACAGGCCAAGGGCCAGTCGGTGATCCCGGCCCAACTCCCGGGCCAGCTTCCTCAGCTCAGGTATGGACACGCCCAACCGGCGGTCAACGCTGATGCCGTACCGGGCCATGCCCCCCAGTTGATCGGGCCGGGCCCGGGCCTTGAGCTTGTCGACTACCTCCGTCACTGACGACATGGCTGACCTATCTATGGCTGACTGGCCTCTTCTTGGCTTCGACGACCCTGACGGTCTCGGCAATGCGCTTCTGCCTGGTGGGGTCGGTCTTGGCACTGTTAATCCAGTGGAGGTACTGCTTCCTCAGTGAGGGAACCAGCTTCTCGAAGTCGGCCGGCGTCATCCCGTTCGCCTGTAACGCCGCGCCCAGATCGGGGGGAATGGAGGTGACGTCCTCCCGCAGCGCGGCCCGGTCCCACTCCCCGTTCTCCCTGGCCTCTCTCACCCTGGCCAGCCCGGCTGCGGTCATCCGGCCCTGCTCGATCATCCGCTGGACCCTGGCCTTGTTCGATTCCGACCAGATGCTGCCCCGCCGCCGGGGAGTGAATCTGAGGATATGCTTCTGATCATCGATCCGCCTCAACTTGCCGTCTATCCAGCCGAAGCAGAGGGCTTCCTCCGCCGCATCATCGAGGGAGAGGCCCGGCCGGGCCAGATGCTTCTTGTAGAGCACCAGCCAGACCTCTTTCTCTGCGGTGTGGTGTTGCTCCAGCCAGGCCCGCCAGCCGGCTCTGTTCTTCACCTGCAGGGGGCTGTTCATGTCCATCCCGCACGTCCCCCGGATGGGAATCCCGGCCCACAGTATACCCCAGAAGATGCTGGCGCGGCGATCGGGGCAGCCTTGGGGGGTCGCGAAGGCCTTCAGGCAGTGAGATCGATGACCTTCCCGGGTTGGACGAAGACCAGCCGGAGTTGAATCCTGGTCGGCTTGAGGCGAAGGATCTGCGACAGGGCATCCCGGTAGAGGACCATCTGGGGACGGTAGCGTTCCGCCAGTGCGGCCGGATCGGCGCCGTCGGCCACCTCATCGCTCTTGAAATCGAGTATGGTGGCCCGCAGCGGAATCCCCGCTTCGTTCCGCTCCGTCACCACGCGGTCGAAGGTCCCCGACACCCAGCGGTTGCCGAGCACCGTCTCGAAGTCCTTCTCCTGCCACAGCCAGACATTGCCCCGGGGCTTGGATAGTGCCTGGAGGATCTCGGGCAGGGCGACGGCCCGGCGGAACAGCCCCTCCACCCGCCCCCGCAGCTCCTCCGTCAGGGCGGTTGTCTTGCTCCACTGGCGGACCATCTCATCCGTATCCATCTCGCCAAGCCAGGATACCCTTCGAAACAGCTCATGGATGGCCGTGCCCAGATCCAGGCTGTCCTTGGCCTCGGGGGCGAAGAGCCAGCCCGCCTTGCGCTCGATATCGGCGCTCCTGGAGGGCTGAACATGGACCAGCCGCCGCCTGTGCGACGGCCTGCGCCGGAAGTCGGCCGGCAGCTCCGCCGGCAGGGCAGCCGCCACAGATGGCGCAGGCTCGGGGGCAGCCAGGTACCAGTGGCGCTCCCCCGTCTCGTAGAGGCAGGTGAACTCCTCGCCGGCGATGTTGACCGGGCGGCCGCTGACCGGCCGGGGGTCACCGGCAAGCTGCTGCTTGACGAAGGCCGCCGGGCTGAACAGGGTGGAGGTCCGGCCGGGGAAGGCGGTGATTATGTAAAGACCCTTCCTGGCCCTGGTCATGCCCACGTAGAGGAGGCACAGGGCATCGAAGGCGGTCGTCTCGTCGCCGGCCTGGAGTTCCCCCTTCAGGACGGCATCCTGCTGGGCCACCAGGCGCCGGGGCATGACCAGGGCCCAGGCCGGCCTGCCGGTGATCTCATTCCGGGCGACGGCGAAGTCGACCGGGCCGGCAGCCATGTTGCCTGTCTGCAGGTCCGGGAGGATGACAACGTCGAATCCCAGGCCCTTGGACTGGTGAATGGTCATGACCCGGACGGCATCGTCGCTGGCCAGGTCGTGGATCTCATAGCCGTCGATGAAGCGGAGGAACTCGTTGCAGTCCCGGCTGTCCGTCCCGTCGAACTCGATGGCGGCGTTGATCAGCTCGTTCAGCCTCTTCCGCCCGAACTCATCCAGGGGATGCCGGGCGTCAAGCCTGCCGCCCCAGGTACGGATGAGGGACTGGAAGCCCTCGGACTGTATCTGGCGGAGCAGCAGCGGAGGCAGGCTGCCCCGGCTCAGCCGCTCCCCGGCCAGGGAGCCGCCGAGGGGGCTCATCTGGAGGTGCCGCCAGGCAAGGGTATCCCCCGGATGCGCAGCGAACTTCACCAGCGAGAGCAGGGCGGCCACCACGGGGTTGTCCTTGATGGAGGCCCTGCCTTCATGGACGATGCGCATGCCGCCGCATTCGCGGCGGAGGAAGTCCACCAGTTCGTTGCCGCTCTTGTTGGTGCGGACCAGGACCGCCGCCGACAGCCTCCGCCCGGGGGGATCGATCTCCTGGAGGAGGCGGGCCACAGCGCGGTAGCGGTCTTCGTCGCCGGGCTTGGTCCGGCCTTCATCACAGGGCGGCTCCAGGACGGCAACGCAGCCGTGGTCGGGGACCTTGCCCTTCTCACAGCGATGGACCTGCCACAGGCTCTGCCACTGGGCCACCGCCCCTGCGGGGAGCGGGTCCGCCGAAATCGCCCCGAAGACATTGTTCACGGCGTCGATGACGGCCTGACAGGAACGATAGGAGGTGGCCAGGTGGTCCAGCTGGATGTGCTCCCTGTACCGGGCCAGCACCTGGCTGAACAGCCGGGCGTTGCCGCCCCGCCACCCGTAGATGGCCTGCTTGGCATCGCCGACGTAGAAGAAGCTGCGCCGTCCGCTGTCGTCCTGCAGGATTTCATCGGCCAGGTTGCTGAGGACCTCCCACTGGAGATCGCTGGTATCCTGGAACTCGTCCAGCAGCCAGTGGTCCAGCCGGCAGTCCAGGCGGTAGTCGATGTACAGTCGCGCCTCCGCAGAGGGCAGGCGGCTGAGCAGCGCCCCTCCGCTGTAGCGGTTCCCCGCGGTGAGCAGGTACTGGACGTCAGTGAAGGTGAGCCTGCCCTGCCGCCGCAGCAGGCTGTCGTAGAACCGCTCGTAGAGGTCCAGAACCTGGTATATGCCCCGGGTCTTCTCCACGGCCACGCTGAGCTCGGTCTTCATGATGTGGGCCACCAGGGTCAGGGCCAGGCGGCATTCCTGGGGCGACAGATGGCAGGTGCCGCCATCGGTCTTGACCGTGCAGTCGCCCCTCCTCAGGGCATCAGCCAGAGGGGCCAGCCTGCCGAAGAGGTACTCCATCTCCCTCTTCCAGGCTGAACCGGTGCCGAAATCGCGGGCGGCCTCAATGAAGGTGATCCAGCGGTGCATCATCTTGTCGGAGAGGCCGTCCCCGCGGAGCAACCCCTCCAGCTCGCCGGCCGCCGACTTCACATCTCCGTCGGCTTTCAGCCAGAACGACCCCTCGGGCCAGATGGTCCGCTCGTCCCCCCAGGCCGCCGGCTCGGGGAGGACCTGATAGTGTCCGTGGTAGCCGCCGATCAGCCGGTCGAACCTGTCGGCCAGTCCCTTCTCCTCCCTGCCGAAGGTAGCCTGCTTGAAGGCCCGGAGGAACTGGCGGCGCACCGCCGGGTCCGCCTGGCGGCGGTTGAAGGCCCGGGCCAGCACCTCCTGCTGAGCACCGGAGGCCGTCCCGCTGTCCTCCACCAGCTGGAAGCGGGGGGGGATGCCCAGTTCCATGGGGAAGGCCTGGGCCACGCCCACGGTGAAGCTGTCGATGGTGCTGATGCGCAGGGACTGAAGGCTCTGCATCAGCTCCCGGAGGATGGCTAGGAAATCGCTCTGCGTCATCCCGGGTCTGCCGATGAGTCCGCCGGTCTGAGCCGCCTGCTCCGGGGCGGCGGCCGCTTTGCAGAGGTGCTCCACGATGGAGTCGAAGATCTCCCCGGCGGCCTTCCGGGAGAAGGTCAGGGCGATGATCCGCTCCGGCTTCACCCCCCGGGCCATCAGCTCGATGTAGCGGTGGGCCAGCTGAAAGGTCTTGCCCGACCCTGCCGAGGCGGAGATGGCCTTGTGGCCAATGCCTTCCATGGTCATGCCGCATCCCCCTTGAGATAGGCCTGGAAGGCCTCCCCGTTGACGCAGTCGGAGACGTCGCCGGGGAACAAACCTTCGAAGTCGTCATAGCGCACCCTCGGGGCGGGGGGCCAGAACGTGCGGCTGCGGATGTCCCTGATCACCCCGGCGGCACAGGCCCGGGCCGACTGGAGGAGGTGGGCGGCGAAGGATTCCCAAATGACCGGGCCGGTATCCGGCAGGGCCTTGGGCAGGTTGAAGTAGCCCAGCTCGCAGCGCCCCGGGAAGTCGGGCTCGGACGACAGCAGGATGGCATAGAGGGGCAGTTGCAGGTCGGTCCAGCGTCGCTGGACGCCGTTCAGGGTCAGCGTGGCGTGCTCCGCGATCTCCCGGTCCCTGGGCAGCGAGGAGATGTGGGCCTCCTCTGGCGTTTGGGGCTGCTCCGAGGTCTTGTAGTCCAGCAGCCTGATGCGGCCGTCCTCCCTGTGCCGGTCGATGCGGTCTATCTTGCCCCTGATGACCATGCCCTCAATTTCATCCTGGATGGGCCTCTCGCAGGCCAGGATCTCCCAGCCCTGCCGGACCAGCCTGGCCTGCACCCTGGCGGCCTCACGGAGGCGCTGCCTGGCTGACTCCAGTTGCACCTCCACCTGGAGGGGCGGGTGCCGGCCCAGCCGCCTGGCCACCCAATCATCCGCGCTGGCACAGAGGAAATCGGCCAGTTGCCCGGCCTCACGGCAGCAGCGCATGGCCTCATCCTGGGCCATCGCCTGGAGCACGTCGTGGACCAGCGAGCCGAAATCCATGGCGTCCAGCTCCGGCTTCAGATCGTCCAGTTCCTCCATGCCCAGAATCCTCTTCAAATAGAAGCGGAAGGGGCAGGCCAGGTACTGGCTGAAGGCGGTCACCTGGATGGAGGCCAGCGTGAGCTTCCCGGCCCCTACGTCCCTGGGGGGCGTGACCTCCAGGCGGAACGAGATACTGGAAGGGACATTGGCCCTGGTCTCAGCCGGGCTGCCGAAGAGACGCTCCGCCCGCTGAGGCAGCTCCTCATCGCTGCAGAGGAAGAGGAGGCGCGACGGCTTGAGAACATCCCCCGTGCCGCCCGTTTTGCCGGCGATGAAACACACCCGGCCCCGCTCCCGGCGCGACTCGATGAGGGTGTTCATGAGATAGGCATCACGGGCCAGCCGGTCGGCATCGTGGCGCAGCGCCAGTTTCCAGCGCAGGGAGTCGGGCAGGAAGACATCATCGAGGCGGGTGGCAGGCACCGACCCGTCGTTCATGCCGGTGACGATGAGGAAGGGGGCGTCGTTCCAGGGCAGCTCCAGCCAGCCCTCCAGATCGATGACGGCGCCCTCCTGCGGCTCAGGGTTGTAGGTCTGGCTTCCCAGGGACGACAGCAGCAGCTCCAGGGCCTGCCTCTTGTCCAGTCCCAGGGCCAGCACCGCGTCGCTCTTCAGCCGGCGCAGCGCATCGTCGATGGACTCCGCCACGGTGATGAAATCAGCGTCGTCGGGGCGGCGGGGGTTGACGGTGCGCTTCTCATAGACCTCCTGCAGGAAGCCCCGCAGCGCGGTGTCCAGATCGGCCCTCTCGAACTCGCTCACCTGATCCAGAAGGAAGCCAGCCGCCCGGGACAGGTTGGGGGATTCGGGGCGGGCTTCCGGCCCAGCCCGGGGGAGCAGTCCCTGCTCGATATCGTCCAACGTCTGGGGCAGGCGGTTGTTCTGGAAGTTGTCCAGCTCCTCCAGCAGGCGGTACGCAGACAGCCGGTGTTCCCCGGCAAGCAGATCAAGGAGATCGGCGTTCCTCACCGCAGTGCTGAACGCCTGGTAGCTGGCTTCGCTGACCAGTTCCCGGAAGGCGTCCAGCAGCAGATACAACGGATGCTGGGAAATCGACCTGCCGGCAGGGTCGAAGGGCACCAGCCCCTTCCTGACCAGATCGGCTGCCAGGAAAGGGGTCACCTGGCCGTCGGGAACGCCGATGGCGATGTCGGCCGGGCCGAAGCGCTCCGCCTCAGCGGCGATCAGCTCCACGGCCCGGGCGCTCTGGGCCCAGGGGGACCCGGACAGGATGATGTTGGCCCCGGCGTCCGGTACGGCAATGCGGGACTCCGCCCATGCGGCGGCCAGGGGACGGCCCCAGCCATCGAAGTGGTCGGCCAGCGACTGCGGCGCATGGACCATCACGATGACGGGCATCCTGGCGGCCAGCCGTTCCAGCGCCCGGACGGTCAGCGGGGTGGGGTCGGGCACGGCCGCAACGATGATCCGCTCCACTCCCCGGCTTACCTCGGGGTTCTCGGCGGACTGGATCATACTCCGGTACTTGTCAGTCAGCCTCAGCGAGGCCAGGCGCTCCAGGTAGGCGGTCTCCAGCGCCGCCACGTCCCGCCACCGCTCCAGCTCCTCCAGCAGGTTGCTGCGGTCACGGACAATGTGGCTGATGAGGTACCCGCCGTCGGCCAAGTCTTTGCGCAGATTCTGAATCAGGCCGGCGGTGTGCAGGGCCCAGGTGAAATCCGGTGAAGGGACACCCGTGGGGAAGAGCCCCCTGTACCGGTTGAGGTCTGTCCTCAGCAGTACCTCGACCCAGACCGCGATCGTCTCCAGCGGGCCGGCAATGGTGGCCGCGCCTTCCCCGGGCTGCAGGAAATAGGTCGGCTCGACCACCCATGGTGAGAGGAGGGCCGTCTTGTGAGAGGCACAGTATGCCGCCAGCGCCTCCCGCAGCCGCCGTCCCGCCTGGTTGGTGGGCACCACGACGAGCTCCCTGCCCAAGTCAACCGCCTTGGAGGGCGGCCCGGGGATGAGGAACTCCCGCACCTTGGTGGTGGCGGGGGCATCCCAGCCGAGAAAACGGATTTCAACGCTCATGTCCGCTCTGTCTGCTCCTGGGAGGGTCACACCTCAGCGGCTGCTCTGCCGGAAAAAGGAGAGATGGACGGCGGGGGACCTGCCCTCAGTCTCCAGCATGCTTCCTTCCCCTGGATGGGTGCCGCAGAATGCCATGGGTGTCATCCGGAACGGCCCTAGACGGCGCCCGCCCTGCCGGCCGCCAGCAAGTCCTCCAGATCAATGAACAGCGCCCCGTTCAGCCCCCGGTACCTCTCCGGGTGGCAGGTAAGAATGACGATCTGCAGGCGCTGGGCTTCCTCTTCGAGGATGGCCATCACCCGGGCCATCCGCCCGGCATCGGTGAAGGTCATGACATCGTCGAGGACCACCATCTGGCGTTCTTCTCTGGCCAGCACCTCGGCCAGTGCCAGCCGCGTTGCCAGGTAGATCTGCTCCCGCTCGCCGCCGGAGACACTGTCCAGAGGGGCCTCTTCCCCGCTGATCTCGGGAACCACGCCGGCCGGCCCAAAGGTCTGGCCCAGCTTCAGCCGGCCCAGCCGTCCGCCGGCGATCCGCTGGACCATCTGGGTGGCCACGGCCTCCACCGGCCCGGCCACGGCAGCCGCAGCCTCGGCCTGGCACTGCTTGAGCGTGTCATACAGCAAACGTATGGCTCCGGCGCGCAACTCCTCGGCAGCCACCTCAGCCTGCAGAGAGGCCACCTTCTCCTCCGCAGCGACCAGCTCTGAGTAGGGGCCCTGGCCGCCCAGCATCTGCAGCTTCCCTTCCTCCGTCTTCTCGTCTTCACCTGCCTTCCTGGCTGCGTCCTCCGCCGATTGCAGTTGCCTCTCCAGCCGGGATGCAGTGTCCACGGGGTCGTCCCTGAACTCCGAGAGCTGCCTCTCAATATCCTGGAGCTTCGTCCTGGCCGCATCCCACGAGAGCCTGATCCCCGTGATCTCTTCGGCGCGCTGCTCATCCGACTTGCCATCGCCGGTGAGTTCCGCCAGCCTGGTCTCCAACGACGTGATCATGGTTCTGATGCCTTCAGCCTGGGAGCTGGCCTGCTCACTCCTGCCACGGGCAGCAGTCAGGGCGTTCTGTGCCGCATCCCAGCCGGATTCCGCCTTCTCCACTTGACGGACGAAGGAGTACCCGGCAGCATCCGCGTCAGATTTGAGGGCAGAGGGATCAGGGGGTTTCCTCTCCCACTCGGGATGATCCTGGATCACCCTGGCACAGACCGCCTGGACCTCCGAACGCTGCCGCTGGATCTCGTCAAGAGTACGGCCTGAGAGCCAGGTTTCAATCTGGGTATCCGCCTCAACTATCTTTCTGTCCAGAGCCCGGCGTTTCTCCACCAGGGCTTCGAGTGATTCGACGTCGGATGTCCCGAATGGCTCGGTGAGTCTCCTCAGCTCACGTTCAACCTCAGCCCGCTCCGCGCGGTGTTCCTCGACCGATCCAGCGGGCCCGGATGCCCTGAGCCTGGAGATGCCCGGCAGGTCAGCCACCACCTCCGGCGAACCGCTGACTCGTGTGGGAACCCCGGCACTGAGCTGGACCTCGCCCAGCTCTTCTCCGGCAATGACAACCAGCTTGCCACCCTTCTCGGGGACGACCTCCAGGGTTATCAGGGATGCCTCGATCAGGAGCTGTGCCTCATCGCGCTTCTTCACCACCCTGCGGATGGCCCTCATGGCGTTGTCATCCGGGGCGACATGTTCAGCCCGCTCCCTCTTCCGCCGGTTCAAAGCTTCCAGTGCCGTTGTGATCTTCTGCAGTTCTGCGTCCAGGGCGGCCAGGGCCCTGGCATTCTCCACAAACTGGCGGGCCTGTTCCGCCAACTCCCGTGCCGCATCGACCTTGGGTCGTTCACTACGCACATTCTCGAGGGCCGACTTGGCCCCTGCCGCTTCCTTCTCGCGCTGCCGGAGTTCGCGCTGGTGCAAAGGCAGGTCGCCTACCATCTTCTGCAGGGAGTCGGCGGCCTTCTTGATTTCCCCCCTGGTATTCACGATCTCGTCCATGCGCCGCTTCAAATCGGCGTGCTTCGCTTCTTGCTCGCCGGCTCGCGCCGTCCTCTCGTTCCTTTCGGACATCAGCTCCCGGAAGGACTCCGCTCTTGCCCGCGCTTGCTTCATCTCTTCACCAAGACGCTGCTCGTCGCGTCTGGCCTGGGCACGCCTGGCCCGCAGGTCCTCCACACGCCTGGCCGCTTCTTCGTAGTCTCGCTGCCTGGTCACGGCAGCGGCCCTTTCCCCCCGAGCGGATTCGAGGCTGTGCCCGAGTTGGACAACAAGTGAGGCATCCTTGCCAACCCTGTACTTGCCTCCGGGCGTGTAGATCCTGAGGTAGGACTCTTCCACCTTCCTCTCTACGGGGCCGGCGGACGGCTCGGCCACCTGTCTCCCAAGCGACGAACTGATGTCAGCCACGAGGTCGCCGGAGAGGCCTTCCAGCGCCAGGTCGCCCTGCGTCGTCCAGAGCACCTGCGCCAGTCCCCAGTTCTCCGGCCTGGAGAGGCCCCTTCCCGGGGCATTCCTGCTGATCATGGTCCGCACCATCTCGTCGGCTTTGCCGGCCTCAGCCAGGCTGACGAAGCGGCTGCCTTCCTTCCTTCCTAGCTTCGAGGACGGGTTGTCCAGGAACCGCTTCGCGATGCGGTACTCCTGGCCGCCGTGGCTGAACTCCACCGTCACCGCGGGCGCCAGGGCACGACCCCAGGGACGGATGACCTCGACTTCCTTCCCGCCAACACGGTGTCCGTCCAGCAGGCCGCGGCGGATAGCCTCGAAGAGGGTGGACTTCCCGGTGGCGTTGGGGGCATGGATGACATTCAGGCCCTCCTGAAACGGCCCCACCGTGATGACGTCGGCGAAACAGCGCCAGCCCGAGACGCGGATCGAACGGAGGATCACCGCGGCCCCTCCGTGACCAGAGCATAGAGCTCGATGAGTGCCCGGGAGGCCACCTCCGGTGAAGCGCCATCGGGACGCTGTCCGGAGAAGCCCGGATCAGACAGCTCCTGCAACCGTGCCGCCACTGTCTGCAGCATGCCGGGCGGCAGACCGGCCAGCCAACTGGCGTCCCCGGGCGAGGGCCGCAGTCCGGAGATGTCGATCTGATGGAAGAGGAAGCGGGAGGCCAGGATCTCCTCCATGCGGGCCATTTCGTCGCGCTCATCCACGGCCAGCAGGCCCTTCAGGCGCAATTCGACGAGGGTCGATCCCGGATTCCCCTCTGCCTCGATATCAGCGCGGACCCGGCGGAGGTCACCCGGCTCGCGGATGTCCTTCTCCACCACCCTCCAGGTCAGGCCTCCGGTGCGCAGCGGCGTGACCCGCGGTGGTGATCCCGGGCCGGCGATGTCCACGGCCAGGACATTGCCGCTGTCCCGCTCGCCGAAGCTGGTGGTCTCATGGGTCCCGGAATAGGCCATTCTCACCGCACCGTCAGGCGCGGCGTAGGTGGCCGTGGAATGCCAGTGGCCCAGGCCCAGGTAGTCCAGTCCGCTCCGCGCCGCAGCATCGCGGGCAATGGGGTGGTCCGGCTCCAGCTGGGGAACGCCCTCGACGGTGCCATGGGCCAGGCCGATCCTGATGGCCCCGGCATCGCCTGCCGCTATCCACGAGGTGGGGTCCCTGCGCGACTGCCGGTCCTTCACCGGGCAGGGGTAGAGGATGCCGCCCGGGACCTCCACCGGCTGCTCCTCGCGGAGGACATGGACGTGCTGCATGGTCTTCCACGCCGGGTGTTCCCAGACCGATCCGGGAGTCAGCGGATCGTGGTTGCCGGGTATGACATAGACCGGCACGGGGCTGCCGCCGAGGATGTCCGCCGCCTTCTGGATCAGGGTCCGCTCCACGCCGTTGTCTTCGAAGGTGTCGCCGGCCACCAGGATGAACCCCGCTGCCTGGTCCCGGGCCACTGCGATCACCCGCCTGGCGGCGGCGAGGCGCTCTTCGCGCAGGCGGGGGGCGACGCCGCCAACGCGGGCCGCCTTCATTCCCAGCTGCCAGTCTGCGGTCTGGATGAACCTCACCGTACTATGTCCTCATCCCTGGGGGCTTGGCCCGGCCGCAGTAATGCTAGCACGACTGTCGGCCGGTTTGAAGAGCCTGTTGGCATTCAGGCCGACATGCCCAGGTTGACAGAGGCCGGGAAACTGTGGTGCAATTGCGATGGTCGCCACCACAGCGGGGAGACGAGGGGAGATGGAGGACGTACTGACTTACCCACCCTTCCAGGTCGACAGGAAGGAGTCGTGCTATAGAGAGGTCCCCGTCGATGCCCTGGAACGACTCTACCTGAAGGAATTCGGGAGAGCCGAGAACGAGAGCGTCCTCTCCTGCGGGTCGGCGGCGTACGGCATCTCCAATGATGATCAAGTCAACCCCCTGCGGCGGTTCAGCGACATAGATTTCATTGCCATATCGGGCAAGCAGGGACGCAAGCCCCACTACCAGGTGAAGAAGAGGCCCCGATGGGATATCGACGTGCTCAGGATGGAGTACGATTCCTGCCTCAGGGGTTTGCAGGATGGGGCCCTGCTAGTGATGCTTACCCTGGCCAGGTTTGCCGTGCCTCTCTTCGATTCCGAGAAGTCATACCTGGAGCTGACATCCAGGGCATTAGCCAGAATCCTGGAGATCAGCCTGCTGGCCGAGGGGGTCCTGATCACGCCGAGCTACGCCATGATGCAGATCAACGACACCAGGATGCGTTTCAAGCCCCACAGATGGTGGAGCGTCTACGGCGAGTTCGCCCTGTCGCCCAACGCCAGGAGGAACATCGAGGTCTACTACGACCGGGTTTCCAGCGCCCTGGAGTGGCTGTGCGAACAGGGATGCCTGGCGAGGGTGGAGGCCGACTACCCGGAGCCGGTGTACGACACCTCCCGGCTGGCCAGGGAGCGCCGGAAGACGCCGTGGCTGGTGGACGTGGCGGCCCTTCATTGCGAGCAGGTGCTGGCCTTTCTGATCAGGGGCAGAGGCAACATCCCAAGCGTGAAGAAGATGATCCACGTGGCCTATGACGGCTGCAATGTGGTGGGCGGCGTTCTCCAGGGAAAGAGCCGCTGTGACGCCCTCTTCGGCGTCGCCCCGCAGACGGTGAGGGTCTGCGTAGCCTGACTGCCCCGAACCGGGAGCGCCGGTTGCTGCTATAATAGCGCCGGATCCTTCGGGGTCCCACCGTCAGGCTCAGAGAAGGAGGGAGAGCTGATGAGGAACATAGCTATCTTCGGGTCATCGGTGTTTGGCCACGGGCCGTGGCGTCCCGGCAAGAAGGTCTGGTCCATCGCCTTCTGCGGCGCTTCCACCACGGACTTCCGCCAGGCCCAACTGGACGAAGGCACGACCAGCGTAGTGTGCCTGGTGCTCTTCGGCGCCGGGAAGGTCCAGGTCTCACCGGAGATGCCGGTGACCCTCACCGGCCTGTCCGTGCTGGGCGTAAGAAGCATGAAGCGGGCGCAGGCCAAGGAGATCCCGCCCATATCCGCCCGGGGACTGCAGGTGCGCGCGCTGTGTCTCTTCGGCACCTTTCAGGTCACTGACAGGGGCTGAACCCCCACAGCCAGCCGTCTGGTGTCCACGGACGGGGGGCCATCCCGCAGGGGGCTGCATCCCTCATGCCTATTGTGAGGAGCGGCAGGGCAGTTGAGACGCAGTTGAAAGGCCCGCCGTGTATCCTGCAGGTTGTGCAGTAGGACTGCCGGTCCACTGCTGCTGCAGGAGTCATTCCAGTGCTGACCAGGATTCAGACCACACACCCGGCACCAGCGCCGGGGAGGAACTACTGCTCCCATCAGAACATGGGGGCTCCGGCCGACAACGGCGTTCCCTACAAGCGAGTCAGGAAGGCCAAGCCGGGGCCGCAGAAGCCCGTTTCCGGTGATGTGGCCATGCGCTGGTTCCCCTGTGGAGATGCCGGCACCTGGCACATCATTGGCCCCTGTCCGCGCTGCCGGCACACCAAGTGGGGCCTCCTGCTGGGCACGATGGACAGCGGCGTCGCGGGTTTGGTCAGGCTCTGGTGCGCCGCCTGCGAATACGAGGTGTACTACTACGCCGACGCCCGGGAAAAACAGATCTGGCGCCGGGAGCAGGTCGAGGCGATCAGGGACTAGAAAGCGCCGCCGAATACATCGTCGGCCAAGATAGACAAACCCCACCAGCCGAATCCACGGACACCCCTCCACACTTCCTCCGTCAGTCTCAACTCTGTTCGAGCCACGGCGCGAGTCACAAAGGCTCCATCAGGGATCATTGACACGCGGCGCATGCAGTGAGAGAATTGACTGAGGCACTAATAGTAATGATTCTCGTTTAGATGAGGAGGCTGGAGTGAAACTACCGGAGTACATATCCAAAGCGGAAGTGAAGAGGGTGTGCAAGCAGCTGGGTTTCCGGGACTGGACGGCGCTCAAGACCCCCAGCGTCACCAAGGCGGAGGCATCACTGATACTGAAGACGGTGAACACCGACGGCATGAAGATACCCGTGGAGGAGTTCAAGGCCGGCCTTGAGGTGGAACTGGAGCACGGCACCAGGTACAAGGACGCCAACGTGACCAACAATCATCCGGTGCTGACCGGGATGATCGTCCTGGCCCACCTGAAGGAGGCCATGGACTACTACGAGCGGCTGGAAGTGGCCGAGATCGAGGGAGATCTGCTCAAAGCGGCCAAGGCCAAGGATGCCAAGAAGCTGGAGGCCAAGTACCGCAAGCTGGCCGCGGCCCAGGCCACGCTGTGGAAGTCGGTGGCCAAAGAGCTGGCTTGAACACCGTCACGGGGCAGTCGCGATGGCTGAAGGCAGAATCAGAAAGATAGACGCCAACGGCGTCTCTTTCGCCTGCCTGGAACAGGGCAAGGGGCCGCTGGTGCTCTGCCTTCACGGATTCCCCGACACGGCTTTCGGCTTCGAGCAGACCCTGGCCCACCTGGCCGGGGCGGGCTATCACGCTGTGGCCCCTTTCATGCGCGGCTATCACCCCACAGGCCTGGCGCCAGACGGCAACTACTCCGTGCTCAGACTGGCCGGTGACGTCCCGGCCCTGACCGCCAGCCTGGGCCACGAACGTGCCTCCATCATAGGACACGACTGGGGGGCGTTCGCGGCGTACACCGCGGCGAACCTGCACCCGGAGAGGATAGACCGACTCGTGCTGATGTGCGTCCCGCACATGCACGCCACCCATCTCACTCTGTCCCAACTGAGGAAGTCCTGGTACGTCTTCTTCTTCCAACTGCCGTGGCTGCCGGAATACATCGTGCGGAGGCGGCACTTCGCCTTCATCGACCGGCTCTACCGCAGCTGGTCACCCAACTGGGACCCGGCGCAGTTCCATCTGGAGCCGGTGAAGAAGGCCCTGTCCGCCCCGGGCGGACTCAAGGCCGCCCTGGCCTACTACCGCTCGATGATCCGAGGGGCCTCCAAGGAACAGCGCCGGATCATGGCACAGCAGACCAGCATACCCACCCTGTTCGTGGTCGGCGAATCGGACGGCAGCGTCAGCACCGACCAGTTCATCGACGTGGAGAAGGCCTTCACCAGCTACATCGAGGTGGTCCGCTTCCCCGGCGCCGGCCACTTCCCCCACCGGGAGGACTTCCCCCGGTTCTGGCAGAAGCTCCAGCCCTTCATGCAGCGCCAGTTCGCCT
Source organism: Chloroflexota bacterium (assembly GCA_016875915.1). Classification (GTDB taxonomy): domain Bacteria; phylum Chloroflexota; class Dehalococcoidia; order UBA2247; family RBG-13-53-26; genus RBG-13-53-26. The sequence goes on from VGOM01000006.1 coordinate 50,977, forward strand.
AAAGACGCGGCTACACCGGAGATCTGCGCCGGGATGGGGTGAGAGCGGCGGGGGATCTAGAACAAGTGGGCCATTGTGGTCTCGAACCACAGACCTCAGTCTTATCAGGACTGCGCTCTAACCAACTGAGCTAATGGCCCACGCAGGTGTAGAGTATACGTACCGCCCGAACGGAGTGTCAAGGCGGCGCGTTCGGGCAAAAGAAAAACCTTAACTCCTGGATAGTGGAAGGAAGAAAGAGGTTTTCTTCCTTGCTTGACTAAGTTCTCTGTATGCTTGACTCCCCGAATCGGAGAGACCGACCTAGGAGTGTTGATCTCCCTAGAAAGGAGGTGATCCAGCCGCACCTTCCGGTACAGCTACCTTGTTACGACTTCGTCCCAATCACCAGTCCCACCCTCGGCAACTGCCCCTCTTGCGAGTTGGCTCATTGACTTCAGGTGTTACCAGCTTTCATGACGTGACGGGCGGTGTGTACAAGGCCCGAGAACGTATTCACCGCAGTATGCTGACCTGCGGTTACTAGCAACTCCTCCTTCATGCAGGCGGGTTTCAGCCTGCAATCCGAACTGAGGACGGCTTTCTGGGATTAGCTCCAGATCGCTCTTTCGCAACCATTTGTACCGTCCATTGTAGCGTGTGTGTCGCCCAAGGCATAAGGGCCATGCTGACTTGACGTCATCCTCACCTTCCTCCCAGAATTCCTGGGCGGTCTCCTGTGAGAAATCAACACAGGACAAGGGTTGCGCTCGTTATGGGACTTAACCCAACACCTCACGGCACGAGCTGACGACAGCCATGTAGCACCTGTGCTGGCTCCCACCCGAAGGTGGGTCGTCGCCCTTTCGGGTTCCTACTACCGGCATGTCACGCCTTGGTAAGGTTCTTCGTGTTGCATCGAATTAAACCACACGCTCCGCTGCTTGTGCGGGCCCCCGTCAATTCCTTTGAGTTTTAGCCTTGCGGCCGTAGTCCCCAGGCGGGATACTTAAGGCGTTAGCTTCGGCACGGAGAGGGTCGATACCCCCCATACCTAGTATCCACCGTTTAGAGCGTGGATTACGCGGGTATCTAATCCGCTTCACTCCCCACGCTTTCGCGCCTCAGCGTCAGGAACAGCCCAGAAAGCCGCCTTCGCCACTGGTGTTCCTCGCGATATCTACACATTTCACCGCTACACCGCGAGTTCCACTTTCCTCTGCTGCCCTCTAGCTCCCCAGTATTGGCAGACATATCCCAGTTGAGCCAGGACCTTTCACTGCCAACTTAGAAAGCCGCCTACACGCGCTTTACGCCCAGTGAATCCGGATAACGCTCGCCTCCTACGTATTACCGCGGCTGCTGGCACGTAGTTAGCCGAGGCTTATTCCTTGATTACCGTCCTTACTCTTCATCAAGAAAAGAGGTTTACGACCCGAAGGCCTTCATCCCTCACGCGGCGTCGCTGCGTCAGGCTTTCGCCCATTGCGCAATATCCCTTGCTGCTGCCTCCCGTAGGAGTCGGGGCCGTATCTCAGTCCCCGTCTGGCTGACCATCCTCTCAGACCAGCTACCCGTCTTAGGCTTGGTAGGCCGTTACCCTGCCAACAACCTGATAGGACAAGAGCCCCTCCCTCAGCGCCGTGAGGCTTTCATCATCTCAGCGAACTGGGATGATCGTATGCGGTATTAGCTCCGATTTCTCGGAGTTGTTCCCCACTGTGGGGCAGGTTACCCTTGCATTACTCAGCCGTTCGCCACTGTACACTAACCGAAATCAGAGTACCGTTCGACTTGCATGCATTAGGCACGCCGCCAGCGTTCATCCTGAGCTAGGATCAAACCCTCCAAAACTTCCTTCCACTATCCAGTTGTTAAGGTAATTGAGCTGAACTACTACGATAGCATACTGCCCAAATCATTGTCAATGGGAATACGGCCCCCGAACGGGCAGTGCCGACCGCGCCGACTAGCTGTTCAGCTTCTTGAGCAGCCAGGCCATGTTCTGCCCCAGGACCTTCATGGTCTGAACGCCCTCGGCATCCCTGTCTACGTCGCCCTTCTCCAGCCCGAAGGCGAAGTTCCAATACGATGAGCCGGGCACTATCATCTCGCTGAGCAGGAAGAAGTGATTGATGGTGTCCAGGGCATTGACCTGTCCGCCGCGCCGCACCGCGACCACCGCCGCCCCGACCTTGTGTCTGAAGAGCCCGCCGTTGGCCTTGCCCACCATGGTGGCCCGGTCGATCAGGGCCTTCAGAACCGGGGAGATGCTGGCCACATAGACCGGCGAGGCCAGGATCATGCCATCGGCACCGGCCATATCCCGAACATACTCGTTGAGGGGGTCCTTCTCCTGGACGCAGCGTTTGTCGGCGTTGACGTAGCATTTGTAGCAGGCCAGGCAACCCCTGATCTCCTTGCCCGCCAGCTGCGTCAACTGGGTCTCGATGCCTTCCTTCTCCAGTTCGGCGAAGACATGCCGGACCAGAATGGCGGTGTTGCTGTCCTTGCGGTTACTGCCGTTGAAGGCCACGACTTTCATCTGGAGTCCTCCTCTTCAAACCCTGCCCGCACAGGAACCGCGGGCGCCCGATGACGTATGGTAGCAGCCCTGCACAAGCAGTGGCAACCGTGGATCCCGCGCCTCAGCGGGTCGCCACCGCACCGGCACCCTTGATCCGCCGCGTGCAGGGTGCTACCATTTGCGAATCGATCGTCAGGACTGAAAGGGGAAATCGCTTGGCAGGCAATCACCAGAACATGATCAAGGATCTCGTCGACAGCTACGGCACGTGGTTCCGGGACGAGAGGCGCCTGGAGGACGGCCGCATGACCGACCTGCTCCATCCATACACTCACCTTTTCTCGCCCATCCAGGTGAACTCCGTCAAGATCAAGAATCGCATCGTCATGGGTCCCATGGGGAACGTGGGCATGGCGGATGAGACCGGCCGGCCGGGCAACAAGCTGATTCGCTACTACACCGAGCGCGCCAGGGGCGGCGCCGGCCTGATCACTTCCGGGCTGGTCCCGGTGAGCTACAACGTGGAGCCCTCACTGACCGAACCGGGCGACCTGAGCGTCCTGCCCAGAATCGACCGCTCGAGGACCGTCTTCCCCGGCTGGCGGGTTCTGGCCGAAAGCATCCACGCCCACGGGGCGAAGTTCTTCATCCAGCTCAGCCCCGGCTTGGGCCGGGTGGGTTCGCCCGAGTGCCTGCTGAAGAAGTGGAGGCTGCCTGTCTCCGCTTCATGGAATCCCAACTTCTATCTGCCTGTGGTGCCCTGCCGCCCCCTGCGCGATGGCGAATGCCTGAAGATCATCAAGAACGCCGGCCAGGCTGCCGCCGATGCCAAGGCCCTGTTGATCGACGGGGTCTACCTCCACGGACACGAGGGATACCTGCTGGAGCAGCTGGTCAACCCGGCCTTCAACCGCCGTCGTTTCGGCCGCTTCGCCAAGTGGCAGGCCTTTGGAATCGAGCTGGTGAAGCACATCCGACAGCGCTGCGGCGACCAATACCCCATCATGTACCGCATCGATCTGTCTCTGGCTTTGAACGAGACCTACGGCCAGCGGATGCGCCAGGTCAATCCTCTGAAGAGATTCAGCAGGGAGCGCACCGTTGAAATGACCCTGGACTACATGGCCAATCTGGTCAAGGCCGGCGTGGACATGTTTGACGTCGATCTGGGCTGCTACGAGAACTGGTGGCTGCCGCATCCGCCGACGTTCATGCCGCCGGGATGCTACCTGCCCCTGGCCAGGCTGGTGAAGGAGCACCTGGCAGGACAGAATATCACCTCAAACGCGGGGCTGCCCGTGCCGGTCGTAGCCGTGGGCAAGCTGGGCTACCCCGATCTGGCCGAGCGCGCCCTCCGCGAAGGGATGTGCGACATGATCATGCTGGCCCGGCCTTTGCTGGCCGATCCAGAGTGGCCAAACAAAGCCTTTGCCGGCCGCGTGCGTGACATCCGGCCCTGCATCGGCGATCAGGAGGCCTGCATCAATGAGTTCTTGGAAGGCGGCCATCCCCAGTGCACCGTGAACCCGCGCGCGGGGTTTGAGGACGTCTTCCCGGCGGCACCGTCACCGGCAGCAGAGGCGAAGAGGGTGGCCGTCGTCGGCGCCGGACCGGCCGGGATGATCTGTGCCTGCACTGCCGCCCGGCGGGGGCACCGGGTCGTTCTGTTCGAGAAGGCCGACAGACCAGGAGGCCAACTCATCCCTGCTTCTGCACCGCTGGCGAAGCACGACCTGGCCAACTACCTGGGTTATCTTGAACGCCTGATGGAGCAGACCAGCAAGGACTGCCATCTCACGCCGCGCTTCGGACTGGAGGCCACGCCGGGTCTGCTCAGGTCTGAAGGCTTCGAGGCCGTGGTCATCTGCACCGGCGCCCGGCCGACCAGGCCGGCGGTGGAAGGAGCTGGCCTGCCACACGTGATCCACGCTGTCGACCTGCTGCGCCGGCCCTCGCTGGCTGAGAAATCGCACAGGGTCGCAGTTGTCGGCGGCGGGCCGGAGGGTTGCGAGACTGCCGCTATGCTGGCCGGCCAGATGGGCAAGCAGGTCACTGTGATAGAGATTCTGCCGCATTTCATGAAAGGGGTATGCACCGCCACGCGCGGCTACCTGATTCACTACATGGAACTGGCTGGCGTGAGACTGCTCAATTGCACCATTCTGAAGAGCATCACCCCAACCTCGGTCAAGGTGGTCAGAAACGTCTCACCTAGCGTGCCCGACCCCTACAACACCTGGACCCCTCTGCTGCCGGATAACGTCAAGAATCCGCTCGCCAGGAAGATCGGATTGAAGCAGCAGGAGACTGACATCGAGTCCGATCTTGTGGTCCTTGCTGTCGGGTTCAGGCCGGATGACGGCCTCTATGAAGCCTGCGTGTGCGAACGCGTGGCGCCTGACATCCGCAACATCGGTGATTCCTTCTCCGTGGGACGCGTCTTCGAGGCCACCAAGGCCGGATACGCCGCAGGCATCGGCCTGTAGTCGGGGGAATCCACCAAACAAGAAAGCCTACCCTGGTCAGGGTAGGCTTATCCTGCAAATGGCGGGCTGTTCTACTTCTTGGCCTTCTTGGCCGTTGCCTTGGTAGCCTTGGCCTTGGGGGCCTTCTTGGCTACAGCCTTCGCCTTGGGTTTCGCTGTCTTTGCCTTCGTCGCCATGCTCGTAACACCTCCTTTCGCCACGCGGTACAACGCCCGGTCGCTCACATGCTGAGCAACCTGTATCGCTCTCCGCTCATCGCGGGTACCGCTCAACCATCACAAGGATAGAATTGTGCATAGCGAGCGCAGCATCGTAAAGGCCCAAATGGCCCGATATTCCGACCCAAAGCGCTCAAATTGCCGACAGATCCTTGAAGCGAAGGGTGAAGCCGCCGCCGGCCGGCATCTGATGAGGATCACGAAGGATCGTTCCCGCAGGAGACTGCGGTCACATACGCGCACCGTCGGCTGGTGTAGATTGGCCGTTGTGGGGTCTTTGATGAAGGCGCTCAACGGGCAAGGAGCAGACAGGGGGAGTCCGACGATGGGAGCGATGGCCAGGTGTTCGTACTGCAGGCGGGTGCCGCGCTACAAGGCGGGCGAGGTGTACCTGTGCAGCTATCACGCCAGGTACAAGAGGCCGGGTGGGCTGCTGCCGATGAGGATCTGGTGACGGGCAGGTTGTCAGCCCCGGCATGCCTCAGAAACAAGAAAGCTCGTCTACTCCTCGTAGCGAGCTTACTTGCTCAGAAAGGGGGGTGAACCCTCCTGATCCCAGAACAACTACCTCACTACCCCCCCCTCATACCCCAACGAAAAGTTACATCCAGGGTTATCCTATGAGATAACCCTATAGTGGACTGTATAACGTTTCCCCGCGGTTTGTCAAGCCCTAAATGACCGTCGTGCGCAAAATGTGACATTTATGTAATACTCTGCGCCTGGATACCGTCGCGCCGCAGGTCTATGATCTAGTCGTATGGAGTAGGCTGCATCTCCCGGATTATCTCCACCGCCCTGGCGCGGAGCTTCTCCAGGGAGGTTCCCAGCACCTCCATCTCTTCATCTGAGAGGCATGAGGTGATGCTGGTGGTCACCTTGGCGGCCCACTGACGCTTGAAGGTCTGCTCACCCTTCCTGGTTATGGAGATGCGGACCAGATTCCTCTGCTCCAGGTCCTTGGTCCTCTCGATCAAGCCCTGCTTCTCCATGCGTTGGAGCAGAGCCGACATGGAATGCGGCTCCCTGTAGAGAGTCCGGGCCAGTTGGGTCGGGGTCACCGGTCTGGTGGCCGTCTTGAGTATCATCAGCACCCCGGCTTGAATGGGGGTGATGCCCACTTTGGCCAACTCCAGCTCTCTGGCCCTCTGAACCACGGTCGCCGTGGCAAACAGCCTGACCCACATCCTCTCATTCCTGCTCAGTTCCAGTGCTTGTTTCATCGATACTGACCGCCTCTCATTTCCAGAGCCTCCCGCAGCTGTCTGTCTGTTTCAGCCACGATATCCGTGCAGCAACTGTGATTTCTTATAAGGATATCCTCTAAGTAGATCCAGCGTACGATAGCACGGCGCGGGACAGGTTGTCAACCGGCGGATGGGGAAGCACCGAGATGGTGCAGTGGTACACGAGGCCAGTGGCGTCCGAAGACAGCTTGAAGTGGTAGAAGGCACCTCCGAGGGGAGCCCATCTGCAGAAGCCCGACCGAGATCACGACAAGGGACTTTCGAAGAGCTCAAGGCGGAAGCCGACTATCTCCTCGCTGCCTACCATGTACACCGGGGCTGCATCTCCCCGTACGTTGTTGGCCCCAAAGAGCTTGCCCCAGTCCAGGGGAAAGGTGAACAGTGTCGGCGCGCCCTCCCTGGCGAGAACCTCCGATGTCTCCGTGACGTTGTCCACCTGAAAGGTCAGGTTATGGACGCCTGGGCCTTTCCTGCGAAGGTGTTCCGCCCACACATCGTTCCCCTCAGACAATGGCTCGATGAACTGAAGCACAACATTCCCAAGCTGGACATGCTCTACCTTCAGCAAGCCAAGGGCCGTCTCATTGAGCAGCCTGACAAGGTCTGCCTCTGTTTTCTTGGCTCCGAAGACTCTCTCTAGGAAATCAGCGGCCGCATTGGCGTCTCTCACCACAATCTCGATATGAACCAGCGGCGACACGTTCACTGACATACTCCACCTCCATAAATACACTGGCGCTGGTCGCTGCGACAAGATGCGCAGCCGGCCCTCGCCTCTGACAGTATCAACGATCACCGTCGGGTGTCACCTCGGCTTGCATACGAGGGGACTGTCCCCAGAGGCTTCCGCTCGCGTTGTGTGTGCCAGGAGTCCGTCCCCACTCACGTGTGGATGGTTGCCGAAACCTCGCAGTTGAGAATCTGGGGCAGAAGGGGCAGCCAAGGTTCGTTGAGCAATCAACCAGCGCTGATGCTCACAGCGGGAATGCCCTCAAGGGAATTCGAATCCCTGTTTTCGGCTTGAAAGGCCGGCGTCCTAGTCCACTAGACGATGAGGGCACCAACGTGATGAGTATACAATGGCCGTGCCCGGATCACAATCGTCACGGGTACACGGGGAGGGCCTGCAGACCCGTGGTCTCCGGGAAGCCCAGCATGAGGTTCATATTCTGGATGGCCTGCCCGGCACCGCCCTTGACCAGGTTGTCGATGCAGCTGATCACGATCAACCTGTCGGCTCTCGGGTCAACAGCCGGGTAGAGGAGACAGAGGTTGCTGCCCCAGGTCTGCTTGGTCTGCGGCGGGGCATCCACGATCTTGACGAAGGGCTCGTCTTTGTAGAACTCCCGGTAGAAATGCAGCAGTTCGGCCGTGCCCTGCTGCCCACCGGCAATCCTGCCCTTCACCAGCGGGGCATAGCAGGAGCTGAGGATGCCCCGGGTCATGGGCACCAGGTGGGGCACGAAGGTGACCGAGACCGGCCCTCCGGTATGAAACGCGCCCAGTTCCTGAATGATCTCGGGTAGATGGCGGTGCCCTTCCAGGGCGTAGGCAGCGACGCTCTCGTTGACCTCGGCGTAGTGCGTTCCCAGGCTGGGAGACCTGCCGGCCCCCGAGACTCCCGACTTGCTGTCAACAACGACATCAGGGCCGATGAGCCCCGCCTTCAGCGCCGGGGCCAGGGCCAGGACGGCACTTGTGGGGTAACAGCCGGGATTGGCCACCAGCGATGCCGCCGCCACCTCGGAACGGCGGAGCTCGGTCAGGCCGTAGACCGCGGCGGGCAGTAGCTCCGGCGCGGGATGGGTGAAATCGTACCAGCGGGGGTATTCGGCCGCATCCTTGAGCCGGAAGTCGGCGCTGAGGTCGACCACCTTGATCCCCTTCCTGACCAGAGGGGCACAGGCGTCGGCGCTGGCCTTGTGAGGCAGCGATGAGAAGACCAGGTCCGCCTCTCCGTGTTCCGCCTCGATGGTGAGGTCGATGTCGGACAGATGAGGCATGACCTTGCCCAGCTTCTTGCCGGCCTCGCTGCGGCCGGTGACCGAGACGATCCGCACGCCGGGATGGCCGTGGAGAAGCCGGGCTACCTCGGCGCCGATGTAGCCGGTGACGTTGATGATGGCCACTCTATACTGCTTCATCTGCTCTTTCCCTCTGCATTCCGCCCTCTTCCGGAATCCGTCGCGGGCATAGAGGATTCTAGCGCCTGCGCCTGGACACGGGCAACCCCGATGATGGCCGTCGCCTCCGGGGCTCCATGCGGCTGGGGCAGAGTTCCGCCAGGACGCAGTGGCCGCAGCCGGGCCGCTGTGCCCGGCAGACCTTCCGGCCATGCTCCACCATGTGGACGTGGAACTCGTAGACCCGGCCCGCCGGGACGAGTTGCTGCAGGACTTCGTGGGCCCGGTCTGCCGAGACACCCGGCTGCAGCAGGCCCAGCCTCCGGGCCACCCGGAAGACATGGGTATCCACGGGCAGTGCCGGCCTCCCCAGGGAGAAGAGCAGCACGCAGGCCGCAGTCTTGGGTCCCACACCGGGCAGCCGGCGGAGCCAGTCCCCGGCCTCCGGGAGGTGGAGTTCCTTCAGGAAATCCAGGTCGAAGTCCCCGCGCTCCCCTCTGATCTCCCGGAGGATGCTCTTGATGCGCCCGGCCTTGATGTCCGCCAGGCCGCCGGCTCTGATGGAGCGGGCAATATCTGCCGGAGAAGCCTCGGCCATGGCCTGCCAGCCGTCGAAGGCAGCCATGAGGGAGCGAAAGGCCCGCTCCGAGTTGACATCCGAGGTGTTCTGAGAGAGGACCGTGGCCACAAGGGTGGACATGGGGTCACCCCTGGACTTCCAGCGCCGCGGTCCGTACTCCTGCCTCAGGAGGCGGAGAACTTCATCTATCCGCACCGGACTCCTTCAGGTGGCAGGTGTCGTTGAGCAGCACCACCAGGGGCGAGTCACTCTCGATGTCAACGATGTTGATGGCGCAGAGTCCCTGCTGGATCTGCCAGAAGTGCGAGTTGTCCACTCCCAGAAGATGGCAGAGCAGGATTCTGCAGACCACCTTGTGCGAGACCAGCACCACCGTCTGCTCCGGACGACTCGCCAGGACGGTCTCCACCGCAGCAGCGGCCCTGTTCCTGACCTGCTCCAGGCTCTCGCCGCCGGGGAAGGTGACCTGGTGGGGGCTTCTCAGCCACAGCCCGTACAGCTCCGGGTCATCCGCCTCGGCCTCACTGAGGCTGAGTCCCTGCCACCTGCCGTAGTCGATGTCAACAAGGCCGTCCAGGGGCTGGACCGGCAAGCCCCGGGGCCCGGCCAGGATCTCGGCCGTCCTCATGGCCCTCTTCAGGGGGCTGGCGTAGACCGCCCCTGCCGCCCATCTGTTGAGCCGGGCGGCCGTGGCAGCAGCCTGCCTCAACCCGGCTTCATCCAGGTCCAGGTCCGCTCTGCCCCTGAGCCTCTCTTCCTGCCCTTCGTTCCAGGCCGTGCGGCCGTGCCTGACTATGATGAGTCTCGTCAAGGAAGTCACCTCCCTGCCTGGCGGCTTCTGCCCGGCCACCGCTCTCCTCGCAGTGCCTCGGCCAGCAGCCATTCTACCAGATTCGAGTGGGGACTCAGCCGCCGGACCTGAGGACGGGGGGCAATCCACCGGGCTCGCTGGAAACAGAAAAGGCTGCACTGGTGCAGCCTTTCTCGCTGAGAGCGCGTATCCGGGTCAGAGTTCAGAACGCCCGCGCCCTGCCCTCCAGCGTCGCTAGTCTGAAGAGGGCAGAGGCCTGGGCTGCTGCTCTGCCATTTCCTTCCCGCAGCAGACGATGGAACCGGCGCCCTGCTTGGTGCAGAGGACCTCGGTATTGCACACTTCGCAGCGGTATCTCTTGCCTAGAGTGTTGGCCATGTCAGTTCGCAACCTCCTCTACTTCTTGATCTCCATGGGCTGCCCGCAGCACTGCACGGTGCCCTGTCCCCCGCGGGTGACGATGAACTCCGAGCCGCACTTGCTGCAGAAGTACCTCTTGCCTATCTGGTTTGCCATCGACTCAACTCCTTCTCAGAATAGTATCCCGGGCTACTGCTCAAGCTTGAATTCCCACTGGCAGGCGATCTCGTCCGGGCTCTTGCGCGGTGGCAGCTTGAGCGGGGTGACCTTGATCTTGCGATTGACCAGATACCTCTCGATGATCCTCTTCTCGTTCACGTGACACACGTGGCGGATTCTCTCCGGCTCCTTGGCCTCGAAGAACTCCAGCGAGCGGCACCTAGGGATGGTCCATATCACGTGGTTGGGATTGATCACCTTGGCCTCGGCGGGGAACAGCCCGCCGGTGGTGTTGTCCAGAGGCAACTGGAGGCACTTCAGGGAATCGAGCACGGTGTTCAGCTCTATGTTGGCCACCTTGGCGAACCTGGGGTTGACCCGCTCCCCGATGGTCTCCCAGGCCTGGGTCTCGCAATCGTTGGCCGCATCGACGCCGTACCTCTGCTTCACGGCGTTGTACCACGCCTCTGTCATGTGAAGCCAGCCGTACTGCCAGACATGCATCAGCTTCAGCAGGAACTCCTTGGAGAAATCCTCGAAGGTGAGGTTGGGGATGAACGGGCCAGTGTAGTCATTCATCTCCCTCTTCTTGGGCTTGGGCGCCGCCGCCTTCTTCACCGGCGCCCTGCGGGCAGTCCTGGCCTTTGGTGCGGCCGTCTTCTTCTTTGGCGTCTCCTTTGCCATCCCGAACCTTCCTTTCCGTTTGATCAGACTGCGATTCCGGTTGATGCCCGGCCGTCTCCGTCCCGCGCTCAACTTCCAGCGCCGGGCGCAAGCGTCAGACGATCATAATTATTCCAACTCCGCGCTTCTACGTCAAGTTCAGCCGATTGCCTCTCATGCGTGAGGATGATACAGTATAGTCGTTCCTATCCCCGCAGGCAGACCGGAGCCAGCTGATGCGTTTCTCGGACTTGGGCGTCACCCGCTGTGGAGACAGAGAGTTCAGGTGGGGTCAGCGGACCTACATCATGGGCATCATCAACGTCACCCCGGATTCCTTCTCGGGGGACGGCCTGGGCCGGGACATCGAGGCCGCCGTGGCCCAGGGCAAGCGATTCGCCGCTGAGGGGGCCGACATCCTGGACATCGGAGGCGAGTCCACCCGGCCGAATGCGGCGCCGGTATCTGATGATGAGGAGATGGGGCGGGTGATCCCGGTCATCGAGCGGCTGTCCGCCGAGGTGTCGCTGCCCCTGAGCATCGACACCTACAAGGTGGAGGTGGCCCGCCGGGCCCTCTCGGCGGGGGCTGCGATGATCAACGACATCTGGGGCCTGCAGCGCGATGCAGGCCTGGCCGAACTGGCCGCCGAATGGAAGGCGCCGCTCATCCTGATGAGCAACCAAAGGGGCAGGGACTGCCGGGACATCGTTGCCGAGGTGATCTCCACCCTCAGAGCCGGCATGAACCTGGCCCTGGAACGGGGCGTGCCCTGGGAGAACATCATCGTCGATCCCGGTGTCGGCTTCGGGAAGACGCTGGAGCAGAACCTGGACATCATCCGCCAGCTGGATGAGCTGAAGTGCCTGGAGAGGCCCATCCTGATCGGCACCTCCCGCAAGTCCATGATCGGGCTGGTGCTGGATCTGCCCCCCGGGCAGCGCATCGAGGGCACGGCGGCCACGGTGGCCGTCAGCATCGCCAAAGGCGCCGACGTTGTCCGGGTGCACGACGTGGGCCGGATGGCCCAGGTCTGCCGCATGAGTGATGCCATCGTCAGGGGACGATCGCCGTCGAGAGACCAATGCACCCGGTGACCGCCTGCCTCGGCCTGGGAGCCAACCTGGGGGACAGGGAGGCGAACATCTCCCGGGCCATCGACATGATGTCCAACGCAGTCCGGGTGACGAAGGTTTCGTCCTACTACGAGACCGAACCGGTGGGCTCGGTGGGGCAACCCCGCTTCCTGAACGCGGTGTGCACAGGCACAACAGCCCTTCCCGCAGAGGAGCTGCTTGCCGCGGTGAAGCGCATCGAGGCCGCGCTGGGGAGGAGGCCGGGGCTCGTCAATGCCGCCCGGCCCATAGACATCGACATCCTCCTCCTCGGTGACACCGTGATGCAATCGCCCGATCTGATCATCCCTCACCCCCGCATGGAGGAGAGGGCGTTCGTCCTGGTTCCGCTGTCAGAGATCGCCCCCGGACTGGTCCATCCGGTGAACGGCAGGACGGTCAGGGAGATGCTGGCGGCACTGGGGAGGATAGAGGGAGTGACCAAGTGTAAGGAGGTCAGGGATGTATGAGGTCGCCGTTGAGGCGGATTTCGATGCGGCCCACTATCTGAGGGGATACGAGGGGAAGTGCGAGAACGTCCACGGGCACAGGTTCCGGGTCAAGGCCAGGGTGAGGACCAAGGGGACGGATGCCGTGGGCATGGCCTACGACTTCACCAAGCTGAGGCGGCAACTGGGGGAGGTGGTGGGCCGGCTGGATCACGTCTGTCTGAACGAAACTCCCCCCTTCGACAAGATCAACCCTTCCTCGGAGAACATCGCCTCCACAATCTTCGCTGAACTCCAGGGCATGCTCGGGGGGCGGGGGCTGCGGCTGCACAGCATCCAGGTATGGGAATCGCCGCACAGCAGCGTGGTCTACCAGCCGGATGAGGCGGACTGACGCCGGCTAGTCCCTGAGGTCGGGCGGGAGGAGGTTGGGGATGGCGTCTTCGATGGGATAGGTTTCCCTGCACTTGGCGCAGTACAGCGAGCCGGTGACAATCTCCTTGGTGTTCTCTTCCACCACGGTGAGCTGCAGATCCCCCTTGCACACCGGACAGGCCAGGATATCCATCAGTTCTCTCTTCACCTTGCTCTCCTCCCTGAGGCTTCCTCAGCTGCCACTAGCATATCCTGAGACGGTCAACTTTATCAAGGTTGACCGGAGATGGCAAACATTCCTATCATTCCTAGTGCTTCGGAGGTGCGGAGATGATTCGATCCCTGGGCAGCAAGGTCCCCAGAATAGCGGAATCGGCCTTCATCAGTGAGGGCGCCTACATCATAGGGGACGTCGAGATCGGGGAGGGCTGCGCCGCCTTCCCCGGGGCGGTGGTCAGGGGCGACTTCGGCCTGATCCGGATCGGCAGGAACGTCATGATCGAGGACAACGTGGTGCTCCACGGCGCTCCATCCGGGCTGGACATCGGCGACGGCGTGACGCTGGGACACGGCGCGGTGGTCAACTCCCGCAGGATCGGCAGCAAGGTGCTGATCGGGATGAACGCCACCATCCTCCATGACTCCGAGATCGGCGACAACTGCATCATCGCCGCCGGTGCCGTGGTCGGCCAGGGGATGAAGGTGCCCGACGGCTCCTTCGTGGCCGGGGTGCCGGGGCGCATTGTGGGCAAGGCCACCAAGGAGCAACTGCAGTGGGTGGAGCATGATCCGGCGCTGTACTCCTGGTGGCTGGAGATGCTGGAGGAATACAAGAAGAGCGGCCTCTAGGCACTGCCCTGTTCACACGCGGGGGCGGTCTGAGGCGTTCCTTTTGAACAGCAGCCGGCTGTCCAGTATACTTGCGCCATGATCATCGATTTCCACACGCACATCTTCCCGCCGGAGATGAGGGACAAGCGCCAGGGCTACATGGAGGACGACGCCCTGTTCTCTGAGCTGTTCTCATCCCCCAAGGCCAGGATAGCCACCGCGGAGGAGTTGGTCGCCAGCATGGACGATGCTGAAGTCGACGTGTCGGTGATACTGAACGCCGGCTGGATACGGCATGAGGACTGCGTGCGCACCAACGACTACATCCTGGACTCCGCGGCCCGCTATCCGAAGAGACTGGTGCCCTACTGTGCCATACAGCCCAGGGCCGGGGAGGCCGCGCTGAGGGAACTGGAACGCTGCTTCCGCGGCGGGGCGCGGGGCATCGGCGAGATGAGATCGGATACCCAGGGCTTCGACATGGCCGACGCGGAGATCATGGGGCCGGTGGTGGCCATGGCCAGGAAGCACAATCTGGTCTTCCTAACCCACGCTTCCGAACCGGTGGGCCACCGTTATCCGGGGAAGGGCATGATCAGGCCGGCCAATCTGTTCCAGTTCATCTGCGCGTTTCCCGAGCTGACCGTGGTCTGTGCTCACTGGGGTGGCGGGTTGCCGTTCTACGCCCTGATGCCGGAGGTGGCGTCCGCCCTGTCCAACACCTTCTTCGACACGGCGGCCACGCCCTTCCTGTACAAGCCGGAGATCTTCAGACAGGTGGTGGAGATCACTGGACCGGAGAAAATACTCTTTGGCAGCGACAATCCTCTGATGTCGCCCAGGCGGGTGCTGACCCAGGTGGAGTCGGTGGGCCTGACCGCGGAGGCGAAGTCCATGATCCTGTCGGGCAACGCGCAGGGGTTGCTGGGTTGGAGCTAGTCCGCAGCTTCATCGCCATCGAGTTGCCACCGGAGTTCAGGGCCGAGCTCGGCGTCCTCGAGGAGAAGCTCAAGGCGGCCCGGCACTCCTTCGTGAAGTGGGTTGACCCCGAGACCATTCACCTGACCCTGAAGTTCCTGGGCGGCGTGCCCGCCGACGCCATACCCCGAATAGTCGAGGCGACCAGCCGGGCGGCGCAGTCCATACCGCCCTTCTCGCTGCTGATGGGAGGCCCCGGCGCCTTCCCCAACTGGCTGAGGCCGCAGGTGCTCTGGGTGGGCATCGCCGGCGAGACCGGCAGGCTGGCTGATCTGCACCGGGAGCTGGATGGCGCGCTGTCCCCCCTGGGCTATCCGCCGGAGTCCCGGGCCTTCAGTCCCCATCTGACCCTGGGAAGGCTGAGAGACCGGGCATCCGCGGAGGAGAGGCGCAGCCTGGGTCAATGGGCCCAGTCGGTCCGCTTCGAATCCCGGCTGACGTTTGAGGTGGACGGGGTGCGGCTGATGAAGAGCCACTTGACGCCAGCGGGGCCGGTCTACAGCCAACTTGCCTTCGCGGGGCTCAGAAGGCCGGGCTAGGGGCAGCCTCCCGCCCTGGCAGTCCCGCCGTCTATCTCAGCACCCTCTCGTCGCCGACCCGGCGGGTGACCTTCTGCTCGTCGAGGTACTCCATCACAGCCTGGGCATACTTGCGGCTGGTCTGAAAGAGGTCCCTCACCTCACCCAGAGTGATCTTGCCGCGTGTCCTGATATGGGCGGTGATCCGGTTCACCATGTCGTCATAGGCCGAAGCAGCGAAGATGGTGTTCGGCGCCGTCTTGACCACCTTCCCCTGTTCGATGAGGAGGTCCAGCAGCTCCGGATCGACAGTGACATCACCCGGTGGAGAGTAGGGGTTCTGGGTGAGGGCCTTGAGGTAGGCATCCACGGCCGCCTGCTGCTCTCTGGTCAGCTCCGGGCGATAGGATGGCAGGCGAACGACCTTGCCTTCCTCGACCAGGACGCCATCCCGGGAAAGCCGCTGCAGCGCCGCGGGGAAGGAGCCGGGGGGGATCTTCATCTTGCTCTTCAACTCTTCCCTGGGCATGCCGGGGCGGAGCGGGAACCGGCGGTGGAATCCCTCCACGACCTGGGTGGCCGCAGCTTTCTGGAGCTGCCATCCGGCGGCCGAGAAGAGGAGGGCACTGCTGCCCCTGTCCCCCAGCATGATCACCCTGTTCTCAGCGACGAGGGACTGCACCGCCTGCTGCGTCTCGGACTGCGACAGGCTGGACCGGGCCAGCAGGTCCTCCATGGTCAGGGGCTCCCGGGCCTCCAGCGTGGCCAGGACGACCTCCGTGGGGCTGCCTCTTTCGCGGGCTGCCAGCCCCCGAATGGTGCCGGCCTGGAAGCGACGGTGGCGTCTGGGGTAGGCATCCACGATCTCACCGCCGCCCAGTGTGTCCTTCGACGAGCGGATGATGAACAGGTCCCCCTTGACCACGGCCACCGGACGGGACAAGGCCAGTTGGGCCCAACCCGTTTCGCCCGGTTGCAGCTTGTCCCTGTCCAGAAGCCGGATCTTGCCCAGGGACTCAAGAGCGCTGCTGTGGAAGGAGACCTCGGTGTTGTGCCGGAGGGGATGGGCCACCCGGGGGAGCAGCCGCACTTTGACGTCCATCGCCGCGGTGGGCCGCAGCCAGTCGGGGGAGGTGAGCACATGCCCGCGCTCCAGATCGGTGATGGCCACGCCGGAGAGGTTGGCCGCCACCCGGCTCCCCGGCGACACGCTGTCCAGTCTCTTCTTATGGGTCTGCAGTCCCCTGAGTCGGGCCCTGTGGCCGGGGGGGACTATCTCCACCTCCTGACCCACGGCAAGCCGGCCGTCAACGAGGGTACCCGTGACGACGGTGCCGAATCCGGCAATGCTGAATACCCGGTCGATGGGCAGGCGCGGTCGGCCGATGTCCCGTTTCGGCTGGGTCACGTCCAGAAGACGGTCAATGGTCGTGACCAGATCAGCCAGGCCTTCCCCGGTAGCAGCGGATACGGAGACAACGGGCGCCGATGACAGGGCCGTCCCGGCCACTACCTCCCTGACCTCCATGCCAACGAGCTCCAGCAGCTCGTGATCGACCAGGTCCTTCTTGGTGATGACGATGATTCCCTTCTGGAGCCGCAGCAGGTCAAGGATGTCCAGGTGTTCCCTGGTCTGGGGCATCACCCCCTCGTCGGCGGCAATGATCAGCAGAGCCAGGTCGATGCCGCCCACGCCGGCCAGCATGTTCTTGACAAACCGCTCATGTCCCGGGACGTCGACGATGCTGACCTCCCGGCCGCTGGGCAGCTTCAGCCAGGCGAAGCCCAGATCGATGGTCATCCCTCGTTCCTTCTCCTCGGCGAGGCGATCGGGGTCGATGCCGGTCAGCGCCTGAACCAGCCGCGACTTGCCGTGATCCACGTGCCCGGCAGTACCAAGAACGAACATAGCTTACTCTTCTATGACGATCTTCCCCTGGGGATCGGCGATGACCTCGCCAACAACGGCGGCCTCGACCGCACCGCCCCGGTGCAGTCTGGACAGGAGCCGGTCCACCCTTCCGGAGCTGACCGCAATGAACAGACCGCCGGACGTTTGGGGGTCGAAGAGGATGTCCAGAGCGTAGTCGGGCAACCCGCCCGAAGCCTGGATCATGGCAGCACGGAACTCCTTGTTGCGGTAGGTGCCTCCGGGGATCATCCCCATCCGGGCGAACTCAACGGTCTGGGGGAGGAGCGGGACAGACGACAGGCGGATCCTCATCCCGGTGTCACTGTCCTGAATCATCTCACAGGCATGCCCCAGAAGTCCGAAGCCGGTGATATCGGTGCAGGCGCTGACGCCGACTTCCTGCATCAGCTGAGAGGCCACTTTGTTGAGGGCGGCCATGCAGGCGGCGGCCCGGTCGGCGGTCTGTTCGCCAGCCATCTTCCCCTTGACGGCGGTGTTGATGATGCCGGTGCCCAGCGGCTTGGTCAGTATCAGTCGGTCCCCCGCCCTGGCCCCCCCCTTGGTGATCACCTTCCCGGGATGGACGGTGCCGGTGACCGAGAGTCCGTATTTCAGTTCCACGTCGTCGACGCTGTGTCCACCGGCGAGGGCCACCCCGGCTTCAGCCATCTTCTCCAGTCCACCCCTGAGGATCTCCCTCAGGACCGAGATGTCCAGGGTCTTCACGGGGAAGCAGACGATGTTCATGGCGGTGAGGGGAGTCCCCCCCATGGCGTAGACATCGCTCAGGGCGTTGGCGGCGGCGATCTGCCCGAAGGCCCGAGGGTCATCTACTATGGGCGTGAAGAAGTCAACGGTCTGGATGATGGCCAGATCATCGCTGAGCCGGTACACACCGGCATCGTCGGCCTTCTCCAGCCCCACAATGAGATTGGAGTCCGGAATCAAGGGCAAGCCGCACAAAGCCCTGTCCAGGTCCCCTGGACCAAGCTTGGAAGCTCAACCCGCGCCGCGAACGGTCTCAGTCAGCCTTGGCCTCTGCTCGTCCGTCATCTCCTGCTCTCCTGACCTCTCTGTCACACCTGTGAAGGTTAGATGGGGTGAATCCCCTGGATCTCTATCTGCTTCCGGTCCAGAATATCTCGAACCCGCGGCTCATCCGGCTGGTCGAAGCGGAGGCAGATGCCACAGTCCGAGCTGAGCTGGCGGGGCACCGGTATGAGCTTGACGGGAATGCCCGTTCCCTTGAAGAGCTTCTCGGCCCACAGGGCATGGCTCATGGAGTAGAAGAGTACCACGCCGTGCTGCGCCCTTTCCATTGCCCGACTCCGCATCACAGGAAGGCGGCCTCATCGGGATCAAGCGGTGCCGCATCCCTCAGATCATGGTACCCCAGCGGGATGCCGCCTGCCACCCCCTCGATCCCTTCGCCCAACAGGCCCTCGGGTACTCTAGCCCCCCGCTCCCCTCGCAGCGATCTCCCGCACGGCTTGCAGCGCCGCCTCGATGTCCTCATCTGAGGTGAAGTAGCCGGGACTCAGCCTCGCCGTGCCCTGAGGGAATGTTCCCAGGGTCCGGTGGGCCGCCGGAGAGCAGTGCAATCCCGGACGACACAGGATACCATGCTCCTCCAACCCCATGGACACCTCCGATGGAGTGAGCCCGGAGATGTTGAAGGAGATGACGGCGATCCGGCCCTCCGCGCTGTTTTGGCCGTGCACCACCACCCCGGGGATGCCTCCCAGTCCCTGGAGAAGGGCCGCGGCAAGTTCCCGCTCCCTCCGCTGGATAGCGCCGCCCTGCTCCAGAACGAACCTCACGCCGGCGCACAGGCCGGCCAGTCCCACCGTGTTCGGCGTTCCGCTCTCGTACTTGTCAGGCAGGAACTCCGGCTGGTATTCAGACTCCGAACGACTGCCCGTGCCGCCGTGCTTGAGCGGCCGGATACGGGATTCCATGCCCTGCCGGATGTAGAGGCCACCGGTGCCCTGCGGGCCGTACAGTCCCTTGTGTCCGGAGAAGGCCAGCACGTCGATGTTCATAGCCTCCACGTTGATGGCACAGCAGCCCGCCGTCTGGGCGGCATCAACCAGAAAGGTCACACCGCGTTTGCGGGCGATCAGTCCCGCCTCGGCTATCGGCAGGAGATTCCCAGCCACGTTCGAGGCGTGGCTGAGGACAATGAGTCTGGTGTCCTCCCCGATGGCCCGCTCTACACCGCCGGCCTGGAGGGTCCCCGCCGGCTGGTATGGCACCACGGTGACCCTGACCCCCGCCTGCTCCGCGGCGCGCAGCGGCCTCATCACAGAGTTGTGCTCCATGCCGCTGGTGATGACATGGTCTCCGGGATGCAGCATGCCCCTGATGACCACGTTCAAGGCCTCAGTGGCGTTGGCGGTGAAGACGATCCGTGTCGGATCACGGACGCCGAAGAGCATGGCCAGGGCCTCCCTGGTATCGTAGGCAACGCGGCCTGCCTCGATGGAGAGTCGGTGACCGGAGCGGCCGGGGCTGGCCCCTGTACGGCGCATGAAGTCATCCATGGCCCGGTACACCGCCTCCGGTTTGGGCCAGGAAGTGGCCGCGTTGTCCAGGTAGATCGTCTTGACCCCTGTCATGTGCTCTTCCGCGCCAGGGCCTTGCCTATCATTCGGGCGGGCTCAGCATAAGACGAAACCCGTCTTCGATCCTCTCCACCTTCACCGAATAGCCCCGGCTGGCGGCGAGGCGGGAGACGTTGTCCCTGGACACCTCGCTCTCCACCAGGACGGCCAGCGGGGTCTTGGCATTGGCGTCAATGGCTTCCTTGGTTCTGACTACCGGTATGGGGCAGGATAAGCCCCTGGCATCTATGACCACCATCACGTCTGCCTCCTTTCCTTCATGAGAAGGCCAACGGCCAGCGCCATGGCCAGCCCAAGGCCCACCGCCCAGGCGCCAAAGGTAGTCACTCCCTTGGCACTGGCCGCCAGGCCGAAATTGTGAGACGCTGCCGCACCGGCCATCATGCCCAGCACGGTGACAGCGGCATCCGTGTCTCCCTGGCCAGACAGGACCATCTGGCGAAGAGGGCACCCTCCGAGGAGGGTGGCCGCCAAGCCCACCAGCGCCATACTGAAGAAGTTCCACAGATGCTCGTCATGAGCTATGGGCTGATCACTGAACCCCCAGTGCCCCACTTGGCCCAGGGCGAAGTTGGTGACCAGCGCCCCCACGAAGAAGGCGGCTATGATGCTGAAGAGGTGAAAGTCCCTGATGAGCACGACATCCCGCCATCCCCCCACGAAGCACATGCGGGTCCGCTGCGCTAGGAGGCCCACAGCCAGTCCCACGATGAGAGAGACCCACAGCGCTGGATGCAGTGAACCAGGTCCGGCCACGCTGGAGAAGATGAAGAAGGGAGTGAAGATGGCGAACAGGAGCAGGATCACGGTGAACGAGGGGGCCAGCCAACCCGCCGGAGCCGGCATGGCGGCGGACCGGCCGAGATTGAAGCCGCGCCTGAGCAGGACAATGCCCAGGAAGGCTCCGGAGACCAGGCCAGTCAGGGCTGTGATGCCATTCAGATCCCCGCCAGCCAGTCGAAGCAGAGCCCTGGCCGGGCAACCCAGGAATACCAGAGCGCCGGTCATCATCAGGGCGCCCAGAAGAAAGCGAACTAGAGGCGATGAGCCGCCTCTAGTTCGGAATTCCCTGAAGCTGAAGGCAGCGATGAAGCTGCCAAGCACCAACCCTAGCAGTTCAGGGCGGATATACTGCGCCGGCTCCGCCCGATGCAGGCCAAGGGCTCCGGTTATGTCCCTCAGAAAGCAGGCAGCACAGAAGCCCATGTTGTCCGGATTGCCCCACCGGACCAGCAGCGAGGCGAGGGCCCCAAAGATGAGTCCAGAAACGATCAATAGCAGGCGAGGGGATAGCGATCGAGACAATCGCCGCAAGATGGTTGCCTCCTTTTCGAATTGGATTCAGTGCAACTCCCCCGACGAAGAGCCACGCTCTTCGGACAAGACGGCTTCACGTTCGGCGATTCATCGATCTCACCCCCTTTCCGCCAGGATTGACAAGGAGTATCCCAGGGTATGTACCTCCAGAATTTGTACCATCCGGTGAGCCGGCTTGTCAAAGAAGCCCTGCCCAGTTTGCCCCTCCATGAGGCCTGTGCTACATTGGTATGTCCAAGGACAGAGGGCACGAGGTCAGCATGGCGAACGCCTATCGCAGCCTGCCCAGCGTGGACAAGCTCCTGGCGGACAGACGTCTCCGGCCGCTGGAGGCAGCACACTCCCGCCAGTTGGTGACCGATGCGGTGCGCCAAGTGCTGGAAGCTGGTCGTTCAGCGATTGCCCGGGGGGAACCGGCCCCTACTCCAGATCAACTGGTGGCGTCCGTTGTGGCAGAAGTGGAATCACTGGCCCAGATCTCCCTGAGGTCAGTGATCAACGCCACCGGCGTCGTTCTGCACACCAACCTGGGCCGGGCACCCCTGAGCCGGGAGACGACAACAGCCATGGACTCCGTGTCCGGCTACATCAATCTGGAATTCGATGTGGCCAACGGCGCCCGCGGCTCCCGCGAGGTTCACCTGTCCTCCCTGCTGTGCCGACTGACCGGGGCGGAAGCGGCCCTGGTGGTGAACAACAACGCCTCGGCGGTGCTCCTCGCCCTGAGCGCACTGGCCAAGAGGAAAGAGGTCATCGTGTCCCGGGGCCAGGCGGTGGAGATCGGCGGCGGCTTCCGCATCCCGGACGTGATGCGCCAGAGCGGGGCCAGACTGGTGGAGGTGGGCACTACCAATTGCACCTATCTGTCGGACTACGAGGAGGCGATCACCGATAGAACGGCGGCGCTGCTCCGGGTACACTCGAGCAACTTCAAGGTGGTGGGGTTCACCCAGGAGGTGGGCGTGGATCAACTGGTTCAACTGGGAGCTAGGCACGATCTGCCCGTGCTTGATGACCTGGGGAGCGGCTGTCTCCTGGATACTTCGCGATTCGGGCTGGCCCCCGAGCCGACCGTCCAGGACAGCATTGCCGCCGGCGTGGCCCTGGCCTTCTTCTCCGGTGACAAACTGCTGGGGGGGCCGCAGGCCGGCATCGTCGTGGGCCAAAGGTACCTGATTGAGAAACTGAGGAAGCACCCCCTGGCTCGCGCCGTGCGCATAGACAAGACCAGGATTGCGGGTCTGGCCGCCACCCTGCTCCATTACCTCAAGGGGCAGGCGGAGCAGAGGATTCCGGTATGGCAGATGATATCCCTGCACCCTGATGAGGTGGAGAGTCGGGCCAGGGAGTGGGCGGCGCAGTTCAAGGGACTGGCCACCGTGACCAAGGGCGAATCAGTGGTGGGCGGGGGCAGCCTGCCGGGCGGCACTCTGCCCACCTGGCTTCTGACCATCAAGGGCACCGGCAAGGCGGGACAGAGGATTGCGGTTCAGGAACTGGCGGCCCGACTGCGGGCCGGTCAGCCCCCTGTGGTGGGACGGTTGGAGGGCAACTCGCTGCTCCTCGACCCCCGAACGGTGCGCCCTGAGGATGACCGCGTCTTTATCGAGGCGCTGCGTCAGGCCCTGGATTCCCTGGGGGTTCGCCCGGACGCCTGACTCACAGCCGCTACTAGGGGAGTGTCAGGAACAGCGCCCGGCGGTCCAGATGATGCCCACTAGGCCACCAGACTGCCGGCTTCCTCGGCCTCCCAGTCAGGTTGCTGGGGTCGGGGCTGCCTGTTGGCCTTCTCTCTCTCCGCGGCCGACTGCAGGTTGTTGTTGAACTGTCTCTCTTCGCCACACAACCGGCACACTCCCTTGCTGGTGGCATCCTGAGCGTATTCAATCATCCAGTGGTGCCTGCAGGGCTGGCTGGAGACAACCCCTGCAGTTGTGGCTTGTCGTCTAGCTGACATGTCATCAACTCCCCTACCGTATTGGCAACCCGGGGAAGCACCTCGCGGGGAATCCCCCGGTTGCAGACACAGTCTATCCTCGGGCCATCACAGGCGTCTCTCGGGACCGGCTGACGGCATATCATTAGTCTCACGAGGCCCTGCGCATGGGCCGGTCAAACCCGAGGCCTAGGGATTCCTGGGGATCCACCGATGCCACACAGTGAATGGCTTCAGGATGGGATTGGGGGCGCAGACTGCCTGTGGATGCCGGGGCTGTCGAGGCGCCCGGGTGCAGCGGGTCTGACCGCCGGGGCTAGAAGGTTCTCTTGACGCAGATAGTGGGGACCTGGCCCAGCTCGATGTCCATGAGATAGCCGCGATGACCGTTGCCACCGGCAGGCTTGCTGGCAGCCGGTCTGCCCGCCGAAGTCAGAACGATATCCAGCTCCTCATGAGGCTGCAGCCGCAGAATCTGCCGGAGCAACTCGTCGATGTCCTCGACCCGACAAGAATGGCCATCATGGGCCGCGGGAACCGGCCTGTGCGCCTGGCGGTATGAATCCACCACGATGTCGGTCATGCGTGACATGTTTTCTCCATTCCACTGCCCGTTCGCCACTCATGATGGGACAGGCAGTGCGCAAAAGTGGGGTCTCCTCAACTCCATTATCGGGGCAGTCCCATGCCTGGGGAAGCCCCAGATGGCTAGTTGCAGCGACCCAAAGCGCTCGCATGCCGACGGCTCCAGCGGGCCGCCTCTGGAGATTGGGGGGGCGACAGGAACGCGGCGCAGCGGGCCGGGCAGCTTGAGGGCGGTCAAACGGGACAGATGGGCTGACGAGAGCGACAGGGAGTTCGTCAGCAGGGAGTCAAGGCTTTGGCCCGCCCTTCCTCACCGACAGAGCGGCCACCAGAACTACCAGCCCGAGGAGGGCGAACTCCACGGGCAGAATCACCCACCAGGAGGTGGCCTTGACCAGGAGGGTGAACCTGAAGCCCAGTCCCAGCACCAGAACCCACGCCAGCAGGCCCAGCACTGTCTCCCTGATGGAGCTGGTCAGGCCGCCGTCTTCGCGGCTTTGCCCGGGCATCACTGCTCCCCCTCCAGGTACTTGCGGGCCTTTTCCGCCGCGGCCTCCATCTCCTCCTCCATCATCTTCTTCAACAGTGGTTTCCCCAGCCGGCCCAACACCCTACCAGCCATGCCGCCAAACTTGAGATCCGTGGTGTAGGTCACCCTGGTTCCCTCGGGATCCACCTCGAAACTGGTGACGGACTTCGAACCTTTGGCCAGACCATCGATTATCTCCGTCTCCACCCGGTGGGGCAGATGGAGCCGTATTCTCTGCGTGGTCTTCAATCGCCGCTGGCCCGCGTCCCGTTCATCCTCAATGACCAGTTCGTTCTCCTTCCTGCTGATGACCTTGCAGGACGCACCGGGATCACCAGATGAGCCAAGGTGCAGCTCGGGGTTGCCGAAGTACTCGACCACCTTCTCTATGGGGGCCTTGAATGTCTTTCGCAGTTGAACCTTGGCCATGATCTCACCTCAACGGAGACTGTTCGTCAATGAGAAGACCCGCTTCAGTCCAGGATGAACAATCGGATGACGATTATAACATCCGCTGCCCCGTCATCCAACTTCACTGCCCCGCGGCGTCATCGGGGCGGGGAGCTCGCGGGGGTGGTGCCCGCAGAGTCGGATCTGCGTGGACCGGCGGATGATGTCATGGCTAGGGATCTATCGAAAGAGGAGCGCAGCCCGGTCAGTGCCGGTTCAGGTCTCTCAGGAGCTGCCAGAAGGCATAGGCGGCGATGAGTATGCAGAGTCCCAACTCCAGGCCCCTGATCCAGGCGATGGGCTCCACCGCCTTGACAGCCCCCTCCACCCACATCAGGGCAAAGACGCTGGAAAGCCCGACGAAACCGCAACAGAGAAGGAACAGGGGCAGCGCCCGTCCGTTGAGGACACGCCTGATTCTATCCATAGCTGCTATCCCTGAAGGTCATAGCTGCGGCCCGGTCCTGCGGCCTCAGACCGTGTCGGTGTCCCCGAAGGCGGTCAGCAGCCACTCCGGAGGCCAGGCCTCAGACGGGCTGGCCACGGGGGGCCGGGCGGGGGCCGCCTCCAGCTTGCCGATGAGCCACTTCAGCAGCCAGCCGTGTCCCTGGATCCTCATCGAGAAGAGGGGGTTCCCTGTGTCATACCGGCCGTGCATGTTCTTGGCGAAGACGTCCACCTGGTACAGATGGAGTCTGTCTCTCACCTCTATGCACAGGGTCTCCCCCATGAAGACACGCACCGTGTCACCGGGGTTGTTGCTGGAGTCATCCTCATACTCCTCGACAGCCAGTGCATCCGCTGCTTCGAGGAGGATGCCGATCTGCTCGTAGAGTTCCTTCTGCATTACACTCCCCCTTCGCTGAGGTCCTTGCCGCAAGAAGCTCTTCCGGCAAAACAAAAACCGACCCGGTGGGGTCGGTTTCACTACTAGCTCAGCACCACCCAAGTGACCACCTACAGGTGGTGCCTCATGGCTCCCCAGTTGCTTATGTCAGGTTCGCCCCAGGTGCTTCACCTGCCTGTGGCGATCCTACCCACTTAGTCGGGGGCAAATGGTCAAAACCCTCAGCGGGGGGCCGCCCGCCTGCCGGGATGAAGAAGGGGCCGGGTGTCGGCGGAACAGCATCCGGCCGGCATGGCCCGAAGACGGCAGTCAGAGCTGCAGTTCGCTTCTCAGCGTGGCATAGAAGCTGTCCCTGGCATGCCTCTCCCGCCAGGGGCAATGCCCGCAGCGCTCCAGGAGCAGGAAGCGGAAGTCCCCGAGCACTCCGGAGAGGGGGATCCTGACCCCCTCGGCCGGGTGGGGATCGTGGTCTCCATGGATGGCCAGGACCGGGCATCTGACCCCCTGTCCCATGGTCAGGAGGGCGCCGCTGCTTCTGAGTCGCACGGCCTCTCTCCAGACTCCCTCGTAGATGCGGTACTGGTACTCGATGACCCCATTGTCCAGGTCTGCCACAGGATTATAGGAATCGGCCCGGGCGATGATGTCGCCCAGTCGGGCGAAGGCACGATCCTTGTCTTTGCCGGCCGGATCCTCCAGTTCCCTGCTCAGCCGATCCACCGTCGCCCGTTCTTCAGACGACAAGCGGGACAGCCGGGTCTCCATGATGCCAGCGGCGTATCTCTCCTCAAAGACGGCGCTGCTGACCAGGATCAGCTTCCCCACCAGCGAGGGATTGCGGGCAGCCACCATGAAACTGAGCACGGCCCCCCAGGAGTAGCCGATCAAGGTCAGGGACGGAAGGCCGTGTTCCGCCAGCACGGTCTCCAGTTCCTCGACCTGGCCCTGGAGCGTGTCCCTGGTCTGCAGCGGCTCCAGAATCCCCCAGGCCTCTGAGAGTTCCCGGGCCACAGGGGCCATTTCCCCGGGGGTGCCGGGGCCGCCGTGGACAAGCGCCACCGCGCGGGGTGGTTGGCCGTATTTCCTGAGGTTGTTCACAGCGGCATCCCCGAATGTGCTCGTCCAGCAGGGATTATACCGGAAGATCCGGCTGACAGGCCTCCTTTCGTGAAACCGCCACGAACATGGTGCTATAATACCGCGGCAACATCATGAACCGTCGAATCCTCGCGATCACGGCATCGGGAGGGAGGCCCATCCCCACCGGATCGGGTTGAACCATGGCATTGCTGCAGGCTGTCACCGCCTTCGCCATCCTCCTGGGCTTCGTCGCCGGACTGGTGGCGGCCATGATGTATTCGACCAACATCGCCATAGCCGTCCCCATCATCGCGCTGGGACTGGCCTTCGCACTCCAGAAGTACGTGGCCAGCTTCTTCGCCTACTTCCACATCCTGCTCTCCAGGATCTACCGTCCCGGGGACAGAATCAGGGTGGGCAACATCAAGGGCGATGTCCGCTGGGTGGGGCTGATCCACACCACCCTGGAGGAGGTGGGCGAGGACGAGAAGCTGGGGGGAGAACTTACGGGCAGGATCATGCATCTGCCCAACCTGGTGATCCTGGACCATCCGGTGCTCAACTACTCCAAGGACTACTCGGTCAAGCGCCAGACGATTGCCTCGGACTACATGTTCGATGAAGTGCGCATCCCGGTGACAGTCGACAGCGACGTCGAGAAGGCCACCGCACTTCTGGATGACATCCTCCGGGCGGAGGACGATGCCTATCTGGCCGAGGCCCGGACCATGTTCCAGGACGGCTATCCCGAGTTCCTGGATGAAGCAGCCAGCGGGCCACGGGTACTGATTCACGTGGAGCCGAACTGCGTCTGGATCAAGGGCAAGTTCGTGTCGCCGGTCCGCCAGCGGAATCAGCTGAAGAGCAGGATCCTCACCCGATTCCTGGAACAGGCCGCAGCCACTTCCGACATCAAGCTGGCCTAGAAGGCGGCGGTGCCTCCCCCCAGCCACCACTTGAGACCAGCCGGGCTCCCAGGCCCGAGCCCAAGGCCGCAGCCCCCATCATCATCTGCACCCCTGACGGAGACAATCTTGTGATCTCCCCACCGTCCTCTGAGAGGCGCCGGTGGTGGGGCCGGTCTAGGCTATAACACCGCACCAGATGCGGCGGGCTGGCCGATTTCTTGAGCCCGGCGTCACACTCGTTCGCAACAGAAGGTCACACACTGGACTGGACAGACCATGAGAGGCATTGTAGAATGCGCCACCTAGAACCTCAGAGAGGCCGAGAAGGGGAGGAAGGAATACTGGAGCGCAGCAACGGCGATACGAGGTGGTGCAAGAAGATTGGGTGTATCGTAAACAACGGCAGTTCGGTGGACGTGCCCGTGTGGATCAGTTCCGACGGACTGCTGGTCCTGCCAGTGGGAGGAAACGGGGGAGCAAAGGCAGAGCCCGGTTCGCGAATCCGGATGTCGCGGAGCATCTGGCCGGTGTGCAATTGCGGTGACCTGGGCACGGTCATAGGAGCCGGGGAGACCGGAGAGGACACGCCGGAGAGTTGGCTGGTGACCATGGACAGCGGTCACAAGCTGTACGTCTTCGAAGGCGAGTTCGCGGTGATGGGCTAGCGCTGCCCCGGGCGCGGCAGATCTACCGTCTGTCCCTCCGATTCTTCCGCCGCCAGAAGATGACAGCTCCATAGCACGCCCCAATAGCGAGGCAGATCGCAGCTATGATCTGCTCGCCCCGGTAGACCGATAGGCCGCCAACGGTCAGGGCAATCAGCAGCACCACCGCATCCGGAATGCGCAGTCTCATGGTGAAAGGGCCCCGCAGCAGCTGGAGGTATTCCTTAGCGCAACAGGTAACTCTCCAGCAGCACAAACCAAAGTTGACAGGCGCAGGCCGGAAGTCCCACAATCAGGACGGCGAAAAGGCTGGAAGTCATCCTTTGAAAGGGGGGTGGACCTGATCTTGCCCAGCAAGTCAGGTTGGTGACTAACCAGCCTCTTTTCTTTGTCTGCCGCCAGCATACCCACGGCTGAGCCGATCATCAGTGAAGGCTGCGGGGAGGTGTCCCCAGGGCTGGTGTCTGGCTGGGTCCCCTACTTGACGATCTCGCTGATCTGGACCTGGAGCGCAATGTCGGTGTAGTTCAGAGAATCCGTGATGAACTCGGCGGCGTGCACGGCAAAGGCATTCTGGAAATCGTCCACTGAATTGAAGTACAGGTGCGCCACCGCAATGAATGGGGCGTTGGCGTCAGCGGCTCTGTCCACCTCGACCTTCACCAACCCGCCCGGGCGAAGGAGTCTCTCTGCCAGAGGGATGTGCTTGTTGACGTAGTAGTCGAAATCGAACTTCTTGCCCGGCTGGTTGGGATACAGGACTGAGATTCTGAACATGGCTGTTCCTCCGTTGGCATCTGCCATCATAGGCAGGCAATTCGACCAGGGCACCGCCCGGCCAGCAGCATTCTAGTGGAGCGGCGGATCCGGGGCAAGCCAGGTCAAGGCCGCTAGAAGCAGTCGGGGCCCTCAGGCTGTTTGCACAAGCAGAGTCAATGGTGTAGAAAGTGTAGCGTCGACGATTGGAGGACGGGATGACTACCGAGACCGAGGTCTATCGAGATCTGCAGAGGCATCTGGACAGGCTGCCCATCGGCTTCCCAGCCACAGAGTCCGGGGTGGACATCCGCGTACTGAGGCACCTCTTCACCCCTGAAGAAGCCTGGCTGGCTACCCAGTTGTCCATGCTGCCGGAGTCCCTGACCCGGGTCCACCGGAGGGTGAGGAAGACGGGGACGTCCATCGAGGAACTGGAGCGGTCGCTGGACCAGATGGTGCAGAAGGGCCTGGTGATGTCCCGGACCAGGGATGGCCACAAGTACTACGCCAATGAGATGCTGGCCATAGGCATGTACGAACACCAGGTGGACAGGATGCCCCAGGGTTTCGTCGAAGACATGCTGCAGTACCTCGACGAGGCTTTCGGCGTCGAGCTGTACCGGACCAGGATCCCCCAACTGCGGACAGTCCCGGTGGAACGGGGGATCCCCCAGGAGCACAGAGTCGCCACGTACGACAGCATCAGAGAGATCGTGGGCGCGGTTGAGGGGCAGATGGTGGTGGCCAACTGCATCTGCAGACAGGCCAAGGACAGGGTGGGGGAGAGCTGCCACCAGACCGACCTGCGCGAGACCTGTCTGATATTCGGCCGAGCGGCTGAGCACTACCTGGACATGGGTCTGGCGCGGTCAATCACCAAGGAGGAGGCGCTCACCATCCTCAACCAAGCCCAGGAGGCGGGCCTGGTCCTCCAACCCATCAACTCGCAGCGGCCGGAGGCCGTGTGCTGCTGCTGCGGGGACTGCTGCGGGCTGCTGATGTCGGCAAAGAAGCATCCCAAACCGTCAGAGCTCTATGCCAGCAGCTACTATGCGGAAGTCGATGCCGGGCGGTGCAACGCCTGTGCATCCTGTGTTGACCGATGCCAGTTGCAGGCGGCGACGCTGATCAATGACGTGTGCGTGGTGGACCGCGACCGCTGTATCGGCTGCGGCGTCTGCGCGGCAGGCTGCAACCTGAAGGCCATACACCTGCGCAAGAAGGAGACAGCTACTGTGCCTCCGGTCAGTACCGGCTTCCTCTACAAGAAGATCCTGACCACGAAGATCGGGAGGTGGCGGATGGTCAAACTCGGTGTCAAGCGCCTGGCCAGGATGCAGGTGTAGGAGGAGCCCCGAAGGACGATGAAGGGCTATCGAACCCCATCCTGGTTCCGCACCAGGCAGCGACTGAAGGTGGAGCGGCAGAAGCCGGGGGCGGGGAAACGCAGACCGCCGGATGAGAGGAGGAAGAGGTAGTCATGTTCTGTCCCAGATGTGGCAAGGAAGCAGCGGGCAATCCGCTATTCTGCTCCGGCTGCGGAGCGAGGCTGGTGGAGGAAGCGAACGTCTCCCCGAAATCGAGGCTGGCCGCGTCGCTGTTCGCTTGGCCGGGGTTTCTGGGTCAGTTCGGGGCACACCGTTTCTACACCGGAAGGTTCGGAACGGCGGCAGTGATGCTCACCCTGGGCATCCTGGGCTGGGCCACTGTATGGATCTTCGGCCTGGGCCTGGTCTTCCTCATACCGGTATGGATATGGTCCCTGATCGACTTCATCTTCGCCGTGTCCGGCGCCATGGTTGACGACCAGTCCAAGCTGCTCAAGTACTGGTAGCACGAGTGCGACCGCGGCAATCTCACTCCCCGTGCACCAGCTTTATGGAGACACACCGGGGTAGGATGACAGCCGCGAGTACCACGCCGCCAACCCCGATCAGGATCCAGACCCAGAGGGCAATGCCACGCCCTTCAGCACGGGCGGGGGATGCCATCACCGCCCAAGTGCTGAGGTGAGTGGTGGTGGCGGTCAGGGTCGTCGCCTTCTTGTCCACAACCGTGTCAAGGAACTTCCATTCACCGGCCACTTCATTCCAATAGGCCAGCACCAAACTCCCGGGGTGCCCGCCCGCTGCCTCCAGGTCGGCCGGGGAGTACTTCACAGTGATAGTGCCGGGTTCGGCCAGATCGGCGACGACGATGCCCCTGCCATCCAGAGCCAATACTGTGAAGCAGGTGTCCCCAGCGGTGAACCCCTGGGGGGCGCCGGGGAGGCCGGCAAGGGTCGTCGTCTCCAGGCTGACCATGGCCACGTCCGGGAAAGCATCGCGGGGAAACTCGGCCATGACCTGGCCGTCGGCTGTCTCCACGGTGGCACCGCCGGAGGACAGGACGGCCAGGCAGTTCCATCTCACCTCGGTATCGGCGTCCCGGGTGGCGTCCATGACCGTCAGGCTGACGGTATAGGTCCCTGACTGCCCATAGGAGTGCCTCGGTTGCCACTCGGTGCTGTCAACAAACCCGTCGTTCTCGAAGTCCCAGGCACAGGTCACCGGCGGGACGCCGCCCGACGACGTATTGGTGAACAGGACCACGATGGAGTCGCCGGAGGTCCCGGCGGAGCCCACCGAGAAGCCGGCCTGCAGCCGGCTGGCAGCGGTGAAGGGAGTCTCCGGCGCTACACCGTACCAGTTGTCGTGGACGCTCATATTCTGGTATGGCTTCAGGTCAAGGTTCTCCAGCCGCTGCTTGAAGCACTTGGCTGACTGGGACTCCGGCCACAGCGTCCAGTTGCTATACACCTCGCAGGCAACGTAGGGCACGCCCCGGACGGCCACGCTGGGCTGGTCAGCAGAGCGGAAGGTATTGTGGTGGATCAGCAGGGTGCCGCCGGCCGGCACCGCGGAGTCCGGCCCGTCATCGAATCCCCAGGATGGATCGTCATTGCCACCGTGCTGATCGTACAGGGCATTGCTGCAGTTCGGTCCGAAGTCGTTGAATCGAGTCTCGACGTAGTTGACCGGGAAGCCCCTGCCCCCGGCGATGAAGTGTCGGCCGTAGTCAAAGGAGTTGGCCTCGATCAGCCCGCTGCTGCCCGCGGTGTCCACTCCATAGCCGTATCCCTCGCGTCGATTGTGGTGGAAGGAGCTGTGGTGGATGTAGAATCGCCCCCGGTTGTTGATGCCATCCACGCCATCGTTGTAGACAGCCACCCCGGCGAAGGTCCAGTTGAAGATCTCGCAGTTCTCCACCACTAGTCCTTTGGCGCCGTAGGAGTATATCCCCGTTATGGTGGGATCAGCCCCCTTGGAGCCCTGGCTGCCGTCCGGCCCCTCCAGCCGAAGGCCGCTGAAGGTGACATAGTCGCCCACCTCGAAGAGGCGCCTGAACTCCGCCGTCATGGACCCGGTGAAGATGCGCCCTCCAGAGGAGCCGCCCGAGCCGCGGTCAGAGGCGATGGTGACGCCGGCAGGCACTCGGAGGTCGTACGATCCGGTGAGGTCGATGCTGGCCGCGGATGGGACAAAGATGACCTCACCGGACGCGGCCATGGCCAATGCTGCCATCAGTTGACTGCCGGTGGCACAGATGTAGTCACCGCCGGTGATGATCTGGCTGTAGCCCGGACCGCCGCCAACGGGATCGCCGTCGGGACTGGCCTCCCAGCCGGGTACGGGGGACCCGCCCGGAGGGGCGGTGGAGGCCCGGGCAGGCAGGGCTTGGCCAGAGAGCAGCGCAGCCAGCAGGAACGCGCCGGCCATCGCGGCCGCACAGAAAGCCAGGGGGATGCCTCTCATGACAGATCCGGATTCTTTCGTGGTTTCGCTGCCTACCTGATGAAGAGTATATCGGCCCGATAGGCCTGGCACAAACGGGGGACAGAGCAGCAGAGGCAGGCAAGAACGGTCATCCCTTGCATGGGCACGGAAGGCGGCGGACGCGGAGCGGGGCTCTAGAGGGGAGCCCATTGCCTGGCGTCGGGGTCCCATCTCACGCCAAGCCGGGAGACATTGCGGCCTCTGGTGATGACCCCGTTGAGATCTACATCGTACGTGGCCTTGAAGCTGGCGACGTGCAGGTAGTCCCCGGCGTCGTAGGTCTGAGCACCGACGGTGCAGGTGACCTGATCCGGCCCGCCATCCCAGGCCCTGACGGCTGAGTCAAGCTGCGCTCTGCCGGCTTCGTAGAGGCAGCTGGTGATGGCGGTCTGGGCCTGGTGCACCTCCGTCCGCGCGGCCTCGAGTTCCGCCGTGTCGATGTAGTGCGCCGTGCCCCCGGACGAGCATCCCCCAAGTGACGCGGCGAGGCCAATGACCATGAAAAAGGCTGCCGCGATTCCTTTCATCTGCCTCTTCGCCTGGTCCGGCTCTCACCACAGCGGGCTGAACCGGGAGTTCACCCCAAGCATTTTACCACCCGGAATGGACCGGAGACGAAGGAACGGCGGGGTTCTGAAGCACGGAGCAGGCATATCTACCTACTGCTACGGGGCACTCCCCGGGTA
The DNA here is from genome assembly GCA_016875915.1 of Chloroflexota bacterium. GTDB lineage: Bacteria > Chloroflexota > Dehalococcoidia > UBA2247 > RBG-13-53-26 > RBG-13-53-26. The sequence continues at coordinate 84,509 of VGOM01000006.1, forward strand.
GATTCTACCTTGGACATGATCTGTCATTGGCGACTTTTCGGCAGGCTGCGACAGGTATGGCGGCGGAAGTCGAATGGCCCCGCCCCGTGCTACTCTTGTGGCGGAAAAGAAGAAGGCCCACCGCCTGGAGAAGGAGGAACCAAAATGGAATGGGAGATCGTAACGGCAATGGCACTGGCAGCCCCAATCATCCTTCTACCGGTGGCCTTGGTGGGGTATCTGACAGTCGGTGGCATCCATGGTGCCGTCAGAGAGGCTCGCAAGGCCGGTAGGAGGGCCCGAGCCACCGCCTAGGGAAGTCGAAGAAGAGAGTCAGAGAGGCGAAGTGAAGGAGGCAATGAAATGGAATGGCAGTTCATCGTAGCGATGGTGGTGATAATCCCGGTGATACTCCTGCCGGTGGCGTTCGTGTGGTACCTGAACCTGGGTGGGCTCATGGCCACGGTCCGCGAGGCCCGTGCCAAGAGGGCAGCGGAGAAGCGGCCGGCCACCGAGAGGGTCAGAGCCGGGTAGCCGGGCGACAGAGAGACCACAGCGTTCCGCAAAGCCTGGGGCTCCGTGAGGAGCCCCTTCGCGTTTTCCGGCGGTGCCTCCGTCTATTGCGCAGCCGGAAGCGAGGCTGTGCTCCCTCCTGTTGGCGGCTGCGGGCCGCGAAGTGGTAAAACTAGGAGAGCACTGCTGGGGAACGCTGGTCCCGCAAGGAGGCTTGTACGTGGTTGATCTGAAATACGACGTTGTGGTGATCGGTGGTGGCATGGGAGGCATGTGTGCCGGCGCACTCGCCGTCAAGGAGGGATACCGGACTCTTGTTGTGGAGAAGCGCCCCATGGTCGGGGGGAGATTCTCCACGGAGACTGTGGACGGCTTCAGGCTGATGACTGGCGCCCCCTTCATACATCAGTCAGGATGGGTGCCCCGGATATGCAAGGAAGTCGGCGCGGAGTTCGACCGCACGCCCTGTCTGGAGGTTTTCTACTGGGTCAATGGCCAGGAGTACAAGCTGCCGCTTCAGCACCGCATGAACGCCCTGTTTGAGATCTGCAACAGGATAGCCGCCAACAAGGCCAGGCTGGTCGGGAGCATGGTGAAAGAGATCGCCAGCCGGAAGATCATGGCCAGCATTCACACAGCCGTATCGGAGCCGGAGAAGCTCGGCTCGACGACTATCAAGGAGTGGCTCCTCCGCTACACCGACAACGAGGATGTCCACGGCATTTTCGACGCCATCTCGGTGGGTATGCTCATGGCGCACTCATACGAGATCCCGGTGTATAACTTCTTCCACTTCATGGCCACCCAGAAGGGTTTCAACGACGTGGACCTGTCCACCTTCGGCAATCTGGCCAACATGGAGAAGCTCTCCGCTGTAGTCAAGGCCGGCGGCGATGTCTGGACCAACTCCTCGGCCAGGAAGATCATTGTCCACAAAGGCACAGCCACCGGCGTGGTCATCGACAGGGAGGGCCGGGAAGCCGAGATCCCCTGCAAGGCTGTGGTCAGCAACATCGGCGTCAGGGAGACCGTAGCTCTGGCCGGCGAGGAGAGCTTCACTGAGGAGTACCTGGCTGACATGAGGGTGAAGATGCGCCCGGCGCCGATCACCATCATCCATATTGCCAGCGAGCAGCCTCTGTGTCTGCCAGGCGGCGAGGCAGGCGCGATGCTGGTGGCCAACGCCCGGAGGATCACCGATGCCATCCCATTGACCAATTCCTGTCCCGCCATGGCACCCAAGGGTCAGCATCTCACCTGGGCCTGCGCTACTCCGCCCTCCACGCTGTTCCCCATAGACCCCGAAGAGGAAGAGCGTCAATGCCTGAAGGACATAGACATGATCTTACCCGACTGGCGGAGGAAGGGCGGACGGATACTCAAGATGGACATCCGCAACATCGACCACGATCTGCCCGAGGGGCGGACTTGGCTGGGGCCGGCCTACAACATGCCCCGGGAGACGCCCATCCGCAACGTCTTCAACGTTGGTGACGCCGTGTGCAGCCCCGGCATCGGCGGCACATCCGGCTGCGCAGAGGCAGCCAAGCGGGCCATCGAGACCATCAAGAAGCAGCGCTTGGTGAAGTGACTCCGCCGGGACCGCCAGCCCCGGTCTGAGGCATGCGTAGGCGGTTGCCTCCGGCTTGCGCCGTCAGTCTGGCAGGGGATAGAATCTCCCTAGTGGTCAATGAGCAGGCTCCGAGCCCCTCGGGGGACTCGCCAGCGGGGTGGCCGAGCCGCAGGGCCATCAGACCACTCCGGTTGCAGGGGCTTGCCCTTCGAAGATGGACCGCCAACAGACCCGGCAAGGAGTCTCATGAAGTACTTCGAGGATTTCCAGGTTGGTGAGACCATAGCCACCAGAGGCAGGACCATCACCGAGACCGACATCGTTGCCTTCGCCGCCCTCACCGGGGACTGGTACCCGCTGCATTGCGACGTTGAGTATGCCAGGAAGGGCCCATTCGGGGAGAGGATCGCCCACGGTCTGCTCGTTCTATCGGTGGCCAATGGACTCCTGCCTCTCTATGACATGGCCATAATCGCTTTCTATGGGATGGACAAGGTAAGGTTCACCGCCCCAACCAAGATCGGCGATACCATACACGTGGAGCTTGAGGTCACTGAGAAGCAGGACAAGGGAGATCTGGGAGGAGTGGTGACCCTCAGGCAGTCAGTCAAGAACCAGAAGGGGGAGGCCGTGGCGAACTCGATGCTGAAGGCCTTCATTGCCGCCAGGCCGAAGCCGGAGCACGCATAGAGAAGATGGACCACATCCGCGGATCCGTCACACCCTCGATGCATGGTTGGTCGGCCTCAACTGCCACGGCGGCAGGCACCCGGTGACGGAAGGATAGCCACCTCGAAGCAGGGAGGAGCAGGATGGACTTCAGGTTCTCCGCCGAAGAAGAAGCCTTCCGAACAGAAGTGAAGGAGTGGCTCCAGAGGGAGATCCCGCCCAGATGGGCGGAGCTCGACCCTGGTCTGTGGGAGGAGACGGACGAGTCGTGGGCTCTGCTGCGCCAGTTTCAGCGCAAACTGGCACAGAAGGGATGGCTGGCCCCCGCCTATCCGAAGCAGTACGGCGGCTCAGAGATGGGCCACATCAGGCGGCTCATCCTTGCCGAGGAGTTGTACTACCACCGTGCCCCGGTAGGCATCGAGTGGGAGATATCGGTCAACTGGGTCGGCGGTGCCGTTCTGCTCTTCGGCACCGAGATGCAGAAGAAGAAGTACCTCACCGAGGTAGCCAGGGGCGAATCCTCCTTCTGCCTCGGGTACAGCGAGCCCAACTCCGGCTCGGACCTGGCTTCGATTCAGACCAGGGCTGTCGAGGATGGCGATAGCTGGGTCATCAACGGGCAGAAGACTTGGTGCAG
>VGOM01000007.1 GCA_016875915.1 Chloroflexota bacterium
GGCGACGGTGAAGATGGCGAAGTACGAGTGTACGGCCTGTGGCTACATATACGATCCTGAGAAGGGCGATCCCGACGGCGGCATCCCACCGGGAACCCCCTTCGAGAAGCTGCCGGACGACTGGACTTGCCCACAGTGCGGCGTGGGCAAGGACGAGTTCCAGAAGGTGAAGGACTAGCGGCTGAAGTCCAGGACACAGAGTCCAGCGCCCTGGCAGATGCGGGACCGTGAGGTGTAGCGCAGCCTCTCATCGAACTCGGCCGCCCACGTGGAATACTCCGTGTCGCAGATGCGGGCGCCAATCTTGCCAGACAGGGCCTCCCGGCCGGACTTGATCATGGCATCGTGCCAGGGGCAGCGGCTGATGCTGATGCGGAGTCCATCAGGGGAGCGCCGCTCCACCTGAAAGGCGAAGCCCTCCACACCCAGCTTGGCGGCGAAGCACTCCAGAAAGGCCTCCTCGCCTCCGGTCCGCTTCAGCATTCCCTTGAGCGTCCGGGCCTGGATCTTGGGGAAGACCTTCCACACCTCATCATCAACGTCCAGGGCGGCGTCGAAGCCGAATCTCTCCTCCAGCTTCATGAACCACAGTCCATCGATGGCGGTGTAGCTGCGTCGGAAGAACTCGGCGGTCTGCTCCGGGCTCAACTCGGTCATGGTCGACTCCTCCCCGGCAATGGCGAAACCGGCGGGGTACTCACATCCCGGGACAAGAATAGGATAATCAGCCGTGCAACACAAATGATGCGCCGGCCAATTAGAACAAGCAAGGTAAATCGACTATAATGCTTCCCATGCAAAATCCCGAACCCGAACCGGAAGTCCGCGCGCCACGGAAGGGGCAGATGAGGATCAACCTGCGCGAGATCCTGATCATGGCCCTCATCTTCCTGGTGGTCTTCGCAGCAGTGCAGTTCGGCGTGCAGAGCTTCAGGGTGGACGGTCCAAGCATGGAGCCATCCTTCACCGAGGGCGAGTTCATCATGGTGAACAAACTGACCTACCACTTCAGCGACCCGCGGAGGGGCGACGTGATCATCTTCGACCCGCCATTCTCATCCAGCTACCCGTTCATCAAGAGAGTGGTCGGCCTGCCCGGCGAAACGGTGGAGATCAGGCACGGCGACATCTACATCAACGGCCGCCTGTTGAACGAGACGCCCACCATGGGCGATCCCAACAGGGACATAGGACCGATGCGAGTGGAGAAGGGCCACTACTTCGTCCTGGGCGACAACCGTGACAACAGCCGCGACTCCTCCGAGGGCTGGACGGTGCCGCGCGACAACATCATCGGCAGGAGCTGGATGGTCTACTGGCCCCTGTCGCACTTGGGCCTGTCGCCGGGCTACTCGTACACCCTGGGCACCGTGGCCTAGCCCGGCCAACGCCGGAGACCAAGAAGGGCGCCGGGGCGAAGGCGCCGGACAAAGGAAGGAGACTTGACCGTGAAGCACCTGAAGAAGCTGTTCACTCCCCTCAGGATCGGCTCCGTGGAGCTGAAGAACCGGATCGTCATGGCACCGATGACCACCACCTGGGCTCCCAACGACGGCACGGTGCCGGACAAGATGATCGACTACTGGGAGGAACGGGCCAAGGGCGGAGTAGGGCTGATCATCTTCGAAACGGTGGTTGTGGATTCTGCCCATCCATATATAGTCCAGAGCGTGGGACTGTGGGATGACAAGCTCATCCCCAGCTTCAAGAGACTCGTCGACGCCATGCATGCCCACGGCGCCAAGGTGGCGCCCCAGATCTCCCACCCCGGCCCGGAGTCTTTCGGATGGATATACGGTGTCCAGCCCGTGGGGCCCTCGGCTGTGGTCAGCAAGAGGCACGGGCAGGTCTGCCGGGAGCTGACCCTGGAGGAGATCAAGAAGATCATCGAGCAGTACGGGGATGCGGCCAGACGCGCGAGGGAGGCGGGCTGCGACTGCATGGAGTTGCATGCGGCCCACAGGTACATGCTGGCGGGGTCATTCCTGTCACCGCTGCGCAATCAGCGCACGGATGAGTACGGCGGGGGCATCGATGGGCGGCTGAAGTTCGTCCTGGAAGTGGTGGAGAACATCAAGAAGAAGGCGGGGAAGGACTTCCCGATCATCATGCGCATGTCCGGCGACGAGCACATGGCCGGGGGCAGGGACTTGGCAGACTCGCTGTACATCACACCGAAGCTGGCCGAGGCAGGCGTGGACGCCTTTGAGATCTCCGGAGGGGTGGACCCAGACGACACCTACCGGGTGCTGCCCTGCATGGGCATGCCGCCCGGGGCCAATGTGCCCCAGGCAGCCGCCATCAAGCAGGTGGTGGATGTGCCCGTGCTGGTGGTGGGCAAGATCACCGACCCGCGGTTCGCCGATGACGTCCTGATCAAGGGCTACGCCGACGCCATAGTCATGGGAAGAGCCCTCATCGCCGACCCGGAACTGCCCAACAAGGCCAAGGCAGGCCATTTCGAGGACATCGCTCCCTGCACCAGTTGCGGCCAGGGCTGTCTGCGGATGGGCCTGACCTTTGAAGCCTTCACCTGCGTCATCAATCCCACTGTGGGCAGAGAGAAGGAGATGGCCATCACCCCGGCGGCCAAGCCCAAGAAGGTGCTGGTGGTCGGCGGCGGGCCGGGGGGCATGGAGGCGGCCCGCGTGGCGGCGATCAGGGGCCACAACGTGACGCTGTGGGAGACGGCCGCCAAGCTGGGCGGACAGCTCTGCCTGGCTCCCATCCCCCCCACGAAGCAGGATATGGCCAAGTGGGTGATCTACCTCTCCGCCCAGATGAAGAAGGCCAAGGTCAAGGTGGAACTGAACAGGGAGGCCACGGCGGAGTCCATCGTGGACTTCAAGCCGGATGTGGTCATCGTGGCCACCGGCGGCAAGCCGCTCATCCCGCCCATTCCGGGCATCGAGGGGAAGAAGGTGGTCACGGCCGCCGATGTCCTGGCCGGGAAGGTGGGCGTGGGCCGGGGCAATGCCCTGGTGGTGGGAGGCGGCATGGTAGGCTGCGAGGTGGCCGACTGGCTGGCCAGCCGGGGGCTGGACCAGACCACAGGGAGCGTCCACGTGACCATAGTGGAGATGCTGCAGGATATCGGCATGGATGAAATCCCCCAGACCAGGATGCTGCTCATCCCCAGGCTGGAACAGAAGGGGGTGAAGTGGACTACCTCGGCCACGGTGAAAGAACTGACGGAGGACGGCGCCGTGTACACCAAGGATGGCCGGGACGAGACCATCCGGGGCATGGAATTCATAATCATCGCCTGCGGGGCCGCTTCCGTCGATGACCTGAGCGAGAAGATCAAGGACAGAGTGCCCGAGGTTCATGTCATCGGCGACGCCAAGAAGGCCCGGAAGGCGCTGGAGGCCATCGCCGAGGCGGCGGAGATCGCCAGGAAGATCTGATCCCGCCTCTCCTCAGCTGTAGCCAGGGAGAGCGGGCGAGCACAATCGCCAAGGGAAGAGTGGGGTTTCTGAGCCGACTGCGGAGGCAGCGCTCCAGGCCGGGAGGGAAGACATGCTGGTGATCATGAAGAACGATGCCACGGAATCGCAGGTCGAGGCGGTGGTCCGGGAGATCAAACGCATGGGCTACCGGGGGATCCCCATACCGGGGGCCCTGCGAACGGCCGTGTGCATCACAGGGAATGAGGGCCCCGTTGACGATTCGCGCCTGCTGTCCATGAGCGGCGTCAAGGAGACCGTCCGGGTCACCAAGCCCTACAAGCTGGTCAGCAAGGAGACTCGCGCGCAGCCGACAGTCATCGTCGTCGGCCAGGTGGCCATCGGCGGCGGCAAGCCGGTGGTCATGGCGGGCCCCTGCGCCATCGAGAATGAGACACAGACGCTGACCATCGCCCGGATCGTGAAGGAGCACGGGGCCCAGGTCTTCCGCGGCGGAGCCTTCAAGCCGAGGACCTCGCCCTACAGCTTCCAGGGTCTGGGGGAGGAAGGCCTGCGACTGCTGAAGAAGGTCCGAGAAGAGACGGGGCTGCTGGTGATCACCGAGGCCATCGACCACACCAACCTGGAGCTGGTAGAGGAGTACGCCGACATCATCCAGATCGGGGCGAGGAACATGCAGAACTACTCCATCCTGCGCCGGGCAGGACGCTCGACACGGCCGATCCTGCTCAAGCGGGGCTTCGCGGCCACCATTGAGGAACTGCTGATGTCGGCCGAGTACGTCATGGCGGCGGGGAACACCGACGTCATCCTGTGCGAGCGGGGCATCCGGACCTTCGCCGATGTGACCAGAAACACCCTGGACCTGAGCGCCATACCCTCGATCAAGGAGCTGAGCCACCTCCCCGTCGTGGTTGACCCCAGCCATGCGGCCGGGCGGAGCGAGTACGTCATCCCTCTTTCCAGGGGGGCCATCGCCGTGGGCGCCGACGGCCTGCTGGTTGAAGTGCACCACGACCCGGCACACGCGCTCTCCGACGGCAGGCAATCGCTGGACGCCGAGCAGTTCGCATCGTTGATGCGCCAGATCACCTAGAGCAGGCCGGGACCGGCGAGGCAGAGCTTTGGAGTCCTTCCACTACACGAAGGTTCCTTCCCCTTTTGGGGGACTGGCCATCCTCTGGCGGCAGGGAGACGGCGGGCCGGAGGTGCACCGGATCCTCCTGCCCAACGAGACAGGCCGAGCCGGGTCCGGGACTCGACAGAGCTTCGTCCACGCGACGCCCGCATCGTGCTCCGTCATCGCCAGCCTGGGGGAACGCATCCAACGCTGCCTCGAAGGGGAAGCGGTGGAGTTCGACCTGGCTGCCATGGCGCTTGACTCCTGCTCCGGATTCCAGCGGAGGGTCCTTCTGGCCGACTACGGCATCCCCAGAGGCTGGGTGAGCACCTACGGCAGGGTGGCCCGCAGCCTGGGCTGTCCCGCCGGGGGCAGGGCGGTTGGGGGCGCTCTGGCGCACAACCCGTTCCCCATCGTCATCCCCTGTCACCGGGTGGTCAGAGCCAACCTGGAGCTGGGGGGCTTCGGGGGCGGCCTCGCCATGAAGCGGGCCCTGCTGGAACTGGAGGGCCTGAAGCTCTCGGAATCGGGGCAGGTGCTCACCGACAGGATCTTCTACTGACCGCCCCATGGGGGTGATGGCGGGAGATGGGCCCCCGGATCACGGATGGCAGCCCTCAGAGAATATGGGTCAGCAGGATTCTGAGGCCGATGCCGATGAGGATAAGCCCGCCAACCGCTTCCGCCCATTCCCCCAGGATATGACCCGCCTTTCTGCCCAGCAGGAAGCCCAAGGCAGTGATGGCAAAGGCCACCCCTCCGATGGTCAGGGCAGCCAGGGCGATGTTCACCTCCAGGAAGGCGAAACTGAGGCCGACGGCCAGGGCGTCGATGCTGGTGGCCACGGCCAGGACCAGCAGGGCAAGCCCTCTGGTGGCATCCCTGGTTCCGGCTTCGGACTCTTCTGAATGCAGGGACTCCCAGAGCATACGGCCACCGATGACGGCCAGCAGACCGAAGGCCACCCAGTGGTCGTAGGAGGCGATGAAGTCCACTATGGTGCTCCCCACAGCCCAACCGATGGCAGTCATGAGGGTCTGGGCCACTCCAAAGGCCAGGGCGGTGCGGAGCATCCGCCGGGAGGAAGGGCTGGCGGCGGAGATGCTCACTGCCATCGTCACGGCAAAGCAGTCGGCAGACAGACCGACGGCTATGAGCAAGAGGGAGGTCAGATCCACCTGAGCCATCGCACCAGTGTACGGTCAGGCCGGGCATTTGCCAAATCGCTCCGCCCGCAGGTGCGGGGCAAGGTGCCAGGCGAGGGCTGGACTTCGGCCCGGGAATGGGAGAGAATGGCTGCAGCCGGGAGTAGGGAATGCCTGTGCTCTTCTTCGTAGTCCTGATCTGCGTGCTGATCGCCGGGGGCATCGCCTTCGCCATCTGGCGCCGCCGGCTGAGAGAGAAACGCATGATGGCGCTGGCCATGTGGGCTGAGTCCAACGGCTTCAGCTTCCGGGCCACGGTGGACAGGGGCATGCACTGGCGCTTCAGGGACTTCCGTTGCCTTCAGCGGGGCGACGACCGCTACGGCTACAACATCATGGAGGGAACGGCAGGCAAACGGCCGGTGTGCGCCTTCGACTACCACTATGAGACCCACTCATCGGGCAGCAAGGGACAGCGGCAGACGCACCACCACCACATGTCAGCCCTGGTCATGGAATCCGGCCTGCCGCTCAAACCGTTGTTCATCCGTCCCGAGGGCTTCCTCGACCAGGTGGCGGAGTTCGTCGGATTCGACGACATCGACTTCGAGTCGGCGGAGTTCAGCAAGCGATTCCTGGTCAAGTCGCCCGACCGCCGCTGGGCCTATGACGTGCTGCACCAGAAGACGATGGAGTTGATGCTGGCTCATCCCAACTTCACCCTGGACTTCCAGGGGAGCCAGATCATGGCCTACCGCGACAACAAGACCCTCGCTCCGGGGGAGTTCAGCGCAGCCCTGAAGCTGATCGCGGTGATCCTGGACAACCTGCCCGAATCCGTGGTCCGGGAGCAGAGGAGCGTCAATACGGAGGTCCGACAAACATGAATCCAATAGCCATCGCCGTCCTGGCCGTTGTGGTCCTGCTGATACTTTGGGTGGCCTTCATGTACAACTCGCTGATCCGGGGCCGCAATCACTGCGACGAAGCGTGGTCCAACATCGACACCGAACTCAAGCGGCGCTACGACCTGATCCCCAACCTGGTGAACGCGGTCAAGGGATACGCCGCGCACGAGAGGGAGGTGATGGAGCGGGTGACCCAGGCCCGGACCAACGCCATAGCCAGCCAGGGCTCGCCGGCCTCGCAGGCTAGGGACGAGAACGTGCTGGTGGACAGCCTGCGCCGTCTGCTGGCGGTGGTCGAGAAGTACCCCGACCTGAAGGCCAATCAGAACTTCCTGTCCCTGCAGGAGGAACTGGTCAACACCGAAGACCGCATCCAGAGGGCGCGGCGGTTCTACAACGGCAATGTGCGGGACTACAACAACCGCGTGGAGGTCCTGCCCTCCAACATCGTGGCGAAGTGCTTCGGCCTGAAGAAACGGGAGTTCTTCGAGATCGAGGCCGCCGTGGAGCGGGCAGCACCTGCGGTGAAGATCTGAAGCAGGGCAACACCCTGCGTCAGGTGAGAGACGTCCACCTGGGCTTCAGATCCTGGCCGCCAGACCGCTGATGAAAGCCGTGAGGTTCCTCTCTGCGCGCCGCGCGCTTCTGAAGAGGGTGAACACGTTGATCAGGTACCACGGGTGGAGAAGGAAGGAAACCGCAGCCCTCTTCCAGAGGAGTCTGCCGTCCGCAGTGAGAACCCGGTCGAAGGGTTGGACGCCCTGCCGCGTTGTGTCCGAAATGGACCGAATGGCGATGAAGGGCACCCCCCGGGCGGAGGCTATCCTGGCAATCCAGTAGCTCTCCATATCGACGATGTCCGCCCGCAGGCCAATGCCGAGCGCCTGCGTCTTCTGAGTGCCGGAGGCCAGATGCCTCACCGTGACACCGGTGCCAAGGAGGACGCGGGGCACCCCCTGCCCTGCCGTCTCTGAGGCCAGGGCGAGCAGCCGGGCATCGGCATGACAGGCCTCAGACTCCCCCTCCCACCCCAGAGGTCCGGACGCGCAATGCAGGGTCGAGCAGACAATCACGTCACCGATGGCCAAGTCCCGACTCAGCGCCCCGGCGAAGCCCAAGGAGATCACAGCGGTGACCGGGTAGCGCTGCAGAGCAAGATGAGCCGCAGCAGCAGCCTTCTCCCTGCCCATCCCGGTCCGTGCCAGGAGGCAGTCCCGGCCTTCCAGCCTGCCCCGGTACACCTTGCCGCCCGGGCCGGCGATGACCTCCTCAATGGCCATCCTTCCCCGCAGGCCAGCTATCTCCTGGTCGAATGCACCCAACAGAGCCAGCATCGGCACCCCAAGGCGAGCAGACGATGACTTGTGCCGTCGTCGGCTGCCGGGCTAGGTCTTCTCGGCGGGTTTCTGGCCGAAGTACTTCATGAGTATGCCGGCCAAGCCGTCAACTGATGACCCACCGGAGACCATCACGTCCGGTACGAACTTGAGGTTCTTCTCGGCGAGCTGCCCGATGGTGTTCACCAGCACGGCTCCATCCTGTCCCAGAGCCGTCTGCTGGGCCTGGTAGCCCTTGGCCTTGCCGACACCGATGGCCTCGAAGGCGGCGCCATCGCCCTTCCCGATAGCTTCCCGGGAGGATCCTTCGCCTTTGCCGATGGCTTCCCTCTTGGCTCCTTCGGCCTTGCCCATCCTCTCGGTGTAGAAGGCTTCGCCATCGGCTTCGGCCTTCCTCTGCTCAGCCTTGTTCTTCTGAATGGACACGCCCACTTCGGCAGCGGCCAACTCGGCCTGTTTGTCCGCAGTACCCCGGGACTTCTCTGTCTGAATGCGCTGCTGCTGGGCCTCCTGCTGCTTCTTGTACGTAGCGATCTCCTGGTTGGCGATCTCTCTGGCAGTCAGGACATTGACTAGCTGCTCAGGCAGAACAACGTCCTGGATGTAGACACCCCTCGTTTCCACTTTGTACTGGTCAAGCTTGGTCTGAACATGCTCGAAGGCTTCTTCCTGAACCCGCTGCCTGGTTTCGATGAACTGAACGGCCGGCATGCTCTGCAACTTGTCCCTGAAGTGATTGCCCACAGCCCCCTGGAGCACCTCGTCGACCAGGTTGAGCATGGTGCCGACCATGGAAATGACCACGGGGGCGTTTCTGTCGGAGACGTGGATCTGAACCTGGAGGTCGATGCTGAACTTGAAGCCCTCTCTGCTCTTGGCCAGGATGGTGGACAGGTTGGCGTCGAGCTTGTGCGCCCGAGACCGGGCCTCGGCCCAGTTGAGGGTGAGTATGGCAGTGGGAACGACCTCGGCGTTGTAGCAGTGGGGATTGATAGGGTATTTCCCCGTCCTGAGAGGCTCTCTCCATATCCCACGGTGCCCCGGACGGACCAGTGTGCCGAACTTGAACTCCTCTCCGGTGACGCTCTCCGACGGCAGGCCGACGTAGGACTTGATGACGGCGACCTCGCCCTGCTCCACCACCAGCATGGGAACCTTCTGGACAGAGACCAGGAAGGGATTGAGGTTGTACGCGCCGTAGAGAAGGACGTCGTGCTGCAGACCAATCTTGCCGCCGCTGTCGAGGAAGGTCTGGAAGTCCTGGTAGTTGTTGTGGACGCTGTTCTTGCTGCCGAGGACAGCTTCGATGATGTCTATGTCCCCCTGAGTTGCCTCCAGGGCCCTGATCTCGCCGAATCCGCCGATTCGGCTGGCGATATCACCGGCCAGGAGGGGATCACCCTCGTAGGTGGTGACCACCCCGACCATGTCCTTCCCGCTGGCGTCAGGGGTAATGACCACTACTCCAAGCTGGTCAGGAGTGAGCCCGAAGTGCTTCGGCTTGAGTTCCTCCTTGGTATTCAGTAGTTCGGGAAGGATGGGCACGCCATAGACACTCTGTCTGGTGAGCACCAGGAATGCCACCGGATGTATGGGGGCGGCGGTTCCCGGCGGCAATACCGGCCTTTGAACGCCCTTCTGGCCGCCGTTTTCGATGAAGGCCTTGAGGCTGGTGAAGTTGGAGAACTCCTTCTTGTAGACCGCCGACTTGGCCCCGATGGGCAGCGGATCGCCAACCTGAGCGATGACCACGCCGATTTCGCCCGCTGGAACCTGGACCCAGGGATGGCGTTCCACGGAATACACCGGCCAGAATCTGAAGAAGAATCCGGGCATGATGAGCCCCGCCTGGTAGCCAGCTTCTCCTTCGAAGCCTATGGGGTTGTCCTCCGGCAGTTTCTTGCCGAAGCGTTTGCGCACCAGGCCAACTTCCAGCGCCCCGATGAACCCTGTGGAAGGATAGATGAGGACAACAGCGATGACAACGAGGGCAATCGAACCGAGAACGATCCCCAGAACCATGATTCACCTCCTGGCTATGGCAATCCCGTTGTTGTCGGCGGCGCCGGCGGCGGAGCATGGGCGAGCCCGCCGATAGTGCCTGCAACTACCGTATGCGAATGGTAGGCAGGCAGCGACTCGGATGTCAAGTGAGCGCAGAAGGCCGCCGGACCGGCGGCGGTTTGCGTTTGACAATGGATTGGCCTGTGGTAGTATTGCGCCTAGACAAGCACTGAGGAGGCACTAGCGTGTTCTGTGGCACTGGCCCATGTGCATGGGGCTTCTGGACCGGCGTAGGCATACTGATAGGGGCCGCCGCCTCAGGGGTGGGGCTTCTGGGCTTTCTGCTCTACCGCCGACTGAAGAAGCCCGGCAAGCCGTCCACGGCTCAACAGTAGCTGGTTTCCCCCTCCCCAGCAGACGATTCCACAGCGTCAGCGCGACTGATTCCCTCTCATCACACGGTCGCTGGCATGCGCACCTCAAGCTCCGGGCGGAGTCAGACCCCCGTGCCGGAATCGCCCCACCCATGGATCCCGCATCAAGTGCGGGATGACAAACAGAAAGGGAGCGCGGGTGGACATCGGGGGTGAGGCACGGGATTGCATTGGAGGGGAGTCCGCCGAGTGGGGTTCAGGAGGCCTTGGCCACTTCGACCAGGGCGGTGTTGTAGGGGAAGGAGCCGCCGGGTGAGTGCCTGTCAGGGGTGAGGACGTTGGCGCAGCCACCTCTGTCCACGCGGTCCGGATCCGGGGCATACCAGGCCCCGTGGGGCACATCGACCACGCCGGGCATGATCCTCTCCGTGACGCGGGCCTTGATGAGTATCTGCCCCCGGTCGTTGAACACCCTGACCATATCGCCATCGTTGATGCCACGAGCACGGGCGTCTTCGGAGTTGATCAGCAGGGCATGATCCTGGAGTTCCCTCAGCCAAGGGATGTTCTCGAACTGACTGAGGGCCCGCCTCTTGAGATGGGTGGTGATCAGCTGCAGCGGGTACTTCCGGGCCAGGGGATCGTTGCGGCCTTCCCAGCTCCCGATGTACTTGGGGACGGCGGGCAGACCGGGTATGCCCAGGTCCGCCCACTGCCGTGAGTAGATTTCGATCTTCCCCGAGGGAGTGGGGAAGGGGTTGGCGGCCGGGTCTTTCACCTGAGCCCTGAAGGCAACGTAGGGCTCGATGGTCTTCAAGCGGTACACACCCCGCTTCTTGAAGCGGCGGTAGTCATAGACGCCGTTGTTCATGGCCCGTTCCTGCAGTATCTGCTCCTCAGTCTTGTCCAGATAGCCCTTGATGCCCAGGCGCTCGGCCAGTTCGGCGGCAATGCGCCAGGGGGGCCGGGATTCCCCCAGTGGTTCGATGACCTTGTTGACGCAGCCGACGTAGGCCGAGCCCACCCCCGGGGTGACGTCGTTCCTCTCCATGAAGGTGGCCACCGGCAGTATGATGTCGGCGAACTTGGCCGTGGGCGTCATGAACTGCTCTTCGACGACGATGAACTCCAGGGAGTTCAGCGCCCGGGCGATCTTGTTGCTGTCGGGGAACTGGACCAGGTAGTTGCACTGGGCGACCACCAGCGCCTTGTAGTCGGCGAAGTAGCCGCCGGCCCTGCCTCTGAGGATAGCATCAGCCAGCCTGGTGAAGTGGACCCGGGGTCTGCGGTAGAAGAGGGGGACCTTGCGGTCCGGCGGGAAGGCCCTCTCCACGGGGTTGGGCGCCCGGTCTATGGCGCTGGTCATGGAGTTCACCGGGTAGGGGAAACCACCCATGACCGACTCCCAGGCCCGGGCTCCGGCGTCCCCGCCGTGGATGCCGACGTTGCCGGTCATGGCGGCCAGGGTGATGGCGGCACGGTGGAACTGCTCGCCGTAGGCGGTGCGGCCCGGGGCGATGCCAGCCATCAGCGCCGCAGGCCGAGTGGTGGCGTACTGCCGGGCAAGCTCGACGATGGTCCCAGCAGCGACGCCGGTGATACCCTCCGCCCACTGCGGCGTCTTCGCTACACCATCCTCCGAGCCCAGGACGTAGTCCTTGAACCGGTCGAAGCCGACGGTATGCGCGGCGATGAAGTCCCGGTCGTAAAGCTTTTCGTCGACCATGACATAGGCCATGGCGATAAGCATGGCAGTGTCCGTCCCCGGCCTGATCGGTATCCAGCTGTCGGCGAAGGCGGCAGCGCTGTCGGTGTGCCGGGGATCAACGGAGATGATCGTGGTGCCGGCCTCCCGGGCACGGGCCAGATACCAGCAGGTGTTGGGGCCGGTGATGGTGCTGGCCGGGTCCCAGCCCCACATGATGATCAGCCTGGAGTTGAGTAAATCGTCGCGGGTGTTGCTGGCGAACCAGGTGCCGTAGGTAACCATCGAAGCGTACACCCCGGCCTGAAAGGAGGTCACTCCCCAGGGCGAGGTGTAGCCGCCGGCCATGCTCAGCAGGCGGTCCAGGGCCCCGAAGTTGTTCAGGGAGCAAACATCACCAGTCATCTGGGCCAGGATGATGGCTGGCGGACCGTAGGCATCCCTGACCCTCTTCAGCTCGGCGGCAACGGTGTCCAGGGCCTCGTCCCAGGAGGTGCGCTGGAAGCGGCCCTCCCCCCGGGGACCCGCCCGCTTCAGGGGATAGAGCAGGCGGTCCGGGGCGTAGACCCTCTGGCGGTAGGCCCGCCCCCGGAGGCAGCCGCGGAGCTGGGGCTCCTCGCCGTCGTCGCTCTCTATCCTGGTGATGACGCCGTCTCTGACGTGGACCTTGAGGAGGCAGGCACCGCCGCAGTGGCTGGCGCACATGGTGGCGATGACCCTGTCGCCGCCGGTCGATGTGCCGCCTTTGCCGTGACTCATGCCTGACCCTGCTGCTTCTGGTACCAGAGCAGCTCGATCATGACACCACCGACGCTGTCGGTGCCCAGGTAGGCGAAGGCCATCCAGCCCATGTTGTGCCAGAAGACGGGCTCAACGCCCTTGCTCTTGAAGCGGGCCAGCCAGCCGTGGAAATCGTCCACCTCGAAGCCCAGATGGTGCAGTCCCTCTCCCTTGGCGGCGAGGAACTCGGTGTAGATGCTCTCGCCCTGCAGAGGTTGGATCAGCTCGATCTGTACGGGGCCGGACTGGGCGAAGGCCACCTTGATGCTGGTGCTGGTGGGCCGGCCACGGAGGAGGGCGCCCTCGAACTTGACCTCCGGGATGATGCCGAAGGGACCGATGCCGAAGGTGGAGTGGTAGAAGGCAGCGGTCCTGTCGACGTCCCGGACCACGATGCCTACCTGACTCAGCGGGGGAAGACTCACGGGTGATTGGTCTTTCATGTTCAGATCCTTTCTACCTGCACCAGGGTGGTGTTGGAGCAGAAGGCCCCTCCCGGCGAGTGCTCGTCCCGGGTGAGGACATTGCAGCACCCTCCCCGGTCAACCCCATTCTCGTCGGGGTCATACCAGGCCCCTTGAGGGATGTCGACCACTCCGGGCATGATCCGCTCCGTGACCCTGGCGGGAATGACCATCCGGCCCCTGTCGTTGAACACCCTGACCATGTCGCCATCATTGATGCCCCTGGCCTGAGCGTCGGCGGAGTTGACGGACACGGCCTGAGTCTGGAGCTCGCGCAGCCAGGGCAGATTGTCGTACTGGGAGTGGGCCCGCCTCATGATGTGCGTGGTGACAAGCTGCAGCGGGTATCTGGCAGCAAGGGGATCACGGCGGCTCTCCCAGGTCTCGATGTACCTAGGGATGGGCGGAATCCGGGGATCGTCCATGTCCGCCAGGCGCTGGGAGTAGATCTCGATCTTGCCGCTGGGGGTGGGGAAGGGATTGTTCTGCGGATCTTCGATCTGAGCCTTGAAGGCCACAAACGGTTCGGCCATCCTCAGCTTGTGGATGCCGTCCTTCTTGAAGACATCGTAGTCGGCGATGTCGCGGCTGCCCTTGACGATCTCCCGCAGCCAGCCGTCCTCCGTATGCTCGCTGTAGTCGGCGACGCCTAGCTTCGCGGCCAGATCCATGCCGATCTGCAGGTGTGATCTGGCTTCGCCCGGCGGCTCGGCGGCCTTGTTCATGTAGCCGTAGAATCCCGTAGCGCCGTCCAGGGCAATGTCGTTCTTCTCCAAGGAGTTGCAGGTGGGCAGGACCAGGTCGGCGAACCTGGCCCCGGGGGTCGTGAACTGCTCGAAGACGACGACGAACTCCAGGCTCTTCAGGGCCCGGACGGCCTTGTTGACGTCGAGGTACTGATTGGGGTAGTCGGTGTCCACCAGATAGAGCAGCTTGTAGTCGGCGGGGTAGCCGCCGGCCCTGCCCCTGAGGATGGCATCGGACATCTTGGCGGTGTTGACCTGGCCACGCCTCATGGCCACGCCGAAGGCGGGGAGGGCATTGCGGCGGGGCGGGGCGTCGGCCTCAACGGGGTTGCGGGGCGATTTCGGACCACGGCCCAGGCTGAAGTAGGCCGTGGGACCGGCGGTGGGCCAGGAGCGTCCACCGGAGCTCCCGCCGTGGACGCCGACATTGCCGGTCATGGCGGCCAGGACCATGGCCGCCCGGTGATACTGCTCGCCGTAGGCGGTCCGTCCCGGAGCGATGCCGGCGATGAGGGCCGCCGGCGTGGCGGTGGCATATTCCCTGGCGAAAGCAGCGATGGTGGCGGCGGGCACGCCGGTGATGGCCTCTGCCCAGGCGGGCGTCTTGGCCACACCGTCCTCCAGTCCGAGGACATAGTGCTTGAAGTGATTGAGGCCCACGGTGTAGGTATCCAGAAAGGCCTGGTCCTGCAGGTTCTCCTTGATGATGACGTAGGCCATGGCGATGAGCATGGCGGCGTCCGTGCCGGGGACGATGGGGATCCATTGCTGGGAGAAGGTGGCGTTCGATTCGGTGTACCGGGGGTCGACGGAGACAATCCTGATCCCGGCCTCCCCGGCCTGGGCCAGGTACCAGGCGGTGTTGGTGTTCTGAATGGTCACCGAGGGATTCCAGCCCCACATGATGATAAGGCGGGAGTTGAGCAGGTCATCGCGGGTGTTGCCGGTGTCCACGGTGCCGTAGGTAGCCAGCTCGGCGAACAGTCCCCCGTCGAAGGAGAAGGTGCCCCAGACATCCGAGCAGCCACCGATCATATTCAGCACCTTGTAGTGGCACATGGCGTTGTGCAGCACGGAGGTATCACCTCCGGACCACTTGAAGAGGATGGCGGCGGGACCGTAGGTCTCCCGGACCCGGTTCAGCTCCCGGGCCAGGGTGTCCAGGGCCTCTTCCCAGGAGATCCGGGTGAACCGGCCCTCTCCGCGCTGGCCGACTCTCTTCAGAGGGTGCAGCAGCCGGTCGGGGGCATACATCCGCTGGCGGTAGGCCCGGCCGCGAACGCAGGCCCGGAACTGGGGATCGGCGCCGTCATCGGTCTCGATCCTGGCCACGACGCCGTCTTTGACGTGGACCTTGAGGAGGCATGCCCCGCCGCAGTGGCTGGAGTGCGTGGAGTAGATCACCTCCTCCGAGGCGGGCTGCCGATGGTCATGGTGAGCGCTCATTTCTCATCCTTCCCGCGTTTGGCCAGATGAAACAGCTCGAAGGTGACGCCGCCGATTCTGTCGGTGTTCAGATAGGCGAAAGAGGCCAGTCCCGGAAGCACCTGGTGGAACACCGGCCGCACTTCCTCCCTGCCGAGCTGAGACAGAAGTCCATCGTAGTCGTCCACGCGGAAGCGGAGGTGGTGCAGGCCTTCACCCTTGTGCCTCAGGAACTCTGAATGGGGCGTATCGCCCTCCAGGACCTGGATCAGCTCGATCTCGATGGTTCCGGAGCGGGCGAAGGCCATCTTCAGCCGGCAGCGGCCCGGCCTGTCCCTGAAGATGAACCCCTGCAGGTCAACCTCACTGATCTGGAAGGGGCCCCAGCCGAAGAGGGCGGTGAGATGCTCGACGGCCCGGTCAACATCGTGAACGACAATGCCCACCTGTTCCACCGGAGGCAGCTTCACCGCAGGCTCCAGACTGTCCGACATCAGAGCACAACTCCAACTAATGGGCGATACCGGCAGGCTCCGACTTGGGCTTGAAGATCACGGCCGGCCGGATCTTGGTCTTGTAGGTGAATCCCACGGCATGGTGGGCCCCGCCATACTTGGCCTGGAGATCCTCCAGCGGCCCGGCATCCAGGGCCCGCATGGGGCAGCCAGCGACGCAGATGGGCGCTTTGCCCTCGGCCCAGCGCTCGAGGCAGAAGTCGCACTTCTCCATCTTGGCGTTTTCTTCGGCGCCGAACTGAGGGGCCTTGTAGGGGCAGACCTCGAGGCAGCGCTGGCAGGAGTCCTTGCCCAGGCAGAGCCCCCGGTCGACGACCACTATGCCATCCTCATCCCGCTTGGTCATGGCGTCCACGGGGCAGGCGGGGATGCAGGCCGGGTGGGTGCAGTGGTAGCAGGCAGCAGCCATGAAGGCCACGAAGGGGTGCGGATACTTGCCCTTCTCTATGGTGGTCACCCGCATCCAGCTGGCCGGGCCAGCGGGGACATCATGCCAGTCCTTGCAGGCCACCACGCAGGCGTAGCAGCCGGTGCATCTGGTTTGGTCAAAGTAGAAAGCCAACTGCATGCGGTCAGTCCTCCTTCTTCAGAGCAGCCCTGAGCCCGTGGGTGGACGCGAGCGTTTCAGAGCACTCCCGGCACGCGTCATGAGGCAGAACGCCCCTTCCTGGCCCTCGTGAGCAGCGCAATGGCGGTCAATCCGGAGATGGCAAGACCTGTGGCCAGAAGCCACCACCAGGGGAAGAAGGGGCTCCGAGAAGGCGTCTCCCCACCGGGAACGTCGGGGCCCTCTGGGGCCGCCGGCGGGTCGGGAGTTGATGGCGGGGCATCCCCATCAGGGGTCACGGTTGCCGCGGTGAAGCGCTCCACGGCCTCACGCGAGAGGTTGCCGGCGGTGTCGACGGACACGGCACGGATCTGGTACGCTTGGCCATCATCCAGCGCGGGCAAGGCGCAGATCCAAGTGTCGGTGCCCTGGCCATCAAGCCATCTCTCTGCCTGGACCCAGGCCGAGCCATCCCAGCAAGCGCGGTCGCTTCCTCTGCCAATGGCCACCTGCACCCTGGCGATCTGCCCCGGCGGGGCATCCGAAGCAGTGCCGCTGACGGCGGACAAAAGTCCCACCAAATCGGGGACGTCCTCAATGGTGACCGACGGAGGAGCAGTGTCAACGGTGAAGGATTGTCCGGTCAAGGCACTCACGTTCCCGGCTGCATCAGTGGCCATCAGTTCCACCGAGTGGGCTCCGTCGCTGAGCTCTGTGACCGTGAAGATAATATCTTCGTCGGGCTCGTCGAACAAGCCATCGGCGGCAGCAGCCGCAATCCAGTGGCCGCCATCAAGCTCATATTGTACCAGCACGATCGGGCTGGTGGCATCCGAGGCGCTGCCGCTGAAGCCGGGTGTGCTGTCGCTCGTAACACTGCTCCCGGCAGGGAGTAGCAACACGCTGGGGGCGGTGGTATCCGTGACGAAGCTGGCGGAGAGGTAGCCGGCGGCTGCGGTGGAGTTGCCCAGAACGTCGGCAGACCGCAGCTCAACGGTGTGGGAGCCATCGCTGAGGCCAGAGAAAGCAACGGCGAACTCCTCCACCGGCTCATCGAAGGCCCCATCGGGCGATGAGGCCGCCGTCCACTGCCCGCCATCCAGGGAGCCCTCCACCGCGGCCGCCAAACTGCCGGCGTCCGCGGCGGTGCCATGGAGGATGACGTTCGAGGCGCCGATGTAGGCGGGGAGGGGTTCCAGAGCGAGAGAGGGCGCCGTGGTGTCTATGGCGAAGGTGTCGGCCACCGGGGCGCTGACGTTGCCAGCGGCGTCCCTGGCCCTAGCCTGCACGGTGTGCGGACCATCGGCGAGGGCAGCGGTGGTGAAGGAGTAGCCCTCAGAGAGGGAGTCGAAGGCGCCGTCAACGGCCGCCGCCACGGACCACTGTGCGCCGTCGAGGCGGAACTCCACCGCGGCTATGTGACTGGTGGAATCCTGGGCCGAACCGGTCACGGTGGGGGTGTTGTCGGCCGAGGCGTCGGGAGACAGAGGGACGATGGAGATCATGGGTGGAACGGTGTCGACACAGAAGACGGCAACGGCGTAGTCGTCGGCCGCCGTGGTGTAGCCCGCCTTGGTCGTAGCTTTGACATCGGCCTGATGCCATCCATCATCGAGATCCCCGGCAATGAAGGTATAGGGTTCGACGGCTGAGCCTCCGAAGGCTCCATCAACGGGGGCCGCCGGCAGCCAGGGGCCGTCGTCAACCCTGTATTCAACAGAGGCGACGGGGCTGTTCTCATGTGCGGCCGTCCCGGTGAAGCTGACTGTATGAGCGGCGGCGTACTCCGGGTACGAATCAAGGCTCACGGAGGGGGCTGGCCCATCCGCGTGAGCAGTGGCGGGCAACACCGGCGTGAGGAACACGGCGATCAAAGCCAGGGCCGATCCCAGCATCCCAAGGCTCGCCACGAGGGGACACCGGGTCAAGGCAGGCCCCCGGGAATGGCAGCCTCCCACAGGCGCGACCTAGCCCTCATCCGTTTCCCGGTCTATCCATTCCAGGTAGTCATCATTGCCGGCCATGATGGGCAGGGCTATGATCTCTGGAACGGTGTAGCTGTGCGCACCTTTGACCATGGCAATCACCCGGGGGACGAGCGCCATCCTGGTCTTGGCGATGAGCAGGCTCTCCTGGGCGGAATCCAGTTTTCCCTGCCACCAGAAGAGCGAGTGCACGCCGGGGACGATGTTGACGCAGGCCACCTTCCGCTGATCCAGAAGCAGCCGGGCTAGCCGCTCGGCTTCCTCCTTTGATGCGGTGGTGATCAGCACCACCGCTTTGTCTGTACCCTTGGTCTCTGTCATGGAGAAGTGAACCTCCCTTCCGGATCCGCCCACTGGAAACAGCATGAACCAGGGAGCTCCGGGAGACCGTCTGTGCCTGAATGATAGCCTATGGGGCTGCCCCGAATCAAAGCGGGGCCGGCCCATGCGGAATGCCGTTTCCGCTGGATGTACAACAGTCTCATGAGGAAGTATAATCGTAGCTGAGCCGACACGATGCCCGGGTTGCGGCCCCATCGCGACAATGTCCCATATTCCACCAATCAGACGGAGGTTTGATGCAGAGCGGTGACCCTGACAGTCAGCAGAGATCAGTCAACAGGCGGACGGAGGTCGAAGAGGACCACCAGACCCAGCCAACAGGGGACGAGGAGGACTCCAGGCCGAGGAAGCTGGAGCTGGAGATCAGGGAGATCGAGGTGGATGACATCCCCGAGGTCTTTCACCTGGGCGAGCAGATCTTCACCGTGGACAGGGTGCCCACGCTCTACCGTACCTGGGACGAATACGAAGTCACATCGCTGTTCAACTCCGACCCGGAGTTCTGCCTGGTGGCCGAGATCGGCCATCTCATCGTGGGCTTCGCCCTGGGTACCACGGTGACCAAGACCAGATCATCATGGAAGTACGGCTATCTGGTCTGGTTGGGGGTGCTGCCCGAGTGGCAGCGTGACGGAATAGGCGGCCGACTCTTCGACAGGCTGGCGGAGAAGATGATTGAGGACGGGGTGCGCATGTTCCTGGTGGACACCGAGGCGGACAACACCCCGGCCCTGGATTTCTTCAAGAAGAAGGGGTTCACCAACCCCGAAGAACACATCTACCTCACCCTGAACCTCAAGACCTACCGGCAGATCCGGAGGAAGGCGCGGGGCGCGGCCAGAAAGCACCAGAATGGAAACCACTCCTAGATCGGCGCCGGAGGTACAGCCAAGGAGGCTGAGGAAGCTCATTCGTGAGCTGACCGACATCTACAGCCCTTCCGGCAAAGAGGAGGAGATCCTCGAGTATGCCGAGCAGCACCTGAAGAAGCACGACCTGCCGGTGGAGAGGCAGGAGGTGGGCGAGAACCGATTCAATCTGGTGGTCTTCCCAGACAAATCAAATCGAGTCGACCTCTGCTTTGTGGGACACCTGGACACGGTGGTGGCCTTTGACCTGGAGGACTACGGCTTCCACGAGGAAGGCGACACCCTCTTCGGGCTGGGCATCACCGACATGAAAGCCGGGTGCGCGGCCATGATGGAGGCGTTCTGCGTGCTGGCCGAAACCAAGAAGGGCCTATCCTCGGTAGGCCTGGCTCTGGTGGTCGGCGAGGAGCAGGAGGGCGACGGTGCCAAGACCCTGATCCGAGAGCTGAGCATCCCCTGGGCAGTGGTCGGCGAGCCCACGAACCTGGTGCCCTGCCTGGGCCACTATGGCTATCTGGAAGTGCTCCTGCGCACCCGCGGCAAGCGGGCCCATTCCTCCATGCCGGAGTTGGGGCAGAACGCCATCGAGACCATGCTGAAGTTGCTCCTGAAGCTGACCGAGTATGCCGACAACGCACCTCACGGCCTGGTGTACAACATCAGGCAGCTCACGGGATTCCCCGGCGGGTTCGTGGTCCCCGATAGCTGCGAGGCCTGGCTGGACCTTCATCTGCCCCCCGACGCCAGGATGGACATACTCAAAGCAGAACTGGAGCAGATCGTAGAAGGGGCCATCGAGAACATCCCGGGCATGGACGCCTACATCAGGTTCGAGAACGCCCATTCGGGGTATCTCATCTCGCAGAAGAGGCCGCTGGTGGGCAGACTGAGAGAGGCCTACCGGAAGATGTCCATCGGCTGGAAGCCTCAGGTGTTCCGGAGCCATTCGGACGCCAACATCCTCTGGGCCGGTGGAACCGACCCGATCATTCTGGGGCCAGGGCAACTGGAGACGGCCCATACCCCCGAGGAATCCGTGGAGTTCTCTCAGGTAGTGCAGGCGGCTGAGCTCTACCTGAACTTCGCCCGCTCGGTGCACAGACGATAGGCTCGGGGAACAGGGGGCGTGCCGGGGATGGTGCGTCACTCACCTCGGTTGGACGAATCCATGCTGACCAGACAGGACCTGGAACGGTACGATCGGCAGATACGGTACGAGGGGTTCGGTGAGCAGGGGCAGCGCAGGCTCAAGGCATCGCACGTGGTGGTGGCCGGCGCCGGGGGGATCGGCTGTCCGGCCTCGATGTACCTGGCCTGTGCCGGGGTGGGGAGAATCACGGTCATCGACCACCAGTCCGTGGAACTGTCCAACCTCAACCGGCAGGTCCTGCACTGGGAAGAGGACATCGGCCGGCCCAAGTCTGTTTCCGCGGCGGCCAAGCTGAGGAACCTGAACCCTTCGACGGCCATCTCGCCAGTGACTGCCGAGATCACCGCGGCCAATGCCGGTGACCTTGTCAGAGGAGCCAGCGCAGTGCTGGATGCCATGGACAACTTCGAGACCAGAGCCGTCCTGAACCGGGCCACTGTGGCCAAAGGGATCCCCTTCATCCACGGAGGGGTCTGGGGTCTGTGCGGCCAGGTGACCACCATCATTCCAGGGAAGACACCGTGCCTGGCCTGCCTCTATCCGGAGAAGCCGGCGGAGAAGAGTCCTTTCCCGGTCTTCGGCGTGGCACCGGCCATGGTGGCCATCATCCAGGCCATTGAGGCCATCAAGATAATCGCCGGATTCGGCCGCCTGCTGGCGGGCCAGATGCTCTACTTCAACCAGGCCACCATGGACTTCAGCTTCCGCGAAGTGATCAGAAGGCCGGGTTGCCCGGTTTGCGGGCAGGCGGTCAAGCGATAGCCGATGAAGATCCGCCTGAAGTCATTCTTCCACTATGACCTGAGTCAGGTCCTCGACCGGGGCATGATGGAACTGGAAGGCCGGAGTCCAACCCTGAGGGACCTCCTGAATGAGATCTCTCTGAGGAGCGGCGGGAAGGTCCGGGCCATCGACCCGAAGACCGGAGAGATGGACGTGGAGTTCTTCGTGCTGCTCAACGGGCGCGAGGTGCCGGCTGTGCCGCAGGGGCTGGAGACCGAGATCCATGACGGCGACGAGGTGGGCATCGGCCTGATGCACTTCTGGGGTGGAGGCTAGGCGGAGACAGCAAGGCGATAGCAAGACCGCCTTCTCCACAGGGGCCGAAACACGGACAGGATGGGAACAACTTGAATCAGGAAGAGCAGATACTGGATACTTACCGTATAGTGGCCGTGGTGGGTCTGTCGCCGGATGCAGAACGCCCCAGCTTCAGGGTGGCGTCATATCTCAAGGCACAGGGCTACAGGATCATCCCGGTGAACCCGAGGCTCAGTCAGGTACTGGGTGAGACCTGCTATCCGGAGTTGACCTCGATACCGGAGCCGGTGGAGGTGGTGGACATCTTCCGGCGGGCCGAGGAAGCGCCGGCGATCGTGGACCAGGCCATCGCCGTCGGGGCGAGGGCGGTCTGGATGCAGGAGGGAATAGTGAACGAGGCCGCAGCCCGGAAGGCCAGGGAGGCCGGGCTGCTGGTGGTGATGGACAGGTGCATGCGCAAAGAGCATCTGAAAGCAACAGAGAAGAAGTC
The DNA here is from genome assembly GCA_016875915.1 of Chloroflexota bacterium. Taxonomy (GTDB): domain Bacteria; phylum Chloroflexota; class Dehalococcoidia; order UBA2247; family RBG-13-53-26; genus RBG-13-53-26. The sequence continues at coordinate 22,355 of VGOM01000007.1, forward strand.
AGGAGGTAGGTGATGTCGAAGACCAATGACAACGTGGCAGCAGCATTCGCCGGGGAGAGTCAGGCAAACCGGAAGTACCTCTTCTTTGCGGAGAAGGCCGAGGAAGAGGGGCACAAGCAGATAGCCCGGCTGTTCCGGGCCACCGCGGAGGCGGAGACGGTCCACGCGCGGAACCACCTCAAGGTTCTGCAGGGCATTATGTCAACTTCTGACAACCTCAAGACGGCCATCGGCGGTGAGAACCACGAGTTCACGGAGATGTATCCCGGGTTCATCAAGCAGGCCGAGACCGAGAACCAGGCCAAGGCCAAGAACAGCTTCGACCTGGCCAACAGGGTGGAGGAGCTCCATCACGGCCTGTTCCAGGCCGCCCTGAGCAAGCTGGAGAAGAAGCAGTCCATGGAGGAGCAGCCCTTCTACGTGTGCCAGATCTGCGGCAACACGGTGGAGGGCAAGGCCCCCGACAAGTGCCCGGTGTGCGGCGCGCCGGCGAAGATGTTCAAGCGCGTCGACTAGCTGCGCCGTTCCCGAAGCAATCGAACACCTGATGTCAGCGGCTCCCTGTCCGGAGCCGGGCGGAGGCTGTGATGAAGATCATGGGCATCATGGGCAGTCCACGGATAGGGGGCAACACCGAACTGCTCCTCGACGAAGCCCTGCGGGCGGCGGGAGTCCAGGGGGCGGAGACGGAGAAGATCGCCGTGGGCAGGCTGAAGATATCCCCCTGCAAGGAGGACTACGCCTGCCTCAAGGACGGCACCTGCGACATCAGGGACGCCATGGATGACATCTACCCCAAGCTGCTCGGCGCGGACGCCGTGATCATCGCCTCACCGATCTTCTTCTACGGACTGACCAGTCAGGCCAAGGCGCTGATCGACCGCTGCCAGGCGCTGTGGGCCAGGAAGTACGTCCTGAAGCAGAAGCCGCACGGTTCGGGCAGGAGAGGCGCCCTCATAGCCGTCGGGGCCACCAAGGGAGAGAAGCTCTTCGAGGGATCGATACTGACGGCGAAGTACTTCTTCCAGACCATCGGCGTTGACTATGCCGGGGAGTTGCTCATCCGGGGCATAGACAAGAAGGGCGAGATACGGGAGCATCCCACGGCGCTGAGGGATGCGGCGGAACTGGGCAGGCGGTTGGCGCTGCCAAGGCCGGAGTGAAGTCCATCCCGTCTCCGCCGGCGACACAGCCGAGCCGCTGAAGGAGTCATGGTGGCCCCATCCGACAGGTGAGGAGGAGTCAGGCGATGTCGAAGCAGATCCAGAGAATGGCCGGCGCCCTGGAGACGGCCCTGGGGATGGAGATCGAGGGCAAGGAGTTCTATCAGAAGACAGGGCGGAAGAGCGTCAGTCCACTGGTTCAGGAACTGTTCAAACACTTGGCGGCGCAGGAGGATGTGCACTACCGCAGGGTGAAGGAGGTTCACGCGGCGGTCAAATCCGGGAACAGATGGCCGGAGAAGGAGTCCACCTTCAAGCGCCCCAGGAGCCTGCAGCGGGTCTTCAGGGAGGCCATAGACAAGATGGGCCCTCATTTCCAGGCTGCCTCCGCCGAGATTGACGCCCTCAAGGTGGCCATGGACATGGAGGACAAGAGCTGCAGCTTCTATCGAAATCGCGAGGAGGAGGCGGGGTCGGCGGCCGAGAAGGCCTTCTACAAGGCTCTGATGGGCGAGGAGAGGGTGCACTACCTCACACTGCAGTCCTCCCATGAGTACCTCTCCGATCCGGAGGGCTGGTTCACCACGAAGGAGCGGTGGAGCCTGGACGGGATGTAGCCCCGGCCCTCGCCAGGCCCGGGTGCTGGTCTGGGTGGGGACGCGGGTATATAATCTTCTCTGCTCCGCGGAGCCGTCCTGAACGTCAATGGCCATCGAAGTCGCGCTGCTGAAGTCGATACCGTACTTCCTGGGTTTGAGCACAGCGGAGCTCGAAGCCATCAGGAAGTACGTCTTCGAGCAGGCCGTGGGAAAGAACGACATGATCCTCATGGAGGGGGACCCGGCCAATGCGGTCTACTTCGTGGTCTCAGGGGCGGTGAAGGTCTTCAAGACGTCGGTTGAAGGCAAGGAGCAGATCCTGTGCATCCTCAGGCCGGGCGAGTCTTTCAATGACGTTGCCGTGTTCGACGGCGGCCCCAATCCGGCCAGCGCCATAGCCATGACCCCGGTGCTCCTCTACGGGATAAACAGGGCCAACGTGGAGACCATCCTCAGGGACTACCCCAACCTGGCCGCCAACGTGATCAGGATCCTCTCCAAGAAGGTGCGCCACTTCGTGTCGCTGGTGGAGGACCTGTCGTTCCGGCACGTCACCGACAGATTGGCCAAGCTTCTTCTGGAGTACGCCACGGACCACGGCACCGTCGCCGGGGAGCCCGGGGCGCGCCCGAGGCTGACCCAGCAGGAGATGGCCGCCGTGGTGGGCACGGCCCGGGAGGTGGTGGGCCGGTCTCTCAAGGCGCTGGAGGAAGAAGGGGCCATCAGGATGGACCGGCACCGGATCGTCATCGTCAACAAGAAGCGTCTGGAGCAGATGAGCGGGGTCGGGGCCGGGTCCGGCTAGATGAGATGGAGACAAAGGTTACATACGTTCGGCCAGAGAGTGTGCCACTATCGCTGTTGGGCAAGCGAGGTTTGAGATGCTGGTGAAGCCTATCCTGGATGAGGCGCTGTGCAATGGATGCGGGCTGTGTGTGGACGTCTGCCGGTGCGGGGCCCTGGTCCTGGTGAAGAAGATCATCAAGATCATCGAGGCAGAAGACTGCGGCTACTGCACCCAGTGCGAGCTGGTTTGCCCCACCGGGGCGATCCAGTGCCCATTCGAGATAGTGATCGAGGAAACCATCGAGATAGGCCCTGAGGAGTAGTACCCGGGGGCGCGGCCCGATCAGCCCAGAACCCTGGCGAACACGGGGTTCGAGGTGAGCACCCGGGAAGGCTCCAATCGATAAGACAGACCTTGGCGCGTCAGCCATCCCTCATTGACCATTTCATCCAGTCTGCGTAGTAGTCCGGCAGCAACGCCGTGCCCGTACCGGCTGACCAAATCATCAGCCATCAACCCCTCTGAGAGCAAGCGCAGGCGCAACATGGCCTCCTCTGCGGCCTTGTCCGCCGGCCCCAGTTCCTCCGCCTCTTCCACCAGTCCGCCGGGCTGGCAGAGGTAGGCATCCAGATCGGTCCGATTCCGGAACCGGCGTCCGTTCAGGTGCGAGGCGGCTGCGGGGCCGAGTCCGAGGTACTCACCGCCGCGCCAGTAGTTCAGGTTGTGCAGACAGGCACGGCCCGGGAGGGCGAAGTTGGAGATCTCGTAGTGGATGTAGCCCGAACCCTGAAGGAGACACCGGGCAGCCTCGAAGAGATCGACCTGATCGTCCGCGGAGGGCAGATCAGGCGGCGGATTCGAGGCCAGGGCCGTGCCCGGCTCCAGCGACAGGCAGTACAGCGAGAGATGGGGCACACGGAGGGCGGTCAGGCCGTCGAGGGTGGCCTGAAGAGCCGGCCAGCGCTGACCGGGCAGGCCGACAATGACGTCGACGGATATGTTCTCGAAGCCGGCCTCCCGGGCACGCTGAACCGCACCCAATGCCTGCGCGGCGCTATGGACCCTACCCGCCCGGCGGAGTTCCTCATCCTGAAGCGACTGGACCCCGACGGAGAGTCGGTTCAGCCGGGAGTCCAGGGCAGCCCGAAGCAGATCAGCGCTGGCTGACTCCGGGTTGACCTCAATAGTGGCCTCCACCATGGCCGAGAGGTCGAAGACCGAACGCAATCCCCCCAACAGCCTGGTCAGTCCCCGGGCTCCCAGGAGGCCGGGCGTGCCGCCGCCCAGGTAGAGGGTGTCGAATGACAGTCCGGGGCGGGCGCGGGCCTCGCCAATCAGAGCCTCAACATAGCTGTCGATGAGGTCGATCCGTCCGGCAAGGGAGTAGAAATCGCAGTAGGCGCACTTCCGGACGCAGAAGGGAACGTGGATGTAGAGTCCGGCCATCTGCCGCTGCCCGGAGCTATCCCTCGACGACATCGCCGGAGGCGGAGTCCACCCTGATGCCTTTGGCGGCCACCCAGGCGATTCCCCTGTCGATGTCCTCGTCCGCGCCCTCCAGCTCCAGAACCACCCAACCCCTGTTCTCAGTCACATCGGCGCGGCGGATATTGGTCACCACCCCGAACTGGCGGCCGAGCAAGTAGATGACCGGCTCCTCAATGCGCTCCGGGGGGAAGGTGAACATCACCCGTCTCTTCGGCATGGTCCCTCCTATCGAACCTCTGCGGCTGTCCCGGCGGCCGGCACTCTCTCTTTGAATGACTCCAGCGTGGGCTGGATGACGATGGGCTGAACCACATCCCAGACCACCTCCTGGGTCTTGAGTCCGGCCGCGGTGATGCAGGCCACAGTGAGTTCATCGCGCCGGATCACCCCTGATCTTACCATGTTCTGCAATCCGGCAATGACCACCCCACCGGCGGTCTCGGTGAAGATGCCCTCGGTCCGGGCCAGGAGCTTCATGCCGGCAATGACCTCGTCGTCGCTCACCGCCGAGGCGCTGCCCCCGGACTCCCTGACGACCTTCAGGGCATAGTGGCCGTCGGCAGGATTGCCCACGGCGATGGACTTGGCGATGGTGTGCGGCTCCACGGGATGGACGTGCAGCGTGCCGGCTCTGTAGGCATTGACGATGGGCGAGCTGCCGGCAGCCTGAACCAGGTGCATGTGGGTATTCACCGGCTCGATCAGGCCGAGCATGGACAGCTCGTTCAGTCCCTTCCAGATCCGGGTGAACAGCAGTCCCGAGGCAGACGGCGCCACAACGCAGTCCGGCGAGCGCCAATCCAACTGCTCTGCGATCTCATAGCCCAGGGTCTTGCTGCCTTCGGCATAGTAGGGACGCAGGCTGATATTGATGAAGCCCCAGCCATAGGCCTCGGCCAGCCTGTTGCAGAGGGCATTGACCCGGTCGTAGCTGCCTTCAACGGCGACCACCGTTGGCCCGTATACGGCCGTGCCCACCACCTTGCCTGCCTCAATGTCCGCCGGGATGAAGACGTAGGCGCGGAGTCCGGCCCGGGCCGCATGGGCGGCAACGCTGGCCGCCAGATTGCCGGTGGAGGCACAGGCGACGGTGCGGAAGCCCAGTTCTCGGGCCTTGGTGATGGCCACGGCCACGGCGCGGTCCTTGAAGGAATAGGTGGGGTTGAGACAGTCGTTCTTGATGTAGAGCTGCTCCAGTCCCAACTCCCGACCCAGGTTGTCGCACCTGGTCAGGGGGGTGAAGCCCGTGCCGATGTCCACCACCGGGTCCTCGACGGGCAGAAGATCACGGTAGCGCCACATACTGGGCGGACCACTGCTCAGCGCCTGGCGGCTGACCCGCCTGGACATGGCCTTGTAGTCGTAGGCCACATCCAGCGGGCTGAAGCAGAAGTCGCAGAGGTTGACGGCTTTGAGGGGGTATTCACCGCCGCACTTGCGGCAGCGCAGGCTGGTGGCATAGGACACTGTTCTGCTCCCTCAGTCCCCTTCCCGCAGTCCGGCTTCGCCGGCCAAGGCATCCTTCTTCTCCAGGGCGGAGTAGAACGCCTTCCAGAAGGGATCAACCCTGGGGTGGACCAGTTCCCTGCGCGCACCCCCGGCGGTGACGGTCATGCCCTGTCTGGCGTCGGTCAACTCTGCGACCACCGACGACCTGATCCCCTTCCGCGACAGAGCGGCAACGGCATCGGCCGCCCTGTGCTCGCGGCAAGCAATGACCAGGGTTCCCTCACTGATGGAGGAGTAGGGGTCGATGCCGAAGTAGCCGCAGACCTCGGGGACGCAGTCCTCGACCACAATGCGGTCGGCATCCACTCTGATCCCCAGTCCGGAGGCCTGGCAGAGCTCATAGAGAGCACCCCAGATGCCACACTCCGTGGCGTCGTGCATGGCAGTCACACCGTCCTCCCTGACCCCAACGCCGGCCGCGGTGAGCGCATCATCAACGACGGACATCTTGTAGAAGATCCCCTGTGCCTTGCGACTGAAGGCCCCTCCGAACTGCCTGGCGATCAACTCAGGGAACATGGTGGCCAGTATCCCCACGGCTTCGATGGCCGGCCCCTTGGTGACGATGACTCTGTCGCCGGCCCGGCACATGGCCGGGGTGACGTATCTGTCCTTCTGGCCCACACTGATCACGGTGGCACCGCCGACCATGGGATAGTGGCAGTTCTCATACCTGGCGGTATGGCCACAGATGACGCAGATGCCCAGTTGCTGACACTCCCGGTGGATGACGGTCCAGGTGATCTCCAGTTGCTCCCGGGTCATCTCCATAGGCAGGTTGAGATCGATGGAGAGGTAGGTCGGCTTCAGTCCAGAGGTCACCGCATCTGAGGCCAGTATGTGAAGGGCGAACCAGGCGGCCTTCTCCCAGCCGTACTCCGGCACGATGAAGACGGGGTCGGTAGTCAGGGCCACCGCCTTGTCCCCGATCTCAACGATGCCCACGTCAACGCCGTGCTGGGGACCGACCAGGACGCTGTCATTCCTGGCTCCAAGGCGGGGCAGTATCAGCTCCTCGAAGATCTCGGGGGATATCTTGCCTATCTCAGGAAGTTCCTTCATGGCTCACCTCCGATGTCGCCTCGCTCAGGGACGGGGCGACGACAGCAGTTCATGCCGGCATTGTATCAGGACCAGATACACTGATAGAAGGTCAAGGCTAGACCCCAGTCAACGCCTGTTCCAAGTCTTCGACAAGGTCGTCCACGTTCTCCAGGCCGACCGATAGGCGGATCAGCCCTTCCGTGATGCCCACGCCGTTTCTGACCGACTCCGGCATGGAGGCATGACTCATTGTAGCAGGATGTTCCACCAGGGAGTCCACGCCCCCGAGGGATTCCGCCAGCGAGAAGACCTTCATCCTCCTGAGGAACGCCGGGACGGCCTGGCTGCCGCCCTTGATCTCGAAGGAGACCATGGCCCCAAATCCCTTCATCTGCCTTCTGGCGATGGCATGGCCGGGGTGGGACTTCAGTGACGGATAGAAGACCCGCTCCACCCTGGAGTGACAGTCCAGGTACTCGGCCACGGCGGTGGCGTTCCGCTCCTGCTGCTTCATCCTGACCGGCAGGGTCTTGATGCCTCGGAGTACCAGCCAGCAGTCGAAGGGAGAGGCGCAGGTCCCCATGGCATTCAGCAGGAACTGCACCCGGATGGCCAGATCATCGCTGGCGGTGACCACCGCCCCCCCGACGACGTCGCAATGCCCGTTGAGGTACTTGGTGGTCGAGTGCACCACCAGATCGACGCCGTACACGATGGGCCTGAGGAAGCAGGGTGTGGCGAAGGTGTTGTCCACCACGGTAGTCAGATTGTGCCTCCTGGCTACGGCAACGGCCATCTCGAGGTCAACGATGTTCAGCAGCGGGTTGGACGGCGTCTCAATCCAGAGCATCCTGGTGCTGGGCCTCACAGCATCTTCAATGCGCCGGGGGCTATCCATCCTCACGAAGGAGCACTCCAGGCCGAACCGGGTCATGACGTCCTGAAAGAGACGATATGTCCCCCCGTAGACATCATCCCCGCAGATGACGTGATCGCCCTTCTGGAGCAGACAGGCTACGGTGGTCTCGGCGGCCATTCCGGTGGCGAAGGCGAAACCAGCCTTGCCGCCTTCCAGGGCAGCGATGGTCTCCTCCAGCGCACTGCGGGTCGGGTTGGAGGTTCTGGAGTAGTCATACCCCCGAGTCCGGCCCACGTCTTCAAAGACGAAGGTGGATGTCTGGTAGATGGGCGGTATCAGAGCGCCGGTGGCCGGGTCGGGCCCTCCAGCGGAATGAATAGCCAGCGTCTCAAATCGCATTGTCTCTTCCCTCCCCTGTCCCTTCCAGAGAACGCCCGTGCGGGTCCTGCTGCTATTCTACTGGAAGACCCAGGTGCTGAGGTAGCGTTCCCCGGTATCGGGCAGAACGACCACGATGATCTTGCCCCGGTTCTCCGGCCTCCGGGCCACCTGCAGAGCGGCCCAGGTGGCGGCACCGGAGGATATGCCCGCGAGTATACCCTCTTCCCTGGCCAGGCGCACGGTGGTGGCGCCGGCGTCCTCGTTGCTGACCCCGATGATCTCATCGATGAGCTCCGTTCTGAGCACAGCGGGCACAAAACCGGCGCCGATTCCCTGGATCTTGTGCGGTCCAGGCTGTCCCCCGGAAAGCACAGGGGAGGCGGCCGGCTCCACGGCGACGGTCAGGAAGCCGGGCCTGCGGGCCTTGATGACCTCGGACACGCCGGTGATGGTTCCCCCGGTGCCCACGCCAGAGACCAGGATGTCCACCTTCCCTTCGGTGTCCCTCCAGATCTCCTCGGCGGTGGTCAAACGATGTATCTCCGGATTCGAGGGGTTCTTGAACTGCTGTGGCATGAAGGAGTTGGGGGTGCTAGAAGTCAGCTCCTCGGCCTTCCGGACGGCCCCGGCCATTCCTTCAGCCCCCGGGGTAAGTACCAATTCAGCGCCGAGAATGCGCAGAATCTGGCGACGCTCCAGCGACATGGTGTCGGGCATGACCAGGATCAGCCGGTACCCGCGGGCGGCACAGACGAAGGCCAGGGCAACGCCAGTGTTGCCGCTGGTGGGCTCGATGACCACGGAGTCCTTGTGCAGGAGGCCCTTCTCCTCAGCATCGGCGATCATGGCCATACCGATCCTATCCTTGACACTGCCCAGGGGATTGAAGGACTCCAGCTTGGCCAGGACCTCCGCACCGGTCCCCCCGGCGATACGGTTCAGCCTGACCAGCGGAGTATTGCCGATCAGCTCCGAGCTGTCCCCGGCTATTCCCCTAGTGAGCCGGGGCAGGCTGACCGTCTTGTAGCGTAACTTGTCAGCAGCGTGCATTGTGCCACCCTCCTCAATTCCCGAAGTCCGGCGCCTGACGAGCCGCCGGGACGACGCACCTATCAGGGCAACCCGGCGACCCTGGTGTTCTCGTATGCAGTGACCAGGTCGCCGATGCCGGCAGCCAGCCTGTCACCGACGACGGTGTAGGCGGCTCCCGCCTTGGGGTAGTTCTTGCAGGCACCGGAGATGCCATCGCCCGTAGCTGCCTGGAATCTGGTGCCACAGGCATTGCAGACCAGAACGTCGCCAGCAAGTGAGAAGCTCTCTGACCGGCAGGGCGGACAGATGCTGGCCCGGAGCTGAATCTCCTCACCCAGCCGATAGGCCATGAAGACCATCTTCTTCCCCTGATCTTCCACCCTGAAATGGGCCATTTGAGCGTCATCGATCTCACTCCTGGAGACGGACACCTGCTCTCCATCCACCTGGGCAGTGACCCACGTAGGCTTGATCTCCACTCCTGTTCCGCCGGAGCTGCGGCTGCAACCGGCAGCCAGAAACGCCACGAGGGCCACCAGGACCAGCGATACCGCAGCGAACGCCAGTGTTCTGTGCTTCATCCGACTACCTCCTCAGCCTGTACTTGGATCACGCTCTGGAATCCTGCTAACACCGGGGGACTCCGACTCAGCCGGCAGAGACCACCTCTCCGTCCCTCAGGGAGACGATCCTCCTGGCCCGATGGGCTATCTCGGGACTGTGAGTAACCATGATGATACTGACACCGTCCCTGTTCACCTGCTCGAAGAGCTGCAGAACCTCGATGCCCGTCTTCTGGTCCACGTTGCCAGTCGGCTCATCGGCCAGAATGAGGGTACAGCCGTTGACCAGGGACCGGGCGATGGCCACTCTCTGCTGCTCTCCGCCGCTCAACTGACTGGGCTTGTGCCCGGCCCTCTTCTCCAGTCCCACCCGGCGGAGAAGCTCCATGGCCCGCTGTTCGGCATGCCCGTTCGAGGCACCGAAGGTCAGCGGCAGGAGAACGTTCTCCAGGGCGGTGAGGGAGGGGATGAGATGGTACTGCTGGAAGACATAGGCGATCTTCTTCCTGCGGATATCAACAAGAGCATTCTCACTCAAGTCGTCGATGCGCCGGCCGTCCAGGATGACCTGGCCACCGGTGAGCTTCTCCAGTCCGCCAATGACATTGAGGAGGGTCGATTTGCCGCTGCCGGAAGGACCTGTGATGGCCACGAAATCGCCATCCTCCACACGGAGGCTGACATCATTCAGCGCGGCTACCCTGGCCGGACCGCTGCCATAGATCTTCGACGCGTGCCTCACCTCCAGCATGGCATCACCTCAGAGGGACCTCAGCGACTCCGCGACTCTGATCTGGGAGGCCCGGAACGCGGGGTACACGCTGGCCACCGCGGCCACCAGGACAGCCAGGCCGAGTGCGGGGCCCAGATACTGCAGTTCGTAGGCCACGGCCAGGTCGTCGAAGATGAGGGGGCCGATGACGTAGGACAGCAGGGTCCCGGCCGCGTATCCCAGCAAGCCCCCGATGACGCCGACGCCGATGGCCTCATAGACGAACATTCGGACGATCTGGCGGCGGGAAGCCCCGACGGCTTTCATGATGCCGATGTCTCTGACACGCTCGTGCACCGAGGAGATCATGGTATTGACCACCCCGAATGCTCCCACGATCAGGGTGATCCCGGCCAGAGTGATCATGAAACGGTTCACCTTGTTGACCAGATTCATCTCGGTCTCGGCTATCTGCCTCACGGCCACGGCGCGGACCCCGGGGATCTCCTCATTGATCATGTCGGCGATGTCCACCGCGGGACAGGCGGAGCACAGTGCCCGGATATCGGCCGCGGAAACCAGTCCTTCCCTGGCGAACAGTCTCTGAACCGTGGGCAAGGGCACGAACACATGATAGTCATCATTGGAGCCGGTCTCCCCCAGCACACCGACAACGGTGGTCTGCTCCCCCCCGAGGAGGAGGGTGTCCCCCACGCCGAGGCGGAGCGATGCACTGGCCCTGGCACCGAGAACGGCCTCATCGGCCTGTTCCACATACCTGCCTTCAGACACGATCCACCAGGTCTTGACAAGCCTTTCCTGCTCCGGATCAATGCCTACTACCATGGCGGACGTACCCTGCAGTTCAGTGTCCACGTAGAGCTTGGGGGCGATAGTGGCAATATCACCTTCATCCTGGATGTCGAGGGCCTCCCGTATGGCGTCATCGGCAATCCGTCTGACCTCAAGCAGTTTCTCTTCCGCAAAGTAGTTGTCGCCTATGGCCAGGGTCCCCAGGCGCAGGTCCCCCAACTGTAGATCCAGGTCGCTGACCGCCGGAGTGACCATCAGGTTCGGGCCGTACTTGTCGATTTCAGCATAGACCCTGTCCTCACCGGCCCGGGCCACGGTGAGCACGGCCACGAAGGCGGCCACGCCGATGGCCACGCCAAGCGCCGTGTAGAGCACGCGCCGCTTCCGGCGCAGCGCATCCTTGAACACCACCTGAAGCAACTTCATCCAGCCTCTACCTCCCGGCTAGAATAACACGATAATCATTATCATGTTAGTCATAAATTATCATGGGCTCCAGGCCTTGTCAAGCGATTCCGTGATCCTGAAACGAAGGGGGAGTCAGTCGGCGTCCATCAACAGAAGTCAGGGGCCGGGCCGAGGATTCACCGCCGAATCGGTGCTACTTCCGCCTGCTTCTGGCCGACGACCCAGACCGGCGGGGCGATCCGGCCCTGGCCGCCTCAAGCATGGTCTCCCACTTGCCTTCGCTCGGCAGCGGACGGCCGGCCTGCTGCGGGCTGTAGTGGTCGAGATACATCAGATTGCCGCACTGGACACAGTTCTCGTACCACTCACCGAGGTAACTGCCCATCATGAGTATGCCTCCGCACTTGGGGCACTTCCGCGAACTGAGACCCATAACTGCACCTCTCCTTCCTGGTCTTCCGGGGAACTGCCTATGACGATAGTCCAGCGGGCATCTCCAGTCTGTGACCGCGGTCACAGTCGGCATGAGAGTGAAGCAATGAACAGGCGGCACTTGCAGTCCGGCAACCCCCGTGTTATGATGGCATCAACAACTGAATAGACGATACATAGAGTCCAACGGGTCATAGCTCAACGGTTACAGCCAAACTAGGAGAAAGAAAGGGCCGATCTGAGCACTCAAGCGGACTCTTTTCTTTTGCCCAGAACCGTCTGGAGTCAGCTGGCTTGGACTAGCCGAGACTCCACCCCGTCACCCCTGGAGGGAACCGGACAGACTGCCTCCATCGGGCTGGCAATACCACCACTGATTCGAGATTCGTCTTTGCGGGAAGTGGATGACGCATCAAGTGCGGCGTGACTTGGGGCGAGTGCCGGGAGGGGCACGAGCCATACGCAAGGTGCAACCTGGGCGCGCATGTACCGGCAGCAAGAGGAGTGCACCGGCCAGCGGGAACTGTGTGACACGCAAATGCCCGCCCGGGGACAGGGGAGACAGTCCCCGTTGGCGGTCCGGGATCAGCCGTAGCTGAACTGCTGCTCCGGCTCGGATCTCCTCACCCGCCGGTGAGTCACTATGGATGGCACGTGCATACAGCCGATAAGGCGGTCGGCGAGGTCCTGGCAATCACTCATGTAACGGCAGTTGCGGCAGTCGTCGTTCGTCCTGCTGCAGGCGAAGGCCCAGCGTTCAATTAGCTTGTCGTCGTCCTTCTTGGGATACCACCTGGCCCATCTCTGTCGTCCACTGGATTTCTCTCCCATTACGCGCATGCCTCTGTCTCCTCCTTCTGAAAAGGGGGGATGGTTTTGGAATAGGGCAAGCATAGGGGAGGGAGATTAGCTCCAGATGAGGGCAACCTTAGAAGAGCCTTAGAGTTTTGTCACAGAGCGGAGGCCGTGTTATACTTTTACCAGTTCAAGTATAACAATATCCAGCGATCGGCACCGGCATGGCAGCACGCAAGACAACCGCCCAAACCCCGCCTGAGGGGAAGTCAACGGCCATTCTCCTCGGCGACACCGCTCACTCCCCGCTCTTCACCCAGATAGTGGCACAGGTGAGGCAACTGGTAGCCACTGGCAGGCTGAAGCCAGGCGAACGCTTGCCCACCGTCAGGGAATTGGCGGACACCCTCGGGGTCAGCCCCGGCACAGTGGTCAGGGCCTATCTCGATCTGGAGAAGCAGGGGGTTGTCCAGTCCAGGCGAGGGGCGGGCACGTTCGTCTCCGCCAGTGTCGGACGTCCCGGAGCGTCTGCGCTGCGCAGGGGCCAGCTCTCCAACATAGTGAGCGGCAGCATCCTGGAAGCCCTGACTCTGGGCTTTGAGCCCGATGAAGTGGAGGCGGCCTTCTCGGTGCACCTGGCCCGCTGGCGCGAGGAGCGACAGCGGCTAGCAGCCACACCACCGAAGAGAGGCAGGAACGGGAACAAGACGATTGCCATTGTCGCCAGCCATGACCTGGCGCTCAACCTTCTGGTGAGCCATCTCAAACAGCGCGATCCCCGGACTCGGGTAGAGGTGACCTATGCCGGAAGCCTGGGCAGCCTGATCGCCCTGCAGGGCGGAAGGGCCGACATAGCCGGCATCCACCTCCTGGATGGTGAGACCGGGGAATACAACTGCCCCTACGTGAAGCACGTCCTCCCCAACCAGGAGGTGGCCGTAGTGCACCTCGCCTACAGAGTGCAGGGCATGATGTTCGCCGCGGGCAACCCCAAGCGGATCAAGGGACTGGAGGACCTGAAGCGTCCCGATGTCAGGATGCTCAACCGCCAGAAGGGCTCGGGGACCCGGGTACTGCTGGACTTCCAGTTGCAGCAACTGGGGATAGCGCCGCGTGACGTTCAGGGATACGAAACAGAGGTGGACACCCATCTGGCTGTGGCCGACGGCGTGGCCCGGGGAGAGGCAGACGTGGGCATGGGCATCGAGGCGGCCGCCAGAGCCTGCGGGGCCGACTTCCTGCCACTGTTCAGGGAGAGATACGACCTGATCATCCCGATGGAGACCTACAAGAGCAGGCGGCTGTCCCATCTCCTGGAGATCGTAGCCAGCGAGGATTTCAGAAGGGTGGTGGCCGAGACCGGGGGCTATGACACCTCACAGACCGGGGCGACCACCTTCTGCAGATACGAGAAGAACTAGGCACTCCGAGCCCTGACCCCTAGGGGCGGTGAGCCTACGGGGCAGCGGCCGGCAGGGTATCGCGGGAAACGGCGATGCCTCCCTCAGCTTGGAAAGGAGTGTATGGCTAGAAGGGCAGGCCCGGAATGCCGGGCGCCACCGGGTACGGATTGATGTCTTTGATGCGATCGGCCCCATGTTTATGTAAATAAAGGACAGAAGGATCAATGACAAGAAAGCCACTGTATTGCCTGGTGACTGTGCTGGTTCTGGCAGCCCTGGTGATCGGCGCCATCGGCTGCAGCAGCGAGACCAGCGGAGGAGTGCTCAAGCCCGAGGGCAGACTCCGGGTGGCGACGACCACCAGCCTGTATGACACCGGACTCTGGGGCTACCTGGAGCCGAAGTTCGAGAAGCAGTATGACGTGGAACTGGACGTACTGTCGGGGGGAACCGGCCTGGCACTGGAGTGGGGCAGGAGAGGAGACGTGGATGTCCTCACCGTGCATTCCAAGGCCGATGAACTGAAGTTCATCGCCGACGGCTATGCCGCAGAGCGTGTCTGGTTTGCCTGCAACTACTTCCTGATCGTGGGACCAGAGGACGATCCGGCCGGCATCAAGGGTATGTCACCGGAAGAGGCCTTCAAGACGCTGTACGATGGCGGCGAAGGGAAGTTCGTCTCCCGCGGGGACAACTCCGGCACCCACAGCAAAGAGAAGGCCATATGGAAGGCCGCCGGCTATGCCGACTATGCGGCACTGACAGAGGCCGGAATAGCAGCAGGGTGGTACCTGGAGGCGGGCAGGGGCATGGGGGATACCCTGGTAATGGCCCGCGAGTTGGGAGCGTACACGCTGACAGACATCGGCACCTTCCTGGCATTTCAGAGCGACCTGCAACTGGTGCCCATCGTGGAGAGCGGCAGTATCCTGCTCAACGTTTACTCCGTGCTGGTCTGTGCGAAGAGCACGAAACAGGAGATGGCCAACAACCTGGTGACCTTCCTCACCTCGCCGGAGGTACAGGACCTGATCGCCGACTATGGCGTAGCGGACTATGGCCAGTCACCGTTCACGTCCTGCGCCGGCCAAGATGAGCCGACGTCGTAGCAGCACTGGGAGAACTGCAAGACATTGACCGAACTTTGGGACGGATTAGTACAAGCCCTGCACCTAATCGTCACCTTCGACGATGAGGTGGTGGACATCGCGTGGAGGTCGCTGCGGGTATCGGCGGCCTCCACCGTCCTGGCAGCCCTGATCTGCATCCCCCTGGGCGGACTGATCAGCTTCCGCAGTTTCCGGGGCAAGCGCCTGCTGATCAACGTCATCCAGACCTTCTACAGCGTGCCCACGGTCTGCGTGGGCCTGTTCGTCTTCCTGATGCTCTCGCGGGCTGGGCCCCTGGGGGGACTAGGACTCCTGTTCACGCCGTCGGCTATGGTGGTGGGGCAGGCGCTGCTGATCACGCCCATCATGCTGGGGCTGACCATCTCCGCCCTGAGCAGCGTGGACAAGAACATCAGGGACACCACCCTGTCCCTGGGTGCCTCCGAGCGGCAGGCCATCTGGGCCATTATCAAAGAGGCCAGATTCGCCATCAGCGCCGCCATCGTCCTCGGCTTCGGCCGGGCCATCTCCGAGGTGGGGGTAGCGATGATGGTGGGAGGGAACATCAGGGGCTTCACCCAGATTCTGACCACGGCGATCGCTGACGAGGCCAACCAGGGTAACGTAGAACTGGCGCTGGCTCTCGGCGTGATCCTCCTGGCAATTGCCCTAGTCGTCACTCTGGGTGTCAACCTGGTACAGCAGAGGCGCTGATGTCCATCATGCAAGTCATCGATCTACACCAGCGCCACGGCTCCAGGGAGACGCTGAAGGGCGTATCGTTCTCCCTAGAGCAGGGGGAGGTGTTCGGGATCATCGGCCCGACCGGCTCGGGGAAGACAACGCTGCTGCGCCTGCTGGACCAGATCGAGGTGCCCTCCTCAGGCAGGGTCTACTTCGAAGGGCGGGATGTCACCGGATCACCCAGGCTGCGGTCAGAGCTGAGGCGCAAGGTGGGGATGGTCCTTCAGAAGCCGGTGGTCTTTGATGCCAGTGTCTATGACAACGTGGCCTTCCCTCTGAGACTGCGAAGGTACAGCAGAAAGGTTGTCCACGGCAAGGTGGACACCATGCTGAATGCAGTGGGGCTCGATGGCTACCAGAGGCGGAATGCGCGCACGCTGTCGGGCGGCGAAACCCAGAAAGTGGCCCTGGCGCGGGCACTGATCACCAATCCGCAGGCACTGCTACTGGACGAGCCGACGGCCAACCTGGACCCGGTCAGCCTGAAGACGATCGAGGAGTTCATCCTGCGGTTCAGCCGGGAGAACGGAACGACGATTGTCATTGCCACACACGAGATGGCCCAGGGCCAGCGCCTGGCCGACAGGATAGGCGTGATAATGGAGGGACAACTGGTCCAGATCGGCAAACCATCCGAGATCTTCTATGCGCCAAGCGACATCAGGGTCGCCCGCTTCGTAGGGGTTGAGAACATCCTGGAGGGAAGGGTGACTTCAAACCGGGAGGGGCTCGTTCACTTGGACGTCCACGGACGCGCCGTAGAGGCCATAGCCAATCGTCATCCAGGTGATGAGCTGCACCTGTTCATCAGACCGGAGGACGTAGTCCTGTCACTGAGCGAGGCCTCAACCAGCGCCAGGAACTCCTTCTCAGGTCAGATAGCCGGGCTGGCCATGTCTGGTCCCTTGGCCAGGGTACACCTCGATTGCGGCTTCCCGCTGGTGGCACTGATCACCAGACAGTCAGCCGAAGACCTGGGACTGCAGGTCGGGAAGCAAGCTCACGTTTCCTTCAAGGCAACCGCGGTCCACGTCATCGGGCAGTGATAGCGACGCGGTTGACGTCTGCACGGGAGCCCGTATGGTACCATAGGGATCAGACCGTGCGGGTGTGCTGAAGCCTGATGGATGCTGGGCGTTCCGGCGACTCGAAGGCGACAGACAGAGAGGAGGAAAGACAGTGAAGGTTCTGGTTACCTATGTTTCGCGGACGGGCAACACGAAGAAGGTGGCCGAGGCGATCTTCAAGGAGATCAAGGGCACCAAGGAGATGAAGGACCTGGAGCAGGTCGGCGGACTTGAGGGCTATGACCTGGCCTTCGTGGGTTTCCCAATCGAGGCGTACGGGCCGGCCAAGCCGGCAGCGGCCTTCCTGGAGAAACACGCGACGGGCAGGAATATCGCCCTGTTCATCACCCACGCTGCACCGGAAGGCGACGACAGGATCAAGGAATGGCTCGAGAGCTGCAAAGGAGCCGCGGCCGGCGCCAAGTTGGTGGCGGTGTTTGACTGCCAGGGAGAACTGTCAGAACAGATAGCGGACTTTATGCTGAAGAGCGGGGACGAGCAGTTGGCTGCCTGGGCAAAGGAGCGCTCCACCACCATGGGCCAGCCTGATGCCACCAGGCTGAAGCGGGCAGCCGCCTGGGCCAAGGAGGTATTGAAGAGCTGCCGCTGAGGCAGGCCTGTAGCTGTCCGAGGGGCGGAGCCCCGGGGCGAGCGAGGCCGATTCAGAGCAAGTTGGCGGGCTTGCCAGACCAAAGAGGAGTCACTCTTGGGGGGTCGGTCTGGCTCACCCGCCAGGATACACCTGAGTGTGGCCTGATTGAAGCCGCCTACACGCGTGTGCCTCCGACGCCGATGGGCACCTCCTCCGGCGTTTCCTCCAGCGTTTCCTCGCGGACCATCTCGAACTCGCCTTCAAAGACGCAGCACTCACTGCCGTTGTCCATGGTGACAAGCCAGCTTCGCGGGCAGTCCTCTCGCCTCTCTCCAGCGCCGGTGATCCGGCCCAGATCGCCCTGGTCACAGACAAGCCACAAGCGCCTCCGCATCCGGATCCGTGAGCCGATTCCGGGCTTCCCTCTCTCGCAGCCTGCGGCGGGCAGAACCAGGACCCCATCGGCACTGACCCAGACAGGGACATGGGTGGAGCGTCCCTCCACAACGATGACCCCGCTCTTGGAGCACCACCTCTCGTCAGCGAGTTGGCGCCGGGGCATCCACTCATCTGCACACACAGCCCTGGCCTCCTCGTTTGCCCAACACCGGGCAGAGGTCGCCTTGCGCCTCCGGGTTCAGGGATAACACAACTGGATTCGTCTTGGAAGTGATTATGTTATAGAAGATACTTCTATATGCGACTGTTATGAGGCAGGCTTGGCGCCACGCCACCCCAGCCCTGGATGCCGCATCAAGTGCGGCATGACATCTCGGAGATGCGCGGGGTGACCCGACGTGGGCGGACCTGCCGGTGCAGGTCAGGTGGAGCGTGGTGCTGGGGACTACTCCTCGAGCTTGAGGAGGGAGAGGAAGGCTTCCTGGGGCACCTCCACGGAGCCAACCATCTTCATGCGCTTCTTGCCCTCTTTCTGCTTCTCAAGGAGCTTCCTCTTGCGGGTAACATCGCCGCCGTAGCACTTGGCCAGAACGTCCTTCCTGATCGGGGCGATGTCCTCTCTGGCCACGATCCTGCCACCGATGGACGCCTGGAGGGGGACCTTGAACTGCTGCCGGGGGATGAGCTTCCTCAGCTTGCTCACCAGCACCCTAGCCCGTGCAATGGCGGCATCCCGGGTGGCGATGTAGGAGAAGGCATCCACAGGGTCGCCGTTGACCAGGATGTCCACCTTCACCAGGTCGCCGGTGCGGTAGCCGGCGAGCTCATAGTCCATGCTGGCATAGCCCTGGCTGACGCTCTTGAGCCGGTCGTAGAAGTCGGCGATGATCTCCACCAGGGGGAAGTCGTAGGTGAGGACCACCCTCCTCTGATCCGGATGATCCATGCCCGCCAGCGTGCCCCGGCGGGAGCTGGCCAGCTCCATGCAGGGTCCCACGAAGGCGGTGGGGACGACAATCTGGGCCCGGATCATGGGCTCCTCTATGTGGTCGATCTCCTGGACACTGGGGAACTTCGAGGGGTTGTCGATCATGAGCACATCGCCCGCGGTGGTGGCCACCTTGTAGACCACCGAGGGCATGGTGGCGATGAGGTTCTGCTCGTACTCGCGGCGCAGTCTCTCCACAGTGATCTCCATGTGGAGCATGCCCAGGAAGCCAACGCGGAAGCCATGGCCCAGGGCGGCGGAGTTCTCCTTCTGGAAGACGATGGAGGAGTCGTTGAGCTGGAGCTTCTCCAGGGCCATCTTGAGCTTGTCATAGTCGCCGGTGTCCACCGGGTAGAGTCCGCAGAAGACCATGGGCTGGAGCCGTCTGAAGCCGGCGATGAACGGGGTCTCCGGATGCTCCGGCGAGATGATGGTGTCACCGACACTGACATCGGCCACTTCCCGGACCATGGCGCTGACGTAGCCCACGTCGCCGGCCACCAGCCGCTGGCAGGGCATGGGCTGGGGACTGAAGTGGCCCACGTCCTCCACATCGAAGGTCTTGCCGCTGGACTTGACCAGGATATGGTCGCCGGGCGAGATGCTGCCGGAGAAGACCCGGATGTGGGCGATGACCCCGCGATAGGGGTCGTAGTGGGAGTCAAAGACGAGGCAACTGAGGGGGGCGGCGGGCTCTCCTCCGGGGTGCGGGATGCGCGACACAATGGCCTCCAGGAGCGCGGGCACGCCGGTGCCCTCCCGGGCGGAGACCAGCAGGGCATCCTCGGCGGGCAGTCCGAGCATCTCCTCGAGCTGGAGCAGGCAGTCGTCGATCATGGCATTGGGGAGGTCGATCTTGTTGATCACGGGGATGATCTCCAAGCCGGCGTCAACGGCGAAGTAGGCATTGCCGATGGTCTGGGCCTCGACGCCCTGCGAGGCATCCACCAGGAGGACAGCCCCCTCACAGGCCTTGAGGCTGCGGGAGACCTCGTAGTTGAAGTCGATGTGGCCGGGGGTGTCAATCAGGTTCAGGACGTACTCAGCGCCGCCGGGGGACCTGTAGGGTATCCTGACCGGTTTGGCCTTGATGGTGATGCCCCGCTCACGCTCCAGGTCCATGCTGTCCAGGACCTGCTCGCTGCCGGAGGTGCGGATCACCCCGGTCAGCTCGAGGATGCGGTCGGCCAGGCTGGACTTGCCGTGGTCGATGTGGGCAATGATGCAGAAGTTGCGGATGGCCTTGGTCTTGCTCAAGCGGCCACGTACCTCTTGACCAGGTCCACGGTGTTGACCACGTTGAGCTGCTGGAAGAGGAAGGAGAACTGCTTCTCCAGCGCCTCCCCGACCCCTTCCAGGCTGTCCTCAGGGAGATCCCAGAGCTCCTTCTTGAAGTCGCCGAAGGCCTTCTTGCGGGTCTTGTAGAGGAACTGCTCCCTGGTCTCTCCAGCCTTCTTCTCGGCGGCGTAGGTTTCCAGGAGGTGGTTGTTGACAGTGCTGAGAAGCTCTCCGGGGAAGTGGGGGCTGTCATAGATGATGTTCTGGAATCCCGTGGCCAGATGCACCTCTGCGGTGCCCCCCTGTGGGAAGAGTGAGAAGGCGTCGTCGGGAAGTGTGGAGGCCCCGTGCTGCACGGCGCCAGCCATGCCGTATTCCTGGCGGGCCAGGTTGGAGAGTTGCTCCAGGACCTTGAGGTCGAGTTCCACCTTGGCGATTGACCCGTCGGGCAGAACTACCCCGCCGTGGGTGGTCCCTGTCTGGACGCTGATCTTGGAGATGCCCTTGACTCCAGAGTCCAGCAGCTTGAGGTAGCCCTTCATGAAGGCCCTGAGGTCCTCCACGGTGCTGTTTCGGCCGCCCACCTCACCGATCTCGCCGCCGACGGAGATGGCCATCCCCTTGGGCTCGATGCCCCGGATGAAGCGGGTCATCCGGGCGGTGACCAGGGAGTTGTCCTCCTGCTGTTCGTCCAGTCTCTCCCGGCCCAGATTCACCAGCGTCGAGGCATCGACATCGATGTTGAGGAAACCGGCGGCCACCGACTCCCGGATGAGATCCTCGATGGCCTTCAGTTCTTTGTCCCGCTCGGAGGCGTATCTGGCGGCGTTGACCTGGAAGTGATCGCCCTGGATGAAGACCCGGCCGCTGAACTCTTCCTTGACTGCGGCGGCCAGAACGCAGGCGGCGTACTCACCGGGTCTCTGTTTGGTGTAGCCGATCTCAGAGCGGGCGATCTCGAAGATGAAGGCGCCCACCTCCCGCCTCAGAGCCGCCCGAAAGACGGCGCGGGCCACCTGGTAGGTGAGCCCCCGGATGTTGATGGCCGGAACCGTGATGCCGCGGTAGAGTCCCTTGCCGGCCGCTTCGTAGAGGCCCTGGATGCTGGCGGGCTCGATGCCCCGGGCCCGGGCCGACTCGGTGATGCGGCGGCGGGCATCCTGGCGGTCTTCCTCCCGGGCGGCGAAGACCGCGCCCTCGACAAGGGCATCGATTCCAGCAGAATCAGCTCCCATGCTTTCCTCTCAGATCCAGATTCCCAACGGGAGAGGCAACGTGCCCTCTCCTGCAGCCGCTGGGCAGCTACCGGCTCAGGATGGTGCGGCGGCCGTTGTAGCGCTCGGTATCATACTGGGTGGCCACGTCGACCAGGCTGAGCCGGCCCACGATATCCTTAAGGGGGACAGTGCCAATCCGGCCGTTGCCGTAGCTGACCATCTTGCCGAAATCACGGGCCACGATGAGATCGACCGCAGCGATGCCGAAGTAGCGGCCCATGCGGCGATCATAGGCACACGGCGCGCCACCGCGCTGCAAATGGCTGAGGACCAGGCTGCGCGTCTCCAGTTTGGTGGCACCGGAGATCTCCGTGGCCAGGTAATCGCCGATGCCGCCAAGGATCTTGTGGCCGAAGCTGTCTTCGCCCTGGTCCCTGATGAACTCCCCGCCGCCGGAGGGCTTGGCCCCTTCGGCCACGACGATGATCTCATATCTGGCCCCCTGCCGCCTTCCTTCAAGCACCAGATCGTTGATCTTCTGAACAGAGAAATCGTACTCAGGGATGAGGATGATGAAGGCCCCGGCGGATTCGCCTCCCTCCAGAGCCAGCCAGCCGGCAGTGCGGCCCATGGTCTCCACCACAAATATCCTCTTGTGGGAGCCGGCGGTGGTCCGCAGCCGGTCGATCTCCTCGGTGATGACGTTCAGCGCAGTCTCGAATCCCAGGGCGTAGTCGGTCCCCCAGAGGTCCTTGTCGATGGTTTTCGGTATGGCGACGACGCTGACCCCTTCCTGGCTCAGTTTGGAGGCTACGCCGAGGGTATCCTCCCCGCCGATGGCCACGATGGCGTCCAGACCCAGGCCCTGGATGTTGCCCAGGACCTTCCGGGACTGGTCGTTCTTGGGGCTGTAGGGGTTGGTGCGGGAAGTGCCCAGCATGGTGCCGCCCAGCCTGTCCCAGGTGCGGACCACGTTCTGGTCCAGGGGCATCAGCCACTCCTGCGCATCGCCCCGCGACGGGTCGGCGGCTACGAGGCCCTTCCAGCCATCCCGGATGCCGATGATCTCGTAGCTGGTGTCCCTCTCGCGCTGCAGTCGGTCGTCGAGGGAAGTCTTGACCACCCACTTGATGGCCGAGTTGAGGCCGGCGCAGTCGCCGCCGCCGGTGAGGATGCCTATCCTGCTCTTCCTCATGACGCTGGCTAGATTCTAGGGTCGGGCCCCCCCGATGTCAATAAGGCCTGAGAACGAAGTGAGCGTGGAGCGGCGGGGGGCATCTGGCGACAAAAGTCGCATACAAGGATCACCTCTTACTCTAGACTGGGTCCGATCAGCGTAAGGGGGTAAGCAAGATGGTGACCAGAAGCGCGGTAGCAGACGAAGAGACGGTAGCGGAGGAGAGGGGGGCCGAGTGTCAACACCACTGGGTGATTGATGCGGCAGCGGGGCCGGTGAGCAGCGGGAGGTGTCAGAGCTGCGGGACCCAGAAGCAGTTCCACAACTACCTGCCTGACTGCCTGGCGAACAAAGACAGGGAGACATACGAAGGGTGGCTGGCGAAGCACAGCCAGAATGAGAGAAAGAGGTCCAGAGCGAAGCGGGGCATCGTGTCTCTTCTTGACGAGGACTAGGGGAGATGGGGATGGCGGATGATATCCAGGGTGTGAGGCGGCGATGGGCCAGGTGGTATCCCAAGAAGCAGGATGACACCATAATTGAGCGCTGGGCCCGGGCTTGTAGTAGAATTAATAACGACTGTCGGGACTGCGGTTTCGGCGAGGAGTGTCAGGACCTTGCCGACCGTCTCATTGTATGCATGACGGCATTACCGGGCAGAGGCGGACGCCGACAGAGAGGGCAGGATCCCGGTCAAGGCAGCAACTGACCAGCGCGGTCTTTGAACCACCATGGACTACAAGGACTACTACAAGGTCCTGGGCGCGGACAAGAAGGCCACCGCCAAGGAGATCAAGCACGTCTACCGCAAGCTGGCCCGCCAGCACCACCCGGACGTGAATCCAGGCAACAAGCAGGCCGAGGCGCGATTCAAGGAGATCAACGAGGCCTATGAGGTGCTGGGGGACGAAGAGAAGCGGAAGAAATACGACGAACTGGGCGCCAACTGGAAGCACTACGAGCAGTGGCAGCGGGCAGGCGGCGAAGCCAGCGGACAACCCTTTGACTGGAGCCAGTATGGCTTCGGGGCGGGGCCGGGCAGGGGCGGCCGCTACCAGACCCGGACGGTGTCCGAAGAGGAACTGAAGGACCTCTTCGGCGATTCCGGGCCATTCTCCAGCTTCTTCTACACCTTCTTCGGCGGCGGAGAGCAGCCGGAGATGGGCGGCAGACGGCACTTCAGGACGACGTCGCGGCAGCACCGGGGCGAGGACCTGGAGCAGCCGGTAGAGATAAGCCTGGAGGAGGCCTTCAGCGGCACCAACCGCATCCTGCAGATGCAGGACGCCCACGGCAGAGTCCGCCGACTCGAAGCCAAGATCCCCGCCGGGGTCCAGGAAGGCTCCAGGGTCCGCCTGGCCGGCCAGGGGGGACACGGGGCGGGCGGGGGGCCGGGCGGCGACCTGTACCTGGTGGTCCACATCCTGCCCCATCATCTCTTTGAACGAAAAGAGGATGATCTTCACCTCAAGCTGGGCGTGCCCCTGATCACCGCGGTGCTGGGAGGTGAGGTCAGCGTGCCCACGCTGAACGGCAGGGCAATAATGCTGAAGATCCCGCCCGAGACACAGAACGGGCGGGTGTTCCGGCTCCGGGGCAAGGGCCTTCCCAAGCTGGCAGCCTCTCCGCAGAAGCACGGGGACCTGCTGGCTGAGGTGAGGGTGGTCCTGCCCGACTGCCTCTCCGACAAAGAGCGCAAGCTCTTCGAGGAACTGGCTAAGCTGCGTCCCGCAGACGGCGAGTAGTCCACGGCAGGCGAGGGACCCGGTCCGAGACCACGACCACAGACCAAGGGGGTGACAGCCGATGAGCATGAACAAGTTCACCGAAAAGGCGCAGGAAGCCATCGTCTCGGCACAGCAGATCGCCGAGAGGAGCAATCATACCCAGCTTGACGTGGAACACCTGCTGGCGGCCTTGCTGGACCAGTCGGAAGGCATAGCGCCTCAGGTACTGCGGAAGCTGGGGGCTGACCAGGCGCAGGTCAAGGTCGAGCTAGCCAGCGAGATGGACCGCCTCCCCAAGGGGTATGGCGCGGTGCAACTGTCGATGTCCCCGCGCTTCAAACGGGTCCTGGATACGGCCCAGATCGAGGCGGGAAGGCTCAAGGATGAGTACGTCAGCACCGAGCACCTGCTGATCGCCCTTGTCGACGATCAGGACAGGGGAGCGGCCAGCCGCATCCTGAAGAGCCACGGGGTGACCAAGGACCGGATCTATCAGGTGCTGACCAGCATCAGGGGGACGCAGCGGGTGACCGACCCCAATCCCGAAGGCAAGTACCAGCCGCTGGAGAAGTACGGCCGGGACCTGACCGAGATGGCCCGCAAGGACAAACTGGACCCGGTGATCGGCCGGGACAAGGAGATCCGCCGGGTGATCCAGGTCCTGTCGCGCCGCACCAAGAACAACCCTGTTCTGATCGGCGAACCGGGCGTGGGCAAGACGGCCATCGTCGAAGGTCTGGCACAGCGGATAGTCAAGGGGGATGTGCCTGAGGGGCTGAAGAACAAGCGCCTGGTGGTGCTGGATCTGGGAGCCATCGTGGCCGGCTCGAAGTACCGCGGGGAGTTCGAGGAACGGCTCAAGGCGGTGCTGAAGGAGGTCCAGGAGGCCGAAGGCAGAATCCTCCTCTTCATCGATGAGCTGCACACCGTGGTGGGGGCCGGCGCCGCCGAGGGGGCCATGGACGCCTCCAACATGCTCAAGCCGATGCTGGCCCGGGGAGAGCTGCACTGCATCGGGGCCACCACGCTGAACGAATACCGGAAGCACATTGAGAAGGACGCCGCTCTGGAGCGCCGTTTCCAGCCGGTGATGGTCAACGAGCCAACGGTGGAGGACACTATCAGCATCCTGCGCGGACTGAAGGAACGATATGAGGTTCACCACGGGGTGAGGATCAAGGACTCGGCGCTGGTAGCGGCAGCGGTGCTGTCACACCGCTACATCAGCGACCGCTTCCTGCCGGACAAGGCCATCGACCTGGTGGACGAGGCGGCCAGCAGACTGCGCATGGAGATCGACAGCGTGCCGGCGGAACTGGATGAAGTTCAAAGACGGACGATGCAACTGGAGATCGAGCGCCAGGCACTGAAGAAGGAGAGCGACGACACATCGAAGGAGCGCCTGGCGCACCTGGAGAAGGAGCTGGCCGACCTGAAGGAAGAGGGCAACCGGCTGAAGGCGCAGTGGCAGCAGGAGAAGGGGGCCATCCAGGGCATCCAGCAGATCAAGGAGCAGATCGAACAGGCCAAGCTGGAGGTGCAACAGGCGGAGCGGTCGGCCGACCTGGAGAAGGCGGCCCAACTGAAGTACGGCACCCTGGTGGAACTGGAGAGGCAACTCAGAGAGAAGGAATCCCATCTCACCGCGGCACAGGAGGGCCACACCATGCTGCAGCAGGAGGTGGGTGAAGAGGACATCGCCGAAGTGGTCAGTCACTGGACAGGGGTGCCGGTGAGCCGGCTGATGGAGGGCGAGATCCAGAAGCTGCTGAAGATGGAGGAGCGCCTGCACGTCCGGGTGGTGGGCCAGGATGAGGCCATCAACGCGGTGAGCAGCGCAATCAGACGGGCCAGGGCGGGGCTGCAGGACCCCAACCGGCCTCTGGGCAGCTTCATCTTCCTGGGGCCGACGGGGGTAGGCAAGACCGAGCTGGCCCGGGCGCTGGCCGAGTTCCTCTTCGACGACGAGCAGGCCATGATCCGCCTGGATATGTCCGAGTACATGGAGAAGCACACGGTGTCGCGGCTGATCGGCGCGCCGCCGGGGTATATCGGCTATGACGAAGGGGGCCAGCTCACTGAAGCGGTGCGGCGGCGGCCCTACTCGGTGGTGCTGTTCGACGAGATCGAGAAGGCGCACCCCGACGTGTTCAATACGCTTCTCCAGATCCTCGACGACGGCCGGCTCACGGACGGCCATGGCCGGACGGTCGACTTCAAGAACACCGTGGTGATCATGACCAGCAACCTGGGCGGTCACCTGTTCAGCGAGCCGGGCCTGGCCGACACGGACGAGGTCCGCCACCGGGTGATGGAGACGCTCCGGGCCCAGTTCCGGCCGGAGTTCCTCAACAGAATCGACGAGGTAATCATCTTCCACTCGCTGGACCGCGACCAGATCAAGGAGATCGTGGACATCCAGATGAGGGGATTGAAGCAGCGGCTCGATGGCCGGCACATGAGCTTTGAGCTGACGGATGCGGCCAAGGAACTGGTGGTGGAACAGGGATACGATCCCACCTACGGCGCCAGGCCTTTGAGGAGAACCATCCAGCGCCGCATCCTGGACCCGCTGGCCCTGAGGGTTCTCGACGGCACCTTCAGCGACGGCGCCAGGATAGTGGTCGACGCCAGGGATGGGGAGATCGTCTTCCGTGAGGAGGACGGGGGGCACGAACACAAACAGAAATCATCGCACAAGAAGTCCGCGCGGTCCGGATAGCCGCGTCAGAGAACCAGGCAAGGGGAAGGCAAGGAGGATGAGATGAATGTAGTACTGTACACCACGCGCACCTGACCCTACTGCTACCAGGTGAAGGAGTTTCTTTCACAGAAGGGCATCGCCTACCAGGAGCGTGACGTCTCGGTGGACCGGGAAGCGGCCCGGGAGATGATTCAGAAGACGGGGCAGCGGGGCGTGCCGGTGACCACGGTGGACGGCGAGGCGGTGATCGGCTTCGACCGGGCCAGGCTGGAGCAGCTGCTGGCCAAGCAGGGTGGGGGGCAGCATCCCTCCATGGGTCTGCAGGTGGCCGACGCCAGCAAGATCGCCCAGAAAGTGGGCGCCGTGCCGGTCTTCGGAGCCCTGGTGGGCGGCGTCAGACCGGGCTCGGCCGGTGAGAAGGCGGGGCTGGAGCAGGGCGATGTGATCACCGAGGTCAACCTGCGCCGGATCAGCAACGCCGATGATCTGGAGAAGGCCGTGGCTGGACTGTCGGCGGGCAGCCGGGCGGCCATAGTCTTCATGCGGGGGCAGAAGGAGATCCGGGCGGAGGTCACCCTCTAGGGCAACATCGGCGTCATTCTAGGGCACTATCACGCGGGGACGGCCGAGGGGCCGTCCCCGTTGCTTTGCGGCAATGGCAGCCACGGCGGGGATGCGTCTATAATATCAACTGCCGGGGGAGACAGCGTTGAAGATCGTGCGTTTTGGGGCCGGGGGCAGGGCCAGGTACGGTGTGCTAGAAGGAGATACCATCCGCGGCCTCCGGGGCAGCCCCTTCGCCGACTCCGGAGTCGGCCTTGGCTCCCTCGAGTTCGACGGCAAGACCCTCGATGCGGGCAAGGCGAAGCTGCTCGCTCCCTGCACTCCATCCAAGCTGGTGTGCCTGGGGGTGAACTACCGCAGCCACGCTGAAGAGACAGGACTGCCCACGCCCCCGCTGCCCCTGATCTTCCTCAAGCCGTCCACGGCAGTGATCGGCCCGGAGGAGAAGATCGTCCTGCCCCCGCTGCCCAAGCGCCGCGTGGACTACGAAGCAGAGCTGGGAGTGGTCATCGGGAGAAGGGCCAGAAACGTGGCCAGGGAGGAGTTCGGCCGGTACGTGCTGGGCTACACCTGTGTGAACGACGTCACGGAGCGCTACGCTCAGCGGGACGACGGCCAGTGGACAAGGGCCAAGAGCTTCGACACCTTCGCCCCCATCGGGCCCTGGATCGAGACCGACATCAGCCCGCATGACCTGAAGATCGAGAGTTGCCTCAACGGCGAGGTCCGCCAGTCAGCCCGGACCAGTGATCTGATATTCGGCGTGGCGGAGCTGGTGAGCTTCATCTCCGGCATCATGACGCTGCTGCCGGGCGATGTGATCGCCACAGGCACGCCCTCGGGCATCGGGCGGATGAATGCCGGCGATGTGATCGAGATCAGGATCGAGGGGATCGGCACGCTGAGGAACTTCGTGGTGGACCAGTCTCAAGGAGAAGCGGCATGAGCAGACTGAAGCACCTCTTCCAGCCGGTGAAGATAGGCACCATGGAGATCCAGAACCGGATCGTGATGTCCGCCATGGACCCCGGCTTCGGCATTGACGACGACGGGTGCGTGACGGAACAGCTCACCGCGTTCCTGGTGGAGAGGGCCCGGAGCGGCCCAGGGATGATCGTCACCGGCGCGACTCCGGTGCACCCCTCGGGGACAGCAGATCCGAACACCATCAAGATGGTGCACCTGTGGGAGGACAGGGTGCTGCCCAGTCTGGAAGCCATGGTGAAGGCGGTGCACCGCTACGACGTGAGGTTCGGGGCCCAGTTGAACCATGGAGGGCTGGCCCATATCCCTCAGGAGGCGGTGTGCGCTTCGGTGATCCCGGAACTGACCCAGCTCGGACTGCCTGTGAGGGAGGCCACCAGGGATGACCTGCAGGAGTATGTCGAGGCCTTCGCCGCCGGGGCAGAGAAGTCGGTGAGGGCGGGCTTCGACTTCATCGAGATCCATGGTGGTCACGGCTATCTGATCAACACCTTCCTCACTCCCTACTACAACCGGAGGATGGACGAGTACGGCGGCAGCTTCGACAACAGGATCAAGTTCCTCCTGGAGATCATCCGGGCCATCAGGGAGAGGATCGGCCGCGGCGTTCCCCTCGGGGTGCGGCTGAACGGCGACGATTTCATTCCACAGGGAGGCTGGAGGCTGCCGGAGGTCTGCCGGCTGGCTCCCATCCTGGAGAGGGAGGCGGTGGACTACATCAACATATCGGCCGGGGCCACCTCCATGGGCACGTTGCACTACACCATTATGCCCATGTACCAGGAGCAGGGTGTCTTCGCCCCCTTCAGCGAGGAGGTGAAGAGATACGTCTCCATCCCAGTGATCCTCACGGGACGGATCAAGAGCCCGGTAGTGGCGGAAGGGATCATCAAGGAGGGCAGGGCCGACCTGGTGGTCATGTCCCGGGCCCAGATCGCCGATCCCGATCTGGTAGAGAAGGCCAGACAGGGCCGCCTGGCTGACATACGGCCCTGCCTGGCGGAGTGCCTGGGGTGCATCGAGGGGATCCTGCGCTACGGCGAGGCAAGCTGCGCGGTGAACGCCAGACTGGGCAGGGAGTACCTCCTGAAGGAGATCGAGGGGGAGAAGAAGGCCTCGGCGAAGAGGGTGCTGGTGGCCGGGGCAGGGTGCGCCGGGCTGGAAGCGGCCCGAAGGGCGGCCTTCGCCGGGCACAAGGTGATTCTCTGCGAGAGCCGGAGTTGGATCGGCGGCCAACTCAGGCTGGCGGCCATGATGCCCGGGAGACAGGAGATCGGGGACATCATCCCCTGGTACGAGAGGCAGTTGCACAACCTAGGGGTGGAGATACGGCTGAACACCGCCGTGGATGAAGGCCTACTGGGCGACATTCGGCCCGACGTGCTGGTGATAGCCTGCGGCAGCCTGCCGGAGGTGTCTCTGGGGTTCATCGACGGACTGGGGAATATCAGGGATATCGAGCTGGTCATGGCCGACGAACTCATTGAGGAAGGACGGCTGACGGGCGCGGCCGTGCTGGTCATCGGCGGGGATCAGATCGGGCTGCAGGTGGCCGACCTTCTGTCACGGGACGGCAAGACCGTGCACGTGGTGGAGAAGGGGGACCACTTCGGGCAGAAGATGGCCTCCAACGACAGGCGCTTCCTCATGGGCCGGCTGATCGCCCAAGGGGTGAAGAGGCACAAGAACGTGGAGGGCATCGAGGTCCTGCCCACCGACGAAGTGTGGATGACCAGCGGAGGCAGGCGCGAGAGGCTGCCAGCGATCGAGACCATTGTTCTGACCAGCCAGAGACGCCCCAACGTATTCCTGGAAGAGGCGGCCAAGCGGAAGGGCATCGAGACTCACATCGTCGGCGACTCCGCGGGCGTCGCCGCTGAGGGCCAGGGCACCATCATGGCGGCGATCACCGCCGGATACGATGTGGGCCGACAGATCTAGGCAGGCCGGTCCCTGATGACATCCCCAAACCCAGCAGAACGCGCCTTCCCCACGGACAGCGAATTCGAGTCGCTCTTCGGGGCGCAGATCGCCGCGGCCACCAGGATGCTGGCCGGGCATGCCGGAGGCATCTGCCAGTCGTGCCGCGGGGAGTGCTGCCGCAGGATCGAGTGTGAGTTCTACTCAGACCGGTTCGACTGCTGCCCCATACACGGGTACCGTCCGGTGAAGTGCCGCTTCTACTACTGCGAGAAGATCCTGGAGAACGAGACGCTGAGCGACGAGGCACGCTGGCTGCTCAACCGGCCGGCACGGGAGCTGTCTGACCGCCTCAGAGAGGACCAGGGCCTGCGGGTATTCATCGAGCCGCCAGTCAGAATCGGGGGCCGAAGCTGGCTGGCCCGGTTCGGCATCGAGGACGAAGTGGCCGGGATAGTCAGAGCCGTGAGCAAGGGCGCCCTGAGTGCCGAAGCCGGCACGGCCGGGCTGGCCGAACTGGTCCGGCAGTGCAGAGAGCGGCCGTCCGGCTCAGTGGACGATCGATGAAGGCCCGGCGATGGTTTCCGGGATGAACTCCGGCGGCCTGACCAGCTCCATCGTCATAGCGCCCGGCGGGCACTTGAGCACACAGACACCGCAGCCGACGCACTTCTCGGCATTGATGACCGCCTTCGGCGCGTCAGGGCCATGGACCTTCTTCATCTCGATGCCATCGAAGAAGCACCAGGAGACGCAATCCCCGCAGCCGTCGCAGAGATCATTGTCCACTTCGACCAGGAAGCGGCTGGCGGCCAGGGCCTGGGGCACCTTGTCCGCCCTGATGATGGGGTTGAGCACCAGGCAGGCACACTTGTCGCAGTAGCAGATGAACTCCAGGGCCTCCATCGGCGAAACGTTGGCCACGGTGGGCACCAGGCCCGCCTTGCCGGCCTTCATGGACACGGCAATGGCCTCCCCCGCCGAGACCTTCCGTCCGCTGCCCCGATAGAGGTCGTATTCCGCCCTCCGGCCGAACTGGGTGCAGACCTCGGTGGGGTGATCACAGGCCTTGGCGCCCACGCGGCAGCAGCAGTGACGCACCGTGATCAGCTCCTTGTGGGCCTCGATGATGTCCGCGATGCTCTCGTGAGGCAACAGCTTCACATCCGGCGGGGTGGACTTGAGGATGGGGGCCACCCTGAGCACGGCATTTCCCAGGGTGGTCAGTGAGTCGGCTATCTCGCGCCACCAGCCGCTCTCATAGAAGTCCATCCACAGCCTGTCGATGCCCGGCGGGACGTGCTGGGGCAGGCTGGCCAGGATGTTGTCATGCAGCGTGCCCAGGTCCCGGGGATAGCGGAACCCCTTCCGTGATGAAACCACCAGACCTCTGCGGGCCAGATTGAGCACCCTGTCCGCCACCGCCCTCTCATCCATGCCGAACTTGGCCGCCAGATCGGCATTGGCCGCCGGCAACTCCAGGAGAAACCGGGCCTCTTCAGGGGTCATGGCCTTCTCCAGTATCCGGTGCAGCAGCTCCGAGTCGCGGTGTCCACCCCTCTCCGCCAGCTTCACATAGGCCTCATCAGTCTTCATGCTTCTCCTCTCCTGTCGACAATCGCAGCAACCATCGGGTCACTTCCCGGGCGGCGCGAACATACTCCTGGTGATCCTCAGGCTCTTGGTCTCGTTCCGGTCCCAGACCTCCTCGAAGACGCGGTCGTAGCCGGTCTGCTGGATCTTCCATTCCCCGCCGACCTTGACGTACTCGTCATGATAGAAGGACGCCCCCCTCAGAGCGGTGTTGCTCTGAGTGACGATGACATAGTCGTGCAAAGCCCAGATCCCCCTGGCCGTGGTCTTGCCGGTGATCTCGATCTCGGGGTGATGTCCGTGGTGCATGCTGATCATGGTCGGCCCCAGCCCTTCCCTGAGGAACTTCATGATGGCCTCCCGGCCCTGAAAGCTGTACTTGCCGCCGGAGTAGCTGGTGGTGGCATCCTCGGCGAAGCACTCCACCAACTCGTCCCACAGCTTGCTGTCCAGGCAGCGGAAGTAGCGGTACTTCAGGCGCTTGATGGCCTCTATGTCGTCGCGAACGGCCTGCGCCCGCTCCAGCTTCTTCAACCGTGCTTCTATCTTCGAGGCCTCAGCCATGGCAATCCCCTTTCCGCCGGGACGCGGGGCCTTCGACCCCGGGGTCCCGGTCCGCTCAACGCTCCTACTTCTTGCCCGCTTGGGCAGCGTGACGGGCGGCGATGTAGCCGAAGATCATGCTCTTGCCCTGCGCCGCGCCGCTGTCGTAGTGGTGGCCCAGGGGCAGCATGGCCTGGGTATTGCTGGTGCAATACAGGCCAGGTATCACCCGACCGCGCACATCGATGACCTGAGCCTGAATATCGGTGACCAGTCCGCCCAGATTCCCCGCCGTGGTCAGGCCGAGGCGCACGCCATAGAAGGGCGGCTTCTCCAGCGCGCCAAGCACGGCACCAGCGCCGCGTCCGGGGAAGACGAACTCTCCCCACTGGAGATCGAAGGTGCTCTCTCCCCGGCGGAAGTCGGGGTCCTTTCTCTCTCTGGCAAACCTATTGAACCGCTCCACGGTCTCCACGAAGTTGTCCGCCGGAATGCCCAGCGCCCCGGCCAGCTCCGGGAGCGTCTGGCCGCGCTTGATCCAGTCGGCCACGTCCGTGCCCCTCTTCAAAGTCATCACAGGCATGAAATCCCGGAAGGCCTGGTCGCAGATCCAGAAGATGGGCCAGTTGGCGAATTCCCCCCTGATCCGGTCGTACTCCAGGAAGGCCCGGCCCATGTCAGGATAGAAGCTCTCGTTGCAGCAGCGCCGGCCATAGCGATTGACCATGATCATGTTGGGATACCCATAGATGAAAGGCCGGTAGAAGGGCTTGCCCCCCTCGACCACCTCGCCGGGGAGATTGAAGCCGGGCTGAAAGATGCTGTGGTCCATCAGGGCCAGCGCCGCGCCGACCTCCATGCCCATGATATGGCCATCGCCTTCGTTGGAGGGAGCGGTGTACGCGTGAAGCGGCGGCGAGTAGATGAATCGCCGGTTCATCTCCTCGTTCCACTCGAAGCCTCCCGTGGCCAGCAGGACGCCCCGTCGGCCCCTGACGAAGAAGTCGCGCCCGTTGCGCTCCGCGCGGAGTCCGACCACCCTGCCGTCGTCGACGATCAACTCCTGACCGCGAACGCCCGTGATTATGTCAACTCCACGCTGGGCACAGGCCAGTGTCAGAGCGCCGATGAGGGCCCGGCCCTGAACCCAGGGCGGGCGGGGCCCGATGAGGTACTTCACCGGGTCCTTGCGCACTCTGGCCACGATGGGGTGGGCCTTCTCCGCCTCCTCCAGTACGGGGGGCATGATCTGGGGATCGGGCCAGATCTTCCGGCCCATGCACTTCCCGCCGGGGACATCGGCGCAGTACTCGGTGCGGCTGGCATCGGTCTCAGCAGTCATCTTCAAGGGTGTGTGTTCCTCGATGTAGCGGAGCATCACCGGGCCGTTGTCCAGGTAGGCAGCCAGGAGCGGCTCATCATGGTGCCCCATGCTCACTCCGCGGACGTAGGTCAGCGCGTCCTCCCGGGAGTCGTGGATGCCGGCTGCCGGCATGTGGTGATTGAACGGTATCCAGATCACCCCTCCGGAAAGGGCCGTGCCTCCGCCGAGGACATCGGCTTTCTCCAGCACCACCGTCTTCAGTCCCAAGTCATGGCCCACGATGGCGGCGGTCAGCCCGCCGCTGCTGGAGCCGACGGCCACCAGGTCAACTTCTAGGTCCCAGCTCTGGGGAACCCTGTTCTTGATCATCGTTCGTACCTCCGTGGTGAGATTGGCCAAGACTGGTTCGGTGCTGAAGTCCCGTCTGCGGGATGGCAAAGCTCCATGATGCAACCATATGGTAGCACCGGCGCTTCGAGTTTATCAAAGCAGAGATTGGCGCTGGCCGCGAGTGTTGACTAAAATGGACTGCAGAAGACTGACCGATCGCGGGAGGTGCTGAAGTGTACCCATCGTTTTCTCTGGCCAACAGAGTGGCCATCGTCACCGGTTCCGGCCGGGGCATTGGCAAGGCCACCGCCCTGGGCATGGCTCAGGCCGGTGCCGATGTGGCAATCCTGGCCCGCACCGCCGCCGATGTGGAGAAGACCGCAGGGGAGGTGCGCGCACTGGGCAGGCGGGCCCTGGCCATTCCCACGGACGTCAGGATCAGCGAGCAGATACTGGCCATGGTGGAGGCGACACTGAAGGAGTTCGGGCGGATCGACGTACTGGTGAACAACGCCGGCGCCGCCTTCCTCGCGCCGACTCTCAGCCTCAGTGAGGGCGGCTGGGACGCCCTGATCCGGGAGAACCTGAAGACCCCCTTCCTGTGCAGCAAGGCGGTGGCCCCGGCCATGATCAAGCAGGGCAAGGGCAGCATCATCAACATCTCCTCCACAGAGGGGGTGCGCTCAGCGGCGACCACCGCGGCTTATGCCGCGGCCAAGGCAGGGGTGATCAACCTCACCCGCAGTCTGGCGGTGGAGTGGGCTCAGCACGGGATCAGAGTGAACGCCGTCTCCCCCGGATTCATCGAGAATCCGGGGTTGCCCGAGGCGCTGCAGGCGAACACAGGGCTTCAGGAGAAGCTGTCCAGGGTGCCGTTGGCCCGCATGGGCAGGCAGGAGGATATCGTGGGTGGCGTGATCTACCTGGCCTCAGATGCCGCCGCCTACGTCACCGGGGCCAACCTGATCATCGACGGCGGCCTGACCAGCGTGCTGGGCTGACGCCGGGCCGACAAGGACCACGCGTGAAACATACAGGGGTGGGCCATGCAGCCCACGCCTTTGCCATCTCTATCGGTGGATACGGCCGGACGCTATTGCTGGAGCTTGAACTCCCAGCGGCAGGCGATGTCTTCGGGGCTCTTCCGCGGCGGTAGTACGAGGGGGGTCACAGTCACCTTGGGGTTGACCAGGTACTTCTCGATGACCGGCTTCTCCAGGTGGTGACACATGGGGATGATCCTCTCTGGCTCCGCCTTCTCGAAGTAGTCCAGGGTGCGGCACTTCATCACCGTCATGACCACGTGGTTGGGGCTGCGGACATCGTACTCGGCCGGGTACAGGCCGACGGTGTTGTCCAGAGGCAACTGGGTGACCTTGAGGGAGTCGAGCACCGTCTCCAGCTTGATGTTGGCTATCTTGGCGTACCTGGGATTGACCTTCTCTCCCACGATCATCCACGATGCCAGCTCGCACTCATTGGCGGCATCGGAACCATACCGGGATTTCACCGCGTCGTAGTAGCCGCCGCTCATGATGATCCAGGCATACTGGTAGGACTGCATCAGCTTGAGAAGGAAGTCCTTGGAGAAGTTGGCATGGGTGAGATTGAGATAGAAGGGACCGCTGTTGTCGTTCAGCTCTGGGATCTGATCCGATGGCCGCTCGTCGACCACCTCGGCCTTCTTCCTGATCTTGGTTCCCCTGGGGACTTTGATCTTGTACTCCCACTGACAGGCAATGTCCTCGCCGCTGCTGCGCGGAGGGAGCTTCAACGCCTTGACCTGGATATTGGGATTGACGATGTACTTCTTGATGATCTGGGGCTCATTCACCTGGCACATCGGCCCGATCCGGCCCGGCTCCTCCCGCTCACACCACTCCAGGGCAACGCACTTCCGCACCGTGACGATGGCATGGTTCTCGTTCTTGATATCGTAGTGAACCGGGAAGATGCCGCCCATGGTGTTGTCCAGAGGCAACTGGAGCAGCTTCAGTGAGTCCACAACGCTGTTCAGGGGGATGTTGGCCAGCTTGGCGTAGCGGGGATTGCAGCGCTCGGCCACCCTCAGCCACATCTCCAGGTCGCACTCCCAAGCCACCTTGTCGCCCCATCTCTTCTTCACCACGTCGAACCAGGCGGCATCCATGCGCAGCCAGGCCCACTGCCAGACGCCGATCAGTTTGACCAGGAACTCCTTTGAGAAATCCGAGAATCTCAGTCCGGGATTGAACGGGCCACTGAGGTCATTGAGCTCTGCCATTCGGCCCCCTTTCGCTGCGAACCTTTCCTTGAATCCGATCGCCGTGCCCGCCCGCCGTCCGGGAGGGCCAACCCGCCCTAGATCTGGGCGGCCACCCTGGCCGCCTGGTAGGCCACCTCGGCGGCATCCCGCGGCCGGACGCAGTCGCCGACGCTGTATAGTTCCGCCGCCACGCCCTCAAGCTCCTGGGCCAGCTTGTTCTCCGACTTCATGCCCACCGCCAGAATGACCGTATCGGCCGGCAGGGTATGGATGTCCCCTCCCATGGAGAAGATCACCGCTTTGTCGGTGATCTCCATGACAGTGGAGTTCAGATAGAGCGGAACCCGCAGGTCGAGCAGCCTTCTGGCCAGCGTCTTGAAGCTGAGCTTCTCCAGCTTGATGCCGTCCTCTCCCAGGCCGGCGCGGGTGACCAGGGAGACCTCCCGACCCTGCTCAGCCAGCCAGATGGCCACCTCCATGCCGATGAACCGTCCGCCGACCACGATGACCTTGCCCTCGGCCTGGACCTTGCCCTCGATGACGTCATGCCCCTGAACGACACTGCCGCCGGTGCCGCCGGGCACTCTGAGCCACACGGGCACCGCACCTGTGGCCACCACCACGGCATCCGGCCTCACCTCAGCGACCAGCCCCCTGGTGACCTCGGTGTTCAGGGTGATATTGACGCTGTACCGGTCCAGAAAGCGCTTGAGATACTGGGTGAACGCCGCATAGCCCTCTTTGCCGGGTGTGGCACAGGCCACATTCCACTGGCCGCCAAGCTGCGCTTTCTTCTCGTACAGTGAGACCCGATGTCCCCGCTGCGCCAGGAAGAGGGCCGCCTGCATGCCACCCAGCCCACCGCCGACGACCATGACCCGCTTCGGCGCCTTAGCTGGAGGGGGAGGGTACCTGGCCTCCCTGTAGAGATAGGGATTCACAGAACAAGAACCCGGCCCGGCCTCAGGGTCGGTCTTGAGGCAGTTGTTGCAGTAAATGCAGCGGCGGACGTCCTCCACGGGGCCCCTATGGATCTTCTCCGGAAGCTCGGGGTCCGCCAGAAGAGGCCGGCCCATAGCCACGAAATCAGCCCTGCCCCCGGCAATGACCTCCTCGGCCAGCTCAGCGTCTATCTTGCCGGCGGCGATCACCGGCACCTGGACCGCTTTCTTGATGCGCTCCGCCATGGACACCATGGGGCCTTTGGGGTAGGGGTAACAGGGTATGCTCAGGGTGGACCAGTACTCCAGTCCCCCGGAGACGCTGATGGCGTCCGCGCCTGCTGCTTCCAGTATCCGGGCCTGCTCCGCGGCCTCGTCAAGGGTGACCCCGCCCTCCACGTCGTCACTGGCGTTGACTCTAACCCACAAGGGATACTCCCTGCCCACCTCCTGCCGGATCCGCTCCAGGACCATCCGGGCGAAGCGGGCCCGGTTCTCCACGGAGCCTCCGTACTGATCGGTGCGGCGGTTGGTGACGGGGGACATGAAGCTGCTGATCAGGCAGCCATGGCAGGCATGAAGCTCAATGGCGTCGGCACCGGCCTGTCTGGCCCGGCGCGCCGCCTGGCCGAAATCCTCCATGTATCGCTCGATATCACTGCTGCTGAGCTCATGGTAGGGGTTCCTGGTCTCCTTCAGCCAGGGCATCATGGACGGGACCAGTATGGAGAACTCCTCAGGCACCACCTCGGAGTACAGGAGAAGCATGCCGATATGCATCAGTTGGATGCAGAAGGCGGCGCCGGCCTCATGGACCGCATCGGCCACCCGGCTCCAGTCCGGCACGTGACCATCGTCACACAGGGCCATGGTGTACGGGAGTGCGGAGTCCCGGCTCACTGCGGCGAACTGCGGAGTGACCATGGCCGCGCCACCCGCCGCCCGGGTGCGGTAGTAGCTGACCAGTCGGTCGGTGACCCTGCCCTCCGCGTCCGCCAACTGGGTGCCCATGGCGGGCATGATAAGCCTGTTCTTCAACTGGAGCGAGCCTATCCTGCCCGGCTGGAACAGTGAGGGAAAACGCTTCATCTCAAACGTATTCGCGGATTCGTGCGGCGACAGCAGCCACCTGGGAGGATGAACGCCGAATGAGTCTCAATATCGCCCTCAGCCCGAGGCAGGCATGCCCCGCGGCTACGAATAGAGATTATATGCTCTGCGTGTCCTGCGGCGCAATTCGGCAGCATCAAGTCAGACGGGAACGAAGCTGCAGGCGCAGCGGTCGGCAGCTACTTCACGATACTGATGATCTGCTTGAACACGGGCCCTTCGGCCACCCGGAGAAGCTCGAAGAGGGCGGTCTCCACGCTGGTGATGCTGGCCCCGGCGTCCTTCATCTTCTGCAGTCCGATGGCCTTGTTCTCCGCCCTCCTTGAAGAGACCGCGTCAGCCAAGACATGCACCTCATAGCCGGAGGCGACCAGATCGACGGTGGTCTGGTAGAGACAAACGTGAGCTTCGATGCCCGACAGCAGCACCTGGCACCGCTGCAGCCCCGAGAGCTCCCTGGAGAAGGCCTCGTCGCCGCAGCAACTGAAGCTCAGTTTGGGGATACGCCGCGCGCCGGGCACCAGGTCGGCGATCTCGGGTACGGTCGGCCCCAGACCCCTGGGGTTCTGCTCGGTGAGCAGCAGGGGTAGGCCCAGAGCCTGGGCTCCCTTGATGATCTTCTGCACGTTCTCGAAGAGCAACTCCCTGCAGTGCATCGACTGGGCCAGCTTGCCCTGCATGTCGATGACCACCAGGACCGCCTTGTCGGTGGTGAGCATGGGATGTTGCCTCCTCAGGAACAGTGTTCCGTCCGCTGCAGGTCAGAGCTGCAGCGTGTCCCAGCAATTGAAGCCCTTGGAGTAGTCCAGCAGGTACTCAATGATGGCCTTCCTCAGAGTCTGTTCCATATCCACCCCCCTGCCTTGATATCCTCTCCGAAAAGGACTTGGCAGGCATAGCCCGTCCGGGCCGACGCTCTCCCGGCTCTACCCATCCGAAGCCGGGCTACGCCTCAGCTCGAAGACCACCGGCTGCGGGTCGGGGCAGGAAACGGTGGCCTTGTCCGGGTCGTCCTCCCAGGGGAACGATCCCCCGAACTGCAGCACCTCGGCGAAGGGGAAGAGTGTGTGAAAGGCCCAGGAGCACATGCCGGGAGGGGTCTTCTCCCCCATGACGAACTCATCGCCCACCCGGTGGCCGGCAGAACAGGTCCCCGATATGACCCTGGCAATGACTTCCGCCATTCCTCTCCCTTCTGCCCGCGGCGTAGGTACAGGCTAGAGATTGATGACGAACTGCCCGTCTTTGTACAGCAACTCGCCGTCCACGCGGATCTCGCCTCCATGTTGAAGGTCGCTGACCAGATCCCAGTGAACAGCGGACTCATTGGTGCTGCCGGTCTCAGGATAGCCCGCCCCCAGCGCCATGTGGAAGCTGCCGTTGATCTTCTCGTCGAAGAGGATCTGCCGGGTGGCCCGGGTGATGCCCTCATTGGTGCCGACGGCGAACTCCCCGATGCGCCGCGAGCCCTGGTCGGTGTCCAGTATCTTCAGCAGGTACTCCTCGTTCTTCTCTGCGCTGGCCTTGACCACCCGCCCCCGCTCGAACCACAGTCGCACCCCCACAACCTCACGCCCACCCTCTATGGCGGGGTAGGAGAAGTAGGCATGTCCCTCGACGCTGTCCTCAACGGGGCCGGTGAATATCTCGCCGTCGGGCATGTTGTAGCGTCCGTCGCAGTTTATGAAGTGCCGTCCGGCGATGCCCAGACGGAGGTCAGTCCCCGGCCCGACGACACGCACATGCTCCTTGCCCTTGAGCCAGGCGACGATCTTGTCCTGCCGGGCCGAAAAGCGCCTCCAGTAGCCCACCGGATCATTCATGTCGGGCATACAGGCCCCGTAGGCGAAGTCCTCGTATTCACTGAGGCTCATCTCGGCATCCTGGGCATAGGCGTTAGTGGGGAACAGGGCATAGGTCCAGCGCAGCTCACCCGCGGCAGAACGCCGCAGGAAGGTCTTCATCAGCTCGGTTCGCGCCTGATCGCGGAGCACCATCTTGGCCGGGTCAACGCTGGTCAGGGACTTGGTGTTGTCGTCTCCGCCGATGGAGATGCGCACGTCGTAGGTCTCCATGATGAGCTTGTGCGGCTGGTGGATGTATCGAAGCTGGTCATCCGACCCATGTCGGAACAGCATCTCCTCCATCCCCGGCGGCGCGGCATTCATCAGCGGATGCCCGCCGGCCTGGAGCACCTTGATGTACACGGCCTTCAGTAGTGGCTCGGCCAGGCTGGCGCCCTCGATGAGCACCCTGTCCCCGCTGCGCACGGCAGCAGAGTAGCTGACCAGCAGGTGAGCCAGTTTCTCTACACGCGGATCCAAAAGCCCTGCCCTCCCGGATCCTCAGGCGACCATCACGCTCACGGCACCGGGGACGATCTCAAACGTAGCCGGCAGCCGGCCCACCAGCTCGCCGTCCATCTCCAGAAGGACCTCTTCCTCAGAGGTGACTTCAACCCGGCGGCCCTGCGAGTGACCCACCTTCTCCAGCCCCATGTGCTTCCCGTTGCGCAGTTTGGGAAGATGCCACAGCGCTTCGAGGGTGCCGAAATTGCCCACAGTGACGATGTCGAAGAGGCCGTCGTTCATCATGGCCTCCGGCGCGGCCAGAAAGCCCCGGCCGAAGAACCTGCCGTTGGCGATGACGACGTTCCTCGTGGCCAACCGTGCCGGCGGGCTGCCGTCAACGGAGATGGCCACCTCCCTGGCCCTGTAGAAGAGTGCAGCGGTGAGAATGCCCCAGGCATAGTTGGGCCTCCGGCCGAGGATGCGGGGCGCCCGGATAGCCTTCTGAACCACCAGTCCCCCGGCGCCGAGGTCGGCGATGTTGATGAAGAGCCGGGTCTCCTCTTCTCCACGGAGGTTGACGAACCGCACTCTGCCGACGTCAACCCTCCTGACGCAGCCGGCATCAGGGCTGTTCAGCACGGGGGTGGTTTCCGCGTTGATGCCCAGCGTCCGGGCCAGGTCGCAGCCGGAGCCCAGCGGGACAATGCC
This sequence comes from Chloroflexota bacterium, assembly GCA_016875915.1. GTDB lineage: Bacteria > Chloroflexota > Dehalococcoidia > UBA2247 > RBG-13-53-26 > RBG-13-53-26. The sequence continues at coordinate 63,898 of VGOM01000007.1, forward strand.
CAATACCAGATCGTCCCGGAGCGGCAAACCGTTCTCGAACATGCCATTGACCACCTCATTGACGGTGCCGTCACCGCCGACGGCCACCACCACCCGGCAGCCGGACTTCACCGCCTCCCTGGCTAGATGGGTGGCCTCCCCCGAGGCATCAGTTGACTTCACCTCGGCATGCCAGTGACCGTTGTTCCTAATGGTCTGCTCAAGACGGCGCCAGCGCTCGTCACACCGCCCCACGGCGACCGAGTTGACCACGAACGCTGCATTCAAGCCCAAGTCCTACCCTCCATGCGCATCCCCGCGGACTCCGAACCTGCCACCGCTTCGGAGTAGAATACCATCCGCGCCATATCCAAGTCCAACCCCGTCCCGCATCCCCTCTCCCCCGGCAGCATCGCCAGCCCGCGGCACAGCGCAGCGCCGACATCACGGCGAGGGCTGCGACCTGCTCCTGTAGTACTGCACGTAGCCGGAGATGCCCACCTGGACCATCAGGGGCAGCGCCGACAGGGAGGCGAAGCTCTTGACGTACTCCACGGCCCGCTCCGATATCTTCGAGTCATCCAATCCATCCCCGATGGCCGCCTGGATGATCTCTCCCAGAGTGAGACAGATCTCCTTCAGGCGGCGGGTCAGGGCCTGCGCCTCGGTCCTGGCACGGTGATGACCGTAGAAGATGACCTTCGGAGAGAGGGCGGTCAGCTTGTCAATGGACTGTAGGTAGAGGTCGGCATCGAAGGGCGGCAGTCCCACGGGGAAGGGCGTGTCGGGCACGGCATCGGTGATGAAGCCCAGCGCATCGCCGCAGAAGAGACCCCCGCTGAGGCTGTCTTCGATGGCGATATGGTGTGTCGCATGGCCGGGGGCGAAGACGATCCGCAGGTCACGGCTGCCCAGATTGATGATCTCGCCATCGCCGGCCACGTGGAGTCTCTCTCTGGGAACCGGCAGGACGGGCCCCATGTTCTGCTCGAGATTGTCGCCAAACACGAAGCGGGCGCCCCGAACCAGCTTGGCCGGGTCGGCCAGGTGGTCCGCCCCTCTGGGATGGACCACCACCATGGGCTTGTGCAAGCGCTGAACAAGGTAGCCCGCACCCCCACCGTGATCCAGGTGGATGTGGGTGGGAACGATGTAGGCCAGCTCCTGCGCATCGACACCCAGACTACCGATGGCTGGCAGCAGTTCGGCGGCCACCACGGTCGAGCCCGGGTCGATCAGCGCCGGCCGGTCGTCGATGACGAGATAGGCCACCTGGGGCAGGAAGTACTTGGCGTCCTGGCCGCAATCTAGGAGATAGGTGCTCCGGGCTACTTCTTCAATCCGGACTGTCATATCACGCCGGCTCGGCCATCGGCCTGCCGGAGTCAATCATAGCACAGCGGCCCGGCGGAACGACAAACAGCAGCCGCCCCGACCTAGACCTCAGCAAGGTTGCCAAGCGCCGCCTCTATCAGCTCATTGAGGGCGGGATGGATATGCATGCCATTGAGGATGTGATCCATCTTGCCGCCGGAGGCCATGGCATTGGTGACCTCCTGGATCAACTCCGGGGCGAAGGGGCCGATGATGTGGAACCCGAGCAGTCTCCGACTCTTCTTGTCCACGATGGCCTTGGCGAAACCATGCTCCTCCATCATAGCCTCTCCCTTGGCCACACCGAAGTAACTGGCCCGGCCGACCAGGATCCGGCGGTCCTTGCGGGCCTTCTCCTCAGTCAGGCCCACCGAGGCGATCTGAGGATGGGAATAGACAGCGTGAGGCGTCACACTGAGGTCTACTCTGGCACGCTTGCCGTGCAGGGCGTTGTCCGCCACCACCGCCGCCTGCCGGTTGGCCGCGTGGGTGAACATCTGCAGTCCATTGACATCACCAACCGCGAAGATACCCTCCCTGCTGGTCTCCAGGTACTCATTGACCTTGATGAATCCCTTCTGATCCGTGTCCACACCGGTGTTCTCCAGCTTGAGCAGATCGGCATTGGGTCTTCTGCCCACCGCCATGAGAATGCCGCGGGCGGAGAACTCCCGTCTCTGGCCGCCGGACGTCTTCACCGCCACCACCACACCATGGCCATCCCCCTTCACTTCCTCCGCGGCAGAGCCGGTGTGTACCTCCATACGCAGACTGAGCTGCTTCTCGAGGACTTCGGCGATCTCCGGCTCCTCCGCCAGTACCAGCCTGTCAGCCATCTCCAGAATGGTCACCCTGGTGCCCATGGCCGCGAAGAAATGACCGTACTCGACGGCGATATAGCCCCCGCCGATGATGATAAGGCTCTCCGGCTTCTCCTCCAGTTGGAGCACCGTCTCGTTGGTGAGGTAGGCAACGCTCTCCAGGCCCTTCACGGGAGGAATGAAGGGCCGCGAGCCGGAGGCAATGAAGACCCTCTCTCCCCTGAGCTCCTGGCCATCCACTTCCACGGTGTAGTCGGCCGCGAAACGCCCCGTGCCTTCGTACAGATCAATGTTTTCGGCCTCGGCAATGCCACGCCTGACGTGGTCCTGGCCTTCCTTGACGCTCTGCCTCATCCTGCCCATGATCGAGGCAAAGTCTATCCTCCTGATATCGGCCTCGATGCCCAGCCTGGCAGCCTCCTGGACTTCCACAGCCCGGTCCGCCGCATAGATGAGCATCTTGGAGGGTATGCAGCCCAGATTGAGACAGGTGCCTCCCAGGGGTCCTTTGTCCACCACCGCCACCTTGAGGCCATGGCCCGCCGCCTCGTCAGCTATGGTCATTCCACAGCCGGAGCCGATGACAACGACGTCGTACTTCTTCATGTGGTTCCCTCCTTCAGCCCGGACCGAAGGCTTCGCCATCCGGGCAGACCGGTTGAGCGCCAACACTAGGGACAGTGTGGACTTCGATCAGCCAGCGTTTGTCACGGGCAGAGTGCCCGGCGGGCGAGACTACGGTAACGCCCGGCTCAAATGGGCGGCAGAGTCCGCACCGCGGTGATCAGGGGGGAAGGCTGGGCATCCTTGGCCGGCGGTCTGACCAGGAAGATGGGGCAGGTGGCGCTGAGAAGCACCTTGCCGGCGACGCTGCCATATGCCCAGCGTCCCAGTCCGGAGCGACCATGGGTGGCCATGACGACGAGGTCGCACTGGTTCTTCTTCACGTATTCAATGATTTCATCGGCGGGATTGCCCTCGGCCACTTCCAGCTTCAGCTTCATGCCGGTCTCGGCCAGGCGCTCCTGCACCTTGCCCAGGTACTCCTGAGCCGCCTGCTTGGTCCCGGTCATGTGCTCTTCGGCCACCTTGGCCCAGTTCAGAGACGCTTCGGGAGCACCGACGGGCGGCACGATCAGGGGCTCGCACACCCTCATCAGGACCACCTCCACCGGCTCCGTGGCCCGCTGCTTTGCCAGAGCCGCAACATGAGGCAGGACCATCTCGGCCAGCTCCGATCCATCCAGGGGAACCAGGAACCGCAGCCCATCCCGATAGACGGCGCCCTTGGCGCCCGCTCTGACCAGCCAGATGGGCAACCACGAGGTCTGGAGCACCTTGTCGGCCACACTGCCCAGCAGCCACCGCCTGATGCCCGACCGGCCATGGGTGACCATGAGGATGAGGTCGATCTCGTGATCGGCGGCATAGCGCAGGATCTCGTCGGCCGGATAGCCCTCGACGACCTCCCCCTTGACCTGCACCGGCTCGCCACCCAGGCCGGGGCCAACCCTTTTCAGGACCTCAGCCGTTTCAAGCCTGAGCACCTCCGCCGCATGCTCAACGTAGCCGCGATACATGGGCAGGGAATCTGATGCCGCCACGCTGGCGACATGAAGCAGGATCACCTCCAGGTCCAGCCTGGCCGCCAGTTCCTTGGCATACGTCAGCGATTCCTCGGCCAGCTCTGAACCGTCCAGGGGAACAAGCAGTCTCTTGTACATACTCTCCCTCCCTCGTTGCATCACCGATGATACATTATGCAGGAGGTCGAATCAACATCGGCGGCCGAAGCTCGCCCTGGCGGCAATGCATCGGAAATCGAGGCTTGGGAATTGTTCAGCTCGATCGAATCGCGCCAGCGAGGGATTGAGTGTAGCGCTAGGTGCCTTTGCCCTGCTCGGGCTCGGTGTCCGCTTGTGCATCAGCGCAGGCCTCTGCTGACTTCTTGGCTGATTTCGGCGCTCGAAGTGCCCTTGAGGCAGCCTTCTGCAGCTGCTTCCGTGCTGCCTCGGCCTTCTCCCCTTCCAGCACCTCACGCTTCAGAACATCGTTGCGAATCACCCTCTTGATATCCTCGGCTTCGATCTTGACTCCCGGAGACATCCGCCTGACCTCTCTCTTCACCACATCCATGACCGTGTCCGAGAGAATGATCGCTGCCAGAGAGAATCGGCTGAGTGCCTGCCTCTGTGTGTGGTATTCTCCCAGGCGTGCCTTCTGCCAACTCTCCTTGGCCAGCAGCCAGAGCAACTCCATGTGCTCAGGACTCTTGGGGTTGAGGTCCAGCAGGCTGAACTCGACCACCAGTTCCGCTTCAATCGGCTTGGAGAAGGTCACCTTGTATGCCCGCCAGGTCACGCCGTTCGTCAGCGCCACCCACTCAAGCCCCTGATTGGCTGCATAGTCCACAGCTTGCCTCACATAGGCATCCTTGAGCTCAAGACCGATGGCCTTTACTTCGATGAGTATCTTCAGTTCTCCTTCGAGCTTGATGGCAAGGTCACAGAACGTGCCTCGGATCATGTGCTCCGAGGTGATATCTGCATACTTGTCATATCCAAAGACTTCATGGAGAACATCCGTAACGATGACGACAGTATCTGACTCGTTCACATCCCTTGAACGAGCAGACGCAAGGATTGGCTGAAAGCGCCTGAGGCCTCCTGATATCCTGGCTGCAATCTTGGTCGGCACTGTCACGGTTCACCTCCTGGGAATGCAGTGTTGACTCACCGTGAAACGAGATGCCCCAATGGACACTCGCATGGTAGCACTCGAGGTGTGGGCCGTCAACCTGAGTGTGGATCGCTAGGCGCATCGGTATTGGCGCTCCTGAGTCAGTGCTCCGGACTGCCGCTCGGCCAAGGGAGGCTCAGGCCAGGGCGCCGGCCAGGGAAGGCTCCGCCTGATCCGGCTCGTCATCGAGCTGAGGCAGGAAGCACATCTGCTTCTCAGTGGGCAACAAGCCCTGGAACCAGATGTACGGCATGGCCCTCCGCGCGACCACACCCATCTTCTTCAACTGTGAGACTGAGAAGATGGAATACTCCCGGCGCCCTTCCACGATCCGGCCGGCCGACACCGGGCCGATGCCCGGTACCCGGAGCAGATCCTCACGGCTGGCCCTGTTCACGTCGACGGGGAAGAGCCAGGGCTGCCTCCGGGCGATGGTCAGTTTGGGGTCCCTGGTCAGGGAGAGATCGCCGGCAGCGCCCAGCGCCAGGTCCACCTCCGCTGGCGAGAAGCCGTAGATCCTGAGCAGCCAGTCCGCCTGATACAGCCGGTGCTCCCTCAGAGGAGGAGTGGCCTCGTGTCCCTCCAGAGGCGAGTCCTCTATGGGCTGGAAGGCGCTGAAGTAGGCCCGGCGCAGTTCAACCTCACGGTAGAGGGCCACGGTGGTTCTGAGGATGTCGCGGTCAGTCTCACCGGCGGCACCGACCACGAACTGGGTTGTCTGGCCCGACGGCACCGCGCCCTCGTTCCGGGCAACGATCTGCTTCACCCAGCGCATGCGCTCCACGATGCCCTCGTGAAGCCGCTTCCGGGAGCTGAGCCTGGCCAGGTGCTGCACCGTAGGCGCCTCCATGTTGACCGAGACCCGGTTGGCCAAGCGGCAGCCCTCCTCAATGCAGTCGAAGGGGGCGCCGGGCAGTATCTTGAGGTGGATGTATCCTTTGAACTGATAGTGCTGGCGCAGGATCTCGACGATCTTGACCATGGACTCCATGGTCCGCGAGGCATCAACGGCGATACCCGAGCTGAGAAACAGGCCATGCGCCAGCCGCCTGTGGTGCAGGTCCATGAACAGCCTGGCCAGCTCGTCGGGCTGGAAGGAGGTGCGGGGTTTGTCCCGGCCGACCTGATTGGTGCAATAGGCGCAGTCATTGGTGCAGACGCTGGTGAGGAGGGTCTTGAAGAGGCAGATCGATCCCCCTTTGGGGAGACTGGCCCGGTATATGAAGCGCAGCGGAGAAGTGCCCTGGTGCCGGGAGTCCTTGCCTCCATAGCCGCAGACGTCGAAGCGGGCGTCTGCAGCCAGCAGGTCCAGCCTTCCCAGTTCATCCATGCTGCGCCTTCATCCGAGATGCTGGTCACAGAGACAGACTGCCTATCCCATGCGCCCTCGACAGGCAGCAGGAGTGGCACCGCTCCGGCTCCAGCCGGCTAGTCGGCAGCCGGCTTCTTCCCTGAAGAGAGGGCCAGCGCCCCACCAATGACCAGGGAAAGCAGAGGCACGGGAAGGTAGATCAGAGGACCCGAGAACGGGTGTTGCGGGAGCATGTTGGGCGGCATGAGGAAGTTGTTGTGGGTCACCATGTCCACGGCTTCCTCGTAGGAGGCGAAGCCCACGGAGATGGCTGCGGCGGCAGCCAGGAGCATGACTACTCCAGCGAAGCTGGGGTTGACGCGCACCAGAGCGCCACCCATCACACCCGCAGCTCCGATGGGGATCAGTGCAATCACCCACCAGGGTGCGTCGCCGCTATTGAGGGCAATGGATCCGGCACCACCGCCGATGAAGTAGGCTGTCCCGCCAATAATCCCGAGGATCATCGCTGCGATCAGCATTCTCCCTCCTTTGTGTTTTGGACTATTCTATCACGGCAGGCGATCCGTGTCCCTATGCAATCCACGTTCAGAGGACTGGCATGCCCCTCTTGTGTTTCGACGGTGTCGGGTACTCCGAACGCCAATCGGCCGCGGCGACCCCAGGCTCAGCAGATGCGGGGGAGGGGGTCACCCACCAGCATGTCGACTATGCGTGATGCCCCGATCCTGGTCTTCATGACCACCCTGCCGGGGTGATCCGGCTGGACCTCACCGATGATGGAGGCCTCTCTTCCATAGGCATTCCGGCGCATCCTGGCCAGAACCACCTCGGCGTCCCCGGGGGCGACCATAGCCACCAGCTTGCCCTCGTTGGCCACGTACAGGGGATCGAGGCCGAGCATCTCGCAAGCGCCGCGGACCTCGTCGCGGACGGGGATTTTCTCTTCCTCGATTCTGATGCTCACCTTGGACTGCGCCGCGATCTCGTTGAGGGTGGTGGCCAGTCCGCCCCTGGTGGGATCGCGCAGGGCATGAATCCGCTGGCTGGCTCGGATCATCTCGGCGACCAGTCCGTTCAAGGGAGCGCAATCGCTTCCGAGCGCAGTGGAGAAGCTCAGCCCCTCGCGCTGGCTGAGCACGGCGATGCCGTGGTCTCCGATGGTCCCGCTGAGAATGACCTTGTCTCCGGGTCTGGCGTTTGAACCGGAGATGTCGACGCCATCGGGAATCAGGCCCAGCCCGGCGGTGTTGATGAACAATCTGTCCGCGCTGCCCCGGTCAACCACCTTGGTGTCCCCGGTGACGATCTGGACGTCAGCCTCCCTGGATGTTGCCTGTATGGAGGCCAGTATGCGGTTCAGGTCGTCGCGGAGAAGGCCCTCTTCGATGATGAAAGCCAGGCTCAGGTAGAGGGGGACGGCGCCCGACATGGCCAGGTCATTGACCGTGCCGCAGACCGCCAGCCGGCCGATGTCGCCGCCGGGGAAGAAGATGGGCTTGACCACGTAACTGTCGGTGGTGAAGGCCAGCCTTCCTTTGCAGTCAAGAACAGCCGAGTCATCCAGTCTGGCCAGGAGGGGATTGGAGAGAGCGCCGAGGAAGGTCTTCTCGATCAGCTCATGGGCCAGCTTGCCACCGCTGCCATGGGCCATGATGATCCTGTCGCTCACTCAACCCCTCCGTAGAGGTAGTAGGCGGCGCAGCTTCCCTCGGACGAGACCATGCAGGGCCCAACTGGGCTGGCGGGGGTACAGGCCTTGCCGAACAACTGGCAGTCGCGAGGGGTCCTCACCGCCCGGAGCACCTCACCGCAGATGCAGCCCTTCGGCTCCAGGGTAGGACCGGGGTCGAAATCGAATGCGGATTCGGCATCGAAGCGGCGGTAGGCTTCCCGGAACCTCAGTCCGGTGGCGGGCACCGAGCCCATGCCACGCCAGCGGGCGGGGCAGGCTTCGAAGACCCGATCCATCAGCTCCAGAGCCCGCCGGTTGCCTTCGGGGCGCACCCCGCGGCGGTAGGCGATCTCGACCCTGGACTCCGATCTCTCCACCTGCGACACCAGCATGTGGACGCACTGGAGCACGTCCAGCGGCTCGAATCCCGAGACCACACAGGGTATGCCGTAGTCGCGGGAGATGAACTCCCAGGCATTTGAGCCGATGACGGCGCTGACATGGCCGGGGCAGATCAGACCGTGGAGCCTGACCTCGCCGGAATCGAGGAGCGTCTTGATCACCGGCGGGCAGAGCTTGTGCAGGGAAAGGACGTGGTAGTTATGCACGCCTTCCTGGTCAGCCTGAAGCACCGAGGCGGCCACCGTGGGAGCGGTGGTCTCGAAGCCGATGCCCAGGAAGACCACCGGCCTGGCCGGGTTGTCCCGGGCGATCTGAAGGGCATCCAGAGTGGAGTAAACAATGCGGACATCAGCACCAGCCGCCCTGGCCTCCTGGAGGCTGGCACGGCTGCCGGGGACCTTGAGCATGTCCCCGAAGGTGGTCAGGATCACTCGCGGGACGCGGGCCAGGGCAATGGCCTTGTCCAGATCGGCGTTGTCGGTGACGCACACGGGGCAGCCCGGTCCGGAGAGCATCTCGATGGTGGAGGGGAGAAGCTGGCGGATGCCATGCTTCATGATGGTCACCGTATGCCCGCCGCAGAACTCCATGAAGCGGGCGCGGCGGGTGGAGTGATGCCTGATGCTGTGGACCAGCCTCTGAGCCAGCTCGGAGCTGCGGAACTCGTCAACGAACTTCATCGTCTAGTCCCCGTCCGCGCCAGCCTCGGCGATCTGCTCCAGCAGGCTGAGGGTCTCCTCGGCCTCCGCCTGATCAAGGACATTGATGGCATATCCGGTGTGAAGCAGAACGTAGTCGCCCACCCTGGCTTCGGGAGTGAGCATCAGGCTGGCCTTCCGGCTGATGCCGCCGATCTCCACTTCGGCTTCGCTGCCATCGATTGACTTGATCAAGGCGGGTATGGCAAGGCACATGGTCTTCCCCTTCTAGGTGGTCAGCCCTTTCACTATGTTACGATTGTCATGCAGCCTTCGTCCATCAGCGCTCCGCTCAGGATGCCGCGAAGCTGGCGATGACCGCCTGGCCGAGGGAGATCCCACCGTCATTGCAGGGCACGATGCGGTGGGTCAGCACCTCGAAGCCCTCGCGGCGCAGGCCGGCCACGGCCTGACCCAGTAGCAGGCGGTTCTGAAAGACACCGCCGCTCAGGGCCACCAGCCTTGTACCGTCATGGGCAGATATGAGGCGGCACATGTCAACGATCATCCGGGCCACAGTGCCGTGGAACCGGGCGGATATCACGGACGGTGGGACATCCTTTCTGGCATCTTCGACCACAGCGGAAACCAGATCGGCCAGTCTGACCGTCCGGCGGCCGCCTTCTTCCACGATGGAGAAGGAGTAGAGATCGCAATCAGCGGGCCAAGCCGCCTCCATGGCCAGCATCTCCAACTCGATGGCGGCCTGGGCCTCGTAGTCCACAACGCCGCGCACTCCGGCCAGGGCCGACACGGCGTCGAAGAGGCGTCCCGCCCCGGATGTCAGCGGCGAGTTGAGCCTGCGCTCCATCTGGCGCCTGATGACGGCCACCTCCGCGGGGTCGACGGACCCCAGGATGGACAGCCCTCTGAGGGGAGCGTCCTGTCCCAGCAGACCGAAGAGATAGCCCAGGGCCATGCGGTAGGGCCGGTGGATAGCCGCCGCGCCGCCGGGCATGAGCACCGGCTCCAGGCAGCCCGCCCTCTCAAAGCCCCTCCAGTCAGCCACCAGGAACTCGCCACCCCAGAGGGTACCGTCGGTGCCATAGCCGGTGCCGTCGAAGGCCACGCCGATGACAGGCGTCTCGATCCTATTCTCCACCATGCAACTGACGATATGGGCGTGGTGGTGCTGCACCCCGACGAATCTCAGCCCCGATCTGCCCTGGGACTTCAGGCCAAGGGCGTACTTGGTGGAGAGGTACTCGGGGTGAAGGTCGTAGGCCACGATCTCGGGCTCGATGCGGAAGAGCTTCCGGTACAGCTCCACCGTGTCCTCGAAATGGCGCAGGGTCTCCTCGTTCTCCATATCGCCGATGTGCTGCGATACGAAAGCGTGCTCATCCCTGGTGAGGCAGAAGGTATTCTTCTCCTCCGCTCCGCAGGCCAGAACTGGGCGGGCCGGGAAGGGCAGGAAGACGGGGTACGGCGCGTAGCCCCGGGCGCGGCGAACCGCCCGGGGAGCGCCCTGCTCGACGATGCAGACGCTGTCGTCGTACTTGGCATAAATGTCGCGGTCGTGAAGAAGGAAACAGTCGGCGATCCGTCCCAGCCTCCTCAGAGCCTCGTCGTTGTCCCTGGCGATGGGCTCCTCGCCAAGGTTGCCGCTGGTCATGATGAGGGGTAGCCCCGCCTCCCGCATCAGCAGGTGATGCAGCGGGGTATAGGGCAGCATCACGCCCAGGTCCTTCAGTCCGGGGGCCACCTCCGCGCAGATATCGGACTCGGCTCTCTGCCAGCGGAGGAGGACGATGGGGCACTGCGGCGAGAGGAGCAGGCTCTCCTCATCGGGGGAGACCAGGCAGTGCCTCCTGACCTCGTCCAGTGAAGCCAGCATGACGGCGAAGGGCTTGGACGGGCGGCGCTTCCGCTCCCGCAGGGCATTGACCGCCTCCCTGCTGGTGGCATCGCAGGCCAGGAGGAATCCCCCGAGTCCTTTGACGGCCAGGATCCTGCCCCGCCTGAGCAGATCGGCGGCGGCATGGAGGACGTCGCCGCCGTCAACAGCCTGGCCGGCGGGGTCGACCAGTTCCAGGCGTGGGCCGCAGACAGGGCAGGCGTTGGGCTGAGCATGAAAACGGCGGTCCAGGGGGTCGTCGTACTCCCTCTGACAGTCGGGGCACATCCGGAAGTGCCTCATGGTGGTCTGGGGCCGGTCATAGGGGATATCTTCGATGATAGTGAACCGGGGCCCGCAATTGGTGCAGTTGGTGAAGGGATAGCGATAGCGCCGGTTCTGCGGCGAGAAGATCTCCTCCTGGCACGGGAGGCAGGTGGCGATGTCCGGTGAGACCAACTGGTATCGCCCCTCCTGGGCCTGGCTCTGGCCGATCTCGAAGCGCTGGTAGCCCCCGGGGGCGACGGTCGTGGCGGTGACACCCTCGATCCGGGCCATGGGAGGGGCCTGGGCTGTCAGCGCGGACAGGAAACCGTCGACAGCTGCTGCCGGCCCCTCTACTTCGATCTCCACGCTGCCTGAGGTATTGCGGACCCACCCGGCCAGGCCATGCTCGCGGGCCAGCCTGAAGACGAAGGGGCGAAAGCCCACGCCCTGGACCACGCCGCGGACGCTGATCCGCAGGGTCTGACGGGGCGTTTCTGCGTTCACTGCTTCACCATCAGAGAGCCGTCGCTCGGGGAATGGAGCACGGGGCCCAGTCCTGGCACCGCTACACCGCCGGGAGCCGGGCCATCGCCTGCCCCATGTGCGAGGTATCGTAGCCACCGAGCCCATCCACCTCGGTCCTGAAGGAGGGGTCCTGCAGCAGGGTCAGGAGAGGCTCGAGCAGCGGGCTCTCGTAGTAGATCCGGGGGATGACCAGGTCATAGCGCTCCCTGGCCACCGGAACGAAGTCCAGTTCCAGGGCCCTGGCCGCGGTCAGGATGCCCAGTCCGGCATCGGCAGCCCCGCCGGCCACTGCGGCGGCCACGGCCAGGTGAGTGAAGGCCGCTCGATCGTAGCCAGTGATCTGCCCCGGGGCTAGTCTGAGCTCCCTCAGTTTGAAATCCAGCAGCACCCTGGTGCCGGCGCCCCGCTGCCGGTTGACGAAGACCACGTCCGGGCGGCCCAGGTCGGCCAGCCCGGCAATGGCCTTGGGATTGCCCTTCCTGACCATGAGCCCCTGCTCCCGATAGACCAGGTTGACGATGACCACCTCCAGCCCGGCCAGCAGCCGTTTGACGTACGGCAGGTTGTATTCGCCGCTGTCCTCATCCAGGAGATGCGAGCCAGCCAGGTGGGCTTCCCCACCCTTCAATGCCAGCAGCCCTCCGAGGCTGCCCACATTAGAGGACGACAGACTCCTCTCGGGGTGGCGCCGGTGCAGGTGGTTGGCCAGGACATCCAGCGCCACGTCGTGGCTGCCCACAACCACGATGGCGTTCTCCGCCTCTTCGACGGTGCGCAGCAGCTCCACATCGATCTTCTGCCGCTCGTGAATCCCTTCACTGCCCCGGGGAATACTCACCAGGCCGTCCGCCCGGACCAGGGACATGGTCACGCCGGCACCCCTCTGCAGCGGTGTGGCCAGCCATTCGCCGCCCACCCGGCCCACCTTCACTCTGAGGAACTCGTCCTCACCCATGGGAGAGAACACCTTCCGGGTCATCATTGCCTGGACCACAGGCCGCTGCGGGACCGCCAAACCCTGAAGACGATAGACCAGCGGCCTGACAAAGAGGTCGAGGGTGAGGGCGGCCGAGACGGGGTAGCCGGGAACGCCCACGACGGGCTTGCCCTGAACGACGCCCAGTGCGACCGGATGGCCGGGGCGAATGGCCACGCCGTGAACGGCCAGCCGGCCCAGATCGGCCACCAGCGAGGCGGTGAAGTCGCGCCTGCCCGCCGATGCGCCAGCGTTGATGACCACGATGTCATGACCGGCCAGGGCCTCCTGGACAGCCCGCTTCAACCTGTCGTAGTCGTCGGGCACGGGTGGAAACCGGGTGGCCTGTCCACCCCACTCCTCCACCAGTCCGGCCAGGACCAGCGAGTTGGATTCAACGATATTGCCCGGCTTGAGGCTTCCCCCGGGCGGCACCAACTCCGTGCCGGTGGGGATGACGGCCACGCGGGGCGGGTGCCTCACGTCAACATGGACCAGGCCGGCCTGAGCCAGGGCTCCCAGGTCCGAGGGCCTGAGCAGGTGTCCTTCGGGCAGGAGTAGCTCCGAGGCCACGATGTCCTCGCCCATGAGCCGTACGTGCTGCCAGGGTGCGACGGGCAGCATGATCTCGATCAGCCCCTCCTCCACCACCTGGATGTTCTCTATCATGACCACCGCATCGAAGCCGGGAGGCAGGGGCATGCCGGTGTCCACCCACTGGGCCTCCTCACCGATCCTGAGCCGCACCGGGGTCTTCTCTGAGGCGCCGGCGGTGGCCTCCGACCGGATGGCCGCGCCGTCCATGGCGGCGGCATGGTAGTGGGGGGATGACAGCCTGGCCCATACGGGCTGGGCGGTGACCCGGCCCCGGGCCTCATGGAGAGCGATGCGCTCGGAGGGCGTTGGCTTCATTCCGCCGGCGGCGTCCAGGGCTGAGTTGAACCGAGACAGGGCCTCATCGAGGGGGACGTCCTCGAGGTAGTAGCGCCTCTGTTCCCGGGGATCGGAGCCCGTTGACTCTGTCACGCTTCTGCTCACCTGCAACTAGAACATCCGGACGGCGACGAACTCGCCGGCGGACAGGCCGCCCCTGTCGATGGGCACCCTGGCCACGCCGTCGGCCCTGATCAGGGCGAACATGAGATTGGACTTGCCGAAGACGGGCTCCGCGTGTAGCTCGCCGTTCCTCTCCTCGATCTTCACCGGTACGAAGTCCTCTCTGCCCGGCGCGGAGGGGATATTGCGGGTCAGTCTGGCCCGGATGTAGCGCCGTGCCGGCAGGGGGCGGCACCCGCTCAACAGGTGGATGGACGGAGTGACAAAGAGGTCGAAGGTGATCATGGCCGAGGCGGGATTGCCCGGCAGTCCGAAGACCGGCTTGCCGCCGATCACCGCGATGATGGTGGGCTTGCCGGGCCTGGTGGCGACGCCGTGGACCAGGACGCCCGGCCGGCCCAGGGAGCCGATGGCACTGGCGGTGACATCCCTAGTGCTCACCGAGCTGCCGGCGGAGACGACCACCAGATCGGCCTGGGCCATGGCCTTCTGGACGGCTTCCCTGAGGGCCTCGTAGCTGTCCCGGACGATGTCCAGCGGCAGCGGTATGGCCCCAGCCTGTGCGGCCAGCCCGGCCAGCGCATAGGCATTGGTGTTCCTGATCTGTCCCGGCCCGGGACTATCCCCCGGGGGCACCAGTTCATCGCCGGTGGGAATGAGAGCCACCCGGACCCTGTGGTAGACGGTCACGCGGGTGACACCCAGAGAGAGAAGGGCACCGATGTCCTGGGGCCGGATCAGGCTCCCCCGGGAAAGCAGGGCCTCACCCCTGGCCATGTCCTCTCCCACCTGGATGACGTTCTCGCCTCTGGCCACGGGACGGTAGACCTCAATGCTCGAGGCATCGGCGGTGCGGGTGTTCTCCACCATGACCACGGCATCCGATCCACCGGCCAGCATGCCTCCGGTATGGATCAGGGCCGCCTCGCCGGGGGACAGGCTGACCGCGGCGGGCCGGCCCATGAGCACTTCGCCGACCACCTTGAGGAAGGCCGGTTGGCTCTCCGAAGCGCCGTGGGTATCCCCGGCCCGGACGGCATAGCCATCCATGGCCGACCGGGGGAAATGGGGCAGGTCGGCAGGAGCCGCGATATCATCGGCCAGCACCCGGCCCAGAGCCTCGACGGTAGGGATGGCCTCGGTCTGGTCTATGGCTGAGAGGTGAGGCTCGAGTTTGGACCAGGCCTGGTCCGGCGTGAGCACTGTGAACAACTCGGGCATTCTCGTGTGACTAGGTTAGCACGGGCGAGAACGGGATGGCAAACACCGCACGAGGGGGTCACAGATCGCGGAAGAGCGCCGAGGGCAGATCCTCAGGAAGGAAGGTCTCTCCGGCCGTGCTCAACTCCCCCCGGAGGGGAGTGATAGAGATCCGGCACCGGTCCACCGCATGTATGTCCGTGCCCTCTTCGAAGCTCCACCGAGGCTTGCCGATGCTGATCCGGTAGTCGTCGCTGTCGCCGTCCCGTCCCATGGTGATGGCGGTGCTGTAGCCGCCTGTGCCCACCCGCGTCATGTCGATGCCGCCGATCCGCTCCAGGGGCAGATTGGGCAGATTCACGTTGAGGAGCAGGGGACCCGCTCCGTTGGGATTGACCCTGGCGGCCAGCAGGGGGGCCAGTCTGGCGGCCACCTCGAAGTTGGTGCTCTCCCCAGCCCGCCCCGCCTCCACCGAGATGGCCACCGAGGGCACGCCGTGGAAGTAGCCCTGCAGGGCAGCGCCCACAGTGCCCGAGAGGAGGACGTCGTGGCCCATGTTGGCGCCCCTGTTGATGCCGGAGAAGACCATGGTCACGTCCTCCAGCATCCTCAGGGCAAGGAGGACGCTGTCGCCCGGCGTTCCCTCAACGGAATAGGCCCTGACCGAGGCCAGCGGCGAGTCAACCTGGGTCAGCCTGACCCGCCGATGGAGGGTGATGGCCGTGCCCGTGCCGCTCTGCTCGCGATCGGGGGCGCAGACCACCACCTCGCCAGCCCGGGTCAGTTGGGCAGCCAGGGCCCAGAGTCCTGGGGCGTGTATGCCATCGTCGTTGGTGACCAGGATCTTCACTGGGACTGCCTAGGTGTATTTGTAGAATCCCCAGCCGTTCTTCTTCCCGTAGCGGCCCATGGTGACCATGGCCTTGAGCAGCGGCGGGGGAGCGTAGACCGGGTCCTTGAACTCGTCGTACATGGCACAGGCCATGGCGTACATGGTGTCCAGTCCGGCGAAGTCCATCAGGGTGAAGGGCCCCATGGGCGAGTTGGTGGCCATCATCCAGGCCTGATCCATCTCCTCGATGGTGGTCCAGCCCTCGTCCAGCATCCGGATGGCGTTCATCATGAAGGGGAAGCCGAGGCGGTTGACCAGGAAGCCGGGGGTGTCCTTGGCGAAGATCACCTTCTTGCCCAGGGACTTGGAGAAGGCCTCCGCGGTCTTGACCGTCTCATCGGCAACGGCGATGGTCTTGACTATCTCCACCATGGCCATGACCGGCACGGGCTGGAAGAAGTGCATGCCGATGACCTGGGTCGGCCTCTTGGTGGACATGGCCATCTGCAGGATGGACAGACAGGAGGTGTTGCTGGCCAGGATGGCGTGCTTGGGACAGATCTTGTCCGCAGCGGCGAAGACCCTCTTCTTCTCGTCCATGTTCTCGATGACGGCCTCGATGATCAGGTCGCAGTCCCGGAAATCCTCCATGTTGATGGTGCCGTGGAGGCGGGCCAGGGTAGCGTCGCGCTCCTGGGCCGGGAGCTTGCCCTTGCTCACCGCTCTGTCCAGAGAGGCCTTGAGCGAGGTCATGCCCTTGTCCAGGAACTGCTGGTTCACCTCCAGGACCACCGTTGAATAGCCCGAGCGGGAGCAGACTTCGGCGATGCCGGAGCCCATCAGACCGCAGCCAACCACGCCTACCTTCTTGATATCCACGTTGCCTCCCTTTCTTTACGTCAACTCGTTACGTCAACCAGAAGTGCGGCGAGCGCCGCCGTTCGACTGGGAGCCTGTCCGAGCAATAGGTGAGCCGTGCTCAGAAGGAGTTGAGAATCGAGGTCGGTCACGCTCACCATGGGCATCACTCAGATACACTCCTAGGAAAGATGCCTCAGCTTCTCCTTGAGTTCCTCCAACCGCATTATGTATGGTTCTGCAAACCGGTCCAGGGCCTGCTGCCACTCGGGCATGACCCTGGGGTTGATGCCGCCGATGGCGCTGCCCGAGATGCGCAGCTGGTGCAGTATTTCCCTGACCGACTCCTCGGCGTCCCGCCGCTCCTTCTGCTCCACCTCCTGATACTCCAGGAACAGGGCCTCCGCCCGATCTTTGATCTGCGTGATGCTGGACTTCTGCTCCTCTTTCAAAGCGGAGATGCCTTCCATGGCCTTGGTCAGCCTGTCACTGTTGCCCAGCTCTATGCCCTGCACCAGGCTGGATACCAGGGCCTCGGTGACCAGTTCCCTCTCCGTCCCCTTGTAGCGGTCGAGCTCGATCTTCAACTGCCACAGTCCCAACCCGCCCAGGTACCGCTCGGCCAGTCCCCGGCCCACGGGGGCCATCTCCTGCCGCCTCTGGTTCCTGAGCTCCTCCGGAGAGAGCTTGCCCAGCTTCTCCGTCTTCTCCAGGGCGATCTCCCAGGCGCTCTTTATGTCACCCATGCCAGCCTCTATCCCCCACAGCACAGAGCGGGAGACCAATCATCGGCCCTCCCCCCGTTTCCCTGCCGGGACGGGGGCCGCCGGTGCGCGGAAAGGCGGCGGGGCCTCCGACTGAAGTGCTCCGCAGATATCGCCATGTGTAGTTGTGCCACGCCACCCCAGCCCTGGATCCCACATCAAGTGCGGGATGACATTGGTGTCGGGGCAGTCTGCCTGAGGCAGACGACAGCCGCACGGCATACGATAGCTGGGCAGGCCGACGAACCGTCGGAGCCACCACACTAGAGTGTACTATATCCGCCGTTGACGCTGATGGTCTGTCCGTGTATGAAGGAGGCAGCGTCGGAGCAGACGTAGACCACGGTGTTGGCCACATCCTGGGGCACAGCCACCCGGCCGATGGGATACAGCTTGAGCTGCATCTTCTTCATGTCCTCGCTCAGGGTGTCCTGGGTCACCCCCTGGGTCATGGACAGCTCGGACACGTGCTCCTTCTTCTCCGGAATGACCCCGGCGGGGCAGACGCAGTTGACGTTGATGCTGTAGCGTCCCACTTCCTTGGCCACGGCCTTGGTGAAGCTGATGACGCCGCCCTTGCAGGCGGAGTAGACCACCTGGCGGAACTCCCCGATGCGGCCGGCCTCCGAGCCGATGTTGCAGATCTTGCCGTACTTGCGGGGGATCATCTGCTCCAGGGCGGCCCGGGTGCAGTTGAAGACGCTCCACAGGTTGAGGTTGACCATCTTCTCCCAGGTCTCCCGCTTCTGCTCCATGAACAGTCCCCAGGGGCTGTCCAGCCAGCCGACGCCGTTGACCAGCACGTCGACCTTGCCGAACTCCTGCACCGTCTCCTTGACCATGGCGTCCACGGACTCCACTTTGGCCACGTCTGTCTTGACGAAGATGGTCTTCCCGCCGCCACCCAGGGCGTTGGCCTCGGCGGCTACCTTGGGCGCCTGCTTGTCGTCGATGTCGGCGATGACCACATTGGCGCCCTCCCTAGCAAAGGCCAGGACGTTGGCCCGGTTGATGTTGGAGCTACCCCCGGTGACGATGACTGCCTTACCCTTGTAGCCCAGATCCATGCTTCCTCCTTCTGTCTCTATTGATGTCGGTGATGATCACCTAGAGTACGAACGGGTCTCCCTCGCTGCTGGTGAACTTGGGCGCGCGCTTCTCCAGGAAGGACTTGGCCGCCTCCAGATGGTCGGGCGAGTTCAGGGTGTGGTATTCGTAGGCAATGCTGGTATCGAAGAGCAGATTGATGCGGTCGATGAGTATCTTGTTCAGGCAGAGCTTGGTCAGGCTGATGGCCAGGGTTGGTCCATCGGCGAACTTCTTGGCTTGAGCCCAGGCCTCCTCCATGAGCTTGTCCGGCGGGACCACCTTGGTGATCAGTCCCATGCGCTCCGCCTCGGCGGCAGTGACCATCTCGCCGTTCATGAGGTAGTGCTTGGCCTTGCACATGCCGATGAGCAGGGGCCAGATGATGCAGCCGCCATCACCGGGGAGTATGCCCACCCCGATGTGGGGATCGCCGATGCGGGCCTTCTCGGAGGCGATGACAATGTCGCACTGCAGGGCGATGGTGGCCCCCAGTCCAGCGCAGGCGCCGTTCAGGGCGGCGATGACAGGCTTGCGGCAGTTGAGCAGATTGAGGATGATCCGCTTCACGCTGTAGCTGGCAATGCGGATGCTGTGATCGGTGTAGCCAGATATCATCAGATTGATGTCACCGCCAGCGGAGAAGGCCCGTCCCGCCCCGGTGAGGATGACGGCATTGACCTCCGGGTCATCGTTCATGTCCTCGAAGATGTGCTCGATCTCCGCGTGCTCCGGCTTGCCGATGGCATTCATGGCGTCCGGATTGTTCAGGGTGAGGATGGCCACCCTCTCCTTCTTCTCCACCTTGATGTACGAGTACTTGCTGTAGTCAACCATTACCTTGACCTCCTTCCGATTCGACTTGCCAACTACATACCCAGTTCCTGGGCCACTATCTCCCGATGGAAATCGGCATCTCCAAAGTAGAGCTCCGCCGCCTTGGCCCGCCGGAAGTACAATTCCAGATCGTGGTCCTTGGTGAAGGCGATGGCCGCA
>VGOM01000008.1 GCA_016875915.1 Chloroflexota bacterium
GGTGTCTGGGGGAATTCCTCTTACACCTATGTAGTCGGCTCGTCGGGCACCATTCGACGCTGCGCTGTGGGCAGCACCACCTGGAATGGCATGACCAGCGGCACTTCGAACACCCTCTACGGTGTCTGGGGCGATTCCTCCTACATCTATGTTGTGGGCGCAAATGGCACCATCCGCCGCTGTGCCGTGGGCAGCACCACCTGGAATGGCATGACCAGCGACACCACAACGCAGCTCAACAGCGTCTGGGGCACTGCCTGGAACGATGTCTTTGCAGTGGGCAACTCGGGCAGCATCCGTCACTACGATGGCAGTGCCTGGAGTTCCATGGTGGGCAACTACCCGCTCTACCAGTGGCTGGACAGCCACAGCGGTGAGACGGTGGTCAGCACCACGGACTATCCTCTGGCGAATACCACCACGTATGGATCAAGCTCTCTCGACGAGTGGGCCTACGGGGCCTGGTCCATGGTGACCATCTACACCAGCCCGGAGACCAAGGGCCACCAACTCTACATCTACGACACCTTCCGCTACATCAACCACTATCAGACCATACAGTTCGACATCAGCGACTTCCTGGCTCCTCAGGATGTGCTCACCGATCCCAATGCCGCCCGGATGACGGTCTTCGTGGCCGAGGGGGACGAGGTCTATACCGGGGACCGGCTGTCAGTCAACGGGACCTACCTCTCCGGTGGAATACCCTATGCCTGCAATCCGGTGAGCAACGTCTTCAACTCCAAGTCCAGCGTGGTGGGCATGAGCAACATCGGCATAGACATCGACACCTATGCCGTGGCCCATCCCATCATCCAGCCGGGAGACACCAGCGCCGTGGTCAAGCTGGAGACGGGCATCGATATCTGGAACGTGATCTATGTCGTCCTCTCCTTCCGCAGCGAGATCACCAGCGGCGGCATAAGCAGCATCAGGATAAGGTGAGAGCGGCCAGTTCATGATCTGATTGGGTCGGAATTGTGAGCCATTCGGAACTTCCCAAGATTCCACCTGCATGGCAGAATTGGCCCTGGTTATCCTGGAGAAGAGCGGATTCGTCAATCAGGGGTCGGTCGATTCCCTGGGCTTGACAGCAAAATAATACGGTGTGGTGAGATTGCAGACATGTCTATCACAACTAAGTGGATCCTGACCCTGGTCATACTGGTCATCCTCCTGGTGGGCATTGCCGTGTACTACACGCGCCAGCAGGACCGGCATGACAAGCTGAGCGAAGATCTGGACAAGGCGCAACAGACGTTGATCGCGAACAGCCAGCAGAAAGGCCTGCTCCAGTATCAACTGGATCTGGCCAACCTGGCTTATGCCGAGGGACTGGCCGTCTTCCCCGATGCCAGCCAGTCCATGGATATGGAGCAGGCCCTGTATGGTGCGGCGGCCGAGAGTGGCGTCGAGATCACCACGCTGAGCTGCTCTTCCCCGACTGCCGCCCAGGCCGGTGGCTATCAGGTCTTCGCGGTCAGCCTGGGCGTTGACGGACAGGTTGAAGCCCTGCTCCGCTTCACCGCCGTGCTGGGATACTGGCTGCCGTCGGCCGACATCGCCTCCGTCTCCATGAATACCCTGGATGGCGGCAGCGGCACACTGAGCATGAGCCTGAAGGTCTACGCGCTGGAGGCAGGGTAATGGCTAAACAGCAGACTACCTTATATATTGATGATGCCGCCATCCATGTGATGGTCTCCAAAGGCAGACAGCCCTCGAAATGGGCCACCGTGCCCCTGGAGAAGGATCTGGTCAAGGACGGGGTGGTCCAGGATCAGAATGCCGTGGCTGGCAAGCTGACCGACGTGTGGCAGTCGCTCAAGCTGGGCCGGAGCAAGGATGTGGTGGTCGGCCTGAGCGGCGTGAACCGCCTGTACCAGCTCTTCGTCCTGCCCGAGCTGCCGGACAACCTGCTCCCCGAGGCCATGGCCCGGGAAGCCAGCCACAACCTGGGCATCGACGTGGCCCAGGTGTACCTCTCATGGCAGGTGCTCGGCGTTGAGCATGGGCAGATGAGGGTCTATCTCACCGTCATCTCCCGGGAGATGATTGACAGCCTGCTGGACACCCTCAAGGTGGCCGGGCTGAAGCCGTATGTCATGGACGTCAAGCCGCTTTGCCTGGCCCGGTGTTCCAGCGAGCCGCGCGCCATCATGGTGGATACCCAGCCGGGCAGCTTCGATGTGGTTGTCCTGGCCGACGGCATACCCGAGGTGATCCGCAGCCTGTCCTTCCCCGAGGAGGCTTCCCCGGGCGAGAAGACGGCCCTGATCAGGAGTGAGCTGGAGCGGGCCGTGGTCTTCTTCAACTCGGCCCACATGGACAAGCCCATCGACCTGACCGTGCCCATCCTGGTTTCGGGTGGGATGGCCCGCCAGGAAGGCGAGTGGGAGGTGCTCCGCGGTCCCCGGGAGCGCGAGGTGCGCGTCCTGCCCTCGCCCATGCCCGAGCCCCAGGACTTCGACAGCGCCATGCTCATCACCAACATCAGCCTGGCCCTGAAGGAAGTCCTCACCGAGGAAGAGGGGGCCCTGGCCTACTCCGTAGTCAATTTCAACGCTCTGCCCGGCGCCTACGTGGTCCGGAAGCGCACCCTGGCCGAGTCGGCCTGGCTGCCGGTGGTCGTCGGCGGCGTGATCGTCGTAGCGGCCGGCGTCGGCCTCTGCGCCTATATGCAGGGGCAGAACAACGCGCTGGCTGATGATGTCAAGGGAGTCGAGGACAGGATCACGGCGCAGAAGCTCACCAAGCAGGACATCGATGCGTTGGACCAACAGGTCAAAGCCGTGCAGGCGTCTGCCGCCAATCTGGAAACGGGTCTGAAGGGCTGGGCAGCCGACAGGGCGGTCATCACCACGGACCTGATCCAGGTCTATGCCAGCCTGCCGCAGGGCGTTGATCTTCTGTCGGTGGCCCGGTCTGAGACCGCCGTCAATGTGAACGGCATCGCCGATGACGAGGTCAGTCTCTTCGACTACGCCTGGAGTCTGGAGGAGAGCGGCCGCTTCACCTCGGTGGTGGTCACCAGCATCACGCTGGCTGATGGCAGCGTCTCGTTCAACATCGTGCTGACAGGAATGACGGTAGCACCGGAATAGTGAGGGATATGAAAGATGAAACAGGGGATTGCGGATCTGATACGTCTGGCGGATAAGAGGAAGGCCTCTGACCTCCATCTGGTGGTCGGCTTCCCTCCGTTCCTCCGGACCATGGGTTCCATCGAGCCGGTGGTGGAGCTGGACATCGTCCAGCCCGAGGATGCCCGGGCCGCCCTGGTGGAGTTGACCACCCCGGAGGAGAGGGAGCAGTTCTACCGCACGCTGGAGCTGGACTTCGGCTACACCGTGACCGGCATCGGCCGCATCCGCTGCAACGCGGCCCAGCAGAGGGGCAGCATCAGCCTGGCCATACGGCTGCTGCCGCCCAAGATCCCCACCATAGATGAGATGGAGCTGCCGCAGATATGCAAGGACCTGGCGCTGCGGCCCCGCGGCCTCGTCGTCGTCTCGGGTCCCACCGGCAGCGGCAAGAGCACCACCCTGGCCGCCATGCTGCATCATATCAACACCAACAGGCTGTGCCATATCCTCACCATCGAGGACCCCATTGAGTACGCCCATACAGCGCTGCGTTCGGCCATCACCCAGAGGGAGATCGGCAACGATACCCTGAGTTTCGCCCAGTCGCTGAAGCATGCCCTGCGCCAGGACCCAGATGTCATCCTGGTCGGCGAGATGCGCGACCTGGAGACGGCGGCGGCCGTGCTCACCATCGCCGAGACCGGGCACATGGTGTTCAGCACCGGCCATGCCCCCAGCGCCTATCAGTGCATGGAGAGGGTCATCGACATGTTCCCCCCGGAGCACCGCTATCTGGCCCAGACCAGGCTGGCCTCGCTGCTGGTCGGTGTCTTGTGCCAGTGCCTGGTGCCCCGGGCCGACGCCTCGGGCAGGGTGGCTGCCGTGGAGGTCATGCTGGGCACGCCGGCGGTGACCAACCTCATCCGTGAGGGCAAGGTCTTCCAGTTGCCCAACGTCATCCGGACCAGCGCCCAGGACGGAATGATAACACTGGACCAGTCGCTGGTCGATCTCTATTTGAAGGGTCTTATCACCGGCGAGGTGCTGACCCGGTACTGTCAGGACCGCGATGAGGTGGAGAAGCTCATCGGCCGGATGCCGCGGGTCTCCGTGCCCGCCGGAGGCGGGGCCGCGGCCGGCAAGCTGGCGGCAGGCGGCAAGCCCTGTGCGGCTGATGCCAGGACGCCGGTGGCCACTTCCAGGAACGAGAAACGGTAGCGGGGGGAGACTGCCGTGTCAGAGGAGAGAGGAACGATGCATCTGGAGAAGCCCTTGTGGCGTGACGAAAAGACAGCCAGGCTGCTGGAGGCCATGCTCTCCGGCGAGGTTGGGGAGATCAAGCCCGTCATCGATCCGGAGAGGGATATGGGCTACTACTATCCGGAGCTGAATCGCGTTCTGGATATGCCCGAGAGGGAGGCGCAGCAAATGCTCGACTCCCTGGCCAAGCAGGGAATTCTGGACAAGGCCTTTGTGGAGAAGTACATCCACTGTCCCCAGTGCCAGTCGCTCAACCTGGCCCCGGGCTACTACTGCGTCAAGTGCAGCTCGGGCAGGCTCTCCCGGGGCAGGGTGCTGGTGCACTCCATCTGCGAGTATGCCGGCGCTGAGGAAGAGTTCAACCAGTCGGGCAGGCTGGTCTGCCCCAAGTGCTATCAGGAGGTCCGGGTCATCGGCCAGGACTACACCAGCCTGGGCGTGATGCGCAAGTGCCGCGACTGCGGCGAGATATTCGCCCACCCTTCCATCAAGTGGCGCTGCCTCAAGTGCGCCTCGGTGACCCCGGAGGACAAGGTGGTTGAGGTTGATGCCTACAGCTACAGTCTGCCGGAGAAGGAGGAGATCCGCCTGTGGCTGAGGTTCGAGCTGGGCCACAAACCGAAGCTGATCAAGTTCCTTCAGGAGCGCGGCTTCGATGTCACCGAGAACGCCAAAGTGACCGGCCGGTCCGGCGCCGAGCACGAGTTCGATATGCTGGCCGTCAGGGACGACGGAGTGGCCAAGCACCGCATCGCCGTGGGCATCGAGAACTCCGTCAAGGAGATGGGCATCGACAGGGTGTTCAGCTTCGACGACAAGGCCTACGACTGCGGCATCCATGACAAGATTCTGGTGGTCCTGCCCCAGATGAAGAAGGAGGCCGAGGCCCTGGCCGAGCAGCAGAGGATCAAGGTGATCCAGAGCTGGGACCTGGAGGCCGTCCTGGGCATCAAGCTGCCCAGCGTGGAATCGCCGGCGGTGGAGGAAGCCTTCAAGTTCCACTCCAAGTCGGGTCTGGTGGACTACCTCCAGAAGCGGGGCTATGAGGTGGAGCACAATGCCATGGTCCGGGGCAAGTCCGGTGCCGATCACACCTTCGACCTGCTGGCCAGCCGGGATGACGGTATCACCCTGCACCGCGTGGCCATCGGCATGGAGGTCTCGGATGCTCCCATTTCGCTGGAGAAGGTCTTCGGGTTTGATGACAAGGCCTACGACTGCACCATAATGAACAAGGTATTCATCGCCGTGCCCGGCCTGGCCAGGGAGGCCCGGCGCTTCGCCGACAGGCAGAGGATCGCCGTCTTTGAAGCGCCGTCGCTGGAAGGATAACTCTGGACACGGCGGGCAGTGCCCGTTGAACGGAAAGGAGGCCGTCTGAAAGCAGAGTGTGTCAATAGTAACGGTAGAGATAGAAATCCTGACGGAAAGGAGGTGATAGAGTGAAGAGTTTGAGAAAAGCGTACAGAGGCGAGAAGGGTTTTACCCTGGTTGAGTTGCTGGTGGTGGTGGTCATCCTCGGTGTGCTGGCGGCGGTTGCCGTGCTGGCCGTGACCCGGTTCATGGGCCAAGGCCGGCTGGAGGCAGCCCAGACAGAGCTGCACCAGGCACAGACCGCCATCGCCGCGGCCATGTCTGACACGGGCGTGGCGACCATCGCTGGAACCCCTCCCTTCACCTTCGGACCGGGGGCTGACCTTGATGTCAACGGTGGTACGGCCGGCGGCAGTTGTCAGGCGTTCCTGCATGGTCCGCTGAAGGGCACCTACACGGTCAACGCCAACGGGGACATCACATCCGGCACCCAAACGGCTTGGGGCGCAGGCATCGTGTGGGACACTGTTGCGCTGCAGTGGAAGAAGGCCTAGGCCGCCTGGAGATCCGTGGAAGTTGGGTAGCGCAATCCAGTTGCGCGGCGCAAAGGGATGAACAGAATCGGCGGCTGGGGTCAAACCCGGCCGCCGACCCAGCCCGAAGCGAGAGGTGTGAGACAGTGACGAGAGGCAGGGGACATCGCCAGGGGCACAGCCGAAGCGGCGAGTAGGGTGCGCCCCGCTGGCAATGACCCTCGGAAGAGGAAGTGCATAGTATCAGGAGGAATGGAAAATGGCCAAAGCTAAAGCGATAGCGATGATGGTGGTCCTGGCGGTGCTGCTCTGCGCCCTGGCGCCCACCTACGTCATGGCGGCGGCTCCGGCTACGCCCACCAATGTGTCGCCGGCCAACGCCACCGTTGACATCAGTCTGACCGCAGCCTTCGAGTCATCCGCTTTCGTGGACGGCGACGGAGACGGCCATGCAGCCTCGCAGTGGCAGATCAGTTCCGTCTCCGGGGACTTCACCAGCCCCGTCTTCGACAGCGGCGTTGACGAGACCGACCTGGTCGGCATCGTCCTGGATGAGGGGTATCTGACCTACGCCGCCACCTACTACTGGAGGGTGAGGCACCAGGATGACACCGGCACCTGGTCGGCCTGGTCCGCACAGACATCCTTTACCACCATCGGGGCGGGCACCGCCCCGCATCAGCCCGTGAACACCTCTCCGGCTGCCGGCACCACTGAGATCTCCCTGACGCCGACGCTGGTCTGCTCCGAGTTCTCCAGCCTCAATGACATCGGCACCCATGCCTTCTCCCAGTGGCAGATCGCCCGCAGCGCCACGGGCTTCGCCGGGCCGCTGTTCGACAGCGGGGCAACTGAGGATCTGACCCAGATGGACGTGGCCGCCGGGCTCTTCAACTATGCCACCACCTACTACTGGAGGGTGAGACACCAGGACAGCTACGGGCAGTGGTCCCTGTGGTCGTCACCGACCGCCTTCACCACCGTGGCCAACCGCCCGCCCTACGCGCCGGCCAATGTCTCCCCGGCTGCCGGGGCCACCGGTGTTTCCTCGATGGCCACCCTTATGGGCTCTGAGTTCGTCGATCCCGAGGGGAGCGACAGCCACGCTGCTTCGTCCTGGCAGATATCGGACGCAAGCGCGGTGGGCGCCGATGGAGGGTTTGCCAGCACCATCTGGAGTGACAACCTCACCGCCAGCTACCTGAGGCAGATCATCGTCCCCGGCGGCGTGCTGGGGTCCGGCACAACCTACTACTGGCAGGTGCGCTACTATGACAATCACAACAACGCATCGGGCTGGTCCACGCCGACCTCGTTCACCACCGTGGTACTTGCTGCCCCCGAGGCGGCTTTCAGTGCTCTGGATGACACCGCCGAGATCGTGGCCCTGAGGACCGA
This sequence comes from Chloroflexota bacterium, assembly GCA_016875915.1. Classification (GTDB taxonomy): domain Bacteria; phylum Chloroflexota; class Dehalococcoidia; order UBA2247; family RBG-13-53-26; genus RBG-13-53-26. The sequence continues at coordinate 7,592 of VGOM01000008.1, forward strand.
GCTGCGTCTTCAGGAGAGCTCCACCGGCGCGGACATCTTTTCCTGGGAGTGGGACTTCGGCGATGGCGCCACCCAGGCCTGGAGTATCTATACCTATCCCAGGGACCTGGTTGCCAGACATACCTATGCGGAGGGCGGCGATTACACCATCACCCTGACCGTGACCAATGCCGCGGGCAGCGACAATGCCAGCCTGGCCATCCATGTCCTGGCTGCTCCGAAGGCCCAGATGATCGCCCTGCCCCAGGTGAAAGCGGGCCAGACGGCCACCTTCACCGACGTTTCCACCGGCGAGATCACCTCCTGGAGCTGGAACTTCGGTGACGGCACCGTGGTGGTCTGGGATGCTGACAGCCGGCCGGCGGATGGCAAGGTGACCCACAAGTTCAGCGATGGCGGCAAGCAGGTAGTCACCCTGTCGGTCAGCGGACCGCTGGGCGACAGCACCGTCAACAAGTCCATCCAAGTCACCGGCGGCAAGGGATGGTTCGAGTTGTGGATGGCCATCGTGGCTGGTGTCCTGGTTGTGGCTGTCGTCGCGCTCTTCATCGTCCGCCGGCGCATGGGCAAGAAGCCGGCCGCTGCGGGTGAGGAGAAGAAGTAGCCCCTGGGGGTTCTCTTGACTGCGGACTCATTTGCTGGCAACGTGTGGTGATGCGAAGCCTGATGAGTGATCCCGGGGCCGCATGCCGCCAGGTCCTTCCGTGGAAGGATCATGCCGCCCGCCTCCGGCGGGATGCGGGAGCTAGACCTCAACCATGTCATGCCGCACTTGATGCGGCATCCAGGGCAGGGGCGTGGGGGAGGGTGAAAGCGAGATGACGTCCGAAGCATCTGAAGGCCGGTCAACCGGAGACTGGAAGAGCGATCCCAGGATGAGGCAGGTGCCGGTGGTGGTCTGCACCGCCACCTGCACGTTTGCCGGGCATGCCTACCGTCTGCAGCAGCAGCGCCTCCTTGACGCCCTCAACAAGAAGCCGTTGCGGGTTGGCAGGGATTTCGTGCCTCTCACTGAAGTGGAGCTGCTGTTTCCGGATGGACGGCGGGCACACCGGGCCTCCACCTACGTCAGGAAAGCCAACATCCTCTTTGTCGCCGAGGGGGGCCAGTTACAGCGGGAAGCGGCGGACGCCGCTGAGAGACGAAGCGCGGCGGTTGTCAGGAAGAAGAAGCCCATAGCGGCAGAGGTCCACATGCCGCTGTACGTGATCGCAGGCGAGATGCACGGGGAAATGTGGCAGGAGTTGATGGATACCCTCGATGGGGATGAGACCTTCATCCCGCTGACCAATGTTGAGATATCACCCGCCCTGGCCACCGGCGAATCCCGGTTCAGCTTCGTGGCCGTCAACAAGAACCAGATAACCTACGTCGGCGAAACCTCCGACTAACTCCCGTGGCGGGGGTAGTGTGCCGTCAGGTCCGCCTCGGGCGGAGCATCCCGCGCTTGATGAGGCATCCAGGGCTGTGGGGTGTCAGGACCGAAAGAACCATGAACGGTTGACATGCCCGCCAGGTTCATGGAAGATGACAACGACTGAAGGCAGATGAGCAGATCGCCCATTGGGACAAGGCTGAGTGAGAGCGTCACTCCACCGTCGCTACGTTGTGACGCTCCCTGTGCGCCGCACACTATGCAGGCGAGGCTGCATCCGCGGGGTCTTCTCTCCCCCCTCAAAGAGCATTGGCAACTCCTCTGCCTAGTCCTAGTCCTGCTGGCTTTGCATCTCATCGTTGTGAACTACACCAGGTCATACGTCTACGATGAACAGTCCTATGTGCCGCAGGCCCTCTCGATTGTCCACGAACGCGGACCGCAGGTTATTCACTCCGACCCTGGCTTTCTTGACCATCCCGCACTCGCCAAACTCCTCATTGCAGGCGGAGTAGCGGCGTTTGGGAACAACCCATGGGGATGGCGAATCCCGTCCGTCATGTTCGGGATTGCCTCCGTCGTCGTCTTCTATTTCATCTGCAGGAAGCTTGGAGGCAAAGGCACCGCGCTTCTGAGCGCTTTTCTTCTTGTCTTCGAGAACTTCTACTTCATCTATTCCGGCCTGGCGATGCTGGATGTGTTCTCCATAGCATTCATGCTGTGTTCCTTTCTGTTCTTCCTAGACGAGCGATACATCCTCTCGGGAGCCACGCTGGCGGCGGCTGGGCTCTGCAAGCTGCCTGGTCTCTTTGGAATCCTGGTCATCCTGGGTTATTGGGCCTGGGATAGGAAGAGGGCGGACTTCCGCAAGGTTGGACTTCTTGTGTTTTCTTCGGTCCTGGTGTTCCTGTTGCTGATGCCGATAATGGACTTCGTAGCCACGGACCAGTGGTTCAGCCCTGTCAGCCGGGTCCACGACATGCTGGTGCGTGCAGGATCGCTGAAGTACAGCCAGTTTCCTCCCGAGGTGCGGGCCGCCATGGGCATGTCCTATCCGTGGGACTGGATTCTGCACACCGGTGGCGAGTGGCTGGGTTCTGGGTGGGCGAGTGACGCCAGAGTGGTTTGTCTCAAGTACACACCGATGTTCTTCGTCCTGATTGTGCCATCCGTTCTCTATATGGCTTACGAAGCGATTGCGAAGAGGAAACGGTGGGCAGTCTTTGGACTTCTGTGGTTCGGAGCTACGTACGTTCTGTGGATACCAATAGAACTCGTCACTGACAGAGCCATGTACGCATTCTACTTCCTTCCTGCAGTGGGTGCGGTATGCATGGCCATGGCATGCGGCATACAGAGAATCTGGCAGATGTCCAACAGGACAAAGGAGGGAGCCATGCGACGACTTCTCAGAGGGTTGGTGCTGTCGTGCCTGGTTCTCTATGCGGGGTCGTTCCTGCTTTACTCAACGCTGTTCATATTCGTCTGACGGGGCTGCCGCTGCGTGCCAAAAGACACTGCAGGAGAAGAAGTGCTTGGGGCCTCCCCAGGAAGGCGCAGTCTCCGCAGCCTGACCATGCGAAGCAGGCTGATTCTCGGTGTCGCCATTCTGCTCTGTCTCTGGGTTTGGACAGTGTCGGTGAGCGATCTGGTCAGTCACTTTGGGGCCGGCCTTTGGGATTTCAAGACCGCCTACTACGCTGCCAAGGCGAGCTCTGCCGGACTGAATCCCTATGACAACCAGGCCCTGTCTCAGATAGCGGGACACGCGGTCAGGCTGCCTTTCGTCTACCTGCCTATTACGCTCTGGTTCTACCGCGTCTTCTCGCTGATGGACCTCAGCGCTGCCTCGTACCTGCTTCTTGCCCTAAAAAGCCTGTCTCTGATCTTCCTGCTGTATTTGTGGCGCAAGGAGTTTCTGCGTGGCAAGGTCGACTTGCTCTTCTATCCTTTCTGCCTGGTGGCCTTCTCCGCGGCATTCGTTCGCGATGTCTTGAGTGGCAACGTCTCGATGTTTGAGGAAGTCCTGGTCTGGATCGCACTGTGGTTCTATGTGAAGAGTAGATATGGCCCATTCTGTCTTTTCATAGTCCTGGCATCATGCTTCAAACTAACACCAATCATTCTTCTCGCGCTCCTGCTGTTTGGCGAGAACGGGAAGAACAGATATGCGTACCTGTTCGGCGCGTGCATCTCCTTCATGCTTATCATCCTGGGGTGCTACGTAGCCTCTCCAGTTGTGTTCCGAGCCTACCTGCACAATGCGTTTGGATCTGGGTCGCTCACGTTCAGCGAAATTGGCGCAGTGAACCCAGCGACTTTGCCCCTGGTGGGCGACATCATTTCATTGTTTGTGTGGCCGGTTCCCGAAGCTGCTGCATTTGTACTGTATTTCGCCGTTGTAGCTGTTGTCATCTTGCTCACGTGGCGAACGATCATCAGGCTGAATTCCTCGGAAGCAGAAGACAGGAGCATCCTGCTGGTGTTCTTGGCTTGCGTAGCGTATGCTCTCATACTCCCACGGTTCAAAGACTATGCCTATATTCTCCTCCTTGCGCCAACCTACCTGGTAGTCAAGAGAGTCGGCCAGATAGCGGGATTCGCCATCATCTTCGGGGCAGAGCTGATCCTTACGGCCACCAAGGTTCCCGATACACAAGCGAGCGGATGGAGTTTCCCCTTCGGATACTATCCGCTTTTCCTGGCGTACTGCGTGTGGATTCTCTACATCTACACAATAGCGGGACTGGCCAGGAGGTCGGTTGGTGCACGCCCCGCCCCTCTGGAGGGATCAGGCTGAGGCGCTACGCGTGCAGTCTGAAGAACGCGATGCGAACAATCCGCTGAAGAAGACTCCCTGAGATGGTTCTTCGTCTCAAGCCACACCCCTGAGCGGAGAGATGTCTTCTCTTTCTTCTTGATGCGCGACCAGACAGCAGCCACTTCCTGCGGACACGTCGATGCCTGACGTCGCCGCAACCTCGTCCAACGAGGACCACCTCAAACCGCAGCCGGAGGCAGCAATCGTCTGCGCGGCTCCAATCCGTCTTCCACTAGTCTTCAGGCAGATGGTCACAGGGCGCCTGACGTGAGGCGCTGCTCGGGCCATACGGCTTCACCCGAGGCCGCCAAATGCCCGTCCCATGCCCGGTCAATGCCAATGCCCGCTTCTACACAGGACGACGCTGAAGGGAGCGCGAATGCAAAGGACGAGAGGGAACGACCAGGCAGACACTAGCGAAGAATGCGTCTGCAAACAAGGTAGGCGAATAGAAACGGGACAGCCAAGAGGGCGTTCAGAGCGAGGCCTTGCGTAATCGTGACCGGGGTCTTCTCAATGACGAGCGCGACGTTGAATACGGCGTAGATGGCAATGATGAATGCAGGGATGAGGACGGCAACGGCGATGGCTTTCATATGCGGGCAGAATATACCACGCCTGATCATCTCCCGCAAGCAGGGCAAGTCATGTGGCTCTTGCACTGACCCACTAGGTGTCCTCCCCGGAGGTTCGCTGTGTCACCAGCGGGGACTCCATAGCCGTGTCTGGGACGTCTGCATATGCCTTGGCCTCAAGTAGTGCTGGCTTGTTACGAGCCGGCGATCCCAGTGCACGCTTCGCCGTGGCCATGTGGGGGGGCTGGGTGGGGGAAGGGGAGTAGGTGCCGCCAATCCTGTGGTGCAGCCTGGCATTCTTTTCAAACGCGGCTATGACGTCCGGCGCAATTGAGTTCAGCATCGGCTTGCTCAGTGTTGCCGGCACCCATGAACCCTTTCTTGGAGAGCTAGCGCGACCAGATGAAGGTGTACACCAGGACCGTGGCCATGGCCATCAGCCTCAGCATACGGATGGAGAGATCAGCCCTGTGCGCCTTCACCAGGGTCTTCATCTAGCGTGCGCTCTTCCGTGAGATTTTGCTCACCTTGGGCTGAACCTTCCTGGTGACCTTGCGGCCAGCGGGGGCCACAGCCTTGGCTCTCTTCGTCTTAAGCGCCGTCTTCATCTACTTCTTGCCTCCCTTCTTCGCGGTCTTGCCTGCCATCTTCTTCGGCTGCACCTTGGCTACCGCCTTGCCCTTGGGGGCTGCTGCCTTGGCCTTGGGAGCGGCTGTGCGAGCCTTGGCCGTCTTCGCAATAGTCTTCATTCGTTGTCACCTCCTTTCTTCGAACGTTGATCATGAGTGTATACACGGTATCTCACGTCTGTGTCTCGCCCTGCGCCGCTTCACTCACCGTTTTCCCTCGCTGTTCCCGATGAGTGTCACCGATGGGTCACAGGCGATGCATGGACCTGTCGCACGTCTTGACAAGGCTCGTGGGGGTCGGTCACAATTGGGCCCGTGCAGTCATTCGAGATAGCGCTTTTCGGGGTGCTCGGTCTGGCCCTGGGCAGCTTCCTCAATGTCTGCATCGACCGGCTGCCTGGGGGCCGGTCAATCGTCAAGCCGCCCTCCGAGTGCGACTCCTGCCACCGCCGCCTCTCGGCGGGCGATCTGATACCCCTGCTGAGCTACCTCTGGCTGCGCGGCCGCTGCCGCTACTGCCAGGCCGCCATTCCAAGGCGCGTCTTCGTGGTGGAACTGGTCACCGGGGCCGCCCTGGCCCTGCTCTGCTGGCGCTACGGCCTGACCGCCGAGTTCGGGGTCATCGGACTGTGGGCCGTGGTCTTCATCGTCGTCTTCTTCATTGACCTGGAGCAGGGCCTGATACTGAACGTGCTGGTCTATCCCGCCATTGGGGTGGCCCTGCTTCTGGCCTGGCTGGTGGAGCCGCCGTGGCTGGAGGGCTGGGTGCTTGCCCCTGTGGTCAGCTCTGCGGTGGGCGGGGCAGTGGGACTGGCCATGTTCTGGCTCATCGTGGTCTTCTCGCGCGGGGGCATGGGCTGGGGCGACGTGAAGCTGGCCGCCCTCATCGGGCTGATCTGCGGGTTCCCCCTGGTGCTGCTGGCCTTGATCCTGGGGGCGGTGCTGGGGGGACTGGCGGCGCTGGGTCTGCTCCTGGTCAGGCGGCGGCGCTGGGCCTCCGGTCAGACCATACCCTTCGGACCGTCACTGGCCGTGGCCACCATGGCCACCATTCTTTGGGGCAGCGCCGTTGGCGACTGGTACCTGGATCTCCTCTAGCTTCTCCGACTCCAGCGTCTTGGCGATGGCCCCTGAGCGGACCGCTTCGACGAAGGCTCGGGCCAGCCTGGGATCGAACTGGCTGCCGGCGCAGCGGGTGATCTCCTCCAGGGCCTCATCCCACGACAGGGCGTCGTGGTGAGGCCGGTAGGACGTCATGTCGGCGAAGGCATTGGCCAGGCACAGGATGCGCGCCTCCAGGGGTATGGCCTCCCCTTTGAGCCCGTCGGGGTAGCCGCTGCCGTCGTAGTTCTCATGGTGATGCAGGATGGCCGGCACGCAGGCCGACAGGCCGGGCATGTTGGAGATGATGGTCACTCCCAGCCTGGGGTGGGTCCTCAGCTCGGCCAGCTCGTCCTCGGTCAGGGGGTCCTTGGTGGTCAGTATCCGGTCGCTCACGCCGATCTTGCCGATGTCGTGCAGCAGGGAGGCGGCGCTCAGCCGGGATATCAGGTCCGGCGGCGAGCCGATGGCCTCCGCCAGGGCCAGGGCATAGCCCCTGACCTGGTGGGAGTGGGTGTAGGTATAGTGGTCCTTTGCATCAACAGCCGTGGTCAGCGCGTATATGGCTGCCAGGCTGGGACTGCGCGTCTCCCTGGTGGCCTCCACGGGCAGTGTCGACCTGACCTTGGCAGGGAGGTAGGTCCGGTTGCCGCCGTTGTACTTGGCGTAGTACAGGGCCGTGTCGGCCACGGTGACCATGTCGGCGGCGGTGGTCCCATCCTCGGGGCAGTTGGCCACGCCGATGCTGGCCGCCACGCCTGTCGAGGCCAGCTGCATCTGGTGGGCGATGGTCTGCCGCACGCGCTCCGCTACATGGTAGGCGGCGTCGGTGTCGATGTGGGGCAGGATGACGGCGAACTCGTCACCGCCGTAGCGGAAGGCCTGGTCGCTGGTGCGGATGCAGGCCTTGATCAGGCCGCTGACCTCCCGGAGCAGTTGGTCGCCGGCCGGGTGTCCGAAGATGTCGTTGTAGACCTTGAAGGCGTCGAGGTCCAGCATGAGCAGCGAGAAGGTCCCTCCGTACCTGGCCTGCCGGGTGAGCTCTTCCTTCAGCCTTTCGTCGAAGTGGCGGCGGTTGAACAGGGTGGTCAGCTCGTCCACGCGGGCCTTCTCCCTGGCCTGGTGGTAGAGCTGGGAGTTCTCGATGGGCGTGGTGATATGCGTGGCCAGTTGCTCCAGCAGCTTCACCTGCCTCATGTTGTAGGCCCCCGGTTGATTGCTGGCCACCGTCAGTGAGCCTATGCTTCGGCCGCCGGAGACCAGGGGCAGGTAGACGATGGACCGGATCCCCTGCCTGGTGTGCTTGTCAGCAGTGACGAATCGGCTCTGTTTGACCAGATCGGGTTCATAGAGGCTCTTGTGGTGGGTCATTACCCATTCCGCACCGGTGCCGGCCAGGGGGATCCTCTGGTCCACCTGCCACGGTGAGGACGAGGTGCTGGACAGGGCCAGGAAGACCAGCTCGTTCCCCTCGGCCAGGGCGATGGTGGCCCAGTCCACCGGGGCCACCTTCTCCAGTTCCTCCGAGAAGCGGTCGAAAGCCTCCTGGATGTCCATGCTCGAGCTGAGGATGGACATCAGCCGGTTGAAGATGACCAGCTCCTCCTCCTTGGCCTGGAGCTCCTCACGCATGGACTCCTTCTCGATGGCTGCGGCGAAGCGGTTCAGAGCCGAGAAGATCAGGTCGATCTCCTCCAGGGACAGTATCGCCCTCCTCCGCTTCCGGCTCAGCGCCAGAATGCCCGCCAGCCTGTCATCGTTCCTGATGGGGAAGAGCATATCGATGCCGGCGGTTTCGATCTCCTTGCGCTCCTCATCCCACAGTGAGGCGAACTCGGGCAGTATCTGCAGGTCCAGCTTCGACAGCGGTTCGGTCTGGTTCATCAGCCGGGTGTGTATGGGGCTGTCCTCTCTGATCCTGATCTGAGCCGGCGCGTCGTTCTCGTCCAGCGAGTAGCTGGCCCGGGTGTCCAGTCCGCCCCGTTCCAGCGAGGGCACTATCAGCCATGCCTGACGGGAGTCCGTCGAGCGACAGATCAGGGTTAGCAGCTCCTGGCCGAAGGCGTCGAGATCGGTGATGCCGTAGGTGGTGGAGATGAATTCATGCAACTGCTGCCGGTAGCTGTGTTTCCGGCCCACGAAGAGCCCCTCCACGGCCTCGCGGAGGAAGCTGTGGGCCAGATAGACCAGAATGACGCAGAGGAAGGCCACCCCGATGCTGGCGGCAATGGGCTTGACCTGCCACTGGAAGTCGAAGGCGATGGAGGCCAGCCAGTAGAGCACGGCGTAGGCCACCCCGATGATCACTGTGAGCCAGAAGAAGACCAGTACCCGGCGGAGGGCTGCCCCCACATCCATCAGCCGGTGGGCGGCAATGGCGTAGACGATGATCAGCGCCACGCCCAGGACGCCGATGTGGGCGGTGGCGTATTTCGTACCCACATCGGTGAGCGAGGTGATCATACCCGCGGCTCCCACCAGTGTTGCCAGGAGAAGGTAGGTCAGCTGATTGCGCTCCATCACCTGCGCCGACGCCTTGAACCTCCGCCGCAGGAGCAGCAGATCGTGGCCCACTAGGGCCAGTGCGCCTACCACGATGGGGATGATCCCCACTCCGTACTTGATGGTGGAGGTCTCGCCGGTGGTGTCCACCAGCCGGGGCATGAAGTCTGTCGCTACTAGGATGATGGTGGCCGCCAGGATGAGGTAGGCCAGGAAGGCCATGCGGTCTAGCCTGCTGGTGGCATACGAGCGCAGGACGAAATGGAACTGGATGATCATCAGGATAGCCAGGCAGATGATGACCTTGACCGCGATCCTCTCGTGGTTGGCGAAGACCTCGGCCCGGAAGAGGAAGTCTGCCAGGCTGTAGAGCATGGCTGGGATGAGATAGACCAGGAAGAGGAGTCCCTGCTTCGGCCACGGCCGGGTGATCAGCAGCACCGCCAGCGGGACCATGTAGACGGCGGTGGCCAGCAGCGGAATGATCATTTGGCTTTCCATGGCAGCAACAGCCCTACTCCCGGAGCGACGCCTGACTATCGAAGAGAATGCTCGCGGCGATCACGTCCTGGCCTTCGGGTAGATTCTGTCACCCTGTGATAGCTTTGAGAAGACCCAAATGGATAGGATTAGTGAGCTATCTGGATCGTACGTGCCGCACACCCAGGGGTGGTGGGGCATGCCGTCAGGTCCTTCCGCGGAAGGATCATGCCGCACTTGATGCGGCATCCAAGGGTGGGGTGGGGTGGAAGTGGCCCAGCCGCAGAAAAGCAAGAGGGCGGCTGGTCTTGCACGGCCGCCCTTCCCTCTTGCCCGGTCAGAACAGAATGGCTTTGTACAGCTATCTCGATGCGGCGGCGGTGACCGGCACCTTGGCCGGCTCCTCCACTGTCATCAGCGCCGAAAGCGCCCTGTCTGTGGGGTTGACGTGCGGTGGTTTGAGGTGGCCCAGGTCCGCGCCCTCCGCCTGCCGCCTGGCGATGTAGCCGGCGAAAGCCCCCTGGGGGAGCAGGGTGGTCTCTATCAGCCCGGCGTTGAGGGTGGGCACGGCGTCCACGGCGCTGTCGTATATGTTGTACGGGTTGTGATGATACAGGGCCTCCAGTTTGGCCAACTCGCGGCCTATGGCCAGGCCGATCTCCGGCTCGGCAGGGACGTCCTTCTGGCGGGGCTCCACGTAGACGTGAAGCACGGCTTTGCCGTCCCTGACCTCCTTCCGGGCCGTCCACTCAACGTAGGGGATGCCGGTGTTCTCCAGTGCCTCCCAGATGATCCGCTCGGTGAGCCTGCCCAGGCCGGCGATGTCCACGATGTAGTCCGCCCGCCCGTAGAAGACCATCTGGGGCAGATTGATGTTCAGGCGGTCGTTGCGCAGCGAGGTTATCCGGATCATGTCGCCCAGCCTGAAGCGGACCAGGGCGCCGCCGTGGAGGTTGGTGATGACGATCTCGTAGTTCTGGTCGGGTTTCAGCTCGTCCAGCAGCACCGTCTTGGGCTGATAGGCCGGGTTGATCTGCCACTTGAGGTGCTCCCGCTCCGGGATGAACTCGAAGAAGTTGAGGCCGGGAGCGAAGGTCAGTCCTTCGTAGTCCCAGGTCTGCGTGGCGTAGAGCCCGCCCTCGGTGCCGGCGTAGAGCTCCAGGGGACGCCGGCCCCACATCTCCTCCACCCTGGACTTGAACACGGCGGAGTCCGTTCCTCCGCCCAGGATGACCTTGATGTCCCAGAGGTCCTTGGGCAGTATGCCCCGGCCGGCCATCTTGGCCCTGGCCAGTCCCCTGATCAGCCGCAGCGCCGCCCTGGGGTGGGCCAGCAGGAAGGCCGGATCGGGTTTGCTGGGCTGCTGTTTCATCTGCTCGCCCACGGCCACCAGAACCGATGGCAGTCCCCCGAAGGCGTCCAGTCCCTGGTACAGGGCCTCGGCGAAGCCCGCCTTCACCTTCTCGGTGAAGGCCAGACCGTCGGGGTTGGTGGGCAGGAAGTCGAAGTTGAAGGCCTGCTGGAGGAGGCCGCCGAAGGTGCCGCTGGCGTACTCCGGTCCGCCCACGGTGTAGAGCACCTTCCAGTGCTCGGTGAGCTGGGAGATGTCTCCGCGGGAGCGGGACATGGCGAACAGGGCGCAGGCGGAGGAGACCCTCTCGCATTCCGCGCTGAAGGCTTCGGACCAGGGGACCCACTTCGTATCGTAGGTGCCGCTGTATCCCGAGGTCCTGATCCACCGCGCCGGCCTGGCGGGCAGGGCGTCCTCCCGGCGTTCCTGCAGTTCGGGACAGTAGTCGGCGTAGGTGGTCAGGGGGACCAGCCGGCGGAACTCATCGATGCTCTGGGGCAGCGCCCCCCGCATCACCCTCCGGCCCAGCGGGCTGCTGTTGAGCAGGTCGATCTGCTCCAGGAGCAGCCTCTTCTGTATGGCCATGAACTGGTCCATGGAGAGGTCGATGAAGCCGCAGCAGAGCTGCCACAGCTCATCCTTCCTGTCCTGACGCAGAAGCTCGATGGGTCTGACCACAATTCACCTCCGTCCTGTGCTCCCTTGCGGGGAGTCACAGTCCTTCTCCCTTCAAGGCTTGAACAGCCTTGGTCGCATGGGCCCATTATGGGGTCCGTTCGGGGGAATGGGAAGTGATTGGGTTCTAGAAGATTGTTCTACCCCGCTGGTGTCATCCCGCACTTGATGCGGGATCCATGGTCGGGGCAGTGTGGGGGATGCCGTCAGGTCCTTCCCGTCAGGGAAGGGTCATGCCGCACGCCCTACCCAATGTCATGCCGCACTTGATGCGGCATCCAGGGCTGGTGGGTGGGGTGCGGACACGTCAGGAATGGGCTGCTCCGGAGTTGGCGGTCCAGCCCTACTTCCGTTTCATGGAGCGGTCCAGCGCCTGCAGCTTCTGGCTGAGCTGCTGGAACTCGCTGTCCTGGGGCTGCCGGCCTATCTCCAGGCCGTAGGTCACGAAGAAGTCCAGGAAGCTGCGGAGCAGGTCTCTGATCCCGTCGTGGACCTGCTGCAGTTCCTCTCTGGTCACATAGTCATCCAGCTTCACTTCCTTGCGGTGGCTGTCGGCGACCAGGGCCTTGAGCAGGTCCTTGATTTCTTCGCGGGCCGGGTGGGCATCGCCATGGTGGACAACATCGTCGGCTCGGGCTTCCCTTCTCAGGTAGCTGTCCATCAGGAAGCTGAGGAACTCCGTGCGGCTCATGTCGTTGCGGTTGGCATCGATCTTGTCGATGAGTTCGGCATCCACTATCAGTATTCTTCGTTCGGACACTTGGCGATCTCCTTTCACCTTCGATGTTGTCAGAGTTCCCGCATCATCCTTGGACAGCATGGTCAGGCACTGTATTCATCCTGGAAACCGAGCAGTTCGGTGATCATACCGATGTTCTCCAGCAGCTTGGCCCCCTTCTGGGTCACCTGATAGTGCACGTGGGGGTTGCCCACTGAGACGCGGTCGATGAAGCCGTGGTTCACCAGGAAGCCGAGGTACTTCTGGATCTGGGTGTAGCTCATGTTGGCGCTGTACATGATCTCCGTCTTCCCGGCACCCCTTTCACCCGCTTTGAGCATGTCGGCTATTATCTGTATATTGGACCGCCGGCCGCCAAGTCGCGGTTGACCGCTGACGTTCCTTGTTAGTTCCGGACTCTCCTTGTCCACTTCGATCACCTCTCTCTCCGAAACCCACGGCGCGATATTCTAGGGCCGGTCCGGGGTTTTGTCAATAGCAGTGGATTAGATATGGTAAGAGTAGAGCTGATAGGATATAGCGTGGCTGATTGCGGAGCGTGTTGCCGCGTGGGCGGAGTGCGCCGTGGGGGAACGACCTGAGCCGGCTGGCGGGCCGGGGCGGCTACTGTCCGGGACGCTGGTCGCTGCCCCGGACGGAGGCCACCAGATCAGCGGCGGGTGCCGCCTCTTTGGGCTTCCGCAGGGTGTAGCCGATGCCGGGCCGGGTGGCCACGTACTTGGGACTGGCCGAATCGTCACCCAGTTTCTTGCGCAGCCGGGCCACAGCCACCTGGAGGATGTGGGTGTCGCCGCGGTATTCCTTGCCCCAGACCTCGGTGAGGAGCTGATCGTGGGTGATCACCCTGCCCGCGTTCCGGGCCAGGAGACAGAGGATTCTGTATTCGGTGGGGGGCAGCAGGATCTCTTCACCGGCCAGGGTCACCTGGTGGTGGGCGAAATCGATGCAGAGCTGACCCGAGACGAAGGGCGGCTGGGCCGTTTCCTGCGGGAACTTGGCCCGCTGCAGCACTGCCTTGACCCTGGCCAGCATCTCGGTGATGCTGAAGGGCTTGGTGATGTAGTCGTCGGCGCCGATGTCCAGTCCATGGACGACGTCCTCGACGCCGCCCTTGGCGGTGATCATGATGATGGGAGTGCCGGAGAAGTCGCGGATGCGCTGGCAGGTCTGGAAGCCGTCAATGCCCGGCATCATGACGTCCAGCAGAACCAGCGAGGGCTGCTGCTTCTGCATCAGGTCTATGGCCGCGGTGCCGCTGGCCGCCGTGAGGACCTGGTAGCCGTCGAGCTCCAGGTTGAGGCTGACCAGTCTCACCAGCGCCGGATCATCATCAACAACCAAGATCAAAGGTTTCTGCTGAGGCATTGTGCACCCTTTCCTGCAATCATTGTGCTCTGGCTTCCCAGTGTCAGGCCGGATACGGTGGCCAGGCCTGTTCCGCGGCCCCCGCCTCCATCCGGCTCCGGTCTGCCCCGGCCATCCGGGGATGTCCTTTTCTGAATTGTGCTCATTGTACTCGGGGTGGGTTACGCCCGTGTCTCAGGCGCCGTAGCTGCCCTCACAAAAGGCATTCCGCCTCTCGGGGAAAGGTCACCGAAGTGTCTCAGACGGGGAGCCCGCCCCGCAGCGCGGTCTTGCGGCGGAAGCTGTCTTGGCCGAAGCAGGGAACGGGAATCGAATGGTGTTGTGCCGTCAGGTTCGGTTCCGCGTGGGTGTCAGGTCCCCGACATGACCTGCGACGCGGGGCAAGGGACGCCGTCAGGTCCGCTGCTGGCGAGTCATCCGCACGCCTTCTCGATGTCATGCCGCACTTGATGCGGCATCCATGGGTGGCGGGGTGGTGTGGAGGCCCGTGCCGCCTTCAGGGCTTCTTGAAGGTGTAGCCTATTCCCGGCCTGGTGACGATGTACTTCGGACTGCCCGGGTCGTCGGCTATCTTCTTCCGCAGTCGGGCAACGGCCACCTGCAGGATGTGGGTATCCCCGCAGTATTCCTGGCCCCAGATCTCGGTGAGAAGCTGGTCCTGGGTGATAGTCCGGCCGGCGTTGCGGGCCAGTAGGCACAGGATGCGGTACTCGGTGGGGGTGAGGAGGACCTCATCCCCGTTGATGGTCACCTGGTGATGGCCGAAATCGATGAGCAGGTCGCCCGAGGCGAAGGGGGGCTGGGGCATGTCCTCGGGGAACTTGGCCCGGCGGAGCACGGCCCGGACGCGGGCCAGGAGCTCCTCGGTGCTGAAGGGCTTGACCACGTAGTCGTCAGCTCCGGCGGCCAGACCCTGGATCACGTCCTCGGTCCGGCCCTTGGCGGTCAACATGATCACGGGCACCTCGGAGAACTCGCGGATCCCCTGGCAGGTCTGGAAGCCGTCGATGCCGGGCATCATGATGTCGAGGATGACCAGCGTCGGCTGCTGGTTCTCCACAAGCTGGATGGCCGACTTGCCGTCGCGGGCGGTGATCACCTGGTATGCCTCCAGCTCCAGGTTGAGGGTGACCAGCTTGAGGATCCCGGGATCGTCATCCACGACCAGAATCAGCGGCTTCCTATGGGGCATCGTCTACCTCCCGAGCGATCATTCAGTCATTCCGGCGGCCGTCGGCGGGAAGGCCTGTGGGCGGCCACATTTCAGGCGTCACGGCTGTCGTCCGCCTGACCCGCAGCAGTGCTCTCCTGCAGTGGGATTGTAAAGGTGAAGGTGCTGCCTTTGCGCAGCGTGCTCTCGGCCCAGATGCGACCTCCATGGGCCTCTATTATACCCTTGCAGATAGCCAGACCCAAGCCCACGCCGCCGCCCCTCTGGGACACGCCGGACGAAGCCTGGTAGAAGCGGTCAAAGACCTTGTCCAGCTCTTCGGGACTGATGCCCACGCCCTGGTCCGTGACCCGGACCACCAGTTCGCCGTCGCTGGAGGTGCATCCCACCGCGATGTCCGTGTTCTCCGGGGAGTACTTCACGGCGTTGCTCAGCAGGTTGTCCAGCACCTGCCGGATCCGCCGCGGGTCGGCTTCGACCAGAGGCAGGGGCTCGTCGTACCGGGTGACGAAGCGGCGGCCCTTGGTCTTCTGCTCCGCATCCTCGACGGCGTTGCTCAGCAGAGAGACCATCACCACCGGCTCCTTCTGCATGTGGAAGCCGCCGGCCTCGAGCTTGGAGAGCTGGAGCAGGTTTTCGATGAGCTCCGTCAGCCGGTCGCTGGCGATCTCGATCTCATGGAGGAAGTCCCGCTTCTCTGCGTCGGCCAGCCTGTCGAAGTGACGCAGTATGGTGGTGGTGTACCCCTTGATGGAGGTCAGGGGAGTACGCAGGTCGTGAGAGACATTGGCCAGCAGTTCCGTCTTCAGTCGGTCCGCCTCTCGCAGGGCGCCCACGGTGCTGGCCTCCTGGTACAGCCGGGCGTTCTCGATGGCTATGGCCGCCTCGTCGGCGAAGGCCACCAGCAGCTTCACCTTGCCGCTGAAGGCATGGCGCTTGGTGCTGTGGACGAACAGCACCCCGATGATGGTCTTCTTGGCTGCGATGGGCACGCCGGCGTAGGACTTGATCCCCGCCGCCAGGAGGATGGGGTTGGTCCCCTCCACCGTGTCCACGTCGTCAATGACCACGGGCTCTCCGCTCTTGATGATCTTCCTGGTTACTCCGTGCGGTCTGGCGCCGATGGGCGATGGCGTGATGTCCACTATTCTTCTGGGGGAACCCTTGGGCTTGGGCCGGGCGGACAGGGGGGCGATGCCCACGAACTCCTCGCTGCCGATGCCCAGACTGCCGTCCTCGTTGACCATCACAATGCTGGTGTAGTTGGACTCCAGCGCCGCGCCGACGTGGGACACGATCTCCGTCAGCACCTCATCGAGGTCCAGGGTCTGGGTGATCGAAGTAAGCACCTGGTGCAGGGCGGACAGCTCGCGGGTCCGCTGCAGGATCTCCTCCTCGGCCCGCTTGCGCTCGCTGATGTCCTTGGTCACGGCGATGAACCCCGTGGGCCGGCCCGACTTGTCGCGGAGCAGGGCCGTACTCAGCTCGGCGTGGACCTGCCTGTCGGCCCTTGTCAGGAGCAGGTACTCGATGCTGCCGCTCCGGCCTTGCTCGTAGGCCCGCTCCATGGTCTGCATGACGCTGGCCCGGTCCCCGTCGGTGGCGTAGTCCAGGATCCTCTGGCCGATCAACTCCTCCTTCTGACGGCAGCCGTAGAGGGCGGCGGCCGCATCGTTGAGGCGGACGATGCTGCCACCCAGATCGGTGACTATTATCCCGTCGGCGATGGACTCGAACATGGCCTGGAGCTTGCCTTCCGATTCCAGCAGTTCGTCTTCCATCTGCTTGCGCTCGGTCACATCCCGGAAGAAGCTGATGGTGCATTGTCGCTTGTTGATGATGGCCGTGGTGGCGCTGATGTCCACGTAAATGGTGGTCCTGTCCTTGGTCAGGCAGGGGATGTTGGCCGCCAGGGTCTTCCGGCCGGCGGCCTGGGCCTCCAGCTCTGACGATACGTGGGGCCATTCGTCCCGGGGATGAATGGCTGACCTGTCCATGCCCCGCAGCTCTTCCTGGCTGTAGCCCAGCAGCCTGCAGATGGCTGGATTGGCGTAGGTGAATCCGCCCGTCTCGTTGTCCAGGACCAGGATCCCTTCCTCTGCGGATTCGAACAGGGTGCGGTATCTCTCGTCTGAGTCCCGCGAGGCCCGCTCCAGGCGCTTCCGGTCGGTGACGTCGGCCACGCTGCCCAGCATGGCCTGTTTCTCCAGGAACTGGATGGCGGTGACTGCCTCCGTCACCCATCTGGTTTCCCCGCTCTTGGTGACCATGCGGTATTCGTAGGGAGCCAGGGATTCACCGTTGAGCATCATCAGGGCGTTCTCCTTGAACACCTCCCTGTCCTCCGGCATGACCAGCCTGAGGTAGTCCGTGCCCAGAAGCTCGTCCCGGCTGTGGCCCGTGAATGACTGAAACTGGCGGTTGACGTACTGGAGGCAGCCGTCCTGGATGATGTAGATCCCGGTGGGGGTGATGCTGAAGACGCTGTCGAAGAGTTGCTGGGCCAGGTTGTAGCGGAGCTGCGGAGATGCCTTGAAGTCGGCGATACGCCGGCGGAGTAGCGCTATCCCTTCGCCGGGCGGCGCTGAAGCCTTGCGTTTCTCGCTCATTCCCGCGTTTCCGACCCCTATTTAATCACTTTGCGGCGACTTTGAACAGACCCCTCCCGTGCCGTATGTCATTCCGCACTTCGCCTCATGTCATGCCGGACTTGATCCGGCATCCAGGGCCGGGGTGGCGTGGCGGCGCACCTCAGGCATTCGGTCTTTGCAGTTGTTTAGGGTTTCGAGCTTAGAGCCTAGGATTTGAGTTGAGGGCCTGACTGCCATCAGCCATGAGCTATCAGCCATGAGCCATCCCGCCCCGACTAGCGACTCTTCCTCCGCTTCGTCTGCGGGGCCTGTGGCCCTCTGGCTCTGGCCTGCCCGGCGGCTTCCACAGGGTCGAACGCGGCCAGTTCCCGCTTCAGATCGACGATCCTGTCCCTGACCAGCGCCGCCTTCTCGAACTCCAGGTTCTTGGCGGCCCGCTTCATCTGCACCTCCAGTTCCTTGATGATCGTGGCCAGCTGGTCCCTGGAGAGGGCCGCTGTGTCATAGGCGGGACGGGCTTCGGCTACGGCCACTGCCTTGACCCTGTCGGTGATGTCTTTGACGGCCTTGGTGATGCTCTGGGGAGTGATGTCGTGGTCGCGGTTGTGCCTCTCCTGAATGGTGCGGCGGCGGCGGGTTTCCTCGATGGCGGCCCTCATTGACTCGGTCACTGTATCGGCGTACATGATCACGTGGCCCTCAACGTGGCGGGCTGCCCGGCCCATGGTCTGTATCAGGGCCCCCGTGGACCTGAGGTAGCCTTCCTTGTCGGCATCGAGGATGGCCACCAGGCTCACCTCCGGCAGGTCCAGCCCCTCTCTGAGCAGGTTGATGCCCACCACCACGTCGTACACCCCCAGGCGGAGGTCGCGGAGGATCTCCACCCGCTCCAGGGTGTCGATCTCGGAATGGAGGTAGTGGGTCTTCACCCCGGTCTCTCTGAGGTACTCGGACAGCTCCTCGGCCATGCGTTTGGTCAGCGTGGTCACCAGACAGCGCTCCCGGCGGCTGACCCGGGTGCCGATCTGCTCCAGCAGGTCGTCGATCTGGCCCCTGGTGGGCTTGACCTCCACGGTGGGCTCCAGCAGGCCGGTGGGGCGGACCAGTTGCTCGGCGATCTGCTGGCTGTGCTGGTACTCGTAGGGCCCCGGGGTGGCCGAGACGTAGATCACCTGATTGACGTGCTGCTCGAACTCCTCGTAGGTCAGGGGACGGTTGTCCAGGGCCGAGGGCAGGCGGAAGCCGTAGTCCACCAGTGTCTCCTTCCGGCTCCGGTCGCCGTGGTACATGCCCCTGATCTGGGGCAGGGTCATGTGCGACTCGTCGATGAAGAGCAGGAAGTCGTCGGGGAAGTAGTCCAGGAGCGTCGAGGGAGGGCTGCCCGGTGCACGGCGGGCCAGGTGCCGGGAGTAGTTCTCCACTCCGGTGCAGTAGCCCACCTCCTGGAGCATCTCCATGTCATAGTTGGTCCGCGACTCCAGCCGGGCGGCTTCCAGGACCTTGCCCTGACGGCGGAGCTCGTCCAGCCTCGCCTCGAGCTCGGCGCGGATGTCCTCCAGGGCGGCGGTGAGCTTCTCCTGGGAGGTGACGAAGTGCTTGGCCGGGTAGATGTCGATGCTATCCCTTTCGGCCAGCATCTCCCCGGTGAGAGGGTCCACCTCCACGATGCGCTCCACCACGTCCCCCCAGAACTCGATCCGGGCCGCCCGGTCCTCGTAGGAGGGCTGGATCTCCAGGACATCGCCCCGGATTCGGAAGCGGCCCCGGGTGAAGTCGGTGTCGTTTCTCTGGTACTGCATGTCGACCAGTTGCCGGGCGATCTTGCCCCTGTTGCGCTGCTCGCCCTTGCGGAGTTGGACCACGAAGGCCTGGTATTCCTCGGGCGAACCCAGGCCGTAGATGCAGGACACCGAGGCCACGATGACCACGTCCCGTCTTTCGAAGAGGGCCCGGGTGGCGGCATGGCGCAGCTTGTCGATCTCCTCGTTGATGTCCGTCTCTTTCTCGATGTAGGTGTCCGTGTGAGGGACGTAGGCCTCTGGCTGGTAGTAGTCGTAGTAGCTGACGAAGTACTCGATGGCGTTGTGGGGCAGGAACTCCTTGAACTCGGTGTAGAGTTGGGCCGCCAGGGTCTTGTTGTGGCACATGACCAGGGTGGGCCTCTGGACGCGGCGGATGATGTTGGCCATGGTGAAGGTCTTGCCGCTGCCGGTGACCCCCAGCAGGGTCTGCTTCCGGTGTCTCCTGATCAGCCCGTCGACCAGCTTGTCGATGGCCTGGGGCTGGTCGCCGGTGGGCCGGAATTCGGAGACGATCTCAAAGGCTGGCATGTGTCGGTCGATCTCTTCGCCCGCTCAAGCCGGCGGGGCTTCGGCTACAGCATACCATAGTACCTCGCCCCGAACCCGCAAGGCTTCCACCATCACCTCCCATCCACACCCTCTCTCCTTGCACACCTCTTCTCGCGTTTGCCCCGCTGCCGGCAGGTCCGCCTCAGGCGGATCAGGCCCCACTTGATGCGCCACCCACCATTTCACGGTGTCATCCCGCACTTGACGCGGCACCAAATCAGGGGTTCATCCGAACGGGTTCGTCGGGATGTCGTCCCATCTATGTGTCATTGCAGGAAGGCCTTCTCCGTGAGAAGGGCGACCTGGCAATCTCAGGTGCCGCCAGGTCCTTTTCCGTATGTCATGCCGCACTTGATGCGGCATCCACGGTGGGGTTCGGGTCGGGGGCCGCTGTCAGCCGTCGGCCACGAGCCGTCGGCCGCCCTAGGATATCGGCCGCTTCTGGGGGACCCCGGCCCGGCGGGGAAAGCGGGACGGAGTATCGGCCACCTTCTCCAGAATCACCAGGCAATGCTTCTCCAGACCCTCCAGGTCTATCTGCCTGACCTCCCTGGTCCGGCCCCCCAGGGTCTCGATGGCCCTGCCGGCTTGGGACAGCTCCTGCTGGATGCCCCCCTTCTTGTAGATCACGGCCAGTCCGCCGGTGCGCAGGAAGGGGAGGGTCAGCTCGGCGTCGGTGGCCAGGCGGCTCACTGCCCGGCAGAGCGCCAGTTCGAAGCCCTGACGGTGCGGTGGCTGATGGGCCAGCGCCTCGGCCCGCCCCGTGGCCACTTCGGTGTGCTCCAATCCCAGGGCGACGATGGCATGCTGGACGAAGGCCGTCTTCTTGGCCACGGAGTCCACCAGGAGCGCTCTGGCCTGCTTCAGGGCGATCTTCAGGGGGATGCCGGGCAGCCCTCCTCCAGTGCCCACGTCGATGAGGCTGAAGTCACCCGCCGCCCAGGGCGCCTCCCTGATGACGGCGATGGCGGTGAGCGAGTCCAGGAAGTGCCTGGTCTGGACCTCTTCGTAGGCGGTGATGGCGGTCAGGTTCACCCGCCGGTTCCAGGCCACCAGTTCCTGGTAGTAGAGCTGGAACTGGCGGAGCTGTTCAGTGGTGAGGGAGATGCCCAGGTGACTGGCGCCGCGGAGAAGGCTCTCCAGCATGGCCGGCTCTAGTAGATGACCTTCTCTGCTTCCAGCCGGGCGATTTCTTCGTCAGTCATGTGCAACAGGTCTTTGAAGACGTAGCTGTTGTGCTCCCCCAGGAGGGGGGAGCGGTGGTGGATCACGGTGGGATTGTCCGACAGCCGCCAGGCGGAGTTGGCCACCCAGTCCACTCCGGTGGCCGGGTGCTCCACTTCCATGTAGGTCTGCCGGGCCTGGAGGTGGGGATCGAAGAACCGCCCCTCGGTGTCCAGGCACGGGGCTGCGGCGACGCCCGCCTCCTGGAGGATCTCGGTCGCCTCATAGTAGTCCAGGTTGATGGTCCACTCCGTGACCAGCCTGTCCAGTTCCTCCTGGTTCCTGATCCGGCCGAACATGTCGGCGAACCGGGCCTCCTTCGTCCACGGTGGACTGCCTATGGCCTGGCAGAAGCCCTGCCACTCCTCCTCGGTGTGGACGGCGATGGAGACCCACTTGTCTTCTCCCTTGCAGCGGTAGTTGTTGTGGGGGCACATGGTGGGATGGCGGTTGCCCAGGGTGCCCAGGACCGTGCCGTTCATGACGTACTCCATGACCGCCTCGCCGGCTATGCTGATCACCGCCTCCATCTGGGCCATGTCGATGTGCTGCCCCTTGCCGGTGCGCCTCCGGTAGTACAGGGCGGCCAGGACGGCGAAGGCCCCGTGGAGGGAGCTGTTGATGTCGGCGTAGGCCTGCTGCAGGCCCAGGACCCTCTCGCCGTAGTAGCCCACCATGTTGTCTACGCCGGCCAGCCCGGTGAGCGACGGGCCGTAGGTCTGGGCATCGCGCAGCGGACCGTACTGCCCGGCGGCAGGGAGAGAAATCATAATTATGTCCGGCTTGATCTCAGCCAGGTTGACATAATCAAGGCCGTGCGCGCTCATCACGCGTGGAGAAAAATTCTCCACCACCACGTCACTCTTCCTTATCAGGTCCTTGATTATGGGCACGGCCTCCGGCCTAGCCATATCCAGGGTGACGCTTAGCTGGTTGCGGACCCCGCTGTGGAACCAGGGGTCTCTGTTGGGGTCCCGGTCCAAGTTGTCGGGACTGAGCCTCATGGAGTCGATGCGGCTCCTGGTCTCCACCTTGATCACCTCGGCCCCGAGATCGCCGAGCATGCTGGCCAGATAGGGACCGGCGAATACCCAGCCGAAGTTGATGACGCGATAGCCCTGAAGGGGAAGCACCCTGTTCTGGTTCAGATGATCCCTCCTGTGCGCAATTGTGCCAGCTCCTCGGTGGAGTACCCCAGGCGGTGACAGTAGATCTCCCGGTTGTGCTGGCCCAGGAGGGGGGCAGGCTGCTCCATCTGCCAGGGGGTCTCGGAGAACTTGCCGGGAGCGCCGGGGTACTTCAGTTCGCCGGCCACCGGGTGTTCCATCTGCACGAAGTAGTCGCGGGCCTTCAGGTGCTCGTCGTTGACCACGTCCCTCATGTTCTTGACGGGGCAGAAGGGTATCCGCTTCTCCAGACAGAGGCGGTGGATTTCATCCTTGGTGTGCGTCGTCAGCCAGGGCGCCAACAGCCCATCCATCTCGTCGGCGTACTTCAGGCTGATCTCGCGGCGGTCCTGGAATCGGGGCTCTGCGGAGTACCATTCGGGGACCTCGCCATCGCCGATGAGCTCCAGGAACCTTTTCCACTGATAACCCTGGATGGCAATCATGCTCATGTAGCCATCCTGGCAGGGCAGAATGGTGTAGGGATAGACGCCGGGCGTGCGGTGTCCCCATCGCATGCGTTTCATCCCGTGCATGACGAAGGCAGACTCCTGGTTGCCGGTGTGGAGGGTGGCCCAGACCTGGGCCTCCGAGATATCGATATGCTGCCCCTGACCGCTGACCTCTCTGCCCAGCACAGCCGCCATGGCAGCGGCGGCGCCGGCAGCGCCGCTCTGATAGTGGCCCAGGCTCAACGGAGGGGTCAGGGGTTCCCTGCCCTGTTCGCCGGCGCAGACGCTCTGTCCGCCGAGGGCGCTGCAGTTGATGGCGTATCCATTGTAGTCCTTGTAGGGGCCGCTCTGACCGAAGGGCGTCAGCGAAACAGCGATGGTGCGGGGGCTGATTTCACGGACGTGGGGGTAGGAGAAGCCGAGCCTCTCCATGGTGGCCGGCGGCTTGTCTTCGATGAAGATGTCGGCGTGGGTCAGCAGTTCCCGCAGTATCGAGGCACCGGTGGCTGACTCCACGTCCAGGGTTATGCCCAGCTTGTTGGCGTTGAGGTAGAGGAAGAGCCCGCTCTTCTCGGGATGGGGGATGTTCTGCGGGAAGGGACCGTGTCTCCTGGATTCATCCCCGACGCCGGGCTTCTCGATCTTGAGCACGGCGGCGCCCATGTCAGCGAGGAGCTTGCCGCAATACGGTCCTGATATGAAGTCGGCGTACTCGAGTACTCTGAGTCCGGCCAGGGCCCTTCCGTGTGCCATGGATGAAAGAAGATTATACTTTCCGTAGCTGAATTCCGCAACGAAGACGGGGGTCGCTTTGTCGATGGGCAGACGGCCACCATATAATGGAGAGCCATGAAAGCGATGGTGATGCTGCCGACCTACAATGAGAGAGACAACCTCAGGAATATCGTCGGCGAGATACTCAGACACCGGGATGTGAGCATCGTTGTGGTGGATGACAGTTCCCCAGACGGAACGGGCCAAATTGCGGACAGACTGGCCTCTGAGAATCCCGGCAGGATCCATGTCATCCACCGCAAGGAGCGGGGTAGGGGCACGGCGGGCATCGCCGGCCTGCGGTATGCCCGGGAGCAGGACGTTGACTGCGTATTCGAGATGGACGCCGATCTGTCCCATGACCCCGGGCAGATCCCGGAGTTCCTGGAGAGGATCAGGGATTGCGATGTGGTCATCGGTTCCCGGTTCGTGAAAGGGAGCAAAGCGGAGAGGAAGCCATTGCGGAAGCTGATCACCGATGTGGCCAGGGTCTACACCCAGGTGCTGCTGGGCCGGGGCATCAAGGACTGGTCGGGTGGATACAAGTGCTACCGGCGCGAGGCGCTGAGGGCGCTGGACTTCGACAGCTTCCGTTCACGGGGTTACTCCATCGGCATGGAGACGCTCTACAGGCTGACCAGTAAGGGCTTCAGGTGCATCGAGATCCCCATCGAGTTCACAGATCAGCGGAGGGGGAAGTCCAAATTCTCAGCCCGGGAGGTCACCGGCTATATGGTGAACGTGCTGCGCCTCAGGCTGGGCTGCTAGGCAACGCAGAGTTTCCGGAATATCCAGAAGCCCAGGTTGATCGGCTCCCGCAGCACCGGCATCACCACTTTGTAGATGAAGTAGGCGGTGAGAACCCCCAGGATGGCCCCGCCCAGGATGTCTGAAGGGTAGTACACCGCGGCATAGAGCTTGGCCAGCGGCATGAGGGTGGCGGGAATGAAGACGATGAGGCCCAGCCTGCGGCTTCTCTGCCATATGGCTGTGGCTGCGGCGAAGGTGATGGCAGAGGTGTTGCTGGGGAAGCCGGGGTCGTGTATGGGGTAGAAGATGTGCTGGACTGCGCCCAGCAGTTGAGGCATGTCCTCAAAGGGATGGGGATGGCGGTAGAGGTGGTTGGTGGCCAGGGCCAGTCCACAGGCCGACCCGATGCTGATGGCGGCGCAGACCACGGCTCTCTGGTAGTTGTCGCGCTCGGCGGCGGTTCTTCCCAGGAACCAGATGGCCATGAGCATCAGGGAAATGGTGACCGGGACAAGGTAGTCGTTGGCCAGGACCATCATCACCCTGTCCAGCAAGGCGGACTTGCCCTCCAGTGCGTTGATCCAGAGGATGATGTCTTTGTCAATCTGGAGCGTCATCTGATCCCCTTCGTGGGCTGAAGCTGCGCCTGAGGGCTTCGAAGTAGCTGATCTCGCTCAACGCGCCGAAGCCCGTCGGGGGTGTCTTGGGAGGGGATTGTATCCTTCTGCGCAAGGTGAAGAGCACTGAAGAGACAATCAGGGTGAACACCAGAGCCAGGAAGGCCGCTGTGTTGAAGTAGACGAACTGCTGGGCACCCTCCAGGGCGGCGCGGCGCATGGACGTATCCATGCGGTCCTCCCAACCGAAGAACCACACGAACGAGCCGCAGACAGTCAGGATGGAGAAGAGGTAGGACAGGGTCCTGTTGCGGAAGAACTCGAGACCGGCCCAGCGCCTGTAGGCTGCCACGAACTGGAGGACACCTACGGCAGCGACGAACACGAAGAGGTAGTACTGCCAATGGTGCAGTGTGGGCACTAGCCCTTCTTGTTCCGAGCCTTCGTCTTGGTGGGGTAGGCAGGCGTGCACCAGCGGGAATACTTGGCGTCCTTGCCGCGGATTATGTCATGGTAGACTCGCTGGATCTGCCTGGTGATCTTGCCCACCTTGCCACTGCCGACGCTGCGACGGTCGATCTCCACGACCGGGGTGACATTGGCGGCTGTCCCGGTCATGAAGCACTCATCGGCGATGTACAGCTCGCTGCGGTCAAGGGGCCGCTCAACGACGTCCAGGCTGAGCTCATTCCGGGCGATCTGGATGACGGCGTCCCTGGTGATCCCCTTGAGGATGTTGTCCGATGAGGGCGGAGTGACCAGGTTCCCATCAAGGACGACGAAGATGTTCTCGCCGCTGCCTTCGGAGACATGTCCGTCCTGGGAGAGGAGGATGGCCTCGTCGTAGCCATTCTCCCAGGCCTCGGTCTTGGCCAGGGCGCTGTTGACATACAGGCCGGTAACCTTGGCCCGGGGCGGGATCATGTTGTCGTCGATGCGACGCCAGCTGGAGATGCAGCACTTTGCCCCCTTGTCCGCATCAAGGTACGGACCGAAGGGAGTCACGAAGAGGAAGAAGTCGTCTTCAAGGTTGTGGAGCCTGACACCGACGGTCTCGGAGCTCTTGTAGGCTATGGGGCGGACATAGATGTCCTCTTCGTAGGCGTTCTTGGCCACCAGTTCGACCGTTATCTGGCTCAGCTGGTCGGCGGTGTAGGGCAGCCTAATCTTCAGGATGTGGCAGCTCTTGAGCAGTCTGCGGTAGTGGTCTTCCAGGCGGAAGAGGTACATCTGCCCCTGATCGCCGTTCCAGTTGCCCCGGATCCCCTCAAAGCAGGCCGTTCCGTAGTTCAGGGCATGGGTCATGATGCCCACCCTGGCTTCGGAGAGGGGGACAAACTGCTTCTTGAAGAAGGCGAACTGTGGCATGTATCTCCTTTCCGGGCTGTCTCCGTGTTGCAGAGCGCTGCTATTATAAGTCACGAATTCCTGAGAGTACAAGTTCTTGACTATTTGGGGAAAGATGGCTAGAATGCGAAGAACAGCTTATCCCACAAGCTGCTTCTGATTCACCGTTTCGTTGGCTGAATCTCCTCTGTCGCAACCAGATGGCGATTTGGCACGAAGGAGAGCAAAGAAGATGGCTGGCACTGTCGACGAGTTCGGGCGGCGTCTGAGAGAGGAGAAGGAGCGCCTTTCCAAGGCACTCGAACAGATGCGGGCCAGCGCTCCGCCGATAGGCGAAGCGAAGGAAGGCAGTCCCTATGGCAAGAAGGAAGAGGGGGCTACCGAGGCCTTCGAACTGGAGAAGAGGCTGGCTTTGGAGAAGCGCCTGATGGCGTTGCTGAGTGAGGTTGACCATGCGCTGGACAAGCTGGCGAAAGGCACCTACGGCAAGTGCGACGTCTGTGGACAACCTGTAGAGACGGCACGGCTCGAAGTGCTGCCTCAGGCGACTCTTTGCCTTGGCTGCAAAGCGAAGCAGGAACGGATTGCAAAAGGCAAACCCTCTCCGAGGTAGGTGGTTCTCCTACGGTGTTCCCTTGATCCCTGCATCACTGGTGCTGCTGACGGATCAGGTGGCCAAGGTGGTGGTAAGGGCGAACCTCGCCGAGGGGGAGTCGGTTCCGCAAGAGGGGTTCTTCAGAATAACCCACCTGAGCAACAGCGGCATCATCTTCGGACTCGACGCACCGCTTGTCGTGTCGCTGGTGCTGCCACTGCTGGTGCTGGGCGCGGCCCTGTTCCTCTACTTCCGATTCGGGCCGTTCGACGGCTGGCTGGTGAATGCGGCGGCGGCCCTCTTTGTGGGTGGAAGCCTGGGGAATCTGGTTGACCGGCTGATGTTCGGGCAGGTGACGGACTTCTTCGACGTCCGTCTCTGGAGCGGCTACCACTGGCCGGCCTTCAATGTGGCTGATGCCGGCATCCTGCTGGGGGCGGTTCTCTTCATTGTCTTCATCTTCAGACTGCGGTCGAGAGGGGCCGCCGGGCACGCCTGACCGAGAGAACCGGACCATCCGCCTCACTGCGGACCGGGCCGGCATCCGGCTCGATCAGTTCATCTGTCAGTCCTGCACCGGGATTTCGCGCACGTCGGTTCAGAGACTGATCGCTGACGGTCTGGTCACCCTGAACGGCAGGGCGGCGAAGGCCAGTCAGAAGACCAAAGCCGGTGACGTCGTTGTCGCCAGCATCCCCCCACCGGAGCCGTCACCATACCTGATCCCGGAGGACATCCCCCTGGACATCCTCTATGAGGACGCGGACATCCTGGTGGTCAACAAGCCTGCCGGCGTGACCGTCTATCCGGCTCCGGGGCATCCCCGCCAGACGCTGATGAATGCCGTGCTGGCGCACTGTCCTGGTATCACCAGGATCGATGGGTCGGTTCGTCCAGGGATCGTGCACAGGCTGGACAAGGATACCTCGGGGGTTATGGTGGTAGCCAAGAGCAAGGCGGCCCAGCTCAATCTCTCCGCCCAGATGAAGAGCCGCCGGGTGCTGAAGCAGTACCTGGTGCTGGTCAGGGGGAATCCCGTGCCGGAGCGGGGAACTGTGGATGCCCCCATCGGACGCCATCCCCGAGACCGGAAGAAGATGGCAGTGGTTACAGGCGGGAGGGAGGCCCGGACCCTCTACCGCGTGGTGAAGCGTCTGGGGAGCTATGCGCTGGTGGAGGCGACGCTGGAGACAGGCCGGACGCACCAGATCCGGGTGCATTTCTCACGAATGGGCTGGCCGGTGGCCGGCGATGGGGTGTACGGAGTGAAGGTGGAGTGGCTGAAGAGACAGTTCGTGCATGCCCGCCGGCTGGGGCTGCGCCTGCCGGGCAATGACGAGTGGGTGGTATTCAGCGCGGAACTGCCGCGGGATCTTGGGGAGGCTCTGGAAAGGATACCGCCGGCATGAATGGCCCCGGGACACCCCTAGCGGCTTCGTGACTGCGCCGGGTGCGGCCTCTAGGGGAGCTGTTTCTCTATCCTGGCCCATGAGTCGCGCAGGGCGACGGTGCGGTTGAAGACCGGTCGTTCGGGCGCCCAGTCCTTGGAGTCCACGCAGAAGTAGCCCAGGCGCTCGAACTGGACCCGGATCCCCGGGGCCGCTCCGGCCAAGCCGGGCTCGAGATAGCCGGTGACCACCCGGAGGGAACCGGGGTTCAAGGATTTCCTGAAGTCGTCAACTCCAGGGTCTTCCACAGTGAACAGACGGTCGAAGAGGCGGACCTCTGCGGGGACTGCGTGATCGGCAGAGACCCAGTGGATGGTCCCCTTGACCCGGCGGCCGTCGGGGGTGTTGCCCCCGCGGGTGGCCGGGTCGTAGGTGCAGTGCAGTTCGGTCACCTCACCCGTGTGGTTGTCCCTGGTCACTCCGACGCACTTGATGATGTATGCATAGCGGAGGCGCACTTCGCGGCCGGGGGCCAATCGGAAGAACTTCGGGGGAGGCTCTTCGCGGAAATCGTCACGTTCGATGTAGAGCACCCGGGAGAAGGGCACCTCCCGCGTTCCCGCAGCGGGATCCTCGGGATTGTTGACGGCCTCCAGTTGTTCTGTCCTGTCGTGCGGGTAGTTGTCGATGACTACCCGGAGCGGATTGAGCACGGCCATGAAGCGTGGCGCGCGCTTGTTGAGATCCTCGCGGATACAGTGCTCCAGCAGAGCGATGTCGATGGTGCTGTCCGTCTTGGCCACACCGATCCGGTCGCAGAAATCGCGGATGGCCTCAGGGGTGTAGCCGCGCCGGCGGAGGCCGGAGATGGTGGGCAGGCGGGGATCATCCCAAGCGGTGACCTGGCCCTGCTCGACCAGTTCCAGCAGCTTCCTCTTGCTCATCACTGTGTAGCTGAGGTTGAGGCGGGCGAACTCGACCTGCTGCGGGTGGTAGACGCCCAGTTGATCCAGGAACCAGTCGTAGAGGGGACGGTGATCCTCGAACTCCAGTGTGCAGATGGAATGGGTGATTCCTTCGATGGAGTCCTCCAGTCCATGGGCCCAGTCGTACATGGGGTAGAGGCACCAGTTGTCGCCGCTGCGGTGATGCCGCGCATGCAGGATGCGGTACATCACCGGGTCGCGCATGTTGAGGTTGGGCGAAGCCATGTCAACCTTGGCCCGGAGGACCCGTGAGCCATCCTCGAACTCACCCTGCCGCATTCGGGTGAACAGGTCGAGATTCTCCTCAACGCTGCGGTTGCGGTGGGGGCTGTCCCTGCCCGGCCTGGTCAGGGTTCCCCGATACTCCCTGATGTCATCGGCGCTGAGGTCATCGACGTAGGCCTTGCCGGCCCTGATCAACTGCACCGCGCAGTCATACATCGGCTCGAAGTAGTCCGAGGCATAGAACAGCCTGTCCTGCCAGTCGAAGCCGAGCCAGCGGACGTCCTCGATGATGGACCTGACGTACTCGTCTTCTTCCTTCGCGGGATTGGTGTCGTCGAAGCGCAGGTTGCAGAGGCCGCGGCACTCGGCGGCAATGCCGAAGTTGAGGCAGATGGACTTGGCGTGGCCGATGTGTAGATAGCCGTTGGGCTCCGGCGGGAAGCGCGTGTGCACTCGACCGCCGTACTTGCCGGTGCGGATATCATCGTTGATAATATCGCGGATGAAATCCGAGGCGGTTTGGCGATCTGGAGCGGTCATGTCATCCGGCCTGGAGCAGCGCACCCCGGGCCGGCTGCCTACGCCGGTGACCTGGAACGGGGACTCGGCACTCCAGCTTCTTGCTTCCGACAAAGTACAGTGTCCGCAGTCGTTTGTCAATGACGGCACGTGCGGCCACGAATAGACCTGCTGGAGCCATGATGCTAGAATGGAGGCCGTCCACGTGTGCACCGGTGACGGTGCTGGCGGTGAGGGACTAGCATGGATAGAGTCAGGGTGAGATATGCCCCCAGTCCCACGGGTTATCCTCATATCGGCAACATCAGGACCGCCCTGTTCAACTGGCTCTTCGCCCGGCATATGGGAGGCAGCTTCATCGTGCGCATCGAGGACACCGATCAGGCACGGAAGGTGGAGGGCGCCGTGGAGTCGATCCTGGACAGCCTGCGGTGGCTGGGCCTGGACTGGGACGAAGGGCCGGAGGTGGGCGGCCGCTACGGCCCCTATTTTCAGTCGGAGAGGCTTGACCTGTATCAGCGCTTCGCCCGGCAGTTGCTGGAGTCGGGACAAGCGTACAGGTGCTACTGCGCCTCGGAGCGGCTGAGCCAGATGCGGGCGGAGATGGCGGAAAGGAAGGAAGCGGCCCGCAGCTACGATCGGCGCTGCCGGAGTCTGAGCCCGGGCAAGGCAGGGGATCTGGAATCCCAGGGAGTGCCATCGGCGATACGGTTCAAGGCGCCACTGGAGGGACAGACGGCATTCCAAGATCTCATCCGCGGGGAGATCACCTTCGACAACAGTGAGCTGGACGACCTGGTGCTGCTGAAGTCGGACGGGTATCCCACGTATCATCTGGCCAACGTGGTGGACGACCATTTCATGGAGGTCAGTCACGTGATGCGGGCCGACGAGTGGCTGTCATCCACCCCGAGACATGTCCTGCTGTATGCGGCGCTCGGGTGGAGGCCGCCCCTCTATGCCCATCTGCCCATGATTCTGGGCCCGGACAAGTCCAAACTGAGCAAGCGGCACGGCGCTACTTCAGTGGTCGAATACCGCGACAGAGGCTTTCTCACCGAGGCCATGGTGAACTTCCTGGCGCTGCTGGGGTGGGCGCTGGATGACAAGACCGAGGTCATGGGCCGAGATGAGCTGATCAGGCACTTCAGCATCGAGCGCATATCGAAGACGGCGGCCATATTCAACCAGGACAAGCTGCAGTGGATGAACGGCGTGTACATCCGCCAGCTTGTGGAGAAACAGGGACATGCAGAGTTCGCCAGGCGTGCCCTGCCCTTCCTGGAATCCGGACTGCCGGAGAGGGTGAAACGACCGATCGACGGCGAGTACGTTGTCCGGATCACGCCGCTGGCGTACGAGAGGGTCAATCTGCTCAGCGAACTGCCCGCCCGGATCGACTTCTTCTTCCTGGATGAGCTTGACTACGATGCCGGACTGCTGGTGGTGAAGGGGATGGACAGGGAAACGGCCATCGCTGCGCTGAGGGGGTGTCTGCAGCGTCTCGGCGGCGGTCCGTTCGACCATACTGCCATCGAGGGCGTGATGAGGTCGCTGGCAGAGGAGTTGGGTCTGAAGCCGGGGCCGTTGTTCGGCCTGGTTCGGGTAGCTGTCACCGGACGGACAGCTACCCCGCCGCTGTTCGAGACCATGGCTGTTCTGGGCAGGGACAGATGTCTGCGGAGGCTTGAGTCGGCCCTGGCCCGGCTGGAAAGCAGTCACGCCGCCTAGCATCTCTGTGTCGGGATGGACAGGGCGCGCATACCGGAGGGCGCCGGTTCGATGGGGTCCAGGCCGCTGCTAGGGGAGTCCACCATGTCATTTCCACGGAGCCAAGCGGCTTTGCACGGGGTGAGGGTCCTCGACCTGGGTGGTGAGAAAGGGGCATTCTGCGCCAAACTCCTGGCCGACATGGGTGCTGATGTCATCAAGGTCGAACCCCCTGGAGGTGACCGGGCCAGGCGGGTGGGCCCTTTCCTCAGCGACTTGCCTGACCCCGAGAAGAGCCTGTCATTCTGGTACAACAACACCAGCAAGAGGGGCATCACGCTCGACATCGGGAAACCCAGGGGACAGGGAATCGTGAAGAGCCTGGCCCGGACGGCAGACGTGCTGCTGGACGGCTGCGGGCCAGGATACCTGGAGGGGCTGAGCCTGGGCTACGAAGCGCTGACCCGGGTGAATCCCGGCCTGACGCTGACCTCCATCAGCAACTTCGGGCGGACGGGCCCCCGGCGGGGCTATCTATCCAGCGATATCGTGGCCGCAGCTATGGGAGGGCAGACCTACATCTGCGGCGACACCGACACAGGGCCAGTCACCCCGTACGGGGAGCAGGCCTGCCTGGTGGCGTCGGTGTTCGGGGCCATCGGCACGCTGATGGCGCTGCGCCACAGGCGCGTCAGCGGCCGGGGCCAACAGGTGGATATCTCCATACATGAATGCGCGGTCGGAGTGACCGAGCATGTCCTCATCCGGCATTTCTACGACGGCGTGGTGGCCAGGCGGCAGGGCAGCCTCCACTGGGACAACGCCTTCCGGGTGTTCCCGTGCCGGGATGGCTGGGTGCTGCTCTCGCTCTTCGGGGAGTGGGACACGGTGGTGGAATGGCTGGACAGTGAGGGAATGGCAGCGGATCTGAAGGAGGAGAGGTGGCGCGATCCTGAGGTGAGGCGGATGGAGGTGGAACACGTGATCGAAGTCCTGGAGGGCTGGACCCGGCGGCACCGGGCTGCGGAACTGATGGAGCAGGGTCAGGCGATGCACCTGCCGTGGGCAGTGGTCCATACCCTGAGGGATGTGAAGGGCAGCACGCAACTGCTGGAGAGGGGGTTCTTCGTGGAGGTGGCTCATCCCGGGGAGGGCAGGTCGTTCAGCTATCCGGGCGCGCCGTATGTGCTCAGCCGAACTCCCTGGAGGATCTGGAAGCGGGCACCCCTGATTGGCGAGCACAATGAGGGGATTCTGATGGGGGAACTGGGGCTGACAGCGAAGGAGATGGGCGATCTGGCTGAGGAGGGGATCATCTGATGCCAGGGGCACTGTCAGGCGTGAGGGTGCTTGACTTCACCGCGGTACTGGCCGGGCCCTTTGCCACCCGGATGCTGGCCGATCACGGCGCCGAGGTGATCAAGGTGCAGTCGCGTCTGACCGCGGGAGGGCCGGCGCACAACCTCACCGGCTACTTCGCCGCCTGGAACCGGAACAAGCTGGGCATCACGCTGAACCTGTCCAAGCCCGAAGGTGTTCAGCTGGCCAGAAGGCTGGTGCGGATCAGCGATATCCTGGTGGAGAACTTCAGTCCCCGGGTGATGGAGAACTGGGGTCTGGACTACGCAGCGTTAAGGAAGGAAAGACCTGAACTGATCATGCTGAGCATGTCGGGCATGGGGCGGACAGGGCCGTGGCGGGACTACTTTGCCTTCGGGCCGACGGTGCAGGCGTTGAGCGGGATGACGTACCTCACGGGTTCTCCGGGCCGGGCTCCCCTGGGGCTGGGCTACTCATATGCTGACCATGTGGCCGGCCTGATGGGCGTGCTGGCCGTACTGGCGGCCGTGGAGCACCGGCAGAGGACAGGGGAGGGGCAGCACATTGACCTGTCCGAGACTGAGGCGATGTGCAGTCTGCTGGGGACAGGGATGCTGGACAGCGCCTGCAACGGCAGAGACCCTGCGCCCGAAGGGAACTCCTCGCCGCAGCGACTGGGGGCACCGCACGGGGTCTACCGCTGCAGGGGAGAAGACAGATGGTGTGCCATCGCGGTGTTCAATGACCAAGAGTGGGATGCCTTCTGCCAGGCGCTGGGCCGTCCATCATGGACCGTGAGGGCAGAGTTCAGCAGCCAGGGGCAGAGATGGAAGCACTCGGCCCAACTGGATGCTGTGGTGGAGGAGTGGACCAGCCAGCGGGATGCCCGAGAGGTCATGGAATCCCTGCAGAGGGCGGGGGTTGCTGCGGGGGTGGTACAGAATGCGTCCGACCTGGCGGGCGATCCGCAGCTGAAAGCCAGGGACTTCTTCGTGGAGCTGGAGCATCCCGTCCTGGGCAGGACCGTCTCGGACGGGAGTCCGATAGGGCTGAGCGAGACCCCAGCGGTGTACCGGCGGGCTGGTCCAGAGCTGGGGCAAGACAACGACTATGTCTATCGTTCCCTGCTGGGCCTGCCGGAGGCGGAGATAGAGCGTCTCACTGCCGCGGGGGTGATCTTCTGAATCCAGACTCCCGAGATGCGGGGAGGGCCCCGGTTCTGAGGGGGGTTAGGGCTGCTTCCCGCGGAAGCTGGAGATGTAGCCGGAGAGGGTCATCTGATACTGGGCCGGTACTTCAGCTCCGGGGAAGCGATGTCTGATATGGCCCAGGAGACGCTGCCAGATCTGCTGATCCGACTCGCCCTGCTCCAGGCCTTCCCGGACGAGGTCGGCGAAGGCGGTGGTGTTCTCCCTGACCTGCTGGATCAGTCTGCCGGTGTTCCTGCCAATTCCGCAGTGGGAATAGAAGAGGAGCCGGGGCTGCAGCCGGGCCAGCCGGGCTATCGTCTGCAGATAGAGCTCCAGATCGAAAGGGGGCACGGCTGCGGGCAGAGGGAAATCGGGCATGTCAGCGGGGACGATGCCGAGGGCTTCGCCGCAGAACAGCCCCTGGGTCAGGCTGTCCAGGATGGCCAGGTGGTGGGAGGCGTGTCCAGGAGCGAAGAGAAGGGTCAGATCTCTCTTGCCGAGACGGACAACCTCGCCGTCGCGGGCGACATGGATCTGGCCGGTGGGGACGGGAAGGATGGGGCCGAAGGTCTGCTCGAAGTCCGGGCCGAAGACCAGACGGGTGCTCTCGACGAGCCTGGCCGGCTCAGCCAGGTGCGGCGCCCCGCGAGGATGGAGGACGACCCGGGCCTGAGGCAGCCGCTGGGCCAGCAAGCCCGATCCTCCGCCGTGGTCGACGTGGATATGGGTGGGAATGACGTAGATCGGGCCGTCAAGGTTGAGGCCGAGGTCTGCGGATCTGCTGAGCAGCCGTGAGGCGGTGGTCGTTGAGCCCGGCTCGATCAGCACCGAGGGCGTGTCGACGATGAGATAGACGATCTCGCCGAGAGAGAAGTCCGAGTCCGACGCAGGGTTGATGAGGAAGGTGTTCGGGGCTACCTCGGTGACTTCCATGGTCTTCTGAAGGCCTGTGCCGCCTGTCGCGGCATTGATGATACCACAGGCCGGGCCGGCCACGGAGGGATTCAGGGGCAACGGTGGTGAGAACCGTGGAAAGCAAGCCACAGGCCATCGGGTTGCGGGCAACGCAGCCGAGTTGCTAAGATGGCCCTGATTGACACCGCCATCGGCTTGCCATGGCCGATGGAGACTGACAGAGGAGGAAGGAATTGCCCGGACTACTGAAGGACAAGGTGGCACTGGTTACCGGCGGAGCTGCGGGGATAGGGCGGGCAACGGCCCAGATCTTCGCTCGCGATGGGGCGAAGGTGATGGTGGCGGACATAGTGGTTGAGGGAGGCCAGGAGACCGCCCGTCTGATCCGGGAAGCGGGCGGAGAGGCCACGTTCGCCAGGTGCGATGTTTCCAGATCGGAGGAGGTCAGGGCCCTGGTTGACCAGACGGTGAAGGCCTATGGCAGGCTGGACTGTGCCTTCAACAACGCAGGGATCGAAGGAACGGTCTCATCGACAGCGGACTGCACTGAGGAGAATTGGGACAGCATCGTGGCCACCAACCTTAAAGGGGAGTGGCTCTGCATGAAGTACGAGATTCCGCAGATGCTGAAGCAGGGTGGAGGGGCCATCGTGAACACCGCTTCGGTAGGGGGATTGGTGGGCTTGCCGGGCCTGTCCGCCTATTGCGCCTCCAAAGGTGGTGTGGTGCAACTGACCAAGGTGGCCGCCCTGGAGTACGCCAAGTCCAACATCCGGGTGAACGCCATATGCCCGGGAGGGATCCGCACCGGGATGTCAAAACGCCTGGGGAGGCAACCCCAGATGGGTGAGACGTTGCCGGCACCGATGAGGCGGTGGGCCAAGCCGGAGGAGATCGGTGAGGTGGTTGCCTGGCTGTGCTCCGATGCGGCGTCATTCGTCACCGGGCACACGATGACAGCCGACGGCGGCTTCGTGGCTCAGTAGGCAGATCTGCGACCGGCAGCCTCAGTCAATGAGGTTCTTGGTGCTGGGGATGCGGTGCCTCATCCGATCGTCAATGCGGCTGGCGGCGTCCAGTGCGCGGGCCAGCGCCTTGAAGATGGCCTCAGCCTTATGGTGATCGTTGTTGCCCCTGTAGACCGCGGTGTGCAGGTTCAGCCTGGCCTCAGAAGCGAAGGTCTCCAGGAAGTGGCGGACCAGGCCAGAGGGGAGGTCGGCGATCTGCTTGTCCTCGAATGGGATCTCCACCACGGCGTATCCACGTCCGCTGATGTCGATGGCGACCAGAGCCAGGGCATCATCCATGGGGACCAGGGCGTGTGCCATGCGGACGATGCCCTGTCTGTCACCCAGAGCCTGGTTCAGTGCCCGGCCGATGCAGAGGGCGACGTCCTCCACGACGTGATGAGTGTCCAGGCCGGCAGCTGAAACCTTGAGGTTGAGGGCGCCGTGGTGGGAGAGTTGGGCCAGCAGGTGATCAAGCATACGAATACCGGTGGCGATATCTGAATCGCCTGTCCCATCAACATCCAGCTCAACGCTGATGCTGGTCTCTTTGGTCTCGCGCTTGACCTTGCCCTTCCTGGCATCCATGTGTCGCCTATCGCTGGGACCGCGCAACTCCCGGCTCGGCTGCCTGCTGGGGGAGCACGGTGGATCGTTCTCGTGGGAATTGTAACATACCTCTTGACAAAAGGCGAACTAGTGCTAAACTACGAGGCGGAATTCGGGGGGAGAAGGAGGTGATAGCCCCGACACCAAACACGGCTATTGAGGAAGTGATCCTGGGGGTGGAGGATGTGGGGTGGGGAAGGGAAGTCATTAGGATTGACGGACTGTAAAGGAGGTCAGAACAAAGTGGCGAAACGACGTTTTGCCTTGGTGTTCGCTGTCGGCTTCACGTTGGCGGCACTCGTTGCCATGATTGTGCCGGGAACAGCACAGGCAGGCATCAGTTCGTACAACTGGGCAGAGACCGCCTATGTAGGGACCGACAGCTTCTATGGCGGGCCGGTAGTGGCCTACAAGGCTGGGTCAACAGCCAAACTGACGGCGGCAGTGTTCAACGACACGGCTGGGACGGCAGACATCACCATAAAGGAAGCGAAGATCAAGTTCGACTGGGGCCAGGAGTACGCGGCCACCGCCTATCCGACGGAGATCAGGGACAACGAGAGCGGAGTCGTGTCATTCAGTTTCGCTGTGCCGGCTTCAGACGTGGCCAGCAACGCGATACTCCATAGCTACCAGATCATCGTCGGCTATCAACAGCAGGGCGTGAGCTACAAGAGGTACGCCAGTGCCGGCGACTTCCTTGGCAACGGCAATGGCATCAATGTGGACTTCTTCACGAGCTCTGCGCCTGTCGTGCCGGGGTCCATGGCGATTACGTTTGTGGATCTCGCGGCTCAGACAGTGACAGCGGTTGGCGCGGCTGCCTACACCGTGAACAACTACTCGGGCAAGGTGAGTTTTGTGTCAGCTCCAGCCTCGGGGATTCAGGTTTGGGCAACGTACTCGTATCCTGAACTCCTGGGCTTCGGCAACGGAGTCAACACGGTATTCGTGACTGGGGCGAGACCGGTGGTAGCGGGTTCACAGAGGGTGTTCCTGAGGAACACGGTAACCCAGACGGTGACTGAGGTTGCTGCCGCAGCGTATGCGTTTGTGGCGGAGACCGGCGAGGTCACCTTTGTAACGGCACCGACTCAGTGGGAGCAGGTGTACGCGTTCTACGAGTACTACTCGCGCTTCACGGCGGCCACAGGAGCTGACTTTGCCGCATACTCGGCTGACCAGGCCGATGCCCGGCAGCTGAAGCAGCAGTATGGCACGCTGTATCGGCCCACGAACTTCATCCCCAGCGCGGAGGGTTCGCAGTTGATAGTGGAAGCCGATGCGCAGGAGGCTCTGGGTGACACGGCGTATGCCAATGGCGACTTCAGCGGTGCGAAGACGTACTATCAGAATGCCATCGACAAGATGACCGCAGCCATAGCGGCTGACAGCGCTGTCAACGGTACTCTGGAGGATGCCCTGACAGGGCTGGGCACCGGAGCGGCGGCATGGCTCGATGGCCAGGCTGCCAAGTCCGATGCGGAGGCCAAGAGGATCGAGGCTCTGACCAAGGCCGAGGCGAACAAGCTGAACGCAGAGGCCGGCTTCAATGATCTGTACGGGGTGTTCCTCATACTGATCGGCGTGGCTGGCGTGCTGGGTGCGGCCGGCGCCATAGTCTGGGCGGTGTCACGCCTGGTGGCCGCCAGACGGATGTAGACGGCGACAGAGAGCGCAACGGATTGAATCCGAACAGGGGATGACTCGAGGTCATCCCCTGTTGCTTTTGCCGAGGCATTGAAGGGGAGCGCTGCCTTGGTCGGAGCTCAGGCTTGGTGCGGCGGACGGAGGAGGTCGACGCCCGGCTGTGGCTGGACAATGGCGATCTGGACGCCATGCGTGGATCTGGGATGGGTGAACATGACCTGGCCCTGGGGGAAGCTCAGAGGGCCGGGGGTGAGGAAGACAATGCCGCTGGCCTTCATGGCCTCGGCCGCTTGCTCGATATCGGTGACTTCAAAGGAGATGTGGTTGATGCCTTCTCCCCTGGAGGCGATGAAGGTGGCGATGGGGTTGGAGTCGTCACGGGGGGCCACCAGGCTGATGCTGGCGGCTTCGATGTAGAAGCGGGCCCCGCTGATGCCGGAGTAGGCATACTGCTCCGGCCCGAGGAGAGCCGGGGCCGTGCTCAGGAGCCCGGAATAGGTGGCCACCGCTTCGTCGAGATCCGCCACCGCGATGCCCACGTCCAGAAAGCGCTTCACCATGTCCTTGCTTCTGTGGCCCGGTGCGGGCCCCTCGGCTGAAGAAAGAGAGAGCGGCTAGACTGTCAAGCCTAGCCGCTCTGATGACCACGCGGTACGGTTGCCTCGACTATTTGTCCGGCTGGATGAACTCAATCTGCACGCCGTGCAGCGACTTGGGGTGTCCGAAGTTGACCTTGCCGCCGGAGTATGTGAGAGCCTTGTCGCTGACGAACTTGACACCCTTTTCGGTGAAGTCCTTCATATCATGTTCGAGGTTGTCCACCCTGAGGGAGATGAGGAATACGCCCTCGCCTCTGCTCTCGACAAACTTGTAGATGGATGTCTCCGGATTGCTGGAGGCGATGAGGTTGATGCTGACGCCGCCGACGTGGAAGGAAGCGCCGGTCAGGCCGGGGAAAGCGAAGTCCTCGGGCTTCGTGTAGACCGGAGGCACGCCGAGGAAGCCGCCATACTTCTTGACAGCTGCTTCCAGGTCTTTGACCGCTATGTTGACCCCGTAGAACTGCTTCACCATGTGCTTGTTTTCTCCTCCTATCTCATAATGGGCGACTTGAGCTATTCTAGCAAATCCCGCTGAGCGCCGCAACAAGAGCGTCCGTATGCTCCGGCTTGCCCACGCTGATGCGGAGGCAGTCCCTGAGGAGCGGCGTGTCGAAGTAGCGGACCAGGATGCCTCTCTGCCTCAGTTCGCGGTGGATGCGAGCGGCCTGCCCTTCGAGGACGGAACAGAGGACGAAGTTGGCCTGGGATGGCCAGGGCTGGAGGAGTCCGGTTTGAGCCAGTTCTGTGCCCAGGCGCTGACGTTCTGAGACTATGGCTCTGATGGTCTGGCGGAGGTAGTCCAGGTCCTTCAGCGATTCGATGGCAGCGATCTGGGCGGCGGCATTGACGTTGTAGGGCGGTTTGACCCGGAAGAGGCGCTCGGCGAACTTTCGGGGGAAGATGCCGTAGCCGACGCGGAGTCCAGCCAGCCCGGCCCACTTGCTGAAGGTGCGCAGGACGATCAGGTTGGGGTGGCCGGCCACCAGGGGTATGACGGTCTGCCCGCAGAACTCGTAGTAGGCCTCGTCCACCACGACGATGACCTGGCTTCCGAGGACCTCGAGGACGTCTTCGATGGACGTGGTGTTGCCGCTGGGGTTGTTGGGGGAAGCTATGAAGACCACTTTGGCCCCCGCCCGGGCCGCCTCCTTGACGGCGGAGACTTCGATGGCGAAGGCCCCGTCACGGGGCACGCTGACCACCTGGCCGCCGTAGGATTCAGTACTGAACTGATAGACACCGAAGGTGGGCACGCAGTTGACCACCCTGTCGCCGGGGTTGACGAAGAGACGCATGACGAAATCGATCAGTTCGTCGCTGCCGCTGCCGACCACTATCTGCTCAGCCGGGACCCCGGCGTACTCCTGGAGAGCCTTCCGCAGCTCCCGCTGCTCGGAATCGGGGTAGATGTGATAGTAGGGGTATTCGGAGAGGGCCTTCCTCACCCTGGGTGAGCAGCCGTAGGGGTTCTCGTTCCCGTCGAGCTTGATCAGCCTGCCGGCAGGAAAGCCGCCATCCTCAGAGACGACCTCAAGGGGCGCGATGTAGCCGTAGGGCTTCATGTTCAGGAGATGGGGTCTGATCAAGTTCTGGAATTCGGCATCCGGATTCATATCTCAACCTATCCTCTCTTCAAGGCATGTCAAGGAGAAGCACCTCCAGGGCAAGGCGGGGGTTGACGTTCCCTTCGAGCTGGCGGGGAACGGCCCGCAGGTGGCGGATGAACTGCTGGATCTGTGGCACGGTCAGCCTGTCAGCCTGGCTGCGGAGGGCGGTCCGGTGGTCGATATTGGTGATGTACTGCTCGTCTCCGGCCTTGACGAGCAGCAGATCGCGCCACCAGAGCAGCCATGACGAAAGGGTCTCGGACACCCTGTCCCGCCCCTTGCCGAACTGGGCTGCCAGCTCGGCCGCGTAGGCCAGCCGTCGGCCCGGACCGGCACTGCTCATGGCGATGAAGGCGGCTATGCGCTCCTCTCTCTCCTGGAGAACGCCATCGTCCCGGCTGGCTGTGATGGCCCAGCCGATGCAGCCGCCGGAGAGCCGTGACAGCAGATCGGCCTTCTCGGACGGCAGGCCGCAGTCCCTGACCAGGATATCCCTGGCTGTCCTCAGCGGCACCGGACGCAGGTTGACCTCCTGGCAACGGGAGAGCACGGTGGGCAGAAGCCGGCTTCGGCTGATCGTGAGGAGGATGAGATGGACCGTGGGCGGAGGCTCCTCCAGGGTCTTGAGCAGGCAGTTGGCCGCCTCGTGGGAGAGCAGGTCGGCGTTGTCTAGGATGAAGACCTTGCTTCGGCCCTCATACGGTGGCAGCGAGGCGACACTCTGGATATCTCTGATCTGATCGATGCCGATGCCCTTCACCTCCGAGGATAGCAGATCGAGTATCTGAACGTCGGCATGCTTGCCGGCGGCGATCCGGCGGCAGGGGGAGCATTCGCCGCAGGGAGGGTCTGGTGAGGCGCAGTTCAGGGCCTGGGCCAGGTTGACCGCCAGCGTGAGCTTCCCCACGTGAGGCGGGCCGATGAACACGTGGGCATGCGCCAGGCGGCCTGACTGGAGGCTGCGCTGCAGCAGTGTGATGACCTTCGGCTGCCCTAGCACCCGCCACATGTGGTCTGATCCCCCAATGGTGACACGGGGTTGCTCTCCGGATTCAGGAGAGGTCGTATCTGGTGAGGTCTTCGTGGGTCTCACGCCTTCTGATGAGGCGAGCGCGGCCATCGGAGACCATGACTATGGCCGGCCTCAACGAGGCGTTGTAGTTGCTGGCCATGGGAAGGGAGTAGGCCCCGGACACCGGCACGGCAATGATGTCGTCCCCTTCCAGAACAGGCAGGGGGATGTCCTTGATGAGGATATCACCTGATTCGCAGAACTTGCCGGCTATGGTCACCGGTTGGGCTGCCGGCTGATTCATCTTGCCGGCCGCCACCGCTTCGTACCTGGAGCCGTAGAGGGCGGGACGGATATTGTCACCCATGCCTCCATCGACGAAGACGTAGCGGCGGATGCCCGGGACATCCTTGGCGGCGCCCACTCTGTAGAGCGCCACGCCGGCCTGAGCCACTATGGCCCGGCCCGGTTCCACGACCAGTCTCGGCGAGGCCAGACCCAGACTGGGGCACAGGCCGATGACCGAGGAGGCGATCACCTGCGCGTACGCGGCTGTGGGAGGGGGAGACGAGTCCAGTTGATACTGGACACCGAAACCGCCACCGACGTTGAGTTCCCTCAGCCGGAAGCCATGCTTCTGCTTCATCTCCGCGGCGAAGCGGAGCACCAGGTCGATGGCCTCGGCGTAGGGCTGGACCTCGAAGATGGATGACCCGAGATGGAAGTGCAGTCCGACGACGTTCAGCCCCGGAGTGGCCATGGCTTTGGCCAGGGCCTCCCCGGCCTGTCCGGTGGTCAGGGGGAAGCCGAACTTGCTGTCCAGAACGCCGGTGGCAATGTACTGGTGGGTATGGGGATCGATGCCCGGAGACACGCGGAGCAGCACATCCTGGACGGAGCCGTTCCGTTTGACCAGCGCTGCGAGCAGGTCGAGTTCACGGAAGTTGTCGATGACCATGCGTCCGATCTTCCAGTCGAGGGCGAAGGACAGCTCATCATGGCTCTTGTTGTTGCCGTGGAAGTAGACCCTATCCGGGGGGAAGGCGGCGGCCTTGGCTATCGAGATCTCGCCGGCTGAAACCACGTCGAGGCCCAGGCCTTCCTCCCGCAAGAGGAGAGCCAGGGCGGGGTTGATGAAGGCCTTGCAGGCGTAGATGACCAGGGAGTCCGGGTAGCGCTGACTGAACTCCCGGCGGTACTCACTGCATCTGGACCGCAGGGTGGCTTCATCCAGGACATACAGCGGTGTGCCGTACTGGGCTGCCAGAGAGACGGCATCACAGCCGCCGATGGTGAGATGACCTGTGGCATTCACGCCGGCTGCATGCGGGAAGAGCGAAAGCGAGGCTGTGGGCTCCTGTTGATCCACCGGATGATGCAGGCCCCTATTCGTCCTCTATGCCGAAGTCCTTGATATAGTCAACGGCGTCGCCGACGGTGATGATCTTCCTGGCGTCTTCGTCGGGGATCTCAACCTTCTTGTTGGGATTGCTGAATTCCTCCTCCAACGCCATGATCAGCTCTACAAGATCCAGCGAGTCGGCGTTGAAGTCCTCGACAAACGACGCCTTCGGGACTACATCGTCTTCCTTGACGCCGAGTTGCTCCACAATGATGCGCTTCACTCTCTCGAAGACTGTGGCCACTAGATAGTCACCCCCTTAGTTAGTTTTCTTCCTATTCTCGAGATCGGCGTAGATCGAACCCAGGACACCGTTGACGAACCTCGGTGAGCTGTCTGTTCCAAAGGCCTTGGCCAGTTCCACCGCTTCATTGATGGCCACCTTGGCCGGGGCCACCTCCGAGAGCAGTTCGTGTACGGCCAGGCGCAGGATGTTCCTGTCCACGATGGAGAGCTGCTGCAGCGGCCAGGCAGGGGCAAAGCGCTGGATCAGGGCATCGATGGCCTTGCGGTCGCCCAGGACGCCGGTCACCAGATCCCTGGTGAATCCAACGCTGTCGTCGGGCATCGAGGACTCCTGAAGCAGTCTATCCAGGGAATCCTCCACGTTGTGGCTGGCGCAGTCAACCTCAAAGAGTGCCTGGAGGGCCACGGCCCTGGCTTCCCGCCTGACAGGCACCTGTGATTTCATCCTCTCGCTATCCAGAGAGTTGCCGCAGAGTACCACCGGCATATGGCCCTAAGTATAACATCGGTATTCATGCAAGTGAAGATGCCTTCTTGCCTGGTGGGGAACCCGGCGTGACGGCAACGGCGGGAGAGAGGTTGCGGAGCTAGCGGGCGCTGCCCCTGGGGCTGTCCTTCTTCTCCACGCTGAGGGCAGTCACGTCCCTGCTGATCCTCTTCATGAGACCGGTGAGCACCTGACCCGGTCCGATCTCTACGAAGGTGCTTACTCCCTGACCGATCATGTACTCGACGGACTTCTGCCACTGCACACAGTGGAGGAGCTGTTCCAGGAGTTCGGATCGGACGGCGCTGCCAGCGGTGATGGGGAGGGCGGTGGTGTTGGCCACGACGGGGATGGCGGCATCGCGGAAGTCCAGCCCTGAAGTGGCCAGGGCCATTCCCTGGCTGGCCGGCTCCATGAGGCGGGAGTGGAAGGCCCCGCTGACCTGAAGGGGAACGACCCTCTGGGCGCCCCTGGACCTGGCCAGTTCGGCGGCCCGGGCCAGCGGCTCAGTGGCCCCGCTGACCGCGATCTGCCCGGGGCAGTTGATATTGGCGATCTGAATGCCGCAGGCGGCGCAGACGTCCCTCACGGCGTTCTCATCCATGCCTATGAGGGCGAGCATCCCCCCCGGATTCCTCTCGCCGGCTTCCTGCATCAGGCGTCCTCTCTCCCTGGCAAGGCGGAGGGCGTCCCTGAAGGTGAGCACCCCGGCGGCGATCAGGGCGGTATACTCGCCCAGGCTGTGTCCGGCAACGAAGGTGGGGGTGCCCGTGATGGCAGGGGACGACTGGTTGCCCCGGAGATAGGCGATGCTGACGGTGAGTATGGCGGGTTGGGCATTGACCGTCTGACGCAGGGCGTCCTCGGGCCCTTCGAAGCACAGGCGGGAGAGGCCGAAGCCGAGGACCGAGTCGGCCTCCTCGAAGACTTCCCTGGCGGCCGATGAGGTGGCGTGGAGATCTCGGGCCATACCCACCCACTGCGAGCCTTGACCCGGGAAGACATAGGCCGTTCCTTCGCGTCTGTTCATAGGCCCCGGCCGAGGAAATGCGGTGGAGAGACAGCCGCCATGCGGCTGTGCATACTGCGACTCCGTGGTTCTATGATGGGGTGGTCTGCGGGCACAGCGATCAGAGGGCTAGGCCTTCTTCTTGCTCTCGGGCTTGATGACCTCTTCGCCGCCATAGGTGCCGCAGTTGGCGCAAACGGTGTGCGACAGCTTCAGGGCATGACACCTGGGGCAAGCCTCCGTGGACGGAGCTGTGAGAGCCAGGTGGCTGCGGCGCACGCGATGGCGTGCCTTGGAGGT
Source organism: Chloroflexota bacterium (assembly GCA_016875915.1). Taxonomy (GTDB): domain Bacteria; phylum Chloroflexota; class Dehalococcoidia; order UBA2247; family RBG-13-53-26; genus RBG-13-53-26. The sequence goes on from VGOM01000008.1 coordinate 52,427, forward strand.
CTTTCTCTTTGGGAGCGGTGGCATACGACTTACCTCGACTTTCTTGCAGACTTGAGTTTGTCAAACGCGGCCGCGAACGGGGTGACGGCATCATCTGAACAGCAACAGGGCTGTTGGTTGAGATTGGCTCCGCAACGCGGACAGAGCCCGGCGCAATCGGGCCGGCAGAGTGGCTTCATGGGGGCGGCCAGCAGGCTGTGCTGTCTGACAAGCTCGGTCAGGTCCAGCACGTGGTGGTCGTCGATCCTGAAGCCGGAGGCATCTTCGGGCGCAGGCAGATCCTCGCCGCTGGCTACGTCAATGGAGGGGCTGAACTCCTCTTCCGTGCGGAACTGGAGCGTCTGGGGGAAGGGTTTGAGACAGCGGCTGCAGACGAGATGGCAAGCGGTGGTGAATTCCCCCCGGACCAGGATGCCCTTGGACACGCGGAGAAGTTCGGCTCTGCCCTGAACTGGGGACAGATCACCCTGGTCGAGGGCTAGTGCCCCGTCCACGTCGACGGTGCGGGAGGCCCCGGTAGGCTCCTTGAGCAACTGCGCGACGTTTATCTGCATATTGCCTTGTTGGGCGGGGTTCTAGACCCGGCCGCCACGCTCTTTCAGGCCCTCCAATTTTAGCATAACTTCGTCGATAACACCGTCCGGTATGGAGGTGCCGGTGGTGACGCCGATGGCACTCTGACCTTCAAGCCAGGCTCCGTCGATGTCTCCAGCAGTCTCGACGAGGTGGGTTTCCGTGCCGGTCGAGGAGCACATGTCAGCGAGGCAGCGGGTGTTGGCGCTGTGCCGTCCCCCGACCACGATCATCAGACTGACTCTGCGGGCCAGCTCCAGTGCGGCTGCCTGCCGCCTCTTGGTGATGTTGCACAAGGTGTTGATGACGCGCAGTTCGTCCACCCGTGAGAGGACCTCGCCGGTGATGCTGCCCACGAATCCGGCATACTGGGCGGAGTTGCGGGTGGTCTGAGAGAGGAGACCGAGATGCGAAGGCAGATCGGGGAGATCGGTGACCGTCCGGCTGTCCAGGGTGGCCACTCCCTTGTGCCCGGCCCAGCCGAGGATGCCCTTCACCTCGGGATGCCGGGGGTCTCCGTAGATGACCACCCAGACCCCAGCCTGGGACAGGTCTCTGGCGGCGCTCTGTGCTCTGCGCACGTTGGGACAGGTGGTGTCCACCACCTTCAGGCCGCGAGAGGCAAGATCCTCCAGGACATCGGGCGATACACCGTGTGAAGGGATGACGGCCACGCCGCCGGCGATCTGGTCTGCCCTCTCCACCGCCCGGGCGCCGAGCTGGGCGAAGCGATCCACCACCTGCTGGTTGTGGACCACCGGGCCCAGCGTCTCCACCGTCCCGTGTTCGGCAATGGTCTCCTCCAGTATCCTCAGGGCCCTCTTGACACCGAAACAGAAGCCCGTTTCGGAGGCCTTCTCAATGTCCATCGGAACGGTACAGCCCCCGGTAGTCCTCGGGCAGGAGCTCGGCGATGTGCTTCATGATGGTCTCCGTGGAGGTGGCAAGATCCGCCCGGCTGGGCTTGCCGCTCACCTGAGGCAGCCTGAAAGGCTGGCCGATGTTGACGGTCACCCCGGGGCGGTAGAGCAGTCTGCGGTTGCTGCCTTGATACCTGTGCCTGATCTTCTCTGTGCCTGAGATGCCTATGGGGAGGATGACGGCATTGCTGCGGAGGGCAATGAAGGCCACGCCTAGCTTGCCTTTCTGAAGCTGGAGGGTGCGACTTCTGGTACCCTCCGGGAATATGCCCAGTGCGCGGCCATCCCGGAGTGCCTTGTCCGCTAGGTCGAATGCCGAGCGGTCCACCGTGGTGCGGTCAACGGTGAAGCTGCCCAGGGCGCGTATGATGAAGGCGTGAACAGGGGAGTGGAAGTACTCCTTCTTGGCCATGAAGGAGATCCTTCTGCGGCGGATGCCTACCCCGATGAGAGGGATGTCCAGCCAGCTAAGGTGATTGGAGGCCACAATCAGCGGTCCGTCCGGCAGGCTGACCTCTCGATTGACGAATCTGTAGCGACAGATGAGCTTCAGCGCCAGGGCCACCGGAGGCCGGCAAGCGTCGTAGAGGGTTATGGACAATCGACCTCCTTTGCCAGTTTGACTATGGCCCCAGCCACCTGTTCCGGGGTCTGCCCTTCGGTGTCGATGACCCTGGCATCGGCGGCGGGCCGCAGCGGTGACACCGGGCGATGGGTGTCGATCTCGTCCCGCCTGGCCAGGTCGGCCAGGATGGCTTCGTAGGCGGCCTCCAGCCCCTTTCCCTGCTGCTCAATGTGCCGGCGACGGGCCCTCTCCTTGAGGGGTGCGGTGAGGAAGACCTTCAGCGCTGCCTGCGGCAGGACAACTGTGCCGATGTCGCGCCCGGCCATGACTACCTTCGCCCCGCGGGCCATGGAGCGCTGCCTGGCTGCCATAGCCTCCCTGACCGATGGGACCCCGGAGACCTGGGGGACACAGGCTTCCACCGCGGCCCCGTGGATGGCATCGGTGACGTCGAGTCCGTTGATGAGGATGGAACCCAGCGCGTCATCCGGCTGCGGCGGGAGGTCTATCTTCGCCCCGCCGGCCAGCTTGGCCAGGGAAGCCACGTCATCCATGGGGATGCCTTGGCGGAGAGCCAGCCATGTCAGGGCGCGATACATCTCTCCTGTGTCTATGAACCGATAGCCCAGCCGGGTGGCCACGATCCGGCCCACAGTGCTCTTGCCCACTGCGGCGGAGCCGTCGATGGCGATGGATGCTGGCGAAGGCAAGGCTGGCCAACCCCTGTGGCTACCTACCTGTCCTTGAACTCCGGCAGTCTCCTGTCGGCGAAGGACCTCAGGGCCTCCTTGTGGTCCTCTGACCCAGTGGCGATGGTGACGCAAGCCATGGCGAAGGCCAGCGCCGTATCAAGGTCCATGCCCAGCCCCTTGTAGACCTGCAGCTTGGACAGCCTGTAGGCTATTGGAGACCCCTTGGCGATCTTGCGGGCCATCTTGATGGACTCCTCCTGCAGCTGCTCGGCGGGGATGAGCCTGTTCAGCAACCCGATGCGGTAGGCCTCTTCTGCGGTGCAGGGGTCTCCGGTGAAGATGTACTCCAGGGTCTTGCCCACACCCATCACCCGGGGCATGAGCCACGTCCCTCCACTGTCCGGCGCCACACCGGCGGATGTGTAGCCGATGACGAACGATGCCTTGGGCGAACCCAGCCTTATGTCACAGGCCAGGGCCAGATCGAAGCCGAACCCGGCGGCCACGCCGTTGATCACCGCAATGGTCGGTTTGTCCAGGTTCTGCAGACCCAGGATGATGTGCCGCTGCGCCCGCGGGGGGATCTTGCCCCTTCTCACTTCCCGGGTGGTCTTGGGCCAGATGTCCAGATCCTCGGGAGTGAGGACCTGCTTGCCCTTGATCTTCTCGAACTTGAAGTCGCCACCCGCGCAGAATGCGCGGCCAGCCGCCGTGATGATCAGGACCCTGGTCTGGTCATCATCCCCCACGTCATCGATGGCGGCTGCCAGATCCATGGCCATGTCCTCGCTGACGGCATTGAGGACGTCCGCGCGGTCGAGGGTGATGGTAGCGATACCGTCTTCCTTGTGCAGCTTGATAGTCTTGAATTCCATGAACAGCCTCCTTCCAGATTAGTTTTGATGCGCTGACCTACGGAGAAGATCGATGACCTCATCGATTCTCTTTCTCTTCAGCTCACTGCCGTTGGTGGCGGACTCGCCAGTAACCAGGCAGGCAGAGGATTCGAAGAGGGTGTCAATGATCTTCAGGTTGTGCTGGGCGATGGTCCGTCCTGTCTGGGTGTTCTCGATGAGTACATCCGCGTCCTCGGGTAGGAAGGCCTCGCTGGCTCCCCACGTGGGCAGCAGACGGTAGGGAGTGAGGTGGTTGTCCCGGGCGAACCTGTCGGCAATGTTGACATACTCAGAGGCTATGCGGAGTATGGCGAAGCCGTGTCTTCGCAGCGGCGACCGGAGGTCCTGGGTGTTCTCGAAGGGCAGTCGCTTGCTGACCACGGCGACGATCTTCACCTTCCCCAGCCCGAGACGGAGGACCTTTTTCACCGGACTGGACGGGAACCGGCAGAGGTGCTCAGCAACCCAGTCCTCTCCGGTGATGGCCAGATCGAAATTGCCGTTGGCCACCTGGAGGGGCATGTCCTGAGGCCGGACTATCTTGGTGCGCACGCCGTCCAGATTGATGCTCGGCCGGCGGGCTTCCTGCGGACGAGGGGTGAGCCTGATGCCAGCCTGCTCCAGGAACTCCGCTACGGGGGTCTGCTGGTGTCCGTCAGGCAGGGCCAGCCACACCGCTGCCGGGTCTCTTTGGGCGCGGCTCGAGGGGTCGGTGGCCCTGGCGGCCGGTGCGGCCCTGACCTGAGGGGCAGCGGGTTGCGTCCTACCGATGGTTGCATAGAGCCTCTCAAGGAGGGGGGCCATATCTCGGGATTCCCAACTGGCGCGGTGTGCCACAAGGAAGGCACTGGAGCGAAGGACAGTGGCCAGAGAACTCAGGGAAGGGTCGACAGGTGCGTCATCTTCCCGGGGGATGAGGGCCACATCGGCGCTCTCGGGGGGGTACGCTTCAGCGGCGCCCCAGACAGGGATGATGCTGAACCGCCGCATCCTCCGGTTGAGGCACAAGGACTCGGCCAGGTTGGGGTACTCGGTGGCGATGCGGACCCTGCCCGGGCCGGTGGCCAGTTCCCCCAAGGTCGCCATCGGGGATGAGGCATCGGCCACCAGGCAGAGGTCTCTGCCGCCGTAGGGCAGGGGCTTGACCTTGACCAGAGCGCTGCGGGGGTAGCGGGAGAGCAGTTCCTCCGCCCAGTCCTGACCGCAGACGCCCAGATCGTAGTTGCCCACGGCCACCTGGATGGGTATGTCCCTCTCATTGAAAACCTTCATGGTCAGATCGGGCCAGTTGGGGCATGCCGGCCTGTAGGAGCGCGACTGCTCGTCATAGCCGTCGATCTCCAGGCCGGATTCTCGGAGCAGGGCGCCTGTCGGCTGCTGAAGACGACCCTTAGGAAGGGCTAGCTTTAGTTGCATTTGCGATCTGCAGTATACCGAGGATCTCGGCGGCCGAATCCAACTCTGCCGTCTTGCCACTCGTCCGGTCGGAGAGAAGGAAGCGGGGCTTGCCGCCCTGGCTGCGGATGGTGAGGATCCAGCGGTGTGCGGGCCCTTCTGCATCGGCTGGACGGCAGTCGGCGATGTAGCCCCTTTGGCGAAGAAGGGCGGCGGTCTCGAAGGAGAGCTTCTGGCCCTGAACGGTCTGGTCCAGACTGTGGATCAGCACGCCGGGGGTGACCGTGGGGGAGCCGGCGGCCAGTCTGACAAGTTGGTCCATGTCCAGGGCAAACCCCGAGGCGCAGGCGTCGCCGCCGCTCATCAGGGGGATGAGGTCGTCGTATCTGCCGCCGCCGCCGACCCTCTGCTCTCCGACCTGGAACTGGAAGAGGATCCCGGTATAGTACTCGAAGCCCTTGCCCGAGGACAGGTTGATCTGGTAGCCGCAGCCGAGGTCCGTCAGAAGCTGGGCGATGGTTATGAAGTTGTCCATGCTAGGCTCGAGCCTGGGCGATATCTGGGCCAGGGCGAGCCGCTGGTTCCGCAGGAAGCCCGGGGTGGTGCCTCTGAGATCGAAGAGCGTGGCCAGGGATTCCTTCATCAGGGGCTTGGCGGCCATCATCCCGGCCAGTGCGTCACCGGTCTGCCCGTCCATGATCAGGTCGAATAGCCGGCTCTGCTCGGCGGGGACCAGCCCGGATTCGCGGAGCAGGGCCCTGATCAGACCGGCGTGAGATAGCTGCAGCCGGACGTCCGTGAGGCCCAGTCGGGCCATGACCTCCAGGGCGAGCAGTACCAGCTCCACGTCGGCTGATGGCTCGGCGCTGCCCAGAAGCTCGGCGCCGCATTGCCAGCGCTCCCGGGATTCCTGGCCCGTCTCCTCGAAACGGAACATGTTCTCCACGTAGAAGAGCTTGGCCATGCCGGACTGGACCAGGTTCTCGACATACAGGCGCGCGGCAGGTATGGTGCCGTCCGGCCGGAGGACCACCCTCTCGCCGCTCCAGCCGTTCCAGTCGAGGAACGAGTAGACCTTGCTGAGCATCCCCGGCGTCAGGGTGCCAGTGGATGTGAAGAGGTGGAGGTATTCCAGCGTGGAGGTTCTCAGCTCGTCATATCCCCAGCTCAGACAGGACGACCTGAACACCTGCTCGACATGACGAAAGCGTGCCATGTCGTCGGGCAGCAGATCCCGACTCCCTTTGCACCTGAGGGCTTCCATGGGCAGTGGCTGGCTGGGCTGGTCGAACACGGTGGAGCATATTGTAGCACGATCCTCTCGTTCGGGGCAACGCGTGGCTGGCTTCAGGATGGTTCTGCCAGATGAAGGCGGCGTTGCCGGTCAGGCCGAGGGAAACCATGCGGTGAGACGGGGGTCCGGTGGGGGAAGCGACTGTCAGCGCAACCACGGACATGGTGCCCGGCCTCAGATGTCTGTCACGGTGAGGAAGCCAGTGACCCGCTGCCGATGGGGGAGTTGGTCACCGCCTCGATCATCTGTATGGTGGTCTCCAGGCGGTTGAGACTGAGAGAGAAGCCCAGGCGCCTGAGATCGCTGTGGCGCAGTCCCTGGTAGAGACCGCGGCCGGCCACGCGGCACATCTCGTCGTAGAGCTCGGGCCATTGCTTCTGCTGGCGGCTGCAGTAGAGGATGAAGCCGACGATATGAGGGTTGATGGAGTCGGGACTGTTCTGCTGACGGGGAATGCCAGGGGAGGGCATGACAGCAAGAGTCTATCCAGGGCGGGGACAAAAGGCAAAGCGACTGGCGGTGATTTGAGGTTCGATGTCCTGCGGGCCCGGGGAGAATAACCTCCTTTGTCAGGCGCCAAGGCTCACGTTTTCGCCCTTCCTGAGGGGCGGGGGTTGGGGCGCAAGCAGGGGATAGACGGTGCGTGGCGCACTACCGTGCCTGGGCAGACAGCGAGGCCCGCCACCGCGGGTCTAGCGGGCGCGCTCGTGGACCTCGTAGCCGTTCTTGCGCAGTTCCTCCATGAGGCCGTCAGGGTTTGACGTGGTCAGATGGGCCACGAAATCGTTCTGGCCCGATTCAGGATGGGTCATGGTGTACATGGTGACGATCTGAGACTGAAAGCGGTCGATGATGCCCAGTATCTTCTGCAGATCGGCGATGCTGCGCCAGTTGTGCACGGAGAACCTGGTTCCCGGCTTGTCGATGCCCAGGATGGGATTGGCGATCTTGTAGAAGAAGTCGTTCGTGGTAGCTATGCCCACTAGACGGCCATCCTCTATGACGATGAGCATGCCCACTTTCTTGGACTGGGCCATGGCCACCGCTTCCTCCACGGTGGCATCGGGGGACACGCTGACCAGGTTCTTGCTCATGATCTCCCTGACGGTGATCTTGCCCAGCAGGTAGGTCACCTCATGGATGCTGAATGTGGTCAACTTGGAGGGCCCGGCCTTGTCCAGGGCATCCCGGGAGACCACACCGAGGACTTTGCCTTTGTCGACTACGGGCAGGCGCCGGATGTGGTGGGCGTCCATGATCCTCCTGGCATCAGCCAGCGAGGTGGTGCTGGGGATGGTGACTACATTGGTGGTCATGACATCGCGAATGAACATCTTCGCCCCCTTCCCTGGACTGCCGGGAGGCCTGATGCCCGGCTCATTCTGGGATCACAGTGCCAGGGCCTGCTTCTGGAAGTCGGAGACCAGCGGACAATCCGGCCATTTGCAGTCCCGCAGCCTGCGCTTGCTGTCCCGGGCCCTGCTGTGCCTGTTGACGTAGGAGCACTTGCTGGTGCCGTCGGGCTGAACCATGATGGTGGCGAAATCACCCACGTGCTGACACCGCACCGTGGTAGCCGTCACCTGCCATCCCATATGACTACTCCTCGGTGGCGGGCCACATGCCCGGCCCTAGCCCAGCCACCGCTTTCTTCGCTTGTAGTGCTTGACGTCCCGGTAGCTCTTGGTCTCGCCGACAGCACTCAGGCCCATGTAGAACTCCCGGATGTCGGCGTTCCCCCTGAGGTTCTCGCCGGTGTCGTCGAGGACGATCCGCCCGTTCTCGATGACATAGCCGTGATGGGCCAGGGCCAGAGCCGCTCTGGCGTTCTGTTCCACCATGAGTATGGAGACCCGCTCTTCCTCGTTGATTCTCTTCAGGATCTGGAAGATCTCCTCCACCAGGATGGGGGCCAATCCCAGTGAGGCCTCGTCGACAAGCATGAGCTTGGGATGGGACATCAGTCCTCTGCCCACGACCAGCATCTGCTGCTCACCGCCCGAGAGGTATCCGGCGGTCTGATTGCGGAGTTCCTTGAGGACGGGGAAGTAGCCGTAGACCATGTCCAGGTCTCGCTTCAGGTTGGCGCCGTTGCCGGCGATATAGGCGCCGGCGCGCAGGTTCTCCTCAACCGTGAGGTGGACCAGGGTTCTCCGGCCTTCGAGTATCTGAATGATGCCCTGTCTGGCGATGGACTCCGGGTCGCCGTTCTCGATCCTCTTCCCCTCGAACTCGATGCTGCCGTCGGTGACCCGGCCGTCCTGGGTCTTGAGCAACCCGGAGATGGCCCGGAGCGTGGTGGTCTTCCCGGCGCCGTTGCTGCCCAGGAGGGCCACAACGCTGCCCTTCTCCACCTCCAGGGACACCCCCCGGAGGACCAGGATGACGTCCATGTATCTCACTTCAACGTTGTTCAGCTGCAGCATGGGCATAGGCTGTCACCATCCTAGACGGGAGAGGCTGCCTGCTCCCCCAGGTATGCCTTGATGACCACGGGGTCCTTGTTGACCACGTCGGGCGGGCCTTCGGCGATCTTCCTGCCGAAGTCGAGAACCACGATCTTGTCGGTGATGTCCATGACCACGCCCATGTCATGCTCGATGAGGACTATGGTGATCCCCTTCTCCTCCTGGACGTCCAGGATGAAGCGGGCCATGTCCTCCTTCTCTTCGACGTTCATGCCCGCCATGGGCTCGTCGAGGAGGAGCAGTTTCGGCTCCTGGGCCAGCGCTCGACCCAAGTCTATGCGTTTGCGTATGCCGTAGGGCAGCGTGCCCACCACCGATTTCCGCCACCGTTCCAGTTCGAGGAAGTCGATGATGTGTTCCACCGCCCAGCGGTGTTCTACTTCCTCCCGGTGCGTCCGGCCGTAGTAGAGGGCCCCCTCGACCCAGGTGGACTTGAAGAGGAAGTGGCGGGCAGCCATGAGGTTGTCCACCACGTTGAGGCCGGTGTAGAGTTGGATGTTCTGGAAGGTGCGGCTGATGCCCAGCTTGGCGATGCTGTCCGGCCTCAGCCGGGTGATCCTCTTGTCCTGGAAGTAGATCTCTCCATGCTGGGCGCGGTAGAACCCGTTGATGCAGTTCAGGGTGCTGGTCTTGCCGGCACCGTTGGGGCCGATGATGCCCATGATCTGGCCCCTGACCACCTCGAAGCTCAGGCTGTCCAGGGCCTTGACCCCGCCGAAGCTGAGGTCCAGGTTCTCTACCTTGAGTTCAACCGGTCTGGGTGTCTGCTCAGTCATTCTGTGCTACCCGCGGTTTCCCCTGGAGGGCTCGGGGCCCTCCAGGGATGCGCCCCGTCATTCAGTCCCGGTCACCGGGTCCGGCCAATGCTATCATCAAGAGGCTGGTTTGCTCAACACGGGATCGTAGTAGGTGGGCAGCGGCACCCACTCCTCGGAGTCCAGCTTCCACTCGAACGCCCTTTGCTGCCACTGGAGGCAGTTGTTGGTCGCCGTCAGCTTCCAGACATCGCCGAAGCCGGCAACTGTCATGTTCACTGCTCTCATGCCGTTCTTGAGGGCCACCCTGTCGATGTTGTCCGCCCCCACCTCGTCAATGGCATTCCGTATGGCCGCCTCCACCACCATCCCCAGTCCCCAGCCGGAGATGACCGCAGAGCTGTTCAGGAGCTCGTCCTTGTCGGCGGCCTGGTAGGTGTCGATGTACTCCAGGCAGTCCTTGATGTAGGGTTTGTCCTCGTTCCACCAGGGCCACCAGGCCAGGTAGTAGCAATCGTACAGCTGCTCTGGAGATCCCTTCATGGCGCTCCGCACCAGGCCGAAGAAGCCGGGGAAGCCTTCCATGCCGGTGATGAAGACTCCGTTGTAGCCGCCGTTCCGCGCCTGGCTGACGAAGCTGGAGAGCATGGGCCCGGCAACGCTGACCAGGATGTAGTCACAGGTCTTCAGCCGGCCAACCTCGCTGGTCCATGTCACGTTGCCCAGAGCACCCCGTTCGATCCCCTTCCAGGTGAACTTGCCGGGGTAGGCGTTCCGCACGGAGTCGATGCCCTTCTGGTAGTATTCGGTGCTGGTCAGGGTGTAGCCAAGATGGCCGACCACGGGGCTTCTCCCCTTGCCATCGTAGTCCCAGTGGTCCATGATGAAGCGCATCACCGCTTCACCCTGGCTTTGGACGGTCGACACAGTGGACATGGACCATTCGCTGGCCAGCTGCGACTGCAGGCCCTGAGTCCCGATGACGGGCATCTGGTCCTGCCGCAGTCTATCTCCCAGGAGCTCCACGTCCTGGGCGTTGGGAATGATCATCATATCCACGCCGCGGCCCTTCAACTCCAGATACCCGTTGACGGTTCTGCTGTAGTCCAGGCGAGTGTCGAAGATGGTGAACTCCACCTTCACCCCGGGCAGTGGATTCTTCTCGGGCACTACCTTGGTCACGTAGTTGTCTGCCGTCTTCATCGTCGGCTGCATGGCGAACGCCGCAGTGCCGGTGAAGTCGGCCATGATGCCTATCTTGATTACCTTCTCTCCCCCGTCACCCCCGGCGCACCCGGCCAGTGAGGGCAGGGCTGCCAGCAGGGCCACCAGGACCGCCAGTATTGCCAGACCTGCGCGCTTCGTGTTCATTGCCCCCTCCTTTCTCTTTATGCTGGTTCTATGGACAGCGCAGCCGCCGCCGGCGGCCGAGCCAACTCCCTTTCGCCCCCTGGGCCCAAACATATCATAGGCAACAGCTCCAGTCTAGTAAGAAAACGGATTGAGGCGGTAGTACAGCTTGATTCTCTGCAGACGGTGGTACAGGCCCTTCGGTTCAATGAGGATGAACAGGATGACCACCAAAGCGAACAGGATGAGAGACAGAGCCGCCGGGATCTGGTAGCCCAGCGACGGGAAGGCATCGGCCAGCACCGGGGAGAGACGGGGCACCAGCTTGTCCACCAGCATGATCACCCCGGCACCCATGACCACCCCGGCGGTGCTGCCCATGCCTCCGATGATGATCATGGCCAGGAACCACAGAGATAGGCTGAAGGTGAACAGATCGGGATTGATGCGCAGGAGGTGGTGGGCCCAGAGCCAGCCGGCTATGCCGGCGAAGAAGCAGCCGATGAAGAAGGCCAGCAGCTTGGTCCGGAAGAGGTTGATGCCCATGACCTCGGCGGCTAGGTCGTTGTCCCGCACCGCGACGAACTTCCGGCCGGTGGCCGTCCTCTGGATGTTCTTGGCCAGAAAGAGCATCACTGCGGCCACCCCCAGGGTGAGCCACCAGAACTGCGCGTCTTTCAGTGCCGCGCCCCCGATGCTGATTGCCGGCACATCCAGGCCATATGTTTCCCCGAGCCAATCCGGCTGTCTGATGGCCCACATGATCACGAACTGGGCAGCTATGGTGGTCAGGACGAGGTAGAAGCCTTTGATGCGCAGTGCCGGGATGCCGAAGACCAGCCCGCCCAATCCAGCGACAAGTCCCGAAAGGGGCAGGGTGAGCCAGGGAGACCATCCGTGCGATCCAGCGAGAAAAGCCGTGGTGTAGGCTCCCAGGGCCATGAAGGCGGCTTGACCCATGGAGAACTGGCCGCAGAGCCCGGTCATGATGTGTATGCCCAGAGCGGCGACGGTGTAGATGCCCACCATGATCAGCCAGACCACCCACTCCTGGGGCAGGTACAGCCCCAGCGTCACGAGGAAGATGAGCGCGGCGGCCAGGAGCAGCCACTGGGCTCTGGTCCTGACGATGGCCATGTCCTGTTGCGGCCGCGTATTGAAGACACCCGATGGCATCATGGCTCTATATCCTTTCTATCCGCCTCTCTCCGAAGAGCCCGTAGGGCCTGACAAGCAGGATGATCAGCATGACGATCCAGGGGATGATCTCTTTCATCCCTGGCTGGTAGTAGCTACCCAGCGCCTCCACGAGACCGATGATCAGGCCGCCCGCCATGGCACCGGGGATGGAGTTGAGTCCACCCAGCAGCAGGACCGGCAGGCCTTTGCCCAGGGCGAGGTCGCCCATCACCGGCGTCACTGTGAGGACCATGCCCGCCAGGACGCCGCAGACAGCGGCGAAGGAGCCGCTGATGGCCCAGGACAGCGAGAAGACCCGCCTCACCCTGATGCCCAGGCTCTGAGCCACTTCGTGGTCTGCGGCCACCACTCTCATGGACAGCCCCACCTTGGTGTAGCGGAAGAGGGCGGTGAGCAGCAGGAAGATGGCCACAGCCACCACAAACGAGATGGCCGCCCCGGGGATGACGTTGAAGGGACCGATGGTCCATTGCCCAGCGGGGGTGAAAGGCAGGACGAAGGAATCGCTTCCCCAGACGAGGACCACCACTCCTTTGAGGAGAAAGGACAACATGAGGGTCATCATCAGCAATGACAGGAAGGGTTGCCCCAGGAGCGGGCGCACTGCCAGCCTCTCCATGAGAAGCCCCAGGAGCGCTCCGCTGGCGACGACCAGCGGTATGCCGGCCCAGTCAGAGAGTCCCCAGATGGCGATGATCTGGTAGAGGAAATAGCTCAGGATGGCGATAAGTTCGCCGTGGGCCAGGTTGAGAACCAGGCTGGACTTGAAGACCAGGACGAAGCCCAGGGCGATGAGGGCGTAGACGCCGCCGACAAGCAGGCCCTGGATCAGGACATCATCCATCTGAATACCTCAATTCACCTGATTGACCGTGATCTCCGCCTTGACTACCGCCCGTCGGCCATCGCGATAAAAGACCGGCACATCCATGGCGACCTTCTCTTTCCCTCCATACAGGGCGGAGATGAAGTCCTGGTACCTTTCCTCCACCAGCCTCCGCCTTAGCTTCATGGTCCGCGTGAGTTCTGCCTCGTCGGGGTCGAGTTCCTTGGGCATATTGATGAACCTGTGGATCCTCTGTCCCCCGGGCAGCTTAGCGTTGAGGTTCTTCACCTCACCGCTGATCAACCGGCAGACCTCGGGCTTCTGCGACAGATCGGCAAAGGTGGTGTAGGTGATCCTCTTCTTCTCGGCCCAGTGGCCGACGTTGTCATAGTTGATGTTGACGGCGGCCCCGATGTAGCTCCGGCTTTCATCTCCGACCACAAAGGCGTCCTTGATGTAGGGGCTGAACTTCAGCCGGCTCTCGATGTACTGCGGAGCGAATTGGGTGCCGTCGGCCAGTCGGCTCATGTACTCCACCCTGTCGAGGAAGTAGAGATGGCCGTCATCGTCGAGATGGCCGGCGTCGCCGGTGTGATACCAGCCCCCGGCGAAGGCCTCCTCGGTGGCCTTGTCGTTCTTGTAGTAGCCGAGCACCTGTGAGCCTCCCCTGGCCAGTATCTCGCCGTTGTCGGTGATCCTGACCATGGTGCCGGGGTAGATCACGCCCACGGAGTCGACCTTGATGTCCGTGGCCGTGTGCTGCGACACCCCGATCTCCGTCATGCCATAGAGCTGGCGCAGGTCCACACCGATGGCTGTGATCAGCCTGAAGACGTCCGGCCCCAGCGCCGACCCGGCGGTGAAGGCGACCCGGATCCTGAGCAGGCCCAGCTTGTCACGCAGCGGATCGAGGACCAGGAGCCTGGCGATGGAGTGCGGCATGAGCCAGGCCCAGCCCAGCTTCTGGCCGCTGAACTTGGCGTCGGCGACCCTGTAGGCGATGGGCAGAGCCAGGCGGAACGCCTGTCTCTTGAGGAAGGTGGTTTCGGCGATCTTGTTCTGGATGGTGGCCGCGGTCATCTCCCAGAGGCGGGAGGGATACATCAGCACGGTGGCCCCGATCTCGCGGATGTTCTCCTGGACCGTGGTCTGGGATTCGGGGAAGCTCATCTTCACCCCGCGGTTGAGGCTGGCCAGCAGACCCAGCCCCTGCTCGGCGGACCACCCGGGCAGGATGAAGGAGACCCACTCGTCGTCTTCCGTGATGGGATTCATGGAGTAGAAGGAGGTGTTTGAAGCGATCAGACTGGCGTAGCTGACCATGGCCGCCTTGGGCAGCCCGGTGGTGCCGGAGGTGTACATCAACAGGGCCAGATCGCTCATCCTGCCTTTGGCAACGCTCTCCTCGAAGGCCCCGGGGTGCTCCTGCCCGTACTTCACGCCGGTTTCCCTGATGGAGTCGAAGCTGGCCAGGATGGGGTCGTCGTAGCCCCGCAGGCCCTTGGCATCCCAGTAGATGACCTTCTTCAGCAGAGGGAGCTCGGACTTGATCTCCAGGATCTTGTCCACCTGCTCCTGATCCTGAGCCACCACGACCCTGGCATCGGAATGTTCCAGGAAGTACTTCACCTCCCTGGCTCCGCTGCTGGAGAAGACGCCGGTGACCATCCCGCCGGCAGCCTGTGCCGCCAGCTGGGCCCAGAACCAGTGGGGGTCGTTGTCACCCAGGATGGCCATGACATCGCCGCGCTGGAAGCCGAGGCTCATCAGCCCCAGAGAGAAATCCTTGATGTTGGCGCAGGCCTCTCGCCAGGTGTACTCCCGCCAGAAGCCGAGCTCCTTCTTGCGCATCCAGACCTTGTCCGTCCACTTCTGCTGATTCTCCAGCAGCAGCTTGGGTATGGTGAAGTCGGCGCTGGCGGCAGCTACGCCCATCGCTGGTCGATGACCTTCCTGTGGCCCTCCGGCAGCGTCCCTTTGGGCAGGAAGTCTATCTGGTCCATGCGGAGCTTGAACACATCCTGACAGCGCTTGTTGATCGCCGCCGGCAGCGCGTCGCGGGTGGCGTCAGGCGCTGTCTCCACATTGAGGACTATCCGGTCCCTGTGCTCCTCCAGGCGGAGGACCAGTTGATACTTGGAGACCTGGGGCAGCGCGGAGAAGGCCTCATCCAGTTCCTTCATGTGCACGAACATGCCCTTGACCCTGATATGCTCACCGATCATGCCCAGGATCCTGGTTATCCGGTGTGAGGTCCGGCCGCACGGGCAGACCTGGTCGGTGTACGAGGCCAGGTCGCCGGTGCCGAACCTGACCAGGGGGTAGACACGGCTGAAGAGCGTGACCACGACCTCGCCTTCCTCCAGGGGGCCGAGCTGCTTCCCGGTCTGAGGGTCGACGATCTCGATGATGCACTCCTCGTCGTCGTAGTGATAGCCCTGTCCCAGTCCGCAGTCATAGGCCACCGATCCCACGTCGGCAGTGCCGTAGCCATCGCCGACCAGCAGGCCGTACTGCTCCTCAAAGACCTTGCGGAGCACCTGGATGTGCCGCTCTCCGCCGCCGGTGGTGAACTTGACGTTGAGGTCTCTCCTGACGTCATAGCCCATCTCTTCGGCTTTCTTGAGTATGGTCATGGTGAAGCTGGGGAAGCTGAAGATGGCGGTGGCCTGGAGATCGTGCAGGATCTTGACCTGGAGCTCGGTCTGCCCGATTCCCGCGGGGATGACGGTGCAGCCAAGGACGTCGAGGGCGTCGGTGAGGAAGAGTCCGGCGGGAACCATGTGATAGGCTGTGGAAACGAGGACGACATCGCCGGCCCTGGGCACCCCCATCCTGACGAAGCCCCTGACCGCGGCCCTGACCCGCTCCGGGCCCCAGGCATCATAGATGGGGCCGGGGGAGACGTATATCCTGCTCAGGCTGTGCGGCGGAACGGCCAGCAGGCCTCCGAAGGGCGGATTGGCCTGCTGGAGTTTGACCAGTTGGTCCTTGGTGGTGACGGGGAGCCTCTCCAGGTCCTTGATGCTCCGGATCGAGCGCGGTGAGACGGCCGCATCATCGAACTTCTTCTTCACCGCCGGGGCATGACTGCAGGCGAAGCGGAGCTGTCTGGCCAGCCGCTGGTTGAGCCACGCCTCTCTCTGAGGCGGTGGCATCTTCTCCTTTGACTCATCGTACAGGGCGCGCAGTTGAGCGGGACTCAGTCGGCGCAGCATGGTTCACCTCCCAGGCAAAGTCCTCAGGGAGGATACCTTGCCAGTGCGGTAGAGATGGCGACGTGAAGGGAAGGACGGACGATCACGGGAGGAGCGGGCCGGTGTCACCGTTTCTCCTTTCGTGCCAAGAAAATGCCAGTATCCCCGGTGTGTGTCTGTGCTCCTTGTCCTAGGAGTGTTATCTCATTTCAACCGGAGGCTTGTCAAGGCGGGATTCCGAGCGGCTGGCGTCGTCCGGTTGAAAGGCCGGGGGCATTCCATTGAGGAAACGCCCCCGGTGGACCAAGCGAGCCTGTAAGCCGGGTTCTGTAGCCGGACCATCTCTGGTCCGGCCGGTGGCCATCTATCTAGCCCTGGCGTTGCCGACAGGGTCGAGCGACCAACCCGAGGACACTGGACGGGCATCCTTGCGGTCCTCCTATTTGGTCTTGCTCCAGGTGGGGTTTGCCGAGCCGGCTGATCACTCAGCCGCTGGTGAGCTCTTGCCTCACCGTTTCACCCTTACCACGGCCAAGCCGTGGCGGTGTGTTTCTGTGGCACTGTCCGTAGGGTCGCCCCTCCTGGGCATTACCCAGCACCTTGCCCGATGGAGCCCGGACTTTCCTCCCTCTCAGGGCAGGCCTGCCCCGAAACGGCGGCCACCCGGCTTGCTTGGTCCTGACTCCATTCTATCACTTCCCGGGTGGCAAATGAACAGAGCGACGGGTGTCGAGGGCCCTGTTGGCCAGGGCGTCGGCGACGGTGTTCTCTTCCCGGGGTATGTCGGATATGGTGTATGCCTGGCAGGACGAGAGAAGGCGGCAGGCCCTCTGAAACAGGGGTTTCAGGCCGGGATGGCGGACCCTGTAGTTCCCCCGGATCTGCTCCGCCACGAGCTTGGAGTCGGTCCTGATGTCGACGTGCGTCGCCCCCAGCTTGGCAGCCTCCTGCAGAGCGGTGATCAGTGCGCGGTACTCCGCCTGGTTGTTGGTGGCTTCGCCGATGTAGTGGGAGATCTCCAGTCGCAGGGACCCCTGGTGGTCCTGAATGAGAACGCCTATGGCTGCCGGGCCGGGGTTGCCCCGGGAGGCGCCGTCGATGTGAATGACAAGTCGATTGCCTGGCGCGGTCATATTCGGGTTCCCTCCGGATTGCGGCGAGCGGACAGATGTGAGCGAGCCGGAAGGCCAGTCATCCGAGGCAGAGGACACGGCCGCAGCTGCCGCAGTGAACCAGGTCCCCGGCTCTGGCCTGGGTCTGCTCACTCAGCGGGACGGCTATGCGGCAGCCCTGACACCTGCCCTGCTCTATTCTGGCTACTGCCACCCCCTGTTTCCTCGCCCGAATCTTCTCGTAGGTCTCAACGTGGGCAGCATCTATGCTGGCCAGGATCTCGGCCCGGTGTTGGGCCATCTCGTTCAAGTCCTCGCTCAACTCATCCTTCTGGGAGATCAGGCTCTGCTGGGTCTGCTGCCACTCAGCCTCGACGCTGGCAACGAGCGCCGTCTTCAGAGCGATGTCTTCCTGGAGCGCCTCTATCTGGCCCATCATCTCCAGGACCCGGTCTTCTGCTTCTGTGATCTGGCCCTTCAGCTGGCTGGCCTGGTGCTCCAGGTTGAGCAACTCTTTGGGGTTCTTGACCGAGCCGCCGAGGAGTTTCTGCTGGATGGGCTTGAGTTTGGCCTGAACGTCGTCGATGGCCCATTCCCCCTTCTTCTGTCCGTCGCGGAGAGCGGCAAGGCCGCCGCGGGCCGCCTCCAGGTCAGCCCTGGCCTTGTCCAGTGTCTCGTTGTGGTTCAGTTGGTGGTCAACGCGGGCCAGCGCCTCGGTGGTCTTCGCCAGGTCGAGATCAAGCTGCTGCAGGTCGTAGAGTCTCTTGCCGAGATTCATGACATGTTCTCTCTGACTCGAATGCTGGGCGGTGGAGGCGCTTCCGCAATATGAATGGCATCCGACGAAGCCGCCAAGTTGAAAGCGTTCGTGGGTTCTATTATAATCCTTTGGTTGACAAAGAGGGAAATCTTGTTCAGAACCCACAGCTCCACCGACCTGACCGTCAGATCCGTCGGGTCGATGGTCACGCTCGCCGGGTGGGTACACCGGCGGAGGGACCATGGGGGGCTGATCTTCATTGACCTCCGGGACAGGGATGGCCTGGTCCAGGTGGTCTTCGATCCGCGTGTGTCTGCTGAGGGGCACGGCGCAGCGGCCACACTGAGGAACGAGTACGTCATCCAGGTCTGGGGGCAGATCGGCCGCCGTCCTGCGGGCACGGAGAACCCCAGGCTGCACACGGGCGAGATAGAGCTGATCGGCCAGGGGTGCCGGATCCTCAATGCCTCCAGGACCCCTCCCTTCTACATCAATGAGGATGTGGAGGTAGAGGAGGCCCTCCGCCTGAAGTACCGCTATCTGGACCTGCGCCGCCAGCGGATGAAGGAGAATGTCATTCTCCGCCATCAGACGGTGAAATGCCTGCGGGACTTCCTGAACGCCAGGGGGTTCCTGGAGATCGAGACACCCATCCTGATCAAGAGCACTCCTGAAGGGGCCAGGGATTTCCTGGTGCCCAGCCGCCTGCACGGCGGGAAGTTCTATGCCCTGCCCCAGTCACCCCAGCAGATGAAGCAACTGCTGATGGTGGCCGGGCTGGAGAGGTACTACCAGATGGCCAGGTGCTTCCGTGATGAGGACCTCCGTGCCGACCGACAGCCGGAGTTCACTCAGCTTGATCTGGAGATGAGCTTCGTAGGACAGGAAGACGTGCTGGGCCTGATGGAGGACATGTTCATCTGCCTGGCGGAGACAGTGAAGCCATCGATGAAGCTGCTTAAGCCCATCCCCCGGCTGACCTATGATGAGGCCGTGGCGCGGTACGGTACGGACAAACCGGATGTCAGGTTCGGGATGGAACTGAGGGATCTGACCGGCATCGTGGCGGGATCCAACTTCGGAGTGTTCCGCAACGCCATCAGGGGAGGAGGCAAGGTCAGAGGCATCTGCGCTTCGGGGTGCGGCAGCTACACCAGGGGCCAGCTTGACGATCTGATCGAATTGACCAAGGGCTATGGGGCCAAGGGACTTGTGGCTCTGGCCCTGATGGCAGGGCCAGTCGGGCTGGCCGTGGACCCGGCCAGTTCTGCGGCGGCCAAGTTCATCGGCCTTGAGGAGGTCCGGGCGATGGCGGCCTTGTTCGGGGCCCGGGAAGGCGACCTGTTGCTCATCGTGGCCGACCAGGCGACGGTGGTGGACAGGGCATTGGATCAATTGCGGCGGGAGATGGGCCGGCGGCTGGGGTTGATTGACCCCAGTGTGCTTGCCGTCGTGTTCGTGGTGGACTTCCCGTTGTTCGAATGGAACGAGGAGGAGAAGCGGTGGGATGCCAAGCACCATCCCTTCACGGCTCCCAAGGAGGAGCATATCCACCTGCTGGACAGCGCGCCGGGGTCGGTGAAATCCTGGGCCTACGACGTGGTCTGCAATGGCTATGAGATCTCCAGCGGAAGCATCCGCATACACCAGCGCGAGCTGCAGGAGAAGATCTTCGGATTGCTGGGCTACAGCCGGGAACGGGTGCAGACGCTGTTCGGGCATTTGCTGGAGGCCCTGGAATACGGGGCTCCTCCGCATGGTGGAATCGCCCCCGGCATAGACCGGATGGTGATGATTCTGGCCGGCGAGGAGAACATACGCGAGGTGATACCTTTCCCAAAGAACCAGAGCGGCTATGATCTGCTGTTTGATGCGCCTTCAGATGTCTCCGTGGAGCAACTGGACGAACTGCACATTGTCGCCAAGAAGGAGGGATAGATTGCGTTCCAGTGATGGGTTATCATGGACTATGGCGGGGATGAAGGACGCATTGAAATGAAGATCGTCAACCAGAGCATTGAGAACAGCCAGGCCATGCTTCAGATTGAAGTGGAAACAGCGGAGATGGATGAGTCGCTGGACCGGGCCTACCGCCAACTGGTGAAGAAGGTGGCAGTCCCCGGATTCCGGAAGGGCAAGGCCCCTCGGTCGGTTCTGGAGAGCCTGGTGGGCAGAGAGGGACTGCACAGGGAGGCCCTGGAGGACGTCCTGCCGCGGATGTGCGCCAAGGCCATTGAAGAGCAGAACCTGGAGGTGATCGCCCAGCCCCAGATAGAGATCATGGAGATGGAGCCGGTGGTCTTCAAGGCTACATTCCCTCTCCGACCGAAGGTGGAACTTGGGGACTATCACAGCATTGACGTTGCCCGGCGACCTGTGGAAGTCAGTGATGAAGATGTCGAGAGCGCCATGGACAGGTTGCGCGAAAGACACGCCGCCTGGGCTGCGGTGGAGCGGCCGGTGGCGTTCGAAGATCTGGTCACCGTAGACGTTGAGGAGGAACTGAAGGAGACCGGCGCCAAGAAGCTGCACCAGACCCAGAAGCTGCTGGTGATCAAGGGCTCGTTCTTCCCGTTGCCGGGCTTCGTGGAACACCTTGAGGGCATGGAGAAGGGCGGTGAGAAGGATTTCGCCCTGCCGTATCCCAGCGACTACAAGTTCCCGGAGCTGGCTGGCAAGGAGTACCGTTTCAGGGTGAAGCTGATCCAAGTGGAAGAGAAACGCCTGCCGGAGTTGAATGATGATTTCGTGAAGGGCCTGGGGCAATCCATGGAGGACGTGGCCTCCCTGAGGGAGTCCGTCGCCACCGGGCTGAAGAACGCAGGCGAGGAAATGGCCGCGCGGGAGCACGAGCGGAAGGTGGTGGAGGCGGCTACGGCAGCCTCGAAGGTGGAATTCCCCGGTGTGCTAGTCGAGCAGGAGATCGACAGTCTGCTCAGGGAGAGGGACATGGTGTTCAGGGAGCGGGGCGGACTGCAGGCCTACCTAAAGACGATGAAGAAGACGGAACAGGAGATCCGGGAGGAGTTCCGCCCTGAGGCCACCAGGAGGGTGACGGAGTCACTGGTGCTGGCCAAGGTGGCCGAGCAGGAGAAGATTGCAGCGGATGAAGCCGAGGTGGACGCTGAGATCGAGAGAATGGTCCAGGGCGCCGGCGACAGCGCCGAGGACATGCGCAAGATGTTCGGGATGGGGACAGCGCGGCACGTGGTGGAAGACAGGCTGGTGACCCGCAAGACGGTGCAGTTCCTGGTCGGGGTTGCGGAGAGCCACCAGGGCAAGGGCGAGGACAAGGAAGAGACTAGCTAGCCGAGGAAGGAGCGGAACATGGCCATTGTACCAAGAGGCATAATCCCGATGGTGATTGAGTCAGGGGCGAGGGGAGAGCGTGCTTTCGACATCTACTCCCTGCTGCTCCGGGAACGCATCATCTTCCTGGGGACGCCGATCACCGACCAGATCAGCAACCTGATCATCGCCCAGTTGCTGTACCTGGACCGGGAGGACCCGGACAAGGACATCAACCTGTACATCAACTGTCCAGGCGGCGTGATCAATGCCGGCCTGGCCATCTACGACACCATGCAACTGGTCAGGCCGGATGTGTCAACCATCTGCGTTGGTCTGGCGGCCAGCATGGGGACCGTTCTGCTAGCGGCGGGTACCAAGGGCAAACGCTACGCCCTGCCCAACGCCACCATTCACATGCACCAGGCGGTGGGCGGAGCCCAGGGCCAGGCGGCCGACATCGCCATTGCGGCCAGAGAGATCATGCGCCTTCAGGACCTGCTGCGCAGCGTGCTGGCGAAGCATACCGGGCAGCCGGTGGACAAGATAGCCCACGACACTGACCGTGACTTCTACCTCAGCCCGGAACAGGCGGTGGAGTACGGGATAGTGGACGAGATCCTGGTCAGACAGCCGAAGTAGCCACTGGCCAGGATGGCCAGCTGGGGGATGTGCCTCAGAGGAGGCCTCTTCTTCTCACTTCCCGATCTATCTGTGGGGAGAGATCGCGGGCAGAGATGGGAGCCCCCGCGGCATCGGTGACCCTGCCCTTCTGCACCCTGACCTCGCCGCGACTGAAGGCCTTGACGGTGGCTGTGATCAGGGGCAACTCCCTCACCTGACCGTGGTGCCGGATGAGCTTGAAGAGGGGATTGTCTTCCCCCTGCCGGCTTTTCACCTGGGACAGGCTGAGCCCCTCGATCTCCTTCCAGTGTGTATCGAACGGCTCTCCCCTGATGCTGAAGCTGCAGTAGGTCACTGGGGGGCCCTTGTCCAACTCCGGCGTGACCAGGTGGATCATGGCACCGGCGGTGTCTGCCCCGGTCTCGATGAGCTTCCAGATGACCTCCTGCCAGGTCCCTGCCGGTCCCTGGGGAGCGGCAGGATGGAGGTTTAGCATGTCGTACCGCTGGCACATCTCGCTGCCGACGACGAGCATGTACCCGGCCAGCACTGAGATGTCGCTGGGGAGTCCCTCAAGCCGCAGCATCACCTCGCGGTCGTATTCCAGCCGCCACTCCGGTCGGGAGGCGCGTCTCCGCTCGGGAGCGAAGCGCTGTGATGAGAAGTGGATCAGGGGGATGCCGTAGCTCCTGACCAGATCGTGGAAGAGGTCACTTCCCGGTGCTTCACCGGGGTCGCGGCTGCAGAAGACGAAGGAGATCCTGGCCTCTATGTCACCCTGGCGGATGCCGTCCTGGACGGCGGTGAGCAGGGCGCGTGATCCGGGGCCGCGTCCGGTGGAGAACCAGCCGATCTGATACATGGCCTACCTGAACAACCTCTTCTTCAGGGTCCTGATCTGTCCCGGGATATGGACCAGCGGACAGGTGCGATGTCCGAAGATGCGTCCCTGCCTGAGCGCGGCGCAGAACTCGTCCCTGGTGGCGAACTCGGGCAATTCCACATAGGCCCGGCCGATCTCGCTGGGGACGTGGGCGTCGCTGCCGGCGCTGCAGAGCAGCCCACGCTCTTGGGCGAAGGCCCTGGCCTTGCGGTTGGGATCGCCCAGGGGCAGTGCTCTGGAATTGAACACTTCGATGATGTCGACCTCGCCGACGAGTTCAGCCAGACGGCCATTGTCCCGGTGGTTGGCGCCCTTTATGCCCCGGAGGCGGTCGAAGGGATGGGGAATGCAGACCAGGCCATTGCAGGCCTTGATCCTCTTGATAGCCTCTTCAGCTGAGACGGGACTGGGGATCTCCTCGGTGAGGAACAGCCCGATGATCTCTCCCTCCGGAGTCAGGATCTCTTCTGCAATGATAACCTCGAAAGGAGCCTTTGCCTTGAGCTCAAGTGCGCCGCCGATCTTGCCGTGGTCGGCGACAGCCACGCAGTTGATTCCCTTCTTCATGCAGCGGTCAATGATGGTCTCTGCTGACATGGTGGAGTCGAACGAATGTTCGGTGTGGATATGAAGGTCGGCTTTTAGCATTGGGTTCATTTGTTTCTGATCAGGCGCCCGATGGTGCGCATCCTAGAGCGTGGCAGTCTTTGGCGCTCTGGTCAATGCCCTGGCTCTTCCTTTCTCCATGACCACCGTATCTTCGATTCTGACCCCTCCCCAGCCGTTGACATAGATCCCTGGCTCAACGGTGAAGACCATGTCCTCCGCCACGACGGCGGTGGAAGTGGGGCCGATGCGGGGTTCCTCATGGACGGCCAGACCGACGCCGTGACCCAGACCGTGGCCGAATGACTGGCCGTATCCTCCATTCCGGATAACCGCGCGCGCCAGGCCGTCGGCCTCAGCGCCGGTCATGCCAGCCCGGATGCCGTCCAGGGCGGTGAGCTGCGCCTGAAGCACCAGGTCGTAGATGCGCCTGAAGGTGTCATCCTGGGGGCCGAGACAGAGGGTGCGGCTGATGTCGCTGCAATACCCGTTGACGCGGGCGCCCAGGTCGAGGATCACGGGCTCGGAGGTGGCGATGGGACGGTCTGTCGGCCGGGCATGGGGCAGGGCCGCATTGGGACCGGAGGCGACGATGATTTCGAAGGGCACGGCTTCACTGTCTCTCTCTCGGAGGTACCTCTCGATCTCCCAGG
This sequence comes from Chloroflexota bacterium, assembly GCA_016875915.1. GTDB lineage: Bacteria > Chloroflexota > Dehalococcoidia > UBA2247 > RBG-13-53-26 > RBG-13-53-26. Next base: position 76,484 of record VGOM01000008.1, read on the forward strand.
CGGCCTCCTTCTCGGTCATCCCCGGCCGGATCTCGGCCATGATGTAGCGGAAGGCGCTGTCGGCGAGAGCAGCGGCTCTCTCTATGGAGGCCAGCTCTTCCGGCTCCTTGATGGAGCGCAGCGACTCCACCAGACCTTCAGCGGGAACAAGAGCTGACTCCACCTTGCCCGCCGCTTCGGCCAGGCGTTGATAGTCAGAGAAGTTGAGGATGTTGGCTTCAAAGCCCAGTCTCTTCGTGGTATCGCTGGAGAGGAGGAGGGACAACTTCTCTGCGGCGGCGGTGGCCACCACGATGTGGAAGGAGGAAGCCTCCCGTCTGGCCTGCTCGGCATAGATGAAATCGGTGACCAGGATAGCGCTGTTCCGGCAAACGAGCAGGATGGCGCCGGAGCCAGTGAACCCGCTGATGTAGCGGCAATTGTCCGGCTGGGTGATGAGCAAGCCGTCGATGTCTTTTTCGAGGAGTCTCTGGCGCAGCCTGCTCAGTCTCTCAGCTACTGCCAAACCGTTCCTCGCAACTCCGCCACCATACTCCGCAGGGCAGCGATGTAGCCTCTCCAGCCCAGTCCGCTGATCTGCCCCCTGGCCACCGGGGCGATGACCGACTTGTGACGGAATTCCTCTCTGGCGTAGATGTTGGATAGATGGACCTCGATGACGGGCAGGTGGGAATCCGACAGGGCGTCCCGCAACGACAGCCCGTAGTGGGTCAGGGCTCCGGGGTTGATGATGATGCCGTCGGCGTTGGGGGACTCCCTCTGGATGAAGTCGATCAGCTCGCCTTCGCTGTTGGACTGAAAGAAGAGGGTCTCCGTGCCCAGCTCGGCAGCCTGGCTCTTGATGGTGGAGTTGATCTCCTCGAGGGTCCTGTCTCCGTAGAGTCCCACCTCCCTCTTGCCGAGGAGATTGAGGTTGGGCCCGTGAATGACGACTACTCTCATGGTGTCCTCCCCATCATCTTGAGGCTAGGTCTTCCTGGGCTTCCTGGCGGAACGGGCACCTTTCTTCTTGCCCCAGGGCCTGCGCCGTCCCTTGCGGGCATCCCGGGGCTGACCGGGCTTCTCTCCCAGGTTGGCGGTGGTTTTGCACTTGGGATACCCGGTGCAGGCTAGGAACTTGCCGAACCGGCCGCTCCTGATGACCATGGGTCTGGTGCAGTTGGGGCAGCTCTGATCGGTGGGTTCGTCTGGTTCCCTCAGCCTGACCATCTCGACGCTGGCCTTCCTCAGGGTCTCCTCGAAGGGGGTGTAGAACTCCCGAACCACACCGACCCAGTCCTGTTTGCCCCGGCCGATCTCGTCCAGGTCTTCCTCCATCTGGGCGGTGAACTTGGTGTCGACGATGGTGGGGAAGTGGGCCACCAGCACGCCATTGACGGTGGTGCCCAGATCCAGGGGGTAGAAGCGGCCCTCCTTGGCTTGCACATAGCCGCGGCGGCGCAGGGTGGCGATGATCGGGGCATAGGTGCTGGGTCGCCCGATGCCGTTCTCCTCGAGGGTCTTCACCAGTGTGGCCTCATTGTAGCGGGGAGGAGGCTCGGTGAAATGCTGCTCGGTGAGCAGGTCCAGCAGGCGGAGTTCCTCGCCTTCGGTCAGCGGGGGGAGCTTCGCCTTGCCCTCCTGCTCCTCGCTGTCGGCGTCGTCCTTGCCCTCGCTGTAGAGGACGAGGAAGCCCAGGAAATGAGGCACTGAGCCGGCGGCTTTGAGGATGTAGGTGGCGCCGTGGTCAGCAGTCCTGGCCTCGATGTCCACGGAGGTGGTGTCGAACAGGGCGTTGGCCAGTTGACTGGCTATCATGCGTTCCCAGATCAGCCGGTACAGTCGGGCCTGCTCGGAGTTGAGGTACGGTTTCACGGCATCGGGTTCCCGCCACATCCTGGTGGGCCGTATGGCCTCGTGCGCTTCCTGGGCGCCCTTGGCCTTCCGGGTGAACTGCCGGGCATGTGGCGGCAGGAACTCCGGACCGAACTTCTGGGTGATGAAGTCGCGGGCCTCGGCCACGGCCGACTCGGCCACCCGGGTGGAGTCGGTGCGCATGTAGGTGATAAGGCCGGCCTCGCCCTCCTCGCCGATGGGGAGACCTTCGTAGAGCTGCTGGGCAATGGCCATGGTCCGCTGTCCGGTGAAGCGGAGCTTCCTCCAGGCTTCCTGTTGAAGGGTGCTGGTGATGAATGGCGGCGGGGGGGTGCGGGTGAGGCGTTTCTTTTTTATTTGGGAAACGAATAAGCGTGAATCCTTCAGGGCTGAAGCTGTTCGTTTCGATTCGTTTTCGTTGTCGAGCTGCAGCTTCTGGCGCTCGCCCTTGACGGCGGCCAGTCGGGCCTTGAAGCTGGGGGCCTTGCCGTCGGGCGAGGCCTTGGCCAGTTGGGCATCAATTGTCCAGTACTCCTGAGGGACGAAGTTGAGGATCTCCTGCTCGCGTTCCACGATCATGCGGAGGGCCACCGACTGGACTCTGCCGGCCGAGAGTCCGCGCTGGACCTTCTTCCAGAGCAGGGGACTGATCTTGTAGCCCACCAGGCGGTCGAGGACACGCCTGGCCTGCTGGGCGTTGACCAGGTTCATGTCGATATTGCGGGGGTGGTGGAAAGCGGCCTTGATGGCCTCCTCGGTGATCTCGTGGAAGACGACTCGGCGGACACTGGCCTCTTCTAGATCGGCGGCGTGGATGAGGTGCCAGGATATGGCCTCCCCCTCGCGGTCGGGGTCGGTGGCCAGGTAGATCTCCGCCGCGGCGGCGGCGGCCTGTTTGATCTCCTTGACCACGGCCTTCTTGTTGGGCAGGACGGCGTAGCGGGGCTCGAAACCGTTGTTGACGTCGATGCCCAGGATCTTGGTGGGCAGGTCGCGGACGTGCCCCATGGAGGCCTTGATGGTGTATGGCCTGCCCATGATCTTGCCCAGGGTCTTGGCTTTGGCGGGTGATTCGACGATAACCAGCTTCCTAGTCATTTCTCAGTTCTCTGTCCTCCGGCTCAGGCCAGCACGTAGTTCATGCTGCCCAGCGGTTTGACCAGTCCTTTCAGCTCCAGTATGGCCAGAGTGC
>VGOM01000009.1 GCA_016875915.1 Chloroflexota bacterium
CCTCACCAACCTGCTGGAGCAGGGACACCGGGTCGGGTGCCTCGATCTCGACACGAAGCGCAACCGGAGGGCCGCCAGGGCCTACCGGGGACGCGTGGATCTGTTCTGGGGCGACCTACGCTGTCCCGGGGACGCGGCCGCCGCAGTGCAGAGCCAGGAGGCTGTAGTGCACCTGGCCTTTGTCCTGCCGCCGGCCAGCGAGGACCGTCCCGAGTGGGCATACCAAATAAACGTGGGCGGCACCAGGAATCTGCTTCAGGCCATGAAGGCCCTGCGGCGGCCGCCGCTGATGGTCTTCGCTTCATCCTTCAGCGTGTTCGGCGAGACCCAGCACCTGCCGCCGCCCCGGACCGCCTCCGACCCTGTTCAGCCGATGGACAACTACAACCGGCACAAGGTGGAATGCGAGGGGCTGGTCCGGGACTCGGGGCTGGAGTGGACCATCCTCCGCCTGGGGGTGGTGCCACCGGCGACCCTGGGTGGATTCAGCCCCAAGATGTTCGATATCCCTCCGGGCTCCCGAGTGGAGTTCGCCCATCCCCGGGACGTGGGCCTTGCGCTGGCCAATGCCCTCGTCTGCTCCGGGGCCCGGGACAGGGTCCTGCTCATCGGCGGCGGGCAGGGCAGCCAGCTCCGCTACCGCGATTTCGTGGGCCGGATGATGGAGGCCCTAGGGGTGGGCCGGCTTCCCGACAGCGCCTTCGCCCCCTCCGCCTCCGCCTACACCGACTGGCTGGATACCGCCGAGAGCCAGAGGCTCCTCAGCTACCAGCAGCACACCTTTGAGGACTTCGTCCGGGAGGTGGCCGCTTCGCTGGGATGCCGGAGGCACCTGATACGCCTGCTGGCGCCGCTGGTCCGCCGCTGGATGCTGAGTCAGTCGCCCCACTACCGGGCCGGCAGACCCGCCTCGGCTGGCTGAGGCCCCCGCGGCCGTTGGGCGAATTCCGCTCGGGGTTGCCGGCTGCCCCGGCTCATCTCCTCCGGAACAGATCGAGGAATCTGTCCTGGTACTCCTCGAACAGGCCCCACCTCCTCAGCTCCGTCTCCAGTTCGGACACCCTGGACCTTTCGCGTCTGGCCTCTCTGAAGAGGTGTTCGATCTGCTGGCGGGTATGCCTGGGAATGCCGCCGCCGTCTACGTCCAGCAGCCCTCTCATGCCCAGCTCCATCACGTTGCCGGTCAGGGAGCGCTGGGTCATGTCGTAGATAAACTTCATCAGCGACACATCCCACATCTCGTCGATGCCCTTGATGATGGTCACCAGGCGGTTCTCTCCGCTGTCTATCCTCTGGTTCAGGTTGTCGATCACTGATCCCACGGGACTGGACAGTATGCTGGTCTCCCCCGGCTCGTTCCTGTAGCGGTAGAGCAGGCCCGGCTCATTCGCGCCGTAGTGACGCAGCAGGTAGTCGGCGTACTCCCTGCCGTGTTCAAAGCCTTGAAAGAGGTTCAGCAGGTAGTAGGGAGTGACGATCTTGGGCCTCTCGGCCACCACTCTGCCCTCCCTGACCACCGTCTCGTCCTCCCCCTTGGTGTCCAGCATCTGGCTGTACACCGGCTGGGTGAGCAGGTAGTAGTAGATGTCGGTGATCCCGAAAGTGGCCAGGTTCTGCTTCGGAGGCCTCACCAACTCCGTGTGCTCGATGGCGTACTGTATCCGGCTGTCGATCTCCATCTTCCTCGTATCCGCCCGGGCAGGTGAGCCCGGCCCGCGGCAGCCCTGTCTGCTTCGTGCCGGGTACCCATTGTATGTGCAAACGGCGCCTTCCTGTCAAGCAACGGGCCTGTAGCCAAAACCGTCTTGACACCCACTACATATTGTGTCACTATCTACTTGGTTTCAAGATATGGGGCTCCTCTGAGGTCTGGGTCCTGCAGTTCTGGAGAGGGCAACAGGGAGGGACCATGGACAACGGGTGTGCAACTCCGGCTGCCAGAGAGCGCAAGGACAGGAAGCATGCCGCGTCCCTTTCAGACAAGGACCTGGAGGCGCTGTGGGAATGCCTCAACCGGAGGATCGCCACTTGGGAGAGAGAGCTCGGCTGGGGCGGGTCTCCCGTGCCGGACTCCAATGCGAATGCCATTGGCAAGAGCTGATAGCAGTTGAACAGAGGTCAGGCGGCCGTGATGGGTTATCTTCCTTACCCTCTACAAAGGCTTTGTCCCCCCAAAGCTGACTGACTGAGGCACTCATCCAGGCACAACCAATCCAACCTAACCCATCACGGCCTCTGCCCTTCCGGCAGCTTCCTGGATTCTAGAGGGCTGAGAAGGGATCCCACGGCAGGCAGCCCGGCGAGTAGAGCTTGATCCAGGCATAGCACAGGCAGGCCACTGAGATCAGGCCCAGCGCTGGAAAGACCCAGCGCCTCCGCGAGACAACAGGCAATTGCATCCTCGGGGGTCGCAGGAATCTCCAAACCACGGCTGTCAGGGCCACTGCGCCGGCGGCAGACAGGAGAGCGACATACCTGGTACCGACCGGGTAGTAGCCCTTGAAGACAAGAACTGCCACTATCGAGCAGATCAGAGAGGAAACCAACATGGCCTTCAGCGCTCCGGCCTGCCCCAGCCAGACTACCGTGGTTCTCAATCCGGCCTTTCGATCGAACTCGAAATCGCTCATCACTGAAGCGATGTAGCCGGTGGCCGTGAAGAAGAACCACAGGAGCATCGTCAGCCCCCGGGGCAGTGCCCCGTAGCCCAGCAGGAAGCCCGCCGAGGGGATTACCACCCCAACAACGGACATGCAGAGGACATCCCCCACGGGCTTCGCCTTGTACCTGATTCTGGGGTGAGAGTAGAGGATGCCGCCAAACAGGCATGCAATGGCGACAAGCAGGGCAAACAGCCAACTGACGGCCAGGGCCAGTCCGACTGCTGCCATGAAGGTCGCCGAGCAGAATGCCAGGCATTCCCTGTCGCTGACTTCGCCGGTGACCATCGGCTGCCGGCCCAGGTCGAAGTCCTTCTGCTTGCCGTCGTGGAACCTGTCCGTATCCATGTCGGAGTAGAAGTTCAGGGCGAAGGCGAAGGCCGCAAACATGAACAGCGCCAGGAAGCCCGCTGCCACCTTGAACCAGCCTATCGGCTCGCACACCCCGGCCGTGAAGGGGATCACGAACGCCAGCGAGTAAGCCGGCCAGGCGGTGATTCTTGCCAATCTCAGGAACCTTCCCACTGATGCATCCTCTGCGCGGTATGCCCGCCTTGACCCTGAATCTTGGTTGTCCCGCAACTACCCTGGGGGTCCGCGTCGCAAACACGAAGGGCGGGGCCGAAGCGCAGGAGGCCTCTCCCTGCGAACTCAGGCTGGGTCTGCGCCTCGTCTCCTTGTCCTTCGACGGATCAGCACTGTCAACGCTGCCAGGGCGGCTGCAGCAAAGACCAACACGGCAAGCTTCTGCCAGAGTGTTGTCGATACGAAGAAGGCACTCATTCCAAGCAAGGGCAGGAGTCCCACCCTGACCGCTGCCCTGAGGGAGTCATGCCTGGCGATGAAATCGGCAGCCGGTGGGCTGTGTCTGTAGTACAGCCGTACCAGTGCTCTGCCCGGAGGGTTGGGCATGAGGTACTGATCCCTGAAATCGCGAAATGTCTGCAGACGAGGGTCGAGAGACGAGCCGTAGGCCGCTGTGGCTATGAAGCAGGCGGCCACGCTTCCTATGCCATCGTCCACCCAGACCCACTGGCCTCCGATGAAGAACCAGGAGAAGGAGGTCACCTCACCATAGGCCATCTGCTCGGCGGCGTCCACCGTTGTAGTTACGTCCGCCCAGTGCCCATCTTCCCAGTGGAACAACCTCAGGTTCTGCGGTTCGGCAGTTCCTGGCGCGTAGCTGATACCCACAATGACAGGCGGGCCGTACACCGCGGTGGTGGTGATGTCCACGAACTGACCCTGCATCTCGACCCCTTCGGGCAGAGTGTCGTAGGGGTTGGTGGGCGACAACGAGTAGCTCGTGTTGCCGGCAGCAGTGACGTCACCGAAGCTGACAGTCACGCCGTGAAGCGCTGCCGTCACCGATCTGAACCATTTCCCGTTGGCTTGCACGTGCGGCAGGAGGCTGCTTCTGCCATCGGCGTCGTAGGCCAGAACCCACCAGTGGTACTTCGTGCCATCGCCATCATACCCTGAGTCGGTGTAGGAGGTGACACCGCCCACCCGCTCATTGAACTTGTGACTGGCCTCCTCCATGATGTCGGGGCTGGTGCTCACGATCAGCCGGTAGTCCACGGCTCCGGGCACAGGAGCCCACTCAAACGCTACGGAAGTGTCGATGACTGCAGTCCTGCCGGCCGGTGAGAGCAGCGCGGGAGCGATGGGCGTGCTGTTCGGTGACACCACCGGAGGCACCGTCCCAAACCAGTTGTCGTACACCAACATGTTGACATAAGGAGTGAGCCGGAGTCTCTCCAGGCGTTGCTTGAAAGCGGTGGAGAATTCGGCGGAGGACCAGTATGTCCAGTTGTTGTAGACCATGCAGACATTTGTTGGCACGCCCCTTATGCCCACCGAGATCTGCGACCTGGACTTGAAGGTGTTGTGATGGATGAGGATGGTTCCCCCAGCCGGCACGCTGCGGTCCGGGCCATTGTCAAATCCCCAGGACGGGTCATCATTGCCGCCATGCATGTCAAACATGGTGTTGGTCATGTGGGGTTCAACGATGTTGAAGCGGGCTTCATAGTTTGAAGCAGGGTATCCCCTCTCCCCGGCGATGGCATGACGGCAGTAGTCGAAGATGTTGGCCTCGATCAGGGCGGAAGAGGCGCCAATCTGCACCCCATATCCCAGACCTGATCGGCGGCAGTGGTGGATGTAGTTGTGGTGGATATAGGCTTTGGATGGACTGCCCAGCCCGGGCAGACGGTCGGAGTAGTAGGCGATCCCGGCATACGGCCAGTTGTAGATCTCGCAGTTCTCCACAACCAGGCCGGTCTTGCCTGCGGAATAGATGCCGTCGATCAGTGGAGCGCTGCCGCTAGAGCCGATGTTGCCGTCCGGCCCCTGGAGTCTTATGCCGTTGAAGGTGACATTCTTCCCCGCCACAAGGAAATGGTCGAAATGGGGCAGTACGCTGGGCATAGACCAGTAGATGCGTCCACCGGCGGACCCCTTCCAGCCTCGATTGGAGGCAATGGTTGTGCCACTGGGGACCGACAGGTTGAGGGTCCCGTAGGTCCCGCCGCCCATGTCGATATTGGCACTCTGTTCAATGTAGATGATCTTCCCGGCCCTAGCGCTTTCGCTCATGCCGGAAAGACTGGAGAGAGCCGCCAGGAACTGGTCCCGGCTGCCGACGGCATAGTCCCCGGAGGTGATGATGTTCGAATAGCCGGCGCCACCTCCAGTGGGATTGCCGGTGGGATTGGCCTCCGCCCCATATCCGGGATTGATGTCCTCGTCCCAGGCGGGTGCGGACTGGACAACAGGCGACGCCGTCAGCAGCAGTATCAGAGCCGCCAAGGCGGTCAGGAGTGTCCTAATTCCCCATCCCCCCGTCTTGAACTCCCTCATCTCACCCGCGAAACCAGACGGACAAGCAAAACGGGTCACAGTGAGGAGAGGGGATGGTGCTTGAGGTATCCCTGTGGCTCCTGACAGCGGCCCAGCAACACTCTAGCCCAAGCGACCAGAGGTGTCAAACGAGAAGCTTCACGGCGCTGAAGTTGCGCTCCACCTTGTCCTTGCCTTCGATGACGCTGCCAAACTCGGTGGAGTGGCCGGGGAGCAGGTACTCCACGTCCAATGCCGACAGCCTGTCGATGCTCTGTTTGAGGGTGATTATGCTCCCGCCAGGGAAGTCGGTTCTGCCCACCCCGCCGTAGAAGATCAGGTCGCCGGTGATCAGCGTCTTCTTCTCGGGCCAGTAGATGCTGACGGAGCCCGGGGAATGGCCCGGCGTGAGGAAGACCTCCAGGCTGACCCTCTTCTCATCGCTGCCCAGGTCTAGTGTGCCTTCGGCGAGGTACATGAAGGGTTCCAGCCGGGCTGCCTTCATGCCGAACATGCCGAACATCCTCTCTCCCACCGTCCGGTAGTACTCTTCCTCTTCCCGGGACAGGGCCGTGATGGCCTGACTGACTCTGCCCTTCGATTCCTTAGCCAGGCTCATCTCGACAATGCTCTCTGTGGCCTGGCAGTGATCGGGATGGGTGTGGGTGTTCACAATCAGGCCCACGTCCTGTGCCTCGTAGCCGTCGCGGCGCATGGCCGCGGTGATGGACTCGAAGCAGCGTTCGCCAGTCTCGTTCACCAGGAAGCCGGGATCGATGAGCACGTGGGGCCGGTCGCCCCGCAGGACGTTGGGGAGGAGGTAGCTATTGGCGTTGTTTCCCCTGCCCTGCCAGATGTAGCAGATCAGGTTGTCGAACAGCTTCCTCGATTGATGCAGCCTGTTGAGCACGTCGGTCGCCTTCTGGAGCGGACAACAGTATAGCCCAAATGCATGATGAGGACTAACCGGCGCCCGGGCTCCGCCCCTCAGATTCCCGGATCAGCCCTGCCAGGGTCTCCTCCAGAGCCTGCTGCCACCTGCCGCCTAGGCGCTTCGTGTCCAGTTGCACCTGGCATGCCTGGACCGCGGCGGAGCGGCGGGCGGTCCCGGCCCCGTCGGCGGCGGGTTCACGGCCCTCGGCGAACCTGATCACTATCCGGCCGTCTTCTCTGGCTATCGACCGCGCCCCGGCCCGGGCGGCAGACAACTTGACTCTCACCAGGTAGAGCAGGTTCTGAACTGATAGGGGCAGTGCCCCGAACCTGTCCCTCAGTTCCTGCCGCAGTTCCTCAACCTCGTCGGTGACGGTCAATCTGGCCAGCCTCTGGTACAGGGCCACCCGCGTGGTGGGGTCGGTCACGTAGTCCTCCGGGATATAGGCCGAGAGGGGGAGGTCCACGGTGACGCTGGCCGCCGGCATGGGTTTGGCGCCGGGCTCGCCGCCTCCCTCCTGCCTGGCCTTCAACTCCTGCACTGCCTCGGCCAGCAACTGGCAGTAGAGTCCGAATCCCACGGCGGCTATGTGCCCGCTCTGTTCGGAGCCAAGCAGGTTCCCCGCCCCCCTGATCTCCAGGTCCTTCATGGCGATGCGGAAGCCGGCGCCCAACTCGCTGGACTCAAAGATGGTCTGCAGCCTCTTCTCGGCGGCGGGAGTCAGCCGCTTGCCCTTGCCGTGAAGGAAGTAGGCGTAGGCCCGGTTGCTTCCCCGGCCCACCCTGCCCCGCAGCTGGTAGAGTTGAGCCAGCCCCAGCCTGTCGGCATCGTTGACGATCAGGGTGTTGGCATTGGGCATGTCCAGACCGGACTCGATGATGGTGGTGCAGAGCAGAACATCGACCCTGCCCTCGGCGAAGTCGATCATGGTTATCTCCAGCTCTTCCTCGTCCATCTGACCGTGGGCCACCGCCGTGTTGGCCTCCGGCACCAGCTCCCGGAGCCTGTGGGCCACGTGGTTGATGGTCTCCACCCGGTTGTGCACGAAGAAGACCTGCCCGTTCCTCTCCAACTCCCGGATGATCGCCTCGCGGATGAGCGGTTCATTGTACTCGGCGACATAGGTCTTGATGGGCAGGCGCTCCTCGGGAGGCGTCTCCAGGGTGCTCATGTCCCTCACCCCCACCAGGGCCATGTGCAGGGTGCGGGGGATGGGTGTTGCGGTCATGGTCAGCACATCCACCTCCTGGCGGAGCTGCTTCAGCCGCTCCTTGTGCCCCACGCCGAACCTCTGCTCTTCGTCCACAATGACCAGCCCCAGGTTCTTGAAGACGACGTCCTTCTGGAGCAGCCGGTGGGTGCCGATGCAGATGTCCACGCTGCCGTCCTTCAATCCCTCGACGATGGCCCGCTGCTCTCTGTCCCCTCGGAACCGGCTGAGCATCTCCACCTTCATGGGGAACGATGCCAGTCTCTGGGTGAAGGTGGTGAAGTGCTGCTGCGCCAGCACGGTGGTGGGTACAAGGAAGGCCACCTGCCGGCCGTCGCTCACGGCCTTGAAGGATGCCCTGATGGCGATCTCCGTCTTGCCGTAGCCCACGTCGCCGCAGACCAGCCGGTCCATGGGCTTGGCCTTCTCCATGTCCTCCTTCACCTGTCTCACGGCCTCCATCTGGTCCGGGGTCTCCATGTAGGGGAATGATGCCTCCAGTTCCTGTTGCCAGGCACTGTCCGCTGAGTAGCTGAAGCCACGGACCACCTCCCTCGTGGCATACAGCTTGAGCAGACTCTGGGCCATCTCTCGGGCCGAGTCTCTGACCCGCCGCTTCACCCTGTCCCACTCCTGGGTCCCCAGGCGGCTGAGCGCCGGCGGCCCGCCCGCCGCGCCGATGTAGTGGCTCACCCGGTCCGCCTGATCGGTGGGGACGTACAGCAGATCCCCGGCGGCGTATTCCAGGGTAAGGTACTCCCGCTCCGCCTGGTCCAGGCTTATCTTCTTCATGCCCACGAAACGGCCGATGCCGTGATCCACATGGACCGCGTAGTCGCCGGGGGACAGGTCCGGTATGATGCCTTTGCCCTGGGCCGGCCTTGGCCTTGTCTGCCGGGACTGCCTGACGAAGCCGAAGATCTCGGCGTCCGTGATCACGACCATCTCCTGGCCCATGATCCACCCCGCTGAGAGGGAGCCGTGGACCAGGGTGAGGGAACCCTTCTCCGGGACCCGGTCCAGGCCTGGCAAAGAGGGGGTGATGATGTCCTTCTCCTGGAACAGCTCGCTGAGCCTGGCTGCCTGCTGGGAGACCACGATGACACTGCATCCGTGCTCCAGAAGCAGCCTGGCATCCTGGACGAAGCTCTCCAGTTGTCCCCCGTAGCTGCGGGGAGAGGTGAACAGCGGCGGCCTGTCCCGGCTGTCATTGCCTTGCCAGGGGGGCAGCTCCAGATGGTGCTTCAGCCCGGCCAGGCTGGCCGCCAGCTCGGCATAGGTCAGGTAGGGCACGGGGGAGCTGTCCGGCAATGCCCCTTCCTCCGTCATTTGCCGGCGGAGCAGCCTTGCCTCCGCATCGAGTTCGTTCACGGCGGCCTCTATGCCTTCGGGATGGGACAGGACTACCAGGGACTCCGGGGCCAGGTGGTCGACAAGCGTGGCGGCGGCCGGCCCCGCCGACTCCCGGGCAGCCACCAGTGTCAGTGAAGACGCCGGCTTCAGGGAGCGCTGCGACAGCGGGTCGAACAGCCGGATGCTCTCTATCCGGTTGCCCAGGAACTCGATCCTGGCGGGCATCTCGCTGTCGGGGGAGTAGACATCGATGATGCCTCCCCGTTGGCTCATGTTGCCCGGCGTCTCCACCAGGCTGACCCTCTCATATCCCATACCGGTCCACCTGGTCAGCAGCTCGATGGGGTTGACCGTCATCCCCGGCTCCAGCGTATGAACGGCGGCCCTGAACTCGCTGACCGGGGTGGTCTTTCTCACCAGTGAAGCGGCGGCGCAGACCACCATGGGCTGTGAGATGCCCGGTTCCGGTCCGCCTCCGGCGCCAGCCAGCCTGGTGAGTACCCTCAGCCTCTCCTGTTCCTTCGAGGGGTCGGCCGGCAGGCTCTCGTAGGGCAGGGCGTCCGGCTTGGGATAGAGCAGCACTGCGGATGGATCGCCGTGCCAGACCTGGAGCTGTTCGTAGAATGTCCTGGCTTCCTCGGCGCTGGGCACAACCACCAGCAGCGCCGTGCGCAGTTCCTGGTGCAGCGCTGCCGCCAGGTAGGGCTGGGCGGCCCGCAGGACGGGCATGGCCAGTCCCCCGTCCCCCTGGCGGGCCGCGTCGACCAGGTCACGGTAGACCGTTGTGTCAGATATTGCCGACGTCAGACGATGCAGGTCCATCGATGCTCTCCAAACACCTATAGGGCCAGCTCCGAGAGACTGGCCCAGCCTGTCGATTGTGATGCAGTACCTGGACTAGATTCTACCGTGCCGCCCCGCGCCGGGCAACACTTTGCAAACCAGTGGTGGTACGTTATCATAAGTAGGCACTCTCAGCGAGGCAGCAGTCTGTGGAAAGGGGTGAGCCGGTCATGAAGAGCGATGCCGTGAAGTCAGGCGTGGAGCGCGCCCCGCACCGTGCTCTGCTGCGGGCCCTGGGGTGCACCGAGGAGGAGATTGGGCAGCCATTCATCGGCATCGTCAACAGCTACAGCGAGGTGGTGCCCGGACACACTCACCTGCGCAGCATCGCCGACGCGGTCAAGGCCGGGGTGCGGCAGGCCGGAGGCACCCCCTTCGAGGTCAACACCATCGCCGTCTGCGACGGCATCGCCATGAACCACTTCGGGATGAGATTCAGCCTGCCCAGCCGGGAACTCATCGCCGATTCGGTGGAGATCCTGGCCCAGGCACACGGCTTCGATGCCCTGGTGTTCATCCCCAACTGCGACAAGGTCATCCCGGGCATGCTCATGGCGGCGGCCAGGCTGAACCTGCCCTCCATATTCGTCAGCGGCGGTCCCATGATGGCCGGCAGGCTGGGCTCGGAGTCAGTGGACCTCAATTCCGTCTTCATGGCCGTGGGCAAGGTGACCCGGAAGAAGATGAGCCTGTCGGAGCTGAGGGAACTGGAGGAGGCGGCCTGTCCCGGCTGCGGCAGCTGTGCCGGGATGTTCACCGCCAACACCATGAACTGCCTCACCGAGGCGCTGGGGATGGCCCTGGGCGGCAACGGCACCATCCCCGCCGTGGATTCCCGTCGGGTCCGGCTGGCCAAGAAGGCCGGGTCTATGATCATGGATCTGCTGCACAGGGATGTCCGTCCCCGCAGCGTCATTACCCGGGACTCCATCTACAATGCCCTGGTGGTGGACACCGCGCTGGGCGGCAGCACCAACTCCATCCTTCACCTCATGGCCATTGCCCATGAAGCCGGGGTTCGTTTCCCGCTATCCATGATGAACGACATCAGCGACCGGACCCCCTATCTGTGCAAGCTCAGCCCGGCCGGGGACTACCATATCGAGGATTTCGATCTGGCTGGCGGCGTGCCCGCTTTGATGGCGGAACTGTCCAGGGCCAGGCTGCTGAAGACCAGGGTGGCCCGGGTGTCGGGCAGATCGCTCAGCGAGGAGAATGCCGCCGCCAAGAACAGGAATGAGGGCGTCATCCATCCGCTGTCCGCCCCGTATTCGGCCAAGGGAGGGCTGGCCATCCTGTTCGGCAATCTCGCCCCTGAAGGTGCCGTGGTCAAGGCCGCCGCAGTCGCTCCCGAGATGCTCTCCCATCAGGGTCCGGCCAGGGTCTTTGACTCCGAGGAGAGCGCCACCAAAGCCATTATGGGCCGGAGCATCAAGGCCGGCGAGGTGGTGGTTGTCCGCTACGAGGGGCCCAGGGGAGGGCCGGGCATGCCGGAGATGCTCACGCCGACCTCGCTGCTCACCGGCATGGGCATGGACGGCAAGGTGGCCCTGATAACTGACGGACGGTTCTCCGGCGCTACCAGAGGGGCGGCCATCGGTCATGTCTCCCCCGAGGCGGCGGCGCGGGGCCCTATTGCCGCCGTACGGGATGGTGATATAATACGCGTAAACATCGCCCGGCGCACGGTTGACGTTGACCTCTCCGACCGCGAGTTGAAGAGCCGGCTGTCGAAGCTGCCTCCGTTCCAGCCCAAAGTAGCCACAGGCTATCTGAAGCGGTACTCTGAACAGGTCGGTTCGGCCAGCACCGGGGCGGTCTTCGTATCTTAGGGGGCGGGAATGAAGCTGACGGGTGCCCAGATAATCTGTGAGAGCTTCGCCAAGGAAGGCGTGGAAGTCATCTTCGGCTTCCCCGGCGGATCTCTCCTGCCCTTCTACGACACACTGCCCCAGTATCCCCAGCTGCGGCATATACTGGTCCGCCATGAACAGGGCGCGGCCCACGCCGCCGACGGCTATGCCCGGGCCTCGGGAAGGGCCGGGGTGTGCTGTGCCACTTCGGGGCCCGGCGCCACCAACCTGGTCACGGGGATCGCCAACGCTTACCTTGATTCCTCGCCCGTCATCGCGCTGACCGGCCAGGTGGCCCGGCCGTTCATCGGCAAAGACGCCTTCCAGGAGATAGATATCACCGGCATCACGCTGCCAATAACCAAACACAACTACGTGGTGATGAGCGCTGCTGAGATGGCCGGCGTTATCAAGGAGGCCTTCCATATCGCCACCACGGGCAGGCCGGGGCCGGTGCTCATCGATGTCCCCCGTGACGTCTTCGTTGAGGAGGCGGAGTATCACTATCCGGCCAGGGTGGATCTCCCCGGCTACAAGCCCGTCATCCGGGGCCACTCCGCCCAGATCAAGAAGGCGGCCCGGCTGATCAACGAGTCCCGGCGCCCGGTGATCATATCGGGCAGGGGCGTGGTCATCTCCAGGGCCTATGAGGAGCTGCGGGAGTTGGCGGAGAAGGCCCAGATCCCGGTGATCACCACATTGCTGGGCATCAGCTCTTTCCCCGAGAACCATATGCTGAGCCTGGGCATGCTGGGGATGCACGGCATGGCCCACGCCAACAAGGCGGTGAACGAGGCTGACCTGGTCATCGCCGTGGGGATGAGGTTTGACGACCGGGCCACGGCCAAGGTCAGCGCCTTTGCCCCCAAGGCCCGGATCATCCATGTCGATATTGACCCCGCTGAGATCGGGAAGAACGTCAGGGTGGACGTCCCCATCGTGGGGGATGCCCGGGATGTCCTCAGGGACCTGAACAAAGAGGTGGTCACGCTGAGTCGCGTGGAGTGGATCAGCCAGATGGACGAATGGCGCGGCTGTCACATGGCGGCGGCCATCAGGGACGGGGAGGACCTCATCCCTCAGTATGTCATCCACAGCATCTGCGAGGTCACCCAGGGCAACTCCATCATCGTCACCGGCGTGGGACAGCACCAGATGTGGTCGGCGCAGTGCTTCTGCTACAAGAAGCCGAACACCCTCATCTCCTCCGGCGGACTGGGGACCATGGGCTTCGAGCTGCCGGCAGCCATCGGGGCCAAGGTCGGCTGTCCGGACGAGACGGTCTGGTGCGTGGCCGGAGATGGCGGTTTCCAGATGACCATCCAGGAGTTGGCCACCATCACCCAGGAGCGGACGGCGGTCAAGATCGCCATCATCAACAACGGCTACCTGGGCATGGTCCGGCAGTGGCAGGAGCTCTTCTACGGGCGTCGCTACGTGGCCACGCCTCTCAGCAGTCCGGACTTCGTCAAGATCGCCGAAGCCTATGGGATTGCGGCCGTCAGGGTGAGGACCAGGCTGGAGGTTGTCCCCGCCATCCAGAAGGCCATGGAGCACGACGGGCCGTTTCTGATCGATTTCGTGGTTGAGCCGGAAGAGAATGTCTATCCCATGGTGCCGCCCGGGGCGGCGCTGGCGGACCTCATCGAGGCGCCGAGGACCCAACTGGTCGCCCCCGGCAGCGACCGTGTCAGCGAGTGATTCGCGCCGCATCTGTCCAGCTGCGGCAGGCCCTGCGGCTGCCAGCCGCGGTCTGAAAGGGGGATGGTGATGACCTCCGACAAGCATATCCTGGTTGCCCTGGTGGCCAACAAACCCGGCGTGCTCAATCGAGTGGCCAGCCTCTTTCGGCGCCGGGGCTTCAACATCGAGAGCATCACTGTGGGGCATACCGAGAAGGAAGGCATTTCCCGGATGACCATTGTGGTCAATGGCGACCCGGCCACGGTGGAGCAGGTCCGGAAGCAGCTCGACAAGGTCATCGACGTGGTTAAGGTCCACGATATCACCCAGGACAGCGTGGTGGACCGGGAGTTGGCCCTGATCAAGGTGAAGACCACGTCCACTAATCGCAGCGAGATCATCCAGATCGTGGACATCTTCAGGGCCAATATCGTGGATGTGGCCGCCGACTCCCTCATCGTGGAAGTGACCGGCGATGAGGACAAGCTGAACTCCCTATTCCGGCTGCTCAGCAGCTTCGGCATCAGGGAGATCGCCCGCACCGGCCGGCTGGCCATGACCCGGGGCGTTCCTCCTGGCTAGGGGACAGGCGCGGCACCGGTGCTCGGCGCAGAAGGCCCGGTGCAGCTGGATCAGGCCCTGCTGGTAGCACGCCCTGCGCCGCATCGCCGGCACGGCACCGAAGATCTGCCCCTCCATGTGCCTGGTGATCCAGTTCTCCTGGAGCCCCGGGCAGTTTACATAAAGTTCCCGGACCCGCTTCCGAAGCCATCGGTCGTCCCTGGCCTCCGCCCAGGCGAGGCAGAAGGGGAGTATCACGTTCACTGCGACGTCTCTGGCCCTGTCCCGTCCGACGAGGCTGGGGGCTTTCCGCCTGACCCCAGGTGGGGACAGAGACGCCGGGTGGCACCTGGCTCCCACGGTGAAGGTCCGCTCCAGTTCCCTCCGGGCTTCCCCCGCTGAGGGCTGTCTCACGCAGGCCAGCACCGTGGTGAGCAGCTCCCCCCTGTTCCTGGCCAGCACATGGCTGGCGGCGGCGATGCGGCGGACGGGATGATTCTCCGGCCTGACCCTGAACAGCCGCCAGTCGCTGCGAGACATGGTCTTCCTGATGCCGGCGAGCCGCCGCGGTCTCTCGACGCGCACTCCCCTGGCCTTGTCACGTCTGCGTGGCCCGGTCCGGGCTGCCGCTGGCCGTGAGTGGGATGGCGCCAGGCCGGATGCGGCCAGCATCAAAGCCTGGATCTCCGCCGCCGATCCTCTGCTGGCGAAGCCGTACACTGACCGCAGCGGCAGCAGCCGGGCCAACTGCTCAAAGGACTCCCTGTTCTTGGCGTAGCCCAGGGCCGCGAGAAGGGCTTCATAGAGCACCTGCTCCGGGTCGTTCCGTGCCAGGACGTCCCTGAATCGCGCCGCCCTGGCACGGAAGCGCCTTGCCCCTGCCCTGTCTATCGCGGCCAGCACGCGCGGCTTGCCTCCCTGCCTGACCACCCGACGGCACGGCTCTTCGGGAGCCGGTGCCAGGCTCAGCAGGCCGCCGGGGGCCACCAACGACGCTTGGAGATGCGGGGCTAGGGCCAGGATGGGGATTCCCTCGCCGCTCCTGACAAGGCTGGTCTCCCGGCCTTCGTCCCACATCACCACATGGAGGATGACGTTGTTGAAGCCTGGATTCCGGTGGTGTCCGTGAGATCGCCAGTGCCGGGCTCTGACATCGACCTCGATGTCCCCCCTCAGGCGCCTCCGGCCCATGGCGATGAGCGCATCGCGGAAGTCCGGACCGCTGTCCGTGTTCTTCCTGCCAGGGTGCAGGATGCGGATCATCTTGCCGCCGCTGGTTGCCAGGGACGCCCCGCCCGGCAGCCGCTGCCAGGCCTTGACCAGGAAGCTCTCGGTTATGGCTGTCTCCTGGCCTCGCTGGGTGTCGCAGGCGCCGGGAACGCGCCTCGCCTGCCTCCGGCACACCCCGGGAGGTGCGGAATCCGCCGCCGCCATCGGCTTGATCTTACACGGTTACGTGTATGACGTCAAGCCTTCCGGCGCTTGGTCTTCCCGGCGGGACTGGCTTCGTAGCTGAAGCCCGCCCTCTCTGCAACCATGGTCAGTAGCGTTGAGGAAGTGCCTCGTGGCTGGTACATCCCCGTCTCCCACTCGCTGACTGTCTGCTGCCGGATGCCCAGTTCATCGGCCATCTGCTGCTGGGTCAGCCCCAGATGCCGTCGCAGGGCGCGGACCTGAGCCCTGTCCCACTTGCGCTTCGCCTTGCTGGACATGCTATGCCGGACAGAAAGGTCCGCCCCCCCCAATCTGAAGGTTCCTGTGTCGCATACGATTCATGCCTTCGCTTCGCCCCTGCCGCGCAACCATGCCAGCAGTTCTTCTACTGGCATGGTGTTCAGGAAGTGCCTGGCTTCGCCCCAGCCGCGGCGGGCCATGCCCACGGCGAAGCGCACGTTGCTCAAGTGCTCCGTGCCATGGGCATCTGTGCCCAGGGCCAGTCTGACCCCCAGTTCCCGCGCCCGGAAGATGTGGATGTCCCTCAGATCGAGGCGGTCCGGCATGCAGTTGATCTCCAGGGCCGTCCCGGTCCGGGCCGCGGCGCGGAAGATAGCCTCCATGCCCAGGGCGACGGGCTCCCGCTGCCCCAGCAGCCTGCCGGTGGGATGGGCGATGATGTCCACGTGGGGGTTCTCCATGGCCCCCAGGAGTCTCCGGGTCATCCGGTCCTCGTCCTGGCTCAGGGCGGAATGGACAGCGGCGATGACCACATCGAGGTTCGCCAGGATCTCGTCGGGAAGGTCCAGGCTGCCGTCGGCCCGGATGTCCACCTCTGTGCCGGAGAGCACCCGGATGCCATGCAGATTCTCATTGAGCTTCCTGATCTCGGACGTCTGGGCCCTCAGCCGTTCCTCGTTCAAGCCGTGGGCGATCCCCAGGCCCCTGGAATGGTCGGTCACCGCGATGTACTCATAGCCCAGGCCCCTGGCCGCCACGGCCATGGCCTCTATGGAGTCCCGGCCGTCGCTCCAATCGGAATGAAGATGGAGGTCGCCCTTCACATCGGCCGGCTCCAGCAGTCGCGGGATGCTGTGCTCCTCCGCCCTTTCGATCTCATGCTGTCCCTCACGCAGCTCCGGGGGGATGAACTCCAGTCCCAGCCGCCCGTAGAAGCCCTCCTCCGTTGAGAACCTCTCCAACCGGCCGTCATCGAGGGTGGTGATGCCATATTCGCTGAGCTTCAGCCCCTGGCGCTGCCCCCTTTCCCTCAGGGCTATGTTGTGCTGCTTGCTGCCCGTGAAGTACTGCAGCAGTGAGCCGAAGTCGTCGTGCTCCACCACCCGCAGGTCTGCCTGCAGGCCTCGGTGGGTGACCACGCTGGCCTTGGTGCCGCCTCGGGCCAGAACCTCCTTGACCAGCGGCAGCCTGGTGAAGGACTCGATGACCGCCTCGCCGTCGTCGGCGGTGCCCATGAGATCGATGTCGCCTATGGTCTCCCTGAAGCGGCGGAGGCTGCCCGCAGGGGTGAGATTCCGTATCGGGGAGGTCTGCCGCAGAGAGGCCATGATCTCCTCGGCCAGGGGCAGAGCCGTGCCGATGGGGATCCTCTGCTCCTTGGTCCGCATCGACCGGAGGTGGTGCAGGATGTTCTCGGCTGTCTTCTCACCCAGCCGGTACAGCCCCTCTACCCTGCCGTCGATGATCGCCCCCTCCAGTTCCTCCAGTGACCTGATCCCCAGCTCCGTGGAGAGCCTCATGGCTGTCTTGGGGCCGATGCCGGGGACCTGGAGAAGGGAGATGACGCCGGGGGGGAATTCAGACCGGAGCTCTTCGTAGTACTTCAGGCGACCCGTGGTCAGCAGCTCGACGATCTTCTTCTCGATGGCCTCGCCCACCCCGGGGACGTCCCTCAGCTTGCCTTCCTGCCTCAGCTGGTCCAGTCCCACCGGCAGTTGCTCGATGGAGCGGATGGCCTTCTGGTAGGCCCTGATTTTGAACGGGGTTTCTCCCTTGAGTTCGAGGAGGTCGGCGATGTCCTGGAACACCCGGGCGATGTGGCTGTTGTTCATTCATTTGCCGCAGCACTTCTTGTATTTCTTGCCGCTGCCGCAGGGGCAGGGATCGTTGCGCCCCGTGCCCTTGTCCACCGGCACTGCATTGCGCCTCTCCGCCTCCGCCCTGGCCGCGTCCTTCTTCACGATATCGACGTGGTAGATGGTGTGCACCAGGTCGTGCTGGATGTTGGCCAGCAGGCTCTGGAACAGGGCATGCCCCTCCTTCTTGTAGGCTACCAGAGGGTCGCTGTGCCCCACCGCCTGCAGGCCGATCCCCTGCCGCATGTGCTCCATCATGGTCAGATGCTCCGTCCACAGGTTGTCCAGGACCCGGAGCATGACTAGGCGCTCCAGTATGCGCATGTTGCCGGCGCCGACCGACTCCTCCTTCTTCTCATACATGTCGCGGGCATTCTCCACCAGCTTCTCCTCGATCTCCTCCGGACGGAGCGCCGACAGGGTCCGGCTGTTCATCTCGGGAGGTAGGGGCATGACCCGGGTGACGTCCTCCAGCAGCCCCTCGAGGTCCGGCTGCTCTCCATCAAAGCGGGCGGAGACGATGGCCGAGAGCTCATCGCGGATCATGGACTGGATGTGGGCCTTGACGTCGCCGTCCCTGAGGATCTTCTTCCGCTCCTCGTAGATGACCTCCCTGTGCTTGTTGACCACATCGTCGTAGTCCACCAGATGCTTGCGGATCTCGAAGTGATGTCCCTCGACCCTGACCTGGGCGTTCTCGATGGCCTTGCTCACCAGGGAATGCTCGATGGGCACGTCATCCTCAATCCCGGCCCAGTTCATGATCCCTCTGATCCTGTCTCCCCCGAAGCGCCGGACCACATCGTCGTCCAGCGAGATGTAGAAGCGGGAGCTGCCCGGATCGCCCTGGCGGCCGGAGCGGCCCCGGAGCTGATTGTCGATCCGTCTGGCCTCGTGCCTTTCAGTGCCGATGATGTGCAGCCCGCCCAGAGCCACCACCTTGCCGTGGTCTGAGAGCCACTCCTCTCTGTCCCTGCCCTCGGGATTCCCTCCCAGGATGATGTCCACGCCCCGCCCCGCCATGTTGGTGGCCACCGTGGCCGCCCCCGGCCGGCCGGCCTGGGCAATGATATGGGCTTCCTTTTCGTGCTGTTTGGCGTTCAGCACCTGGTGGGGGACCCCTCTCCGCTGGAGCATCTCGCTCAGCCGTTCCGAAGCCTCGATGGACGTCGTCCCTATCAGGACGGGACGCTTCTCGCCATGAAGTTTCTCCACGTCATTGCACACGGCGCGGAACTTAGCCTCCTCGGTCTTGTAGATCTGATCGGGGTAGTCCTCGCGGACGGTGTCCTTGTTGGTGGGGATGACCACCACCTCCAGCCTGTATATCCTGCTGAACTCCTCGGCCTCGGTGGCTGCCGTGCCCGTCATCCCGGCCAGCTTGGTGTAGAGCCGGAAGTAGTTCTGGAAGGTGATGGTGGCCAGGGTCACGCTCTCGCGCTGCACCTTGACCCGCTCCTTGGCTTCGATGGCCTGGTGCAGTCCTTCCGAGTACCTCCGCCCCGGCATCAACCTGCCGGTGAACTCGTCCACGATGACCACGCCGTCCTTGTTGACCACGTAGTCCTTGTCCCTGCGGAACAGGACATGCGCCTTGAGGGCACTCTCCAAATAGTGGGTCAGGGCATAGTTGCTGGGATCGTACAGGTTGGCCGCCTTGAGCAGGCCCTCCTTCTGCAGCAGCCTCTCCATCTTGGCCATGCCATCGTCGGTGAGCACCACCGACCGGGACTTCTCGTCGACGGTGTAGTCGGCGTCCCTCGCCAGTTGAGGCACCAGCCGGGCGAAGATGGCGTACTTCTGGGCCGATTCCTCGGCGGCACCGCTGATGATCAGCGGGGTGCGCGCCTCGTCGATCAGGATGTAGTCCACCTCGTCCACTATGGCGTAGTTCAAAGGCCTCTGGACGCAGTGCGACGGGTCCACCACCATGTTGTCCCTGAGGTAGTCGAAGCCGAACTCGTTATTGGTCCCGTAGGTGATGTCCGCCTGGTAGGCCTGCCGTCGGGTGACCGGGCGCAGATGGGGCCACCTCTGGTCTTCGGAGGCGTAGTCAGGGTCGTAGACCAGAGACGAAGGCTGGGTCGCCGACGGGTCCTGGTGCTGGATGGCTGCCACGCTCACTCCCAGCGCGTGATAGACCGGGCCCATCCACTGGCAGTCGCGCTTGGCCAGGTAGTCGTTCACGGTGACCAGGTGGCATCCCCCGCCGGTCAGGGCGTTGAGGTACAGGGGCAGGGTGGCCACCAGGGTCTTCCCCTCGCCGGTCTTCATCTCGGCGATCTTGCCCTGGTGGAGGACCATCCCGCCGATCAGTTGCACGTCGAAATGGCGCAGCCCGATGCTCCGCCTGGCCGCCTCCCGCACGGCAGCGAAGGCCTCGGGGAGGACTTCATCGAGCCTGTTCTTCTCCTGGTAGCGGGCCTTGAACTGGTCGGTCTTGGCGCGGAGCTCGGCCTCGCTGAGGCGCTCGAAATCAGGCTCTAAGGCGTTGACCCTGTCCACCAGGGGCTGCAGCCGCTTGACCTCCCTCTCGTTTGAGTCGAGAAGGCCGCCCAACCACTTCAGCATGTCTTCTCGGCTACGCCTCGAACTCCTCGAACATAGCCCCCATGGAGAGACCGGTGTGTATCCTGTGGATGGCCTCTCCCAGCAGAGGGGCCACCGACAGCACGGTGATCTTCTTCAGCTTCCTGTTGGCGGCAATGGGGATGGTGTCGGTGACCACCACCTCCTTCACCGGGCAGGACTGGATGTTCTCCATGGCCGGTCCGGATAGGACCGGATGGGTGCAGCAGGCGTAGACCTCCTTGGCTCCCTGCTGGTGCAGGGCGGCCACCGCGCCGACCAGCGAGCCCGCCGTGTCGATCTCGTCGTCGAGGGTCAGGGCCCGCATCCCCTTGACGTCCCCGATGACGTTGAGGGTCTCGGCCTTGCCGGTGTTCCCGATCCGCCTCTTCTCAATGATGGCCAGTGGGGCATCGAGCCTCTCCGCCAAGTCGCGCGCCCTCTTGGAGATGCCGATGTCGGTGGCTACCACTACCAGGTTGTCTATGGCCTTCTTCTTGAAGTAGCGGGTAATGAGGTGGAGCGCGGTCATCTCATCCACCGGAATCTGGAAGAAGCCCTGGATCTGTCCGGCGTGCAGGTCCATGGTCAGCAGCCTGTTGGCCCCCGCCACCGTGATCAGGTCGGCGATCAGCCTGGCTGTTATCGGCACGCGGGGCTGATCCTTCTTGTCGGTCCGGCCGTAGCCGTAGTAGGGGACCACCGCGGTGATCCTCCCCGCCGAGGCGCGCTTCACGGCGTCGAGCATGATCAGCAGTTCCATCAGGCTCCTGTTCACCGGGGAGCAGACGGGCTGGACCACGAAGACATCCCGCTCCCTGACGCTCTCCAGCAGCCGGACGAAGGTGTTCTCGTTGCTGAACTCGCTCACCTCGGCCTTGCCCAGAGGTATGCCCAGATAGTCGGAGATCCCTTGGGCCAGCGCGGGGTGGGCGTTGCCGGTGAATACCTTCAGTTCGTCAATCATGCGGCTCCCCTCCAGATCGGCTGTCGTCTGCCCAGTATAGCACAGCGATTTTCGCGCCAACAACGAGATCGGAAGCAGGGAAAACGCGAAGGGCCCCGCCTGAGCGGGACCCTTCGTCGATCTGCCTCCGTCTGCTCGCTGGAAAGGGCCAGCCTATGCGGCTGCTACAGCCCCAGGCTCTTGTAGCGCGCATCCCTGGCGTGGAAGGCATCTTTGGCGGTGCCCCTGTCTCTCCTCTCCTTGAAGAAGTTGAACTCATCGTCCTCCCACCTCAGGTTGGTGAACAGCGTGTGCGAGATGTAGGCCGGGACGAAGTCGCTGATCAGTCCTATCCGATCGAAGATGATGTGGCGGGTGGCCTTCCCGATGGCGATGCCGTCGCGGGGGAGCAGGGTCATGGCCATGGCCAGCTTGCGGGTCTCTTCGTCCAGCTTGTCTGCCGGGACGGCCTTGTTCACCAGTCCGATCTCCGCTGCTTCCTTGCCCGATATCGTCTTGCCGGTGAGCAGGAGCTCCATGGCCCTCTTCATTCCCACGTGGTAGATCAGGTGGGTGATGCCCAGCACACCGCTGCCTGAGAAGCCCAGCCGCTGCTCGGTCAGGCCCAGCTTGGCATCCTCGGCTGCCACGGCCAGGTCGCACAGCAGGGGGAAGTACACCCCGCCGCCGATGCAGTAGCCGTGAAGCTGGGAGATGGTGATCTTGGGATTGAGGAAGACGTGCATCATGTTGTCGTCCATGCCCATCTTGTCGTACTTCAGCCTGATCCTCTGGCTGGGCTTGCGCTCGCCGGCCTTGCCGGTGCCCATGCCGTAGATGAAGCCCACCTTGGTCAGGTCATGGCCCACGGTAAAGGCCTTCCCGGAGCCCCTGAGGATGATCACTTTGACGTCGTCGTCGTCCGCCGCCTGATCGAACGCCCGCCATACCTCCTGGGCATCCTCACCCCGCCCGATCCACTGGAAGGCGTTCATCTTGTCCGGCTTGTTCATGGTGATGGTGGCGATCTGGTCCTTCACTTCGTAGATGATGTACTTGTAGCTCAAATCTCCTCCTTCAACGATTGTTTGTCGCAGGGGTCGGCATTCGCAGCCCTTCCCCTGGTTGCGGCTTCGTCTTCCCGGTACGCGTCTCTCTCGATACCCTCTCACTCCTCTCCGGTGCCATGTCTTGCCTATTTCACCACGAGGTTGACCAGCTTCTGAGGCACGTAGACCACGCTGGCCAACTGCTTCCCCTCGAGGAAAGCCTTCACCCGCGGTTGTGACAGGGCTAGATCCCGGGCCTCCGCTTCGCTGATGGAGGCGGGGACCATGACCTTGTCTCTGACCTTGCCGTTGATCTGGATGACGAAGGTGATCTGCTCTTCGGCGGCCAGCTCTTCATCCCACTGGGGCAGGTGTTGCTGATGGATGCTGTAGGCGTGGCCTGTCCTGTCCCACAGCTCCTCCGCCAGGTGCGGCGCCGTAGGGGCCAGGAGCAGCAACAGGGCATCGCTGGCTTCCCGCCAGGACTGTGCATCCGCGTATCCCTCCGCCAGCACCTTCCCCAGGTGGTTGCTGAACTCCATGAGGCAGGCCAGCATGGTGTTGTAGCGGAACTTGCCCAGGTCCTCGGTGACCTTCTTGATCGTCTTGTGCGTTCGGTGGCGCAGCTCCCTGGCTGCCCCCTGGTCCGGAGCCACCCCAGGCAGGGCCGTCTCTTGGCCCTGGAGGACCAGATGCCACACCCGGTTCAGCCACCGGCTCATGCCATTGATCCCCCTGTCGTCCCATTCCCCGCCCTGCTCCCATGGGCCGATGAACATCAGGTAGGCCCGGACCGTGTCCGCGCCCAACTCGGAAACGTAGCTGTCCGGGTTGACCACGTTGCCCCGGGACTTGCTCATCTTGTGCTTCTGGGCCACGATGATCCCCTGATTGAACAGGCGGGTGAAGGGCTCGCCGAAGGGGACCAGCCCCAGATCGCGGATGGCCTTGATGAAGAAACGGGCGTAGAGAAGATGCATCACCGCGTGCTCGGCCCCGCCCGTGTACTGGTCCACCGGCAGCCAGTAGTCCAGCGCCTTGGCATCGAAGGGGCCCCGATCATAGCCGGGGCTGGCGTAGCGCAGGAAGTACCAGGAGGAGCACATGAAGGTGTCCATGGTGTCCGTCTCCCTGCGGGCCGGGCCCTTGCACCGGGGGCAACTGGTGTTGACGAAGGACCGGCAGTAGAGAAGCGGTGATTCGCCCGTGGGCCGGAAGTCAGCGTCGGCGGGCAGAAGCACCGGCAGGTCCGTCTCAGGCACGGGCACGATGCCGCAGGCGTTGCAGTAGACCACCGGGATGGGCGCTCCCCAGTAGCGCTGGCGGGAGATCAGCCAGTCCCGCAGGTGATAGCTGACCACCCGCTTGCCGTAGCCCTTCTTCTCCATGAAGTCGGCGATGGCCTCTTTGCCGCTCTCGCTGGGCAGGCCATCGAACTGGCTGGAGTTGACCATGGTGCCCGGCTCGATGTGGGCCGTCTCCAGTTCCTCGCCCGACCAGCCGGGCGGCGCGACGACCACCCGGATGGGCATGCCGAATCGCTTGGCGAAGTCGAAATCGCGGCTGTCATGCGCTGGAACCCCCATCACCGCCCCGGTTCCGTAGCTGAGGAGGACGTAGTCCCCGATCCACAGCGGGATCCGCTCGCCGCTGAGTTTGTTGATCACGTAGGCGCCGATGAATGTCCCCGTCTTCTCCTTCTCGGTGGAGAGCCGTTCGATCTCCGTCTGGCGCCTTGAGGCGGCGATGTACTCCTCCACCTGGGTCTTGCGTTCCGGGGAGGTCAGCTTGGCCACCAGGGGATGCTCCGGGGCCAGCACCAGGAAGGTCACCCCGAACACGGTGTCGGGCCGGGTGGTGAACACCCGGATCTCCTTTTCCTCCACACCGCTCCGGTCCAATCCGAAGGATATCTCCACGCCATCGCTGCGGCCGATCCAGTTCTTCTGCATGATGCCGATTCTCTCCGGCCACTCGATGCGGGAGTGGTCAGCCAACTCGTCGGCGTAGCGGGTGATCCGGAAGAACCACTGTTCTCTGTCCTCCCGGGTCACCGCCGTGTCGCAGCGCTCGCAGCGTACCCCTTCGATGACCTGCTCGTTGGCCAGCACCGTCTGGCAGTTGGGGCACCAGTTGACCGGTGCCTTGGCCCGGTAGGCCAGCCCGCCTTCGAGCAGCTTGAGGAAGAGCCACTGCGTCCACCGGTAGTATTCCGGCAGACAGGTGACCACTTCGCGGCTCCAGTCGTAGCACGCCCCGATGCTCTTCAGCTGGCGGCGCATGTTCTCCACGTTCTGCATGGTCCAGGTGAGCGGGTGGATACCCCGCTTGATGGCGGCATTCTCAGCCGGCAGTCCGAAGGCGTCGAAGCCCATGGGATGGAGGACGTTGTAGCCCTGCATCCGCTTGAAGCGGGCGTGAACGTCGGAGGGAGCCATGGCGTACCAGTGCCCGATGTGGAGGTCCCCCGAGGTGTAGGGGAACATGGTCAGGGCGTACCACTTGGGGCGGCTAGTGTCTTCGGTTACCTTGTGGAGTTGGTCGGCAGCCCACTTCTCCTGCCACTTGGGTTCGATCTCGCTGGGGGTGTATCTCGGTATCATGCTCGCTTGGCCGTCTAAGTTTATCAGAAAACCCCGAACACAAACAAACCCCGGAGACGGAAGGTCCCCGGGGTTTGCCCCGTTCGTACGTCCGCTGTCGCCCTAGTAGGGGACGCGTCTGAGGTTGCCCATCAGCCTCAGGTAGGCCGGGTAGTCCACATAGGTCTTGCGGGCGATGTACTTCTCCAGTGTAGTGGTCCTGCCCCTCTTCTTCTCGATGGCTTCATTGGCCACAATGCTGAAGGCAGTGGCCGTGCCCGACCCGTAGGAGGCGACCAGCAGCCTCTCGCCCGGCTTGGCCTGGTCCAGGGCGCCTGTCAGGCACAGGAAGGGAGACACCCCGCCTACGTCACCGATAGCCCCTGTGAGGTCAGGGAACACGTTCTTCATCCCCAGAGCCTTCCCTGCCCCGGCGGGCACCCTGGCGTCCACCTGCGGGAATATGGCCAGCTTGTAGTCAGCCGTCTTCTTGTTGATCTTGGCCATGACGGCCTTGGACGCTTCCTCTATGTGTTTCGCATAGCCATCGTCCCGGTAGAAGCGCTGGTCAAAGAGGTTGCTGACCCAGGGGTCTTTGGCGGCTCTCCACCTGTCCAGGAACAGGGTCCGGTATGACTGCACTCCTTCGATATCGGCTATCGTCCCCTGGTTGCCGATGACCATGGCCACGGCCGCGGCACCGAAGCTGACCTCTCCGTCCGATCCCGGCCCCACCATTCTGTTCTCGGTTCCCACCACAATGCCGCAGTCTATCCTCTTGGCCTCGACGGCCATCATGCACTGCGACAGCGCCGTACCCACTGCGTTCACGCTGCCCATGAAGTCCAGCACGGAAGCATGTGGCGACAGGTTCAGGGTCTCGGCCAGTACAGGGGAAAGGTGGGTCTCAATCATAGGCGAGGAAGCCGTGCCCATGTACAGCGCACCGACATCTGCAGCCTTGACGCCGGAGTGCTTCACGGCGTTGTCCAGGGCCTCGGCCGCCATGCTGATGATGTCCTCGTCCCAGCCGCAAACGGCCTTCTCTCCCATTGCCCATCCGCCCCAGGGGATGGCTGCGTCCTGCTGCTTTATTCTGTACTTGGGGACGTAAGCACCGTATCCAATGATTCCAATCATCGCTCCCTCCTTACCTATGGCTCACGACCGATGATGTTGACGGAGGATACCCCGAATCCGTTGCCACCAACGTTGTGGCTCAGGGCGATGCCCTTCTTCAACTTCACCTGCCTCACTGGTTCTATCTGTTCCCGCAGTTGCCAGAAGTTCTCGCAGATCTGGCCCAACCCTGTGGCGGCAATTGGATGTCCGTGTGCCTTCAGCCCTCCACTGGGGTTGATGGGTTTGTGCCCATCCTCTCGGTTCCAGTAGCCTTCCTTGAGGAGCTTGTGTGCTTCGCCCTTCTTGCAGAAGCCGATGTCCTCGATGTTCAGGAGTTCGGTGTTGGTGAAGCAGTCGTGAACCTCAGCCAGGTCGACGTCCTCTGGCTTGATCCCGGCCATGTCCATGGCCATCTTCGCTGCGAACTTGGTGGCCGGCATCTCGATGAAGTTCTCTTTGTCCCACATGTCCTTGTAGTCTACCCCGGTGGCGCTTCCCAACACGTAGACCGGCTTGTCGGTGTACTTCTTGGCCAGATCGGCGCGGCAGACTATGGCGCAGGCAGCACCATCAGTCTGCGGGCAGCAGTCCAGCAGGTGCAGTGGCCAGCAGACCACCGGGCTGCTCAGCACTCTCTCCACCGTAACCTCGAAACGGTACTCCGCATAGGGACATGCCACGCCGTTGTGATGGTTCTTCACCGCTACCCGGGCGAAGTCCTCCATGGTGCAGCCCAGTTCGTGCATCTGTCTGGTGGCGTAGAGCGCCTGAAGCACCGGGCCGCCCATGCCCATCATCCAGGAGGGATGCAGGCCCAGGATGCCGCCGCCGGCTCCTCCACCAGCCGCTACCAACGATTCCACTCCGGGCTTGTCCCTCATCTTCTCTGCGCCCAGGGCCAGAACGACATCGTAGGCACCGGAGGCGACGCCCAGCACGGCATTCCGGAAGACATCGTTGCCCGTTGGGCAGCCGTTCTCCAGCCTGCTGATGGGAATGCCCCGCAGTCCAAGGACGGTCCCCAGGGTCGTGCCCTCACGTGAGCCTTGCCCGATCATGCCACCACCGCTCCACTGACCGAACCAGGCTGCCTTGATGTCCTTCGGGTCGAACCCCTTGTCGACGCTCTTCACGCAGCTCATGAAGGCTTCCTGGATCATACTCTCCAGGCCCTTGTGGAAGAGTTCCCCGAAGGGGATCAAGCCCACGCCGATTATGGCTACCTTGCCCCTGACGCTCATGCTAGGCCTCCTCTACCAGTCTGAACTTGTAACCGTAGAAGTCCAATCCGCTGTCGTTCAGCAGTCTCCGGAGCACCATCTCCACCTTGGTGCCGATCTTGACTTCTTCCGGGTTGGCGACTTCTGTGATCAGCCCCACATATCGGCCCCCGCCGTCCAGGTCAACGATGACATTGACGGTCGGCGGCTCCAGGCCGGGTGGCGGCGTCCAGTTGATGCAGAAGGTGTGCACCTTTCCCGTCTTGGGCAACTGGTGGTCCTTCTGATTGAAGCTGCCGCACTTGTGGCAGATCTTGGTCTGCGGGTAGGTTATGTGACCGCAGTCGGAACACTTCGAGCCCAGTAGGTGGTAGACGGTTGGGTTGAGTCTCCAGAACAACGGCGATGCCGGTCTCGGGGATTGCATCCTTTCTCTTTCCCACATGGTCATCTGCTATCTCCTCCTTCTGCTCCAGAACATCGTTTCTTCTGGTGCTGGTTCAGTGCGCGTGGATGCCTCCTTCTCTCAGAACAACTGTACTGCAGACGGCCCTCGTGTGTCAAAACAGAACGACCCCTCGCGGGCCCCTCAACTGATGGCCTGTTTAGACCTGCTGCCCCTGCCTCTGTTATACTTCTTGCAGTGTCCCATCGCCCCGGTTCCGGCCTGGGCAGAGAGCGGAAAGAGAGGTAGAGTTCTACTATGGACCTGAGTCTGTCTGAACAGCAAGAGATGCTCCGCAAGATGGCGCGGGATTTCCTGACCACCGAGTGTCCCAAGAAGCTGGTCAGAGACATGGAAGAAGACCCCAAGGGCTACGTGCCGGAGCTCTGGCGCAAGATGGCCGAGCTCGGCTGGCAGGGGTTGCCCTTCCCCGAGCGATATGGCGGTGGGGACGGGAGCTTCCTGGACCTGGTCATCCTGCTGGAGGAGATGGGCCGCGCCCTTCTGCCCAGCCCCTTCTTCTCCACGGTGGCCGTCTGCGGACTGACCATCCTGGATGCCGGCACTGAATCGCAGAAGAAGCACTTTCTGACCGCAATAGCCAACGGCGACATGATCCTCACCCTCGCCCTGGCCGAATCGGCCGGCGGATACGACGCGGCGGAGATCACCGCCCAGGCTGTCAAGCACGACGGGAAGTACGCCCTCAGCGGGACGAAGCTCTTCGTTCCCGATGCCCATGTCGCCGACTGGATACTCTGCGCGGCCAGGACCTGCAAGGGTCAGGACCTCGAGGAGGGGGTCACCGTCTTCATGACCGAACGGGCAGGCCACGGACTGACCTGTTCCGTGATGCCCTCTCTATCCAAGGAGAAGCTGTGCGAGGTGGTCCTCGACCACGCTGCTGTGCCTGCGGAGAGCATTCTGGGCCATCTCGATCAGGGCTGGCCGGTGCTGCACCGGACTCTGCAGCGGGCGGCGGTGGCCAAGAGCGTGGAGATGGTCGGTGGGGCACAGCAGGTCCTGGAGATGACGGTCAACTATGCCAAGGAGAGGGTGCAGTTCGACAAGCCAATCGGCAGCTTTCAGGCCATCCAGCACCACTGCGCCAACATGGCCATAGACGTAGACAGCTCGCGGTATCTGGCCTATCTGGCTGCCTGGAAGATGAGCGAAGGCCAGCCGTGCGAAACGGAAGTGGCCGTGGCCAAAGCATGGGCGAGCGAGGCCTACAAGCGCATCTCCGTGCTGGGCCACCAGGTTCACGGGGCCATTGGCTTCACCCTGGATCACGACATGCAGCTCTACTCCAGGCGGGCCAAGGCGGCGGAGGTCATCTTCGGGGATGCCGATTTCCATCGGGAGGCGCTGGCCCGGCAGTTGGAAGCTCAGCACGTCTAGGCTTGGAGCGGCCTTTGGCATACCGCGTGCTACTGCATGCGGCCTCAAGCCTCGGGGCCTGTCCCGGCATGAGGGGCATGTGATCAAGTCACCCGTCGCGGATGGCCTATGCACACGTATGACTACGCAATCGTCGGCACCGGCATAGCCGGACTCTACACCGCCCTGCTGGCGCAGCGGCGGGGCAGCGTCCTGATCCTCACCAAGGGCAGCATTGACGACTGCAACACCAAGTATGCCCAGGGCGGCATCGCCGCTGCCATTGGCGAGGGGGACTCCCCGGATCTCCACTTCTGGGACACCGTGGCCGCCGGTGCCGGCTTGTCCAACAGAGATACGGTGCGGCTGCTGGTCAGCGAGGCGGCCGACCGGATCGCCGAGCTGATAGAGTTGGGCGTCCCCTTTGATACCGTCAACGGGGAGGTAGCCCTGGCCAAGGAGGCGGCGCACACCATGCCCCGCATCCTGCATGCCGGTGGGGATGCCACCGGGGAGCACATCGAGGTCACCCTAGGTCACAGGGTGCGCCAGTCCCGGATCGAGGTTCTAGAGCACTGTCTGGCCACCGAGATCCTGGTTGAAGACGGCGTTGTCAGAGGCGTGGAGGCCCTCGACTGCCGCACTGGCTCCAAGGAGCAGTTCGGCTGCAAGAGGCTGGTCCTGGCCACCGGGGGCGCCGGCCGCCTCTTCAAGTACACCACCAACTCCGAGGTGGCCACCGGAGACGGAGTGGCACTGGCCTTCCAGGCCGGGGCGGAGATCATGGACATGGAGTTCTTCCAGTTCCATCCCACTGCCATACGCCTGCCGGGGGTGCATCCCTTTCTGATATCCGAAGCCGTCCGCGGTGAGGGCGGACTGCTGCGCAACGTGGAGGGCCATCGCTTCATGCCGGACTACTCCGCCGAGAACGAAATGGCGCCCCGCGATGTGGTCACCCGGAGCATACTCTACGAGATGCAGAAGACCCGGAGTGACCGGGTGTTTCTTGACATAACCCATCTGGCCCCGCGCGTAATCACCACCCGTTTCCCCCATATCTACCGCTTCTGCATGGATCATGGGCTGGATATCACCAGGGGGCTGATACCGGTGGCCCCGGCCGCGCACTATATGATGGGCGGGGTCAAGACCAACTCCTGGGGTGAGGCCAGCATCAAAGGGCTCTTCGCCGTCGGAGAGACGGCCTGCACCGGACTGCACGGTGCCAACAGACTGGCCAGCAACTCGCTGCTCGAAGTGCTGGTCTTCGGCAAACGGGTGGTGGAGAAGGAGATCGACAAGACCGGCGAAGACGGTCCCGGTGTGGGTGAGCTGGGCTACTACTACCTGCCCGACCGGGGTGCCTCGGGCATGCCCCTGGTGGGCTGCACCGCGCTGCAGTCGCTGATGTGGGAGAGCGTGGGCATCATTCGCAGTGGAGATGCCCTGGACAAGGCGGCGAACACCGTCTCGGCTTGGGAGAAGTGCCTGGAGAAGCCTTCCGACCGCAGCTCCTATGAGTTGGACAACCTGGTGCTCACCGGAAGGCTGGTGGCCGAGGCCGCCCTGATCCGGGAGGAGAGCCGGGGGGCCCACTTCCGCACCGACTACCCGGAGCCGTCACCGGACTGGGTGAGGCACATCGTTCTGAGGAGGAATTGAGCGTTGGACACAGCCTGGAGGCAGAAGATTGAGGAGACTATTGACCGGGCTCTGGCCGAGGACTGCGCCTGGGGCGATGTCACTACCCAGGCCTTGATCCCCCCTAACGCTCTGGGAAAGGCCACCGCCGTGGCCAAGTCCCCCGGCGTGCTGGCTGGCCTGGAGGTGGCCCGGACGGTCTTCGAAAGGGTGGATCATTCCCTCACCTTCCGGGCGCTCCTGGCGGACGGGGACAGGGTCCAGGCCGGGGCGCGGATGGCCGTGGTCGAAGGCAGGGTGGCGAGCATTCTGCGCGCCGAGCGGGTGGCCTTGAACTTCCTCCAGAGGCTGAGCGGCATCGCCTCCGAGACCAGCCGCTATGTGGAGGCCGTACGCGGCACCGGCGTCCGCATAGTCGATACCCGCAAGACCACGCCGGGGCTGAGGTTCCTGGAGAAGTACGCCATCAGGGCCGGAGGCGGCCACAATCACCGGGTCCACCTCGGCGACGGCATCCTGGTCAAGGACAACCACCTGGCTGCTCTGCGCGCGCGGGGCATCGGCCTGAAGGAAGCCGTGGCCCTGGCCCGGAAGAACGCCCCCCACACCCTCAAGGTCGAGGTGGAGGTGACCAGCGTTGAGGAGGCCGCCGAGGCCGCCGAGGCCGGGGCGGACATCGTCATGCTGGACAACATGACCGTGGATGACATGCGCCGTGCCGTGGGCCGTGTCAGAGGGCGGGTCCTGCTGGAAGCCTCGGGCGGCATCACTCTGGGCAACATCAGGGCGGTTGCGGAGACCGGGGTTGACCTGATCTCGGTCGGTGCCCTGACCCACTCGGTCAAGGCGCTGGACATCAGCCTGGAGCTGGAGTTCTAGGCTGCCCCCGGGCGCAGGCCGGGCCTCACAGCCCCAGGAACTTGATGGCGCCGCCGCAGAGGAAGATCGATAGGCCGGCGAAGGCGTGGGAGTATCTCTCCAGCCTGCGAAGCGGCAGCTTCGACAGCCCAAAGGATGACGCCATGACGACGGCCAGCATGGTAGCCATAGTCACCACCCCGAAGATAGAGGCCACTATGGCCACGCCCACCATGTTGTGCTCAGCCGCGGGGTACATCACCAGGGGTATCAGCGGCTCGCAGGGGCCGAAGACGAAGATCGTGAACAGGATCCAGGGGGTCAGGCTTCGATAGCTGGCCACATGGACGTGGGCGTGCTCCTGGAAGTGCTTGTGGGGATGCGAATGGTCCAGCCCTTCATCATGAGGGTGAGCATGCTCGTGACGCCGTCCCCGGATGGCCTTGCGCACTCCCCAGACGAAATACGCTAGGCCGAATCCAATAAGCAGCCAGGCAGCTATCTCTCCCCTTGATGACTCGATTGCCTCCAGCCTGAACACCGCAATCCCCAGGGCTATGCCCACGAAGCCCATGGCGATGGAGCTGAGCACATGGCCCAGGCCGCAAAGCAGCGTGACCACGGCTGTCTTGAGGTGGCTCCAGTTCCTGGCTCTGGCCAGCACCACGAAAGGGAGGTAGTGATCCGGCCCGATCAGTGTGTGAACGAGCCCCAGGCTTGCTGCGGTTCCCGCCAGGACGACGATCTCGTTTGACACGGGCGACTCCTTTGCCGGTTTCAGGGCGCTCTACGCTGCCCGATACCCCCGGTTCCCCGACTTCCCTGCCAACAGATGCAATTGCAACTAGTTGCATTATGGCACAAGAAGAAGGGGCGGTCAACCCTTGCAGCGCAGGCAGTGACCCTGTATGCCCAGATGCCTCAGGTCCGCCTGGAACCTGTACTTCCGGCGCAGGGTGTCTTCCAGGGGAGAGAAGAAGCTCTCATCGATGTCGATGACCCGCTGGCACTTCTGGCAGATGAGGTGGTGATGGTGCCCCTTCTCGGCGTGGTGGTAGTACAGCCTGTCCCCGCCGAGTTCGGTCTCAGTGACTAGGTCCAGTGTCTTCAAGAGCTCCAGCGCCCGATAGACGGTGGACTTGTTGATCCAGGGATACTTCAGCCGGACGCGGTTGTAGATCTCCGGGGCGGTGATGTGTTCCTTGGCTTCGTGCAGGGTCTTCAGAACCATCAGGCGCTGCGGGGTGAGCCTGTATCCCTTGGCCTTCAGGTCTTCGAAGCAGGTCATGGCCTCGTAGGTTCACCCGGCCCTTTCCAGAATAATCCTGGAGCTCTGGAAGTCTATCTCCCTCAGGCTGGCCTCGATCTCCTTCTCTTCACCGAACAGGCTGGACAGGCGGAGCTTCTTGCCCCGGACCTCCACCAGCGCCACCGACTCCAGGACCAACTCCCTCTTGCCCTCTCCCTCAAGGTACGCCTTCCCCAGACACATGTCACTTCTCCTTCAGCCGCTTCAGGGCCGCCAGCAGGTACTCGTTGGCCTTGGTGATCTGCTTCACCGCCTGGGTCATGTCATCGTGGACCGCCGGCTGGCCGAAGCCCCTGGCCTTCTCCGCCCACTCGGTGAACTCCTCGGCATGTTCCCGGTTGTGTTCTATCCAGTGATCCAGCAGTATCCCCAGCTTGGCCTTCTCGTCCTTCGCCATATCTCTTCCTCGTCGTACCGGGCAGTATTGTTCGATCCGATTATAGCACAGGCCCTCCGCGTTCAGGAAAGGGCCTCGACGCCCGTTCCCTCAGATTGACAATGATTCCGCCGTGCTTATACACTGTTCGTGGTTGTGCGTGGGGCCGCGTCATTCTGTCTCCCCCGAAGAGGCAGTGCTTTGGCCGTTGTCCCTGAACAGAGGTGAACCGGATTGCAGCGGGACCTGATTGAGAGTGCTTTGAAGGGGCACGAGGCCGACTACGTCGAGGTGCGCCTCGAAGAGAGCCGGTCTACCTCGGTCCGGTATCGAGGCAAGGAACTGGAGGAGATCAGCCAGCCGGTCAGCTCGGGGGGCAACGTCCGGGCGCTGGTCAGGGGAGGATGGGGATTCGTCAGCTTCAATGAACCTGGCCACCTGCGTGAGAAGGTGGGGCTGGCCGTGGCCCATGCCAGGCATGTGGGCAGGGGCGCCACCAGCTTTGCCGCCACGGAGCCGGCCGTCGATGTCCTGAACGAGACGGCGGCCAAGGACTGCTCGGCCATCGCCTTGGCCGAGAAGAAGCGGCTTGCCGAGGAATACAACGAGATCGTTCTGAGCACCCCCCGCGTCGAAACCTCCGTCGTTGCCTACAGAGACCGCCGGAGGAGGGTGGTGTTCGCCAGCTCCGAAGGGAGCTACATTGAGCAGAGCAACAGCGACCTCGCCCTCCGGGTGGCCGCCATGGCCAGGGATGGCGGCGATGTGCAGCAGTCAGGCCTGAGCACCGGAAGCAGGGGCGATTTCGGCCAGGTTGAAGGACTGCACCAGCAGGTGCGGGAGACGGCGCTTCGGGCGGTGGAACTGCTGTCCGCCCCCCGGGTGAGCAGCGGCGAGCACTGGGTGGTTTTGGATCCCATACTAGCCGGCGTCTTCGTCCATGAGGCCTTCGGCCACCTTTCCGAGGCCGACTTCACCTACGAGAATGAGCGGATGCGCCAGATCATGGTCGTGGGACGCAGATTCGGTGGCGACCACCTCAACATCGTCGACGGCGCGGCTGTGCCCGGCTTGAGGGGCAGCTACCGGTATGACGACGAAGGGGTGCCTGCGGCGAGGACCTACCTTGTCAAAGAAGGGGTCCTCGTCGGCAGGCTCCACTCCCGCGAGACGGCGGCCAAGATGGCCGAGCCGGTCACGGGCAACGCCAGGGCGGTGGACTATCACCACCCCCCCATCGTGCGTATGACCAACACCTTCATCGAGGCCGGTCAGGCATCCTTCGATGGAATGGTCGGCGAGATCAAGGAGGGCGTGTACGTCAAGAACTGGTATGGCGGGACCACCAGCATGGAGATGTTCACCTTCTCCGCCGCCGAGGCCTATGCCATCCGGAATGGCCGGGTGGCCGAGCTGCTCCGTCCGGTGGTGCTCAGCGGCAATATCTTCACCACCCTGGAGAACGTGGATGCCATCGGAGATGATCTGCAGATGAATCAGGGCGGCGGCTGCGGCAAGAGCGGCCAGGCTCCCCTGCCCGTATCCAACGGCAGCCCACACATTCGGATTCGGCGCTGTCTCATTGGTGGAGCATGAACCAGGGCTGTGCGCAGCCCGTCGGATAGGCGGAGATGAGTGATCCCCTGAAGTCCCGGATTGAACAAGTCCTTCTCATGGCCGGGAAGCGGGCCCAGGAGGCTGAGGTCTTCGTCGGCTCCGTGGATGACACGCCGGTGGTCTTCGAGGCCAACCGCCTGAAGCAGTTGCAGACCAATCGCGGCATGTTGGTGGCCCTCAGGATCGTCAGGGACGGCAAGCTTGGCTTCGCCACAGCCACATCGCTGGATGACATCGGCTCTCTGGTTGACCGCGCCGTGGACATCTCCCACTTCGGCGCGCCGGCCCGGTTCGAGCTGCCCTCCGGGCAGGAGTACCCCCGGGTGTCGGTGTATGACCGGGAGGCCGAGACCTTCGACGTCGACGCTATGGTTGAGCTGGGGCAATCGCTCATCGCCCGGGTGCGGGAGCATACCCCCGATCTGCTCTGCGACGCCAGCGTGGGCAGGGGCGCTGCCCTGGTGCATGTCATGAACTCCCGGGGAGGGGAAGCCAGCTTCACCCGGAGCTACTTCGGCCTGGCTCTGGAGGGCACTCTCATCCGGGGCACGGACATACTGTTTGTCGGTGACAGCGAAAGCTCCTGCCATCCCATCAGGGATGTCGACTGGCTGGTCAAGTCCACCGTCAACCAGCTGGAGCTGTCCCGGAGGCAGGCGGCCTTGACCACCGGCCACATGCCGGTGATCTTCACCCCCCATGGGGTGGTCAGCGCTCTGATCGCTCCCCTGGCGGCCGCCTTCAACGGCCGGGTGGTTCTCCAGGGCGTGTCTCCCCTGATGAACCGGACCGGAGAGCAGGTCTTCAGTCCAGAACTGTCGCTGCGTGACGATGCCACCGTGGCCTATCGGCCCAGGAGCCGCCCCTGCGACGACGAAGGGATGCCCAGCCGGGTCATACCCCTTGTCGAGCACGGCGTGGTATCGGGCTTCATCTACGATCTGCAGACGGCTGCTCTGGCCGGCACCCGGAGCACAGGCAGCGGCGACAGGGCCGGGGCCAGCCTGCCTTCTCCCTCGGTGAGCAACTTGGTGGTCCAGACGGGGAAGACCGGCTTCGAGGACATGGTCCGGGGTCTGGACGAGGGACTGGTGGTGGAGCAGCTCATGGGGGCGACGCAAACCAATGTCCTCGGCGGCGATTTCAGTGGCAATGTCCTCCTGGGCTACAAGGTGGAGAAGGGTGAGATGGTCGGCCGTGTGAAGGACACCGTGGTCTCAGGCAACGTCTACCAGGCGCTCTCCGCCGCCATCGCTGTGGGCAGGGAGGCGCGCTGGGTCGGGGCGGTTCACACCCCGGCCATCCTCTGCCCCGATCTGGCGGTGGGGGTCAAGGGGTGAGCGAGGAGATACGGGGGAAGAGGGTGCTCCTTCGGAAGAAGAAGCTGGAGGATGCCTGGATCGACTATGCTTGGAAACGGGACCCGGAGCTGGCCCGGCTCGATGCCACCATCCCTCTCGACCTGCCCTTCTCCATGTACCTCATCGGCTACGCCGAAGAGCTGAACCAGTATGACGGCAGAACTCACACCTATGCCATCGAGACCCTCGACGGCAAGCACATCGGCAACTGCAGCTACTACAACCTGGACCGGGACAGAAGGGAGGCCGAGCTGGGCATCCTCATCGGAGAGGCCTCCTGCTGGGACTCGGGATACGGCACCGATGCCGTAGCCGCGCTGGTTCAACATGCCTTCAGGAAGGAGAGCCTGAAGCGGATGTATCTTCATACCCTGGTGGAGAACATCAGGGCGCAGCGCTGCTTTCGGAAGTGTGGCTTCGTTCCCTGCCGGAGGGTGACCCGGGCGGGCTATGACTTCATCCGCATGGAGATCACCGAGCAGGAAGTCCGTTCCGCCTGGGACTCGGCGCACGAAACGGAGCCAATCTGAATCCGGTTCCCGGGCCATATTCTGACGCTTGCCCTTTGATTCCTTCACGTGGACAGAGGAACTGAACACGCTGGGAGGTGAACAGGATGAAGAACACCATGCACAGAGCGATGATGGCTGGACTGCTCCTGCTTCTGGTTCTGACGCTTGCTCCAA
The DNA here is from genome assembly GCA_016875915.1 of Chloroflexota bacterium. Lineage (GTDB taxonomy): Bacteria > Chloroflexota > Dehalococcoidia > UBA2247 > RBG-13-53-26 > RBG-13-53-26. The sequence continues at coordinate 36,635 of VGOM01000009.1, forward strand.
ATCAATGGCTTCACCAGAACGCCAGGGCCGAAACAACGCAGGAAGATGGCGGAGTAATGGAGGTTGACATCAATCCCAACGGGACTTACCTGCACGCTGTCAACTGGTACGATCAATGGGGGCCGGGACCGTCTGACTTGACTCCAACGATCGTCGATCTTGAATCCTGTGGAATCGCTTCTGGAGATCGGGTCATCCTGAGCATATCCGGTCGGTGGTCTCCGTGTGCGAAGTGGGGACTCCCAGAGACGGAGTGCGGCTGGTATGATGCAAGCAACGTGAAGTTGCTGGCCGTTTTCAGCGCGAATTCGAGTCTGGGGCCGCTCACTGGTCTGCACAGGGTTCCAGGTGCGATTGACTTCGGGGAAGACTATGCTACGCCTCCAACCGTTCCTGCCCCCCCCGACTATGATCCGCCCCTGACAGGAGGGGGCGAGCCTACGGACATCCCCGAGGACTTCAGGATAAGCCCCAACGAAGGAATGTCCATCGAGATCCCGAAGAATGCGAAGTTCCTGATGTTCTCCTTTGCCGAAGGAATCTTCTACGCCCCCGACAACGATGGGAACCTCAAAGTCACGATTGACAGAGACTCTGACGGTGACGGACTGCTTGACTCGTGGGAGCAAGACGGCATCGACTTCGACAAAGACGGAGAGGTAGACCTGGACCTGCCCATGCTGGGCGCGGACTGGGAACACAAAGACATATTTCTGGAAGCCGACTACATGAGCGGTTATGCGCCAGACCAACTCGCAATCGATGACGTCAAAGCTTCCTTCGCCAATTCTCCGGTTGCCAATCCTGACAACATCAACGGAATCAACCTGCATGTTGTGGTCAATGAGGTTGTGCCCTGGAAGGAACTGCTGAACGTCTGGGCGGACTACTACAGCCTGAAGAGTACCTACTTTGGCAAGGAGGACGAAAGAACGGACATCAACGCAATTCAGGCCAAGAAGATGGTCTTCCGCTACTGCCTGTTTGTAGACAAGATGAGCTTCGATCCAAAGTGTCCAGGAGTTGCAGAGGGCATTACCTGTGACGATTTCGTCCTGGCCTTTGGCGCGTTCAAGGTTGGACATGGTGGTCGTGAAGACCAAGCCGCGGTATTCATGCATGAACTGGGGCACGCGCTTGGTCTGCATCATGGCGGAAACACCGCAGTTAACTTCAAACCCAACTACTTGAGCATCATGAACTATGCCTTTGAGTTCAACACTTGGAAGCCGACCAGACCCCTCGACTACTCGCACGGCTCGTGCATTGACCTCAAAGAAGACAGGCTTGACGAAACCCAGGGGATCGGCTACTCCGAGGTGACGGTGTGGCGTGCACCGGGCGGAGTACTATGCACGAATAGTCTCGGATTGTATATCAACTGGGACGATGACTCTGACGTGGATATGGGAACGGCCAGGGTGAACCTGAACAACCACCCGGACTTCCCTAGTCCTGACGGTGAAACCTTGAAAGACTACAATGATTGGGCCAATCTGGTATACAGTTTCAGGGGCACGAGCCTCTCTGCCGCCAGCGCCACCCCCGAAGACTACCATGTGGAACTGACAGTAGACCAGATTGAAAGGATGCGAGAAGAGGCCAAGGACATGGTTGAGGTCTCTGTGCCTGAACTTGCAGACACCGGCTCCGGACTGCCCTGGGCAGTCTATGCAGCCATCGGAGCTGGTGTTGCCGCGATAGCGGTTGCGGCCGTCTTGTTCCTGAGGAGGAAACGCAGCTAACTTGGCGAGAAGATAGCCCCTACACCGGGACAATGGAACGGGCCACCCTCAGGGTGGCCCGTTTGATGTTCGTCTGGATAGTGATTGGCCGGCCGGAGAAGCCTTACTTCTTGTCCTCGGGCGGGGCCGGATTGACGTAGCCCTTGAGCAGGTTGGGCATGCACTTCTCCACTTCGTCCACGGTCCACTTGCCGTAGGTGTCCCAATCCCGGTTGTAGATCGCGGTCTCCTTGGACGGCGCCCAGTAGGAGAAGAAGGCCCCCGCCGTGCCGAAGATGCAGCCATTGACGTGACCGGCCTTGTCGCTGGCCAGGTAGGCCGGGATGGCTGCCAGGTAGTCGGCTGTGGCCACATGGGTCACTTCATCATACTTCTCCTTGGTCCACAGTCCTGACTCCACTCGCTTCTTGTATCCCGCCAGGACGTCCGGTCCCAAGGTCATCCTGGTGGCCGCCCTGGGGCAGATGGCATTGCAGGTCACCCCGTACCGGCCCAGCTCCCAGGCCACGGCGTAGGTCAGGCTGGCGATGCCGCCCTTGGCCGCGCCGTAGTTCACGTGACCCACGGTGCCCACGAAGGCTTCGGAGATGGTGTTCACGATCCGGCCGTACTTCTGCTCTCTCATAAGGGGGGCGGCATGGCGGATGGTGTTGAAGGTACCCTTGAGGTGTACCGCTATCACTACGTCCCAGTCCTCTTCCGAGAGGTTCCAGATCATTCTGGCCCTGTCGATGCCGGCCACGTTGACCAGGATGTCTATCCTGCCGAAGTTGCTGACGCAGGCCTGGATCATGGCCTCGGCGGCCTTGAAATCGGCCACGCTGCCATACTGGGGTATGGCCTGGACGCCTAGCTTCTTGCACTCCTCAACGGTGGCGTCGGCCAGAGTGGTGCTGGCTCCCTTGCCGTCAACGCCCCCGCCCAGGTCGCAGACCACGATGTTGGCTCCCTCGGCGGCCAGCGCCACGGCCACTGCCTTGCCGATGCCGCTGCCGGCACCAGTGACTACTGCATTCCTGCCCTTCAGTCTGTCAGCCATGATGTCGAATCCTCCTTATCGAATCAACTGTCTCTACTTCTTCTCTTCCGGCTTTGGTGGAGCCGGGTTGACATAGCCCTTGAGCAGCTTGTCCGCTGCGAAGGCCGCCTTGATGGCCTCCACGGTCCACGGCCCTTCACTGGGGTTCTCCGCCTGGGCCACCGGTTCCGGCTTGCTGTATCGGGCCACGGTCAGGGCCGTGGTCAGGAACACCTGCCCGTTGACCAGGGCAGCATCATCGCTGGCGAGGAAGGCCACGATCCCGGCAAATGCCGAAGGGTCAACCATCTCCCGGTCCATCCTCTTCAGCACCGAGGCATCCATCAGCCCCTTCTCCACCCGCTTGACCACCATCTCCCGCACCTTGGGGTCATCCGTCATCCGCGTCTTCGCCCGGGGGCAGATGGCGTTCACGGTTATCCCCGACGGACCCAGTTCCTGGGCCGCTCCCCAGGTGAGGGTGACGATGCCGCCCTTGGCTGCACCGTAGTTGAGGTGGGTCACGCCGCCCAGCCAGGCTTCCGAGGTGCAGTTGATGATCCTGCCGTATCGCTGCTCCCTCATCAAAGGAGCGGCCTGTCTCATGAAATTGAAGGTGCCCTTCAGATGGACGGCGACCACCTGGTCCCACTCCTCCTCGGACATGTTCCAGATCATCTTGGGCTTGTCTATTCCGGCGATGTTGCACAGGATGTCGATCCTGCCGAAGTTGTCCACGCAGGCCTTGACTGCTGCCTCGGCATCGCTGAACTTGGCCACGTTGCCGAACTGGGCGATGGCCTTGACGCCATGCTTCTTGCACTCGGCCACCGTCTCGGCGGCTGGACTCTGATCGGTCCCTGAGCCGTCCACGGCCACGCCGAGATCGCAGGCCACCACGTTGGCACCCTGCTCGGCCAGGGCCACGGCCACTGCCCTGCCGATCCCCCTCCCCGCACCGGTCACCACCGCGTTCTTGCCCTTCAGTCTATCACCCATGAATCGGTCCTCCTTTGTTCTAGTCTGTGCAGTCCGTCATCTGACGATTCATCGACACCACCCGTCGGCAGCAAGGCGGTCACTCAGGCCTTCGCCGGCGCGGGATTCACGTATTCTGACAGAAGCTCCGACGGAACCCGCTTCTCCAGTTCCGCGATGCTCCAGGGCTCCTCGATCTCCCAGTCCCGGGTGAACTTGTGGATGATGGCCGGGTGGTTCCACACCCCGATGGTGGCCCTGGAGGCCACAAAGACGCAGCCGTTCACATTGGCCGCCGCGTCGCTGGCCAGGTAGGCCACGAAGGGAGCGAAGTGCTCCGGGTCGGCCCCCTCCCTCCTGGTCTCCTCCATCCCCTGCAGGCGTTCCTCCGAGATGAGGCCGGCCTCCATCCGCTTCTGCAGTCCCTGATCCTGGTCGTCTCCCACGCTCAGCCTGGTTCGCGCCCGCGGTGCGAAGGCATTGCAGGTCACCCCGTATCTGCCCATCTCCCTGGCCACGTCGTAGGTCAGGCTGACGATGCCGCCCTTGGCTGCGGCGTAGTTGGAGTGGCCCACGGTCCCGGCGTAGGCCTCGGAGGTGCAGTTGACGATCCGGCCGTACCTCTGCTGTCTCATGACCGCGCACGCGTGTCTGCAGAGGTTCCAGGTTCCCTTGAGGTGGACGGCCAGCACCCGGTCGAAATCCTCTTCCGACATGTTGAAGATCATCCTGGGTCTGAGGATGCCGGCTATGTTGCACAGGATGTCCAGGCTGCCGAACCGGCTGACGCAGGCCCGGACCATCTCTTCGGTGGCCTTGAAGTCGGAGACATCGGCGGAGTATGCACTGGCCTCGACGCCGAGCTTGCGGCATTCCCCGGCCGTGTCTTCGGCGGGACCCTGGTCGCTGCCCGTCCCGTCCATGGCCACCCCCAGATCGCAGACCAGAACGTTGGCTCCCTCCCTGGCCAACGCCAGGGCCACTGCCCTGCCGATTCCCCTGCCGGCACCGGTCACCAGCGCACTTCTGCGCCTTAGCCTCTGCCCCAACCTCTGGTCCCTCTGGTGGCTTCTACTTGGAGGGTACGGCTACCACGGCGGTCCCTGGGGTGATCCTCTGGCCGGCGGGATTCTCCACCCAGATCTCTGCCTCGACGAGATGCTGCCCGTCCTTGACGTACTTCTTGGTCACCTTCCCTTTGCAGAGCAGCTTCTCGCCCGGGAAAGCGTTGCCGCGGTACTGGACGCTGATCTTCTTGATCTCGCCCTTGGGCCCGATCCAGTCGGTCAGCAGTTGGGTCAGATAGGCGGCCTCCAGCCTGCCGTGGACCAGCACATTGGGGAACCCCATGGACTTGGCGAACTCCTTGTCGTAGTGCAGCTCGAAGAAGTCACCCGAAGCCCCGGCCCACTGCACCAGCGTTCGGGTGGTGGGGGTCTTCTCCAGCGTGGGGATATCGGCGCCTTCGTGGATGTCTTCGTAGTGGATCTGTGCCATATCTCCTCTCTAGCCTCCTTCTCTCTAGTAGGTCATGATGGTGTTGGTGCTCACGGCCACGGTCTCACCCTTCTGGTTCTTGTGGGTTGACCGGTAGACCATCAGGGCGCGGGGCCCCTTGTCGCTGGACTTGTCCTGAAGCTCGACGAATTCGTGTGAAGTGTGGATGACGTCGCCCTTCTTGATCGGCTTCACGAACTCCCAGTCGGCTCCCCCGGCCACGCTTCTCTTGAAGGGCAGCGGCACGCCCAGGAGCATGGCACCGCTGCTGATCATGGCGGTGGTCACCAGGCCGGGAGGGGCAATCCCCACCTTCCACTGGGGATTGGCGTCGCCGATGCACTCGCAGTAGGCTCTGATCACGGTCCCGTCGATCTCCATCGACTCCTCTCGCTTCCTGCCGATGTGGGACCTCACCTCATCCAGTGTCGCCAGTTTCTTCTCGGTCATAGACCCTCCTTGTCCAGACGATTGTGCTGCAAGAAAAGGATATCTGAAAGCCCGTTGGTAAGTCAAAACTGTTCGCGTTGCCGCAACCATCCTGTGTGATAGACGGGATGGCCCCGGACGGCCGTGCTCCGGGGGCTGGCTCCCGGCTAGAACTCCACGCCGAACAGGCGGAGGAGGTAGGACAGCAGTCCGTAGCCCACCAGGGCGATGACCGTCCACTTGACGGTCTTCCCGGCCCAGACGATGAGGAAGAACTTCCACGCCGGGAAGCGCAATGCCCCGGCGGTAGCCCCGATCACGCTGAAGAAGGGATTGAACACCGCCGATGAGAGGAACAGGGCCAGGGCCCCTCGGGTCCTGATCCATTTCTCCAGCTGGTAGTACAGACCCTCGGTATTGCCGGTGATGGTGGACCGGCCCTTGATGAAGAAGGCGTGGCCGCTGCGCCCTGCGAAGTAACCCACCAGCTCGCCCATGGCCTCGCCCACGCCGGCGGTCAGGCCGACCAGGAACGGATTCAGCACGCCGCCCAGGGCGAACATCACCGGAACGCTGGGGACGAAGGCAATCACCGTGGCGGAAGCCGTCAGGCTGATCAGGAACACCCCCAGGTAGCCGTACTGCTGGAAGTCGGCGATGTGCTCCCTGAAGACCACTATGGACACGGTGGTGCCGGTGATCAGCAGGGCTGCCACCACAAACCACTGCCAGCGCTCCTTGAACCAGTGCCGCTTCTTCCCGGGGGTGGAGCTGACAGCCTGGGTGTCATGGGCGCCCTGAGTCTGCCCGGCAGCCTGGCTGTCCTGACCGCCTGTTACCGGGGTATCCTGGTTTGTCTGATCCATTGCCTCGCCTATGGACGCCTCATCCCAATAGAGGGCGCTGGCCCGGACCTGCCGCAATCGCCCAAGCCCCCGCCCGCTGCGTCGGAGGCTTCGCTCCGGGCTGCCGAATTATAGTCCACACTGCTTCCCCATTCCACCGCGCCATCGATGCCGCCATGCCCGGGGTCGGCACTATCCCTACAGAAACGGTATGAAATCCGACAGCTCGGTGAAGAAGTAGATGATGATCACATACTTGGGAAACTTGCCCAGGAAGCAGGCCAGGAGGAACTTCGATGCCCGCATCCGCGAGGCTCCCGCCACCAGCCCGGCCATATCGAAGGGTATGATCGGCTGAAAGGCCAGGGCCGATATGGCCCACATTCCATAGCGCTTCACCCACCCCGTCACTCTATCATAGGCCTCGGGGTACTCCTTGAAGAGCACCTGCTTCCCCAGTGAGCCGGCATAGTAGCCACCGAGTTCCCCCAGGGTCCCCCCCGCCGCGCCAAACAGGGCAATCAGGGCCGGATGGTACATCTTGGCCGCGGCCAGCATGATGGCCGTGCCCACCGAGACCGGGGCCAGCACCGTCAGGTTCGACAGCAGGTTGGTGGCGAAGACGATGAGGTAGGCCAGCCAGGCGAAGGACTCAAGCTCATCCTCGAGAGGCGCCAGGAGCCAATCGAACAGCCATGCCAGAGCGAAGCTGAAGATGAGGAGGATGACCAGCAGTATCCCCAGTTTCACCCATCTGTTCTTCCTCAGCTTGCCTAGCCTGTCCGGGTGTTCTGCTCTCATCTCTTCGAGGCCGTCGCTGCTTGCGTCCTATCATAGCAGCAGCGGACACGGGGCACAAAGCGGCGTGCTCAACAGGTCCCCGCTGCCGGTGGCCGGTTTGGCGTTCGGCGCCGAAGCGATGCTATAATGAATCCTTGTGTTGCCGGCCGGACCCGCCGCTGCGGATGCCTGACGGCCCTGCAGCCGAGTAACGTCTCTTGGAGGTTCACATTGGCCAACAGTGACTTTGACAGGTTCCAGGGAAGCGCCGACTACGTTACCGACGAGGCTCTGCGAAATGCCGTCAATGTGGCCATCGCCCTGAAGAAACCCCTGCTGGTCCGCGGCGAGCCCGGCACGGGCAAGACCATGCTGGCCCACAGCATTGCCAGGGGACTGAGCAAGCGTCTCCTCATCTGGAACATCAAGTCGACCACCAAGGCCCAGGAGGGGCTCTACGTCTATGATACTGTTCAGCGGCTGAACGACAGCCGCTTCGGTGACAAGGACGTGTCCGACATCAGCCGCTACATCAAACTGGGCAAGCTGGGCCAGGCCTTCATCTCCGAGGAGCAGGTGGTGCTGCTCATCGACGAGGTGGACAAGGCCGATCTGGAGTTCCCCAACGACCTGCTCAATGAGCTGGACGAGATGACCTTCTACATCGCCGAGACCAACGTCACCATCAAGGCGGTCCACCGTCCCGTGGTGATCATCACCAGCAATGCCGAGAAGGAGCTTCCCGACGCCTTCCTCAGACGCTGCGTCTTCCACTATATCGAGTTCCCCGATCCCACCCTGATGGAGGAGATCGTCAGGGTCCACTTCCCCGATATCCAGGGGAACCTCCTCCGTGAGGGAATGAAGACCTTCTACCTGATGAGAGGGATGGACGACCTCCGCAAGAAACCGTCAACTTCGGAGCTGATAGACTGGCTCCAGTGCCTCATGGCCGGTGGTGTGTCCCACGATCGCGTTCTCAAGGAAGTGCCCTTCGTGGGGACACTGCTGAAGAAGGAAGTGGACTACGACTACTTCGTGTCCCGGTACATGAACAAGCAGCGGCCGGGGCGCAAGGCTGACGTCTACCAGATGCTGCACTGATCTCCGGCTAGGCCGCCTATGTTCACCGACTTCTTCTACCTCCTGAGGAAGAAACGGGTCCCCGTGTCCTTCACGGAATGGATGACCCTGATGGAGGCCCTCTCGCAGGGGTTGGCCACCAACCTGGACGACTTCTACTACCTGGCCCGGGCCACCCTGGTGAAGAGCGAGGCCTACTTCGACCAGTACGACGTCGCCTTCCAGGAGTACTTCAAAGGCATTCAGGGACCGGCGGACATCACCGACATGATCCGGGAGTGGCTCAAGGACCCCCTGGACAAGATGGGCCTGACCGAAGAGGAGCGGGCCATGTTCGACATGATGGACCTCGACGAGCTTCTCCGTGAGTTCGAGAAACGGCTGGCGGAGCAGACGGAACAGCACGACGGAGGCAACTACTGGATCGGCCGGGGAGGGACCAGTCCCTTCGGACACTCGGGCTCCCATCCCGCCGGGGTGCGGGTGGGTGGCCAGTCACGGGGAAGGGGGGCCATACAGATCGCCCAGGAGCGCCGGTTCCGCAACTACCGCAGCGATCTCACCCTGGACGTGCGCCAGGTCAAGATCGCGCTGAGGCGGGTGCGGCAGCTCAGCCGCATCGGCGCCGAGGATGAGCTGGACCTGGACAGGACCATCGACGCCACGGCCAGGAACGCCGGCGACATCGAGCTGCTCTGGATGCGCAGCCGGAAGAACGCCGTCAAGCTGCTGCTGTTGATGGACGTCGGCGGTTCCATGGAACCCTTCGCCGAGCTGTGCAGTCTGCTCTTCTCGGCGGCCCACACAAGCTCCCACTTCAAGGACTTCCAGTACTACTACTTCCACAACTGCATCTACGAGAACGTCTATCGTGACGTGGAGACCCAGGAGCAGGTGGCCACCGAGCACTTGCTGCGCACCCTGGAGCCGGACTACAAGGTCATCCTGGTGGGCGACGCCCGGATGGCCATCTCCGAGCTGACCGAGCGGTTCGGGGCCATCTACTACTACCAGCGCAACGACACCCCGGGCGTCCTTTGGCTGAAGCGGATCGCTGATCACTTCACCCACTGCATCTGGCTCAATCCGGAGGGGGCCCACTACTGGAACCACCCCACGGTGTCCATGATCGGCAGGCTGTTCCCCATGTACGGACTGAACATCGACGGCATCGGCGACGGCGTGAAGAAGTTGGTCAGCAAGAGGTGAGTTCCGTCCATGACTGACGCCCCGTCCGGCCGCGGCCGCAGCAGCCCGCCAGGCATCTGGCGGACCAGGATCACCGAGATGCTGGGGATCGAGTACCCCATCATCGAGGGCGCCTTCGGCACCTTCGGCACCTCGGCCCTGGCTGCCCCTGTCTCTGAAGCCGGCGGGCTGGGAATGATCACCGCCACCGCCCTGCGCACCCCCGAGGGACTGCGCCAGGACATCCGCCGGGCCCGATCTCTCACCGGCAAGCCCATCGGCGTGAACCTGACCGTCATGACCTGCCCCGGCATCGACGAGATGTGTCAGGTGGTCATCGAGGAAGGCATCCCCGTCGTGGAGACCGCCTCCTACCGGGCCGATGCCTATGGCAAGCGACTGCAGGCCGCCGGCGTCAAGTGGATCCACAAGGTGGCCACCGTCAAGCACGCGCTGGCCGCCGAGCAGCAGGGCGTTGACGCCGTGGTCATCGTCGGACTGGAGGGTGCCGGATTCAAGAGCATCCTGCAGCTTCCCACGCTGGTCTCCATCCCCTGGGCGGTGAAGCAGTTGAAGATCCCGGTGATCGCCGCCGGCGGCATCGGCGACGGCCGCGGCTTCATGGCCGCTCTGGCCATGGGCGCCGAGGCGGTCTACCTGGGCACTGCCTTCATGGCTACCCGGGAGTGCCCCATCTCGGAGCGCCACAAGCAGTCCATGGCCGCCGCGGACCCCACCGAGCCCCGGTACCGGGAGCGCTGTCTGGCCCCGCCCCGGCCCGAGGAGTTGGCCCGGGTCATGGCGGAGAGGGACTCCGAGCCGGTGGACAGTTGGCTGAGGAAGCTGGAGAGGGTCATGCTCAAGGATCCGGCCGATGTCCCCGATCTGATGGGGGACGGCCTGACCGAGGAGGCTGTGGAGGAGGAGATACTGCGCAGCCTGCCCGGATCGCTGGCCGTGGCCGCCATCGACAGAGTGGTCAGCGTCAGGGAACTGATGGAGAACATGATCAGCGAGGCTGAGGACATCCGGCGCCGCTGGTCCATCTGCTAGAGAGGAAGTGAGTATGCAACCGAAGGGCGTCAACAGGGTGGTCATCGCCGTCAAGGACATCGACGGGGCCGTGGAGAAGTACACCAGGCTCCTGGGCGGCACCTTTCACGACTTGAGCACTGGCGCCGAGCCCTATGGGGCCAGGGTATTCATCAACTGGGAAGCCGGCATCGAGCTGTGCTCGCCGCTGCCCGGCCGCAACAGCTACATCGAGCAGATCATCAGCAAGCGGGGAGAGGGTCTGATGGGGGTGGTGTTCTGCGTCGATGACGTGGACGAAGCACACGCCAGGGCCAAGGAACTGGGCATTGGCATCGTGGCTCTCATCGAGTATGACCGGGACTACATCGAGCAGCATCTCGGCGGCAGATTCAGGAAGTACAAGGAATACATGCTGAAGTCAGGGGATCTGCACGGCGTCGGGGCCATCGTGGGCCAGATCGAGCCCAAATAGCCCGTCATTTCTGAATGTCATCCGCCTCTGGCAGATCCAGGGCAGGGGAGAGGGCCGCGATCAACTTCTGAGTCTGCTGATCTTGCCCGCCCTGTGTCAACTTGACATAATACCATCCTGGAGGTTGAGCCATGAGAGAGCCATCCCAACTGCTCATCAACGGCCAGTTGGTCCCCGGCGAGGGCGGCACCCGGGTCAACGCCAGCCCCTTCGGCGGTGAGGCTGTCGCCGAGGTCGCTCTGGCCAGTCCCGTCCAGGTGGAGGCAGCCCTGTCCGCAGCGCGGACGGCCTTCCAGAGCTACCGCCGCGTCCCTGCCCACAAGAGGAGCGAGATGCTGCTCAAGGCCGGCAGTCTCATCGCCGCCAGCGGTGAGGAAATCGCCCGAACCATCACCCTGGAGAACGGCAAGCCCATCAGGTCGGCCCGGGCCGAGGTCAGCCGGGCTGTGACCACCTTCAACCTGGCGGCGGCCGAGGCCGGCCGCATCGGCGGTGAGATCGTGCCCGCGGACGCCGTGCCCGGCTCAGGCGAGCGCCTGGCCTTCTACACCCGCCAGCCCATCGGGGTGGTGTGCGCCATCACCCCCTTCAACTTCCCCCTCAATCTGGCCGTTCACAAGGTGGCTCCCGCCCTGGCCGCGGGCAACACCGTGGTCCTCAAGCCCTCGTCGCAGACCCCACTGACGGCCTGCCTCCTGGGCCGGATCATGATGCAGGCCGGCTTTCCCGCTGGGAGCATCAATGTGGTCCCCTGCGACAAGGAGACCGCCGACCTGCTGGTGACCAGCCCTCAGGCGGCCATGGTCAGCTTCACCGGCAGCGCCGCCGTGGGCCGGCTCATCCGGGACAGGGTCGGACTGAAGAGGGTCACCCTGGAGCTGGGCTCCAACTCCAGCAACATCGTCACCGAGCACGCCGACCTCGAGCGGGCCGCCGCCTCCTGTGTGGTCGGCGGCTACACCTACGCCGGCCAGGTCTGCATCTCCGTTCAGCGCGTCTACGTCCAGGAGTCGGTCATGGACGCCTTCCTGGGCCTCTTCCTGCCCAGGGTCAGAGCCCTCAAGACCGGCGATCCCCTGGAGGAGAGCACGGACGTCGGGCCGCTGGTCTCCGATGAGGCTGCCGAGCGGGTGGCCGCCTGGCTGGCTGAAGCCAGGGCCGGCGGGGCCAAGGTGCTGGCCGGAGGCACCATGAATGGCCGGATGATGGCCCCCACTGTCCTCTCCGACGTGCGACCGGAGATGAAGGTGGTCTGCGAGGAGGTGTTCGCCCCCCTGGTCAGCCTCATGCCGTACCAGCGTTTCGAGGAGGCCATTGCCCTGGCCAACGATTCCCGGTATGGACTCAATGCCGGCGTGTTCACTCAGGATCTGGGGGAAGCCCTCAGTGCGGTGAGAGATCTCGAGGTGGGGTCGGTGATCATCAACGATAGCTCCGCCTACCGCGCCGACCATATGCCCTACGGAGGAGTCAAGGACAGCGGCCTGGGGCGGGAGGGGGTCAGGTTCGCTGTGGACGAGATGACCGAGGTCAAGGCCGCGGTCATCAGGTTCTAGAGGGGAGTGGCCACCGCAGGCATCTCCGTGATACAAATACCGGTCAGGGTACCATCGCGCCCGGTCTACGGCAGCAAGCGAAGGGGCTATGCCTGACATCACCATTGACGGACTGAACGTTCACTACCAGGTGGCCGGGCAGGGATATCCCTTCGTCCTGGTGCACGGCGGCCACCTCGACTCGTCCAACTGGCAGGCCCAGGTGGATTTCTTCTCGCAGAGATACCGTGTCATAACCTACGACCTGCGGGGCCACGGCCAGTCGGAGATCCCGGCGGGGGACTACTCCCTGGGCGACTGCGTGGCTGACCTCGGCCGGCTGCTGGATCACCTGGGCGTGGAGCAGGCCTTCCTGGCTGGCCATTCCATGGGTGGCTACATCGCCCTCAGCTTCGCCCTGAACTGTCCCCGGCGCGTGCAGGCGCTGATCCTCACCGGCACCAACTGCGGTCCGGTGGTGGAAACGCTGAAGGCCTGGGGAGATGAGAAGGCCGCCCGGCTGGAGTCCAGGACCGCCCCGGCCGCCAAACGGTTCGTCAAGGCCCACAAGGCCAATGCGGCCCGGCCCGACCTCACTCCCAGGCTGGCCGAGATCCGCCGGCCGGTTCTCATTGTCGTCGGTGACGGCGATACCGTGACCCCGCGCCGCATCTCCGAGGCTATGCTGAAGCAGATCCCGGGCTCCAAGCTGGAGGTCATCCCCGGGTGCGGCCACATGTGCCACCAGGAACAGCCCGACACCTTCAACGCCATGGTGGCCGACTTCCTCGGCAGGGTCGAGGCGAGTCAGTTCGTACTTGACCATGGGCCGCAGGCCGACAGATGGTGAGGCAAATGACAGACATGCCCGCGAGCAGTCACCAGGACTATATGTTCGGCCTTCTGAAGAAGGTCATTGACGAGATCGGCCCACGCCCAGCCTGCAGTGAGGCCGAGAAGAGACTGGGCCGCCTTCTGGTTGAGGAGTGGAAGCCTATCTGCGACATGATAGACGTGGAGCCGTTCACATGCAGTCCGACCGCGCTTGATGGCTCGATTCCCATCTCGGCGTTTCTCTTCCTGGCATCTGTCGTCCTCTACTGGTTTCTCCCACCCCTGGCGCTTGCATTGGCGGCAGCCAGTTGCGGCATTGTGGTTCTCGAGGTGTTCCGGTACAAGGAGTTCGTCGATTTCCTCTTCCCGCGCAAGCAGGGCGAAAACGTGATCGGGACAATTCAACCCAAGGGCAAACCCACGCAGCGGGTCATTGTCAGCGGTCACTTGGATTCGGCATACGAGTCCAATCTGTTCTTGTATCTGAAGAGCGCTTCATGGCCCGTAATAGCGGTCAGTGTGTTCGGGATACTTGTAGCTTGTGCCGGCAGTCTTGCGAAGACCCTAGCCTATCTAGGAGTCTTCTCCAATGACTCAGCTCTTGCCGGCGTCGGGATAGCCATGATTGCCTTCTGCCCTTCTGCGGCGCTCTTCCTCTTCTGGACTTCGTGGAAGCCGGTGCCGGGTGCCGTTGACAACTTGTCTGGGGTCAGTGTAGTCGCGGGCCTAGGCAGGTGCCTGGGCGAGGCAAGACAGAGCGGAGAGTGGTTTCCTGAGAGAACCCAAGTGGTGTTGTTGGCGACATCGTCGGAGGAGCCGCATCTGAGAGGCGCCATGCGATATGTAGGGCAACACCTGAAAGAGTTGAGGCTCATGCCAACGCATTGCCTCGTCCTGGAAATGATAAAAGATGAGAAGTCACTTGGGGTGTTGAAGGGTGAGTCTGCAACCGGGGCAAGACACGACCCTAGCCTGGTCAAGTTGGCTCAAGAGGCTGCCGCAAGTCACAATTGGACCATAGCCGCAGTGCAGAGTCAGCCGCCTCTTGGCACCGATGCTGCCATCTTCTCCCTGAAGGGAATCTCGGCCACATGCCTGTTCTCTCATGATCCCGATGGGTTTGACCCAACCTACCACACAAGGTACGACACGTATGAGCACGTGCGGCCCCAGGCGCTGTCCGTGATGCTGCAGTTGGTCATGGATATGATTCGGCGGATCGACGAATCATGACCGCGCTGGTATGTCCCCGGCCAGCCGGCCGCATCCGTCATCCACGCATCCGTGAACGGGTTTGTGGTATAGTAGATGCAGCAGCCTATGTCCATGCATGCCTGGCCATCCCGGTGACCCACCAGTTGTCCGCCTGAGCGCGGTGCGTCTTGCGCCGTCCGCAGCGGTGGAGCATCCAGTGTCTCCCTCCCGGATGAGAAGACCGTGGCAGCGTGGCATGCCTGTTGAGAGGTGAAGTTGGCGCAGACCCATCGTCAGGACATCAGAAACATCGCCATAATCGCCCACGTGGATCATGGCAAGACCACCCTGGTTGATGCCATGCTCAAGCAGAGCAAGATCTTCCGTGACACCGAGCAGATCGGTCAGTTCATCATGGACCGCAACCCGCTGGAGCGCGAGAAGGGCATCACCATCCTGGCCAAGAACACTGCAGTGATCTACCGCGGTGTGAAGATCAACATCATCGACACCCCGGGGCATGCCGATTTCAGCGGCGAGGTGGAGCGCGTCACCAACATGGCCGATGGCTGCCTGCTCCTGGTGGACTCTGTGGAAGGCCCCATGCCCCAGACCAAGTTCGTGCTCCGGCAGGCTCTAGAGGCGGGACTGAAGCCCATCGTGGTCATCAACAAGATCGACCGCGAGAACGCCCGCGTGGACGAGGCAGTCAGCCTCACTCAGGACCTCTTCTTGGAGTTGGCGACCAGCACCGACCAACTCGACTTCCCGGTGCTCTACGCCAGCGCCCGGGACGGCGTGGCCGTGACCGATCCCGAAGCGGAGGGCGGGGACCTGGTACCACTCTTCGAATGCATACTCCGGCAGGTGCCCCCGCCGGCCATTGAGGAAGGCCCGTTTCAGATGCTGGTCTCGAATCTCGACTATGACAGCTACCGGGGCAAGATCGCCATTGGCCGCATCCTGCGGGGCAGGGTCAGTCCCCACGACCGCGTGGTCACCCTGAACAGCGAAGGAGAAGCCGCAACTTGGGAAATCAGCCAAGTGTTCACCTATCTGGGGCTGGAGCGCTTGGAGGTGGAAGAGGCCCGGGCCGGCGACATCGTGGCTCTCACCGGACTGGAAGAGGTCCGCATTGGCGACACCATAGCCAGCCCGGAACAGCCGCAGGCTCTGCCCGGCATAGAGGTGGGCGAGCCCACCCTGAAGATGACCTTCGGCGTGAGTACCTCGCCTCTCGCCGGCAGGGAGGGACAGTACTGCACCTCCCGTCATCTGCGGGCCAGGCTGTTCAGGGAACTGGAGACCAACATCAGCCTCAGGGTTGAGGAGACCGGCAACGCCGACGTCTTCCTTGTCTGCGGCCGGGGCGAGCTGCATCTGGCCATCCTCATCGAAACCATGCGCCGTGAGGGCTACGAGTTCCAGGTCTCCAAACCGGAGGCCATCACCAGGACGGTCGACGGCGTGCTCCTCGAGCCCGTGGAGGCCTTGACCATAGACACCACGGCGGAGTACATCGGGGTGGTCTCGGAGATCCTCAGCCAGCGCCGGGCCCGGATGGTCAACATGCGCAATGAAGGAACCAGCGCCCATCTGGAGTTCCACATCCCCACCAGAGGACTGGTCGGCTTCCGCAGCGCCTTCCTCACCGCCACCCGGGGCGAGGGAGTGATGAACACGCTGTTCCTGGACTATGAGCCGTGGGCCGGCGAGATCGCCCCATTCCGTGGCGGGGTCCTGGTCGCCTCAGCGGGCGGAGTGGCCGTCACCTATGGACTGAACAACGCTCAGGGCCGCGGCATCACCTTCATCGAGCCGGGAGCGCAGGTCTATGAAGGCATGATCGTCGGTTCGACTGCGCACGGACGCGACATCCCGGTGAACGTCTGCAAGGAGAAGAAACAGACCAACATCCGCTCATCGACGTCCGACATCGCCGTGAAGCTGGCCCCTCCCGTGAAGATGAGCCTGGAGGAAGCCCTGGGCTTCGTCAACAACGATGAGCTTGTTGAAGTGACCCCGAAGAACATCAGGCTGCGGAAGAAGCTGCTCATCCAGCGCGAGCGGCTCAGGGCCAGCTACGCCGCAAGGCGGGGTCGGGACGAGGAGGCCGACTAGGCGTTCGTCTGGACACCCTGCTCGCCCATGACGTGTCATCCGCCTCTGGCGGACCCAGGTGGGGTGGGGCACGCCCAATCCAGCCGAAGAAAGAGGTCCCGATTTGACTGACAAGGCCTTTCAGGACTACTACCCCGATCAGTTGAGCTACTGCTACGGCTGCGGCCGGCTCAACGAACACGGCCTGCATGTTCAGAGCCGCTGGGATGGGGAAGAGGCCGTCTGCACCTTCCAGCCGAAGTCCTATCACATCGCCATCCCCGGCTATGTCTATGGTGGCCTGATCGCCTCGCTCATCGACTGCCACTGCACAGGCACGGCGGCCGCCGCCTCATACCGGGCCGAGGGCCGGACCATGGGCACGGAGCCTGCCCTCCGTTTCGTCACCGCTTCACTCCATGTGGACTACCTCAAGCCCACCCCGCTTGGCCTTCCCCTGGAGGTCCGGGCCACAGTCAAGGAGCTCAAGGGCCGCAAGGTCATCCTGTCGGCCACCCTCTCCGCTCAAGGCACCGTCTGTGCACGGGGGGAAGTCGTCGCCGTCAGGATGCCGGAGCACCTAGTCACCGCCTAACCCCGGCCACGCTACAAGGGATTCCCCGCCGCTGTTTCGTGCGTCGTGCCCGCGGTCCCTCGACCATGTGATGCCGCACTCGATGCGGCATCCAGGGCCGGAGCGGGGCGGCAACGCACCTGATCCTCATTCGCGGATCAGCCATCTTCGCGAGTTTGACAACCCCCCCCGTGTTTCTCTATGCTTTGCCCACTATGGCATACAGTGAGCAACTGCGCCGCGGCCTTGCCTTCGGAGTCCTCGGTTTGTTGGTGGTTGCCATGGTGGCGCTTCCCGCTGCCTGCGGCTGCCGCGAAGACCACGTTGCGTACCTTTGTTTCACACCGGCCAGTGCGTCACTGGTTGTTGGCAATTCGCTCCAGGTCACAGCCACGTTGCAGCCAGAGGACGAGCCTTCCGATAGGGCGTGTATCGAAAAGGAGAACTGGCAGTGGGTATCATGGAGCAACGACGGCGGCGAGATCGAGTTCAGCCAGATTGAACTGGACTGGAGCGGTCCAGCCGAAGGGATCTACGTAGCTCAGGTTCTGTGCACGGCTAGGCAGGCAGGGACCGTCTCGATCAGGCCAAAGCAAGCTGGGAGCGAGCCCTGTCTCGGATTCACCGGCGGGTTGTCCTGCATTGATGTATGCACCATCACCGTAACCACCAGCCCCTTCATATGGTGAGCCGGCAGGCCGCCTCACTGTTCGGCCCCTCCCGGATCAGCCCCCCTTCACCGGCGCCCGACGGCGCTTCACCCCGCGCTCTCGAAGCTCACCCTGGAGGCATCGCTGGTCCCAGGCCAGAGCAGGCCTCTAATCTCCCGCTGCTCCACCGGATCGGTGATCGGCTCGACCTCTGAGAGGGCCTCGCCGTTCTCATTCGATCCGTATCTCCAGCGCACCACGTAGCCCTTCACGCTCATGCTCCCCAGCCAGGAGACGCCCGTGCCGGTGCAGAAGGTGATATTGCTGGCCTCGGCGTAGTGGTAGAGCACCTTCCGCCCCTGGTAGTCCAGCAGTTCCTCATTCAGGGTAAATCGCTTCTCTTCCAGGACCGGGTCCCGAATGGGATGGGCATACACATAGGCCATGGCTGTCGAACCCTGCTTGGCCTCCATAATACCGTCCCTCACGGCGGACATCAACCCGGCCGGCAGACCCTGGAACTGGGAACCGGAGCCCCCTCCATTTCGTCTCATTGATTGGATGGCAAGGACTGCTTGCCACTTGCCGGAGTCACCATGAGCCGTCGAGTGAAGGAAGAGGCCACGGGGGCTGCCCCCGGTAGGTACTACTACCGCGGTCGCTACTGGTCGGGGCTGCACTGGTCCAAGCTGCACAGCCTGGCCGGCGCTGCCGAAGCATCTCCTTCCCCGGAAGAGGGGTTCGGCTCCGCTGGGGAGCCCGAGGTGGCGCCGCACGGTGACCGTCGCCGCGCGCCCGAACCCGCCACCCTAGACGTCGCTCTCATCCCTTCGCCGCTCTGATGGTGGCCCACCTCATCTTCCCCGTCACCACCGTCTTCTGTCCCTCTGTGGCGAAGGCGAAGTAGTTCCGCTCGAACCTCTGCACAAGTTCCTTCTGCCTCCGGAAGACCATGTTGCCCCGGGCCTGCGCCCAGTGGGCGCCCATGGGTATGCTCTCTATCCCCCTGCGGTCCACACTGAACTCATGCACGTGGTAGCTGTTGCTGGAAAAGCCCGCTGCCTCGTAGAGCCCCACCAGTTGCGACATGGTGAAGAAGCGGAACTGGGGGCCGTGAGCTTCCTGGAAGGCCTCTTCTATGGCTTCGTTCAGCTTCTCATCCTGGCTGTCCCCAGGTTCGAGCAGCACGGGGTCCAGGGAGAACAAATAGCCCTTCGGCTTCAGCACCCGGTGAAGCTCCACCGTGGCCTCTTCCGGGCTGGCGAAGTGATGAAAGCTCAACATCAGGCAGGCGGAGTCGAAGGATGCCTCCCGGAACGGCAGCTTCTCCGCAGCGCCCCTGACCAGGAGGAAGTTCTCGATGCCTTGTCTGACGGTCTTCTCCCTGGCCACCCTCAACATGCCCCGGCCGGAATCGATGCCCACCACGGACCCGCGGCGCAGCCTCTTGTACAGGACCATGGCCAGGCGGCCTGTGCCGGTGCCCACGTCCAGCACCCGGTCTCCCTCATTGGGCTTCAGCCCGTCGATGACCACGCTGGTCAGATGGTCCAGCGCCTCCATTCTAGTCACCCGCTGGTCGAACTGAAGCGCCTTCTGATAGTCCTGATAGTCCATCTCTTCGGCCATAGCGGTCAGTCCCTTCCAGATGGCGTCACGCCATCCACCCCGTCGAATCCGTCGGCTTCCTCGGACTGCGCTCAAGTATATCACCGCCGCCACCGCCCCTCGCACGCGCGCCAAGTCCTTCCGCGGAAGGATCATGCCGCACTTGATGCGCCACCCAGGGGGCCGCGGGATGGGGGCAAGCCGCCGCGCGGAGCCCTCCTTCTGCCATCACCCCCCCGCTTGAAGCCACCTGCCGCACCGTGCGACAATAAGGCAGCGGGCTTCAGCATGACAGTCATAGGCCTCACCGGTGGCATATGCAGCGGCAAGAGCACCGTAGCCGACTTCCTGGCCCGCCTGGGCGCGGTTGTCGTAAGCGCCGACGCCATCGGGCACGAAGCCTTCAAGCCCCATTCGGAGATGTGGCAGCGCGTAGTGGATGAGTTTGGCCGGGGCATCCTCACTGACGGCGATCAGATCGACCGCCGGAAGCTCGGTGAGATGGTCTTCGGCAACGGCGATGCCCTGGCCCGGCTGAACGGCATCATGCACCCCGGCATGCATCAGGTGGCCGTCGGCAGGATCGAGGAACTCAAGCGCCAGGGCGTGAAGGTGGTGGTCCTCGAAGCGCCCCTTCTCATTGAGGCCAACTGGCTGGACCTGGTCGATGAGATCTGGGTGGCTGTGGCTGGCGAAGAGACCGTGCTGCGCCGTTGCCGCCAGCGCTCCGGCCTGTCCCAGGACCAGGCCAGGGCCCGCATCACGGCTCAGACCTCCGTCCAGGAGAAGCTGAAGCACGCCGATGTGGTCATTGACACCGATGTCACCCTGGCCGAGTTGGAGGCCAGGGTGAAGGGACTCTGGAAGGAGAAGTTTGCCTAGCCTCTGCGGCAGGTTGGACAAGGAGAGCATCCGCGGGGCCCTCTCTCGGCGTCTGAAGCACATCGAGAAGGCCCCCGGCTACACGCCATCCGCCGTTCTCATCCCCCTCTACGTCAAAGAGGGCGAGTGCTGCCTGGTCTTCACCAGGCGGACGGAGATGGTCAACCACCACAAGGGCCAGATCTCCTTCCCCGGAGGCGGACGCCACCCTGAAGATGCCACCCTGATGCACACCGCCATCAGGGAGTCCTGGGAGGAGATCGGCCTCAAGCCTGAACACATAGAGATCCTCGGCGAGCTTGACGATATCGCCACCTATACCACCAACTTTGTCATCTCCCCCTATGTGGCTGCCATCCCCTACCCCTACCAGTTCCGGCTCAACGCCTACGAGGTGGACCAGATCATCGAGGTCCCCCTGTCCGTTCTCTTCGACCCGAACAACTTCAGCCAGGAAGTGGTATCTCTGGGGGACAAGCTCATCCTGCAGTACTTCTACCGCCACGGCGACCAGGTCGTCTACGGAGCCACCGCCCGGATCCTGAAGCAGTTCCTGGAGATCCTCGCCGACGCGCCCCAAGCGCAAACCCTGGGCCCATCATAGGTAGTCTGTCCTTCAACGCTTCCCCCGCCTCAAGCGGGTCTCGCCGCATACCCTAGTCAATGATGTCATGCCGCACTTGATGCGGCATCCATGGCTGGTGCGGGGCGGCGCGGTGCCGCCAGGTCCTTCCGCGGAAGGATCATCCCGCACTTGATGCAGGATCCACGTCTCCGATAGCCTCAGCCTTCACAGCCCGTATCCAAACTGAGGTTGGGCTGCTATAATCTCGCACGAGACTGTTGTCAGAGGGAGGAAGATATGCTCTACTGCCCAAAATGTCGCGGTGAGTTCGAGGACTGGGTCAAGACGTGCCCGGACTGCCAGGTCGACCTCGTAGCCGAGGCACCCCCTCCACCGGATCGGCCAAGTCGACTCAACTCGCTCAGGGCACTTGGCCAATCCCTTGGCAACCCCAGGCTGCTGCTGATCCTGGCTGGCGCGACGACGCTCCTGGCCCTCTTTGCGTTGATATTCGTCTTTGTGGCAGCCCGAGTTGTGGAGAATGCGGGGGGATGGGGCTTGAGTATGACCATACTGATCTACTTGAGCGGAGTCGCATACTATCCGGGAGTGCTGCTCGGTCTGGCTGCCTTGGTAATACCAGCATGGACTGACAGTCCTGCGGGTGCGCATCGCGTGTTTCGGTTGTTGGTGATCGGGGCTGTTGCCCTTGTCCTTCTGGGTATTGGTCAGGTGGTCACCTATGCCGCTCTACACCTCGGCCCAACCTATACCTATCCCGAATCAGGTTGGCGAATAGCCAGTGAGGTCTCCCGTATGCTGGCCGGTGCCCTGTTCAGCAGTGCCCTGCTGCTTGGCCTGGGCTATCTGTGCCTGCGTCGAGCCAGAGCCACCGACTCAACAGGGGAAGTGACTCAGCAGCCGGAACCCTAGTCATTCGTGCTGCGCACACTCAGGCGCCAAACGGGTTCTCTGCATCCGTTGACTTCAGCCCGTGGCATTCATGCCCAGTCCCGGCCCGGCATGGTACACTCAAGCAGGTGATCCGAACCCACCATGCCAGCCCTACCTCGAGTCGCCGCCACTCTGATCCTGCCGCGCCAAGCAGCCCCGCCCGCCGCCGGGATTGAGGTGCTCATGCTGCGCAGGCACGCCGGCAGCGCCTTCATGCCTGGGGCGTATGTCTTCCCCGGCGGGGTTGTGGAGGAGTCGGACTATTCCCCCGAAATGGAGCGTCTCTGCCGCGGGCTGACCTCTGCCCGGGCCCGAGACATCATCCCCGACGCCACTCCACCCCGGAAGGCCCTGGGCTTCTTCGTGGCCGCCGTCCGTGAGGCCTTCGAAGAGGCCGGGATTCTCCTGGCCTGCACCGAAGCATCATCTCCCTCATCGCTCACCCATGAGCAGAAGGCCCGCCTTGCCTCCCACCGCCTCCCCGTCCACCGCAACCCCCGACTCTTCGCCTCCATGCTTGCCGGCGAAGGCCTCAAGATCGCTGCGGACAGCCTCTCCTACTTCGCCCACTGGATCACCCCCGAGGCGTCCCCGATCAGGTTCGACGCCCGTTTCTTCGTGGCCGCGGCCCCTGAGGATCAGGAGGCCTCGTCAGACGACATGGAGACTACCGCTGCGCTGTGGATTGCCCCGCGGGCGCTGCTGGAGGCGCATCACAGAGGGGACCTCTACCTGCCCGTGCCCACGCTGGCCAGCGTGACCGCTCTGATGGAGTTCTCCAGCGTTGAGCAGGTGATTGCCTCGGCCCGGGCCAGGGCAATACGCGTCAGCTACGGATGAGGCCGCCCGGCCAGCCCTTCACTCGCCCTTGACCCTGCGCAGCCAGTGCTCCACCCACGACACCAGTTCGCCGTGGCTCAGGATCTCCTCGGCGGCCGAGTAGGGGTCGAGGTCGCCCTTCTCCACCTTCTCCAGGTAGGCGTTGAGCTGCCCGTCGCTCTCCACCAGCCTCAGCACCTGGCTGGTGATCCTGTCCTCGATGGTGTGCAGCAGGTCAGCCCTCCGCTGCTTCTGCCGCTTCAACGACAGCCTGCCGCTGCACTTTAGCGCCTCGTAGTGTTTCTCGATGTGCTGGTACAGCTCCCTGGTGCCCACGTCGTTGGTGGCTTGGGTGGCCACGATGGGCACCTCCCACCACTCATTCTTGGGCTTCTGGTGGAGCATGGCCATCAGGTCGGCCACCACCAGGTCGGCCCCGGGCCGGTCGGCCTTGTTCACCGCGAAGACGTCGGCGATCTCCATTAGCCCGGCCTTCATGGTCTGGATGGTGTCCCCGGCCTCGGGGACCAGCACCACCACCACTGTGTCCACCGTCTCCATGACGTCGATCTCCGTCTGGCCCACCCCCACCGTCTCCACGAGGATGACGTCCTTCCCTGAGGCATCCATCAGCTTGATCACGCTGGGCGCCGTCCTGGGCAGTCCCCCGTGGCTGCCCCGGGTGGCCATGCTGCGGATGAACACCCCCTCGTCCAGGAAGTGCTGCTGCATCCTGATCCTGTCCCCCAGCACCGCCCCTCCCGAGAACGGGCTGGTTGGGTCGACCGCCAGTACCCCGACCTTCAACCCCTTCTCCCTGGCGATCCCGGTCAGCCGGCCCACCAGCGTGCTCTTGCCTCCGCCGGGGGGGCCGGTGACACCCACGCACAGCGCCTTGCCGGTGTGAGGATAGACGGCCCTCAGTATCTCGGGCGCCTCTGGGCTCTCTCTCTCCACCAGGGTGATCAGTCGGGCCAGCGCCTGCTTGTCGCCGGAGAGCATCTTCTCTACCAGTTCGGTCATTCGGTCTCCTCGTTCCGTTCGGCGGCCGGGATGGCGGCACAATGCTGCAACCCTGAGTTTTGCAGTCGGGCCGTGCTTACTGATATTATAGTTGGGAACGAATCGGATTCAAATCCGGCACTATCGAGGAGGCTCCATGGCTGAGAACAAGGACGGGCAGGTCTATACCGCGTCAGGCATACCCGTCAAGGACATCTACACACCGGATGACGTCAAGAAGGTCGACTACAACCGGGACCTGGGCTCGCCCGGCCAGCCGCCGTTCACCCGCGGTGTCTATGCCAGCATGTACCGCGGCCAGCTGTGGACCATCAGGCGTCTCACCGGCTACAGCACTCCCGAGGACACCAACAAGCGCTACCGCGATGAATACGCCATGGGGCAGACCGGCTTCTCCATCGCCCCTGACATCTCCACCGCCGCCGGCATGGACCCCGACGACCCCCGGGTCTCGGCGGACGTTGGCCATTCCGGCGTTCCCATCTACTCCATCGAGGACATGGAGGTCGTCTTCGATGGCCTGCCCATTGAGAAGTGCTCCACCTACCTCGCAGACCGTGTCGGTGGACTGCTAAGTCCGGCCTACTTCATCATGGCTGAGAAGCGGGGCATCCCCCTCAACTACGTCAGAGGCACTACCCCCAATGACCTGTTCACCTGGAGCTCCATGGACCTGGCCAACCAGCCCCCTCCCGATGCCTACGTCCGCTATGCCGTGGACTTCATCGAGTGGTGCACCGAGCACGCGCCCCGCTGGTACCCCGTCTCATTCAATTCCTACAACCCGCGTGACAACGGCCTGAGCGCCGTCCAGGAGGTCGGCGGGCTCATGGCCACGGTCATCCAGTATGTTGATGAGGAGAAGCGCCGGGGCAGGATCCCCCTGAATAAGTTCGTCAAACGCTTCGCCTTCAATATGGCGGCCAACAACGACTTCTTCGAGGAGATCGCCAAGTTCCGCGCCGCCCGGCGGATGCTCTACCGGTTGATGAAGGACAGATACGGCATCGACGACCCCACTTGCGGCCAGTTGCGCGTTCACGTTCAGACCTCTGGCTCCACCCACACCCACCAGGAACCCCTGAACAACCTGGTCCGTATCGCCTACCAGGTGCTCGCCGGTGTCCTCGGCGGGGCCCAGTCAATCCACGCCAACGGCTACGACGAGGCCGTCTGCCTCCCCACGGAGGAGGCCATGCTCCTCGCCATACGCACCGAGCAGATCGTTGCCCTGGAGACCGGCGTCACCAACACCGTCGATCCCCTGGGCGGCTCCTACTACGTGGAGAGCCTCACCAATGAGCTGGAGGAGCGCGCCTGGGACTACGTCAAGAGGATTGAGGACGTCGGCGGTATGGCCGAGGCGGTCAAGTCGGGATGGATCCACAGAGAGTACAAAGCGGCCATCATCGACTATGAACGCAAGCTGGATGCCGGCGATGTCACCGTTGTCGGAGTCAACAAGTTCCGTCTGGAGAAACCGCCCTACAAGGTGCCTATCTTCAGGCCCGATCCCAAGTCCCCCGATCTGCTCATCGAGAGGATCAAGCTGCTCCGCAAGAACAGGGACAATGCCCGCGCCGCAGCCGCGCTGAAGGAGTATGAGAGGGCGGCCCGCAGCACCGAGAACACCGTGCCGGCCATCTTCGAGGCGGTCAAGGCCCACGCCACTCCCGGCGAGCTTGCCGAAGTTCAGCTCAGAGTCACCGGTGGCTGGACCTACCCCATCGCCGGATAACTGAAGGAGAGGATGCTCATGGACAAGAAGAGAGTCAAGATACTCATGGCCAAGCCCGGACTGGAGGGTCACTGGCGGGGCATGATCGCCGTCAGCAGCGCCTTCAGGGACGCTGGCTTCGAGGTGGTCTACGGCGGCAATATCCTCCCGCCGGAGATCGCTGCCACCGCCCTGCAGGAAGATGTGGATATCGTGGGGCTGAGCATCCTGTCGTCGAACTACATGCGCCTGGTAGCCGAGACCATCAAGGAACTGAAGGCCCGCGGCAAGGGCGATGTCATGGTCCTCCTCGGTGGCATCATCTATGAAGAGGACTTCCCTGCCCTGAAGGAGATGGGCGTCGCCGGGATATTCGTCCCCGGAACTCCGCTGAAGGACATCGTGGACTTCGTCAACGAGAAGATGTCCGCTCCGGCCCACAAAGGCCACAAGACCCACAGAGCAAAGTAGTATTCGGGCGCGCCGCTCTGGGATCAAGACGGCGCGCCCATCTATGCCTCCCCACCCTCACCACCCTAGGCCTGTCTCCCGCCTCTAGCGCAGAACCCGCTTCAAGCTCTCTATGTCATGCCGCACTTGATGCGGCATCCAGGGCAGAGGATGGGTGTGGCAGAGCCTCATCGTCCTCCTGCCGCCGACCCTCGGGGGGCCCCGGTCCCATCACAATCATGGAGACGACTCGAACCCACGGACCCGGGCCCCCCCCTTCGTCCGGCCAGCCGCCCCTCAACGGCGAGCCTACTTCTTCGCCGCCAACTGCTGATACGCCCTGTCCAACTGCTTCTTCCAGGTATCCCACTCCACCAGGCCGTAGGCCTCAATATCGCTGTAGTTGTACAGAGGGCTCTCCAGGCTCAGCCGGCTGGCCTCTTCGTCGCTTTCCACCTCAAGGAAGAACACGGTCTTGCCCCAGCCCGGCATCACATGGATTTCGCTGAGCTTGCCTTCCTTCCGCAGCTTCTCCGTGTAGGTCATGGCTGCCCCCATGATCACCATGCGCTGCTCATCGGGCAGCATGTAGAATACGTCCTTGATCTTGCTGGTAACGAGATACTTCATGACTTCACTCCCTCCCTCGGTGCGATAGTCGGATTTTCGGTCTCTCCCGGAATGGGCCGGTCAACCGTCGTCGCGCTCAGTCAGTTCTGATCCATCATCAGCATCACCACGCTTCCTCGCGATCCCCCCGATTGATGCCTGATGCGCCAGGAGTAGGAGAAAAGGAGTGTATCTCCTATGAGCTATGGACATATATGATATTAGTGCCCCTGCCATGGCCTGTCAATAGCTTTTCGCCCATGCCGCAGGTCCGCCTCTGGCGGGCTGCCACGTCCTTCCCATCAGGGAGGTATCATCCCGCGCACCTTCTTCCGTGGTGTCATGCCGCACTTGATGCGGGATACGCACTCCCTAGCCATGTCATGCCGGACTTGATCCGGCATCCAGGGCAGGGGCGTGGCGTGGCGGGTTGCCCCCTACCCACTCACAATTTGACAGGCCGTTGTTCCCACCGTGGTATTATCATGCCGGAACAGAGCATCCAAGTATCCTGCACGGGCGCGCGATCAGACCGACGTCGACTAGGAGGGTTCATATGAAAGCACTGGTCACAGGAGCCACCGGCTTCATAGGTTCATCACTGGTTCGGGAACTGCTCAAGGACGGCAAGGAGGTCAAGGTCCTGGTCAGACAGAGCAGCAACACCAAGAACATCGATGGCCTGGATGTGGAGAAAGCCTATGGTGATGTCAGGGACAAAGAAGCCGTCAAGGCCGCGCTCGAAGGATGTGACGTGTTCTATCAGACGGCCGCTCTGTTCGAGTTCTGGGGGCCTTCCAAGAAGGACTACTTTGACGTGAATGTCGAGGGAACCAAGGCCAGCCTGCAGGCAGCCCTGGAGCAAGGCGTGCCCAGGGTAGTCTATACCAGCAGCATCGCGGCACTGGGCGCTCACGGGCGGGAACGCCCGGCGAACGAGGAGGCGCAGTACAACTACCCGGATGGGGCGCCGCCATACCTTCTCACCAAGTACTTGGGTGAAGTCGAGGCTCTCAAGATGGCCCAGAAAGGCCTCCCGGTGGTTGTCGTTAACCCCGCCACCGTCATAGGTGTGCGGGACATTCGGCCCACTCCATCAGGCAGAATCATCCTCGATGTCCTGAACAAGAAGACGCCCGGATACATGGATGGAGGCTTGAACTTTGTCGATGTCGAGGACGTAGCCAGGGGCCATATTCTCGCCGCACAAAAAGGGAGAACGGGAGAAAAGTACGTCTTGGGCAATGCCAACATGACTCACCTCGAGTTCTGCACGCTGGTCAGCGATGTGGCCGGAATGCAGCCTCCCAAGCTTAGGTTCCCGTATCCCGCTGTGCTCATCCTCTCGTATCTCTACCAGCTCACTGCCATCATCACCAAGAAGCCCCCGGTGGTGACTGCTGGCGCGGCACGGCTCGCCAGGATGTATGGCTACTTCGACTCCTCCAAGGCTGTCAGAGAACTGGGCTTCCCCCAGACACCTGTCAGGACCACTGTCGAGAAAGCCGTCAACTGGTTCAGGGAGAATGGCTATGTGAAGGCGGGATAGGAGGTGGCGTGGAGTGGCACAGTCGGAGGGGCGCTTCCATCAGCTCCAGCACATCTCCTTCAAGGGCCTTCCCCGGCTCTCCACCCTAGTCAAGCCAACAATCAAGACATCGAAGTGAAGGAGGAAATGGATGAAAGCGCTCGTCACAGGAGCCACCGGTTTCATCGGCTCGTCGGTGGTTCGGGAATTGCTCAAGGACGGCAAGGAAGTCAAGGTCCTGGTCCGACAGAGCAGCAACACCAAGAACATCGACGGCCTGGACGTGGAGAAAGCCTATGGCGATGTCAGGGACAAGGAAGCGGTCAAGACCGCGCTCAAGGGATGTGACGTCTTCTATCAGACTGCTGCTCTGTACGAGCTCTGGGGGCCACCCAAGAAGGACTACTACGACGTGAATGTGGAGGGAACCAAGGCCAGCCTCCAGGCCGCATTGGAGCAAGGCGTGCCAAAGGTGGTCCATACCAGTAGCATCGCAGCACTTGGCGCTCACGGACGCGAGCGCCCGGCGAACGAGGAGGCGCAGTACAACTACCCAAGTGGAGCACCACCGTACGTCTTGACGAAGTACTTGGGGGAGGTCGAGGCCCTGAAGTTTGCCCGTAACGGTCTTCCTGTGGTCGTTGTGAATCCCTCTGGAGTGATTGGCGTCCGTGACATCAGACCTACTCCGACAGGCAGAATCATCCTCGATGTTCTCAACAAGAGAGCATCTGGATACATGGACGGTGGCTCAAACTACGTCGATGTCGAAGACGTAGCCAGGGGCCACATTCTGGCCGCGCAGAAAGGAATGATCGGAGAGAAGTACGTTCTGGGCAATGCCAATCTCTCCTGGATTGAGTTCTACCGGCTGGTCAGCGACGTGGCGGGAATGCAGCCTCCGAAACTCAAGCTTCCCTATCCCGCTGTGCTCGTCACCTCGTATCTGTATCAGCTCATTGCCACTATTACCAAGAAACCCCCGCCGCTAACTCCCGGCGCGGCGCGGTTCGCCAGGATGTACTCATACTTCGACTCCTCCAAGGCCGTCAAAGAACTGGGCATGCCCCAGACCCCCATCAGGACCACCGTTGAGAAGGCCGTCAAGTGGTTCAAGGAGAATGGCTATGTGAAGGCGGGATAGGAGGTGGCGTGACTTGGCAGAGTCGGGGGGGCGGTTCCATCAGCCCCAGCACATCTCCTCTGGAGGCCTTCCCAAGCTCTCCACCCTCATCACGCCAACAGCCAAGGCCTGAATGGTAGAATACGGGCATGCCGAAAGGAGGGCAGAAGGTGAGCATCATTCTGGTGGAGACCTATATGGTCAGGCACGAGAAGCAGAAGCAGTTCCAACTGTCGCTGGAGGAGTTCATCAGATACAAAGAGGGCCACCCGAAGCTCTTCAAGGGGGTGAAGTCGTGGAGACTCCTGAAGAAGTTCTCCGGCGGCATAGCCAACTCCTACGTCGAGCTCTGGGAGTTCGAGAACCTGATGGACATGGAGAACTGCAGTGCCAGGATATTCAAGACAAGGCAAGGCAAGAAGATCCAGGCGGACTTCTACGACCAGATAGACAACGCCACCTTCACCCGGTCCATCTGGAACAGCGTGGCATAGGCCGTCGGCCTTCCACCCTCACGCGGCCGACTCCTCCTTCCAGCCCGCGCCCTTCGCTTCAGGACGGCTCCCCCAGCCGTCACGTGAGGCACATTTCGGCATGGGGCGGGGAACGCCACCCCATGACTGGTTCTCTACTGCATCGCTGGCGGATTGAATGAGCCTATGGGAATTCCAGGATCATGAAGGAGAAGCCACAGTCCACAATGGCACCGGTATTGTCGAACATCACCACGTGCAGCTTCCCGTCCGCACTGTTGTAGACGGGATACGCCGATCTGTTGAAGAAGGGCGTGATCATCGTCACATATGCGCCCGCGGCGTAGCTGAAGCCTGTGAAGGTGATCTCTACCCGGTCGTACGAAGGCGAGTCGACCCAGGCGCAGCTGGCCACGTTGTACCCCTCGATGAGGTTGCCCTCCCAGTTGACGCAGCCCATTGCCAGAATGAGGTTGGGACCTGCCGGTCCCTGGGGACCCTGCGCTCCTGTCGCTCCGGTCGGCCCGGTCGCTCCGGCAGCGCCCTGTACGCCCTGAGGACCCAGTTCTCCGGTGTTGCCCTTCGCCACCCACAGGTCCCACCACGCCACGTCGGTCGGCACATGGTTGGCATTGGTGTTCTGCCTGGAAACGTAGGCGGAACCCTGGAACGCCACGGCGTCGTTGAGGTTGTACACCGTCGCATTGCTCCATTCACCCTCCCACGAGACCCCTGCTCCGGGCAGGCCCTGGGGGCCCTGTTCCCCCTGCGGGCCCTGCGCACCGGTCGGGCCGGCGGGGCCGGTAGCGCCCGTATCGCCCTTCGGACCTTGCTCCCCTCTTGCCCCCGCGCAGGCCGTGCCCAGAACTGCGCCGGCCAGCACAAGCAGCACCACCCCGATAGCCAGGACTCTGAACAGCCTCATTTCCCCTCCTTGTTTGGATACTTCCTGAAGATTCTACGAAGGCGGCGCAGGGCGGTCAAGGAAGGAGAAGGCGGGAGAAGGGCCCTCTCGCAACCCCCTCTTCCGCAGGTTTGACACTCTGAACGGGCCTATCCTATACTTTAGGTGCAGCTAACTGTTCGGCGGCCAGCTTCAGGAGCTGGTCCCGGGCCTGTCGCGGCGAGTAGTGTGAGTCTGTAGTGGTGCTGACCAGGGTCGTAGGTTAGGGCATGACACCGAGGCCGACATCCGGGAGCCATTCTCAACTACCGCCAGTGTTCCACCAGCAGACAGGTTCAAATCCCGATTCAGCACCTCCCCGTCTTCTCCCCCGCGGCCGCAAGGCCTTCACTGTCAACCGTCAAGGAGGGTATCAATGAGCAAGAAGGATGCGTCGTGGCTGGCTCAACATCTCCGCCGCAAGAAGAGGGTGCTCATCATGGCCGGCGCCCAGTGCGACCAGATAGAGCTGGACGGCAAGAGCCTGCTGGACTACGCTGCTGAGATCTCCACCAGGATGAAGGCGCCCGTCGCCGCCACCGGCAATACCGTCACCGGCTTCAGGCAGCGGGGCATCGACACCAACAAGGCCTGGGCCATCGAGATGGTCAACTTCACCCGCCATGAATGGAAGCACCCCATAATGAAGAAGAAGCCCGATGCCATGGTCTTCATCGGCTACAGCCCCTCCCTGGCCGCCAGCCTGGCCTCCGCGGTCAAGGACGCCGAGACCGTTGTCCTGGGGAACACCTATGTCGCTGAGGCCACCTACTCCCTCCCCGATGTCACCAGCTACAAGGCCTGGCAGCAGGAGCTTTCGGAGTTCGTCCAGGCACTGGAGAAGTAGCGGCGCACCATGAACCGCAACACCCAGGAGTCCCTCAAGCGAGTCAGCGACGGCGAGTTCCGGCACTATGTGTTCGGCCTCTCCGAGCTTCAGGCCGAGACCCAGCGCTTCCTGGCTCAGGCGGGCTACGAGCTGAAGCCGGCCGGCTACATCGGACTGGTCCAGCCCGATTTCCGGGCGAAGCGCAAGGCGGATGGCCGCACCCATGAGATCGTCGGCTTGGTCCGCGAGGGTCTGGACCAGGCGGTTGACGCGCTGGTCAAGCTCGCTGCCATCAAGGCCGTCAGGCGGGACCTGGACTGCGTCCTGGTTCTGCCCCCGGCCAATGAGTATCTCTTGATTGAGTTTCTCATGGAGGAGAAGGGACGCTGGTACTTTGGCATGAAGGATGCCAGGCTCATGGCCTGGTTCTGCAACCCGGACAATCACACCACCATCTGCGTCATTGGAGCGCCATCGGACAAGGATTTCCAGAAGCACTTCTATCTGAGCCAAATGAGCTTTGACGACTACATGTCCATCAGGGCCTCTCACCTGATACAGGAGAGACTGCTGGCGGAAGAAGAGGAAGACTAGAGCCCTCGGGGCTCTGTTGAGTCGAGTGCAGAATACGCTTCAATAGGAAGGAGGTACAAGTGTCTCATCATCTGGAAGGCAAGAATGCAGTGGTCACTGGAGCGGGGCGGGGTATCGGTAGGGCGGTCTCTCTGGAGCTGGCCAAGCACGGGGCCAAGGTGGTGGTCTCTGACCTTGGCGGCAGCAAGGCTGGCGAGGGTGCCGATGTCCATCCGGCACAGCAGGTCGTGGACGAGATCAAGAAGGCTGGCGGGGTGGCCATCGCCAATACCGACGATGTCACCAACTTCGACGCCGCTGAGCGGATCATCAAGACCTGCGTGGAGAAGTACGGCCGGATAGACATCCTGGTCAATTGCGCCGGCATCCTCCGCGACCGCATGGTCTTCAACATGGCCGAGCAGGAGTGGGATTCGGTCATCGCCGTTCACCTCAAGGGGATGTTCAACATGGTCCGCCATGCCTCCCGTCTCATGAGGGAGCAGAAGTGGGGCCGCATCGTCACCACCACCTCGGATGCCTGGCGGGGCAGCCCTGGCCAGCCCAACTACAGCGCTGCCAAGGGTGGCATCGTCAGCCTGACATACACCCTGGCCGGCGAGCTGGGCAAGTACAACGTCACCGCCAATTGCATCGCTCCCATGGCCGCCACCCGCATGACCATGGACGAGGAAGTCAAGGCCCGGTTCACCAAGCTCTATGAAGCCGGCGCCATGACCAAGGACCAGTACGAGGAACTGGTCCACATGCCCGGCCCGGAGTTCGTGGCTCCCATAGTGGCCTACCTCTGCACCGAGGATGCCAAGATCATCAACGGCAAGGTCATTGGCGTCAGCGGCGGGCGTGTCGGCGTCTACGCCAAGCCGTTCGAGCTGGCCGGCCTCTACAAGGACCGGAAGGACGGCCCCTGGACTATGGACGATCTGATCCGGCTGGTGCCCAACACACTGATGTCTGCACCGCTGACCATAATGTAGTCGCGAGCTGAATTGCTCTCAACCTGGCGCACCGTGGTTCCTGAGTCACGGTGCGCTGGCAGTTGGCTGTCGCGCAGAACCTGTTTGAGAGGGCTTCTGCAGCCGCCTTCTCAGATGCGGTGCGCTATCGTATCTGTGGGACGACACGGAAGGAGGTCAAAGTGACTGTTGCGGAAGTCCCCGGGGTGAAGATTCCACCGGGAAGAGAGTATCAGTTGCCCACCGACCCGGATCATCTCTGGGATGGATTGAAGGAGATTGGCCTGGGCATCAGGTGGGTTGCCGAGGTGAAGAAGTCCGACATGCAGATCGAGCTGTCCGGCCCGAAGTGGGAGTACAAGAGCTATACCATCCTGGAGATCGTTGAGGAGCCGGGCAAGGTCAGGAATGGCATAGTCACTCTCGTCGGTCCCGACATCCACGAAGTGGAGCCCGGCAGCTCGTTCCCCAGCGCCTGGGATATCCAGGTCTATGGGAAGGGGATCACCCAGAGGCACCGCGAGTACATCGAGAGGCAGATGGCCATGGCCCTGCACGGCGTGGAAGGCTACATGGCCTTCGGCTCCTTCCAGTCACCCTGGATGCGCATCAGCAAGTCAGTGGCTGGCCGGCTGACCTTCTCCAAGCTCTGTCAGGTCATCCACGCCTACGTAAAGACCGTCGTTCCCCAGGTTGAGGCCATGGAGTTCCGCTGGATCGTCGCTTCCCCCGAAGTTGGCGGCCTGGCCCTGATCGAGCCCCTGTACAAAGTGGGCATCCAGAGGCTGAAGGCCCAGGAGTTGTCGGTGTCGCTGGAAGACGAGGACGTGGACATCTTCTATGGCTGCACCATCTGCAAGTCGCTGGCCCCGAATCACGTCTGCGTCATCACCCCCAGCCAGATACCCTACTGCGGCATCCTGTCCTACAACGGCGCTCAGGTCACCGTGGAGCTGGACCCCGAGGGGTATATCTTCCCCATGCAGAAAGGCTCGTGCAAGGACCAGACCATGGGCAGCTACGCCGGCGTGGATGAGGCTGTCTACGAGAGGTCCAATCATCAGATCAGGCACGCCAATGTGTTCAGCGCCATCAAGTACCCCACCACCAACTGCGGCTGCTTTGAAGGGGCGGCCTTTTACATCCCCGAGGTGGATGGACTGGGCCTGGCCATAAGGCGGTACATCGGTCTGACCCCGCTGGGCATCAAGTTCTCCCGCCTGGCCGGCATGATCTCGGGCGGATCGCAGAACCACGGCAACAAGGGGATCTCCCTGCGGTCCATACAGAGCAAGACCTTCCTCAAGGGTGACGGCGGCTGGAACAGGATAGTCTGGATGCCCGCCGATATGAAGAAGGAGCTCGCCGAGTACATACCGGAAGAGGTCTACGACAAGATTGCCACCGAGCAGGATACCGTCGACCCCATCGAACTGAAGAAGTTCCTCAAGGAGAAGAAGCACCCCATTGTGGAAAAATACTGGAAGAATGGTGAGCCTCAGCCGCTGAAGGTCCCCCTCCCCGGGGCGGACTGGCCGCGGGACTGAGCCTCTGGAGGTGGGTTATGGGAGACAAGAACTGTGGCGTCTGTCAGAAGAAGGTGGCCGAGTTCGACTGCAACGTGTGCCACGTGCCGCTCTGCGCTGAGTGCGTGCGTGAGGTGGCCATCGAGAACCCCGGTCAGAGGGTCCTGGGTGTGCTCACCAGCCCGCTGAAGTCGGGCATGAAGAAGCAGAAGGTATGTGAGAAATGCATGAAGGAAGTGGACTTCGTTGACTAGCGGACTGTCCGCTTCCTGTTCTTCTTCCGTCGGCTCCACGCCCGGCGCCGGGCCGTCTCCGCGGGCGCGCCAGGAGCGCGGCGGATATCCCCGCCCCTCCGATCGATGTCTGTGAAGGAGAAAGCTGTGAAAGAGAAGAGGATTGCCCACGTCGGATCCCTCGAAGTCGATATCCGTGACGTTGTCCGTGACCCGCGCGGCCACGAGGACGAGATCGTGGAGATCATGGAGAACGACTTCGTCGAAGGTCGCCACAGCAACTTCGGGGGCTGGATCACCCTGCTCCCCGACGCCGCCGATATCGCCGAGTTGGACTACGCCCTGCTCAGCCGCTATCCGCCCCTGTACACCGATCCTGCGGGCACATGCCGGGACTGCGGCCTGGGACCCTGCAGTCTGGGGGAGGGCCAGGGCAAGTGCGGACTCGGGCTGGAATCCTTCCAGGGCCGGCTCAGCTTGAGGAAGGCCTGCCGCGGCTGCATGACCCAGCTGGTGGCCAGCCGCCAGTTGCTCGACTATGCCCTCAAGCGCTGGCCGGAGGACACCCGGGTGAGCATGGGGGAGATCCTCAGCATCTCCGATCATGCCCCGGCCATCAGCGTTCTCTCGGGCATACACGTCAAGACCATCAACGACGTCAGCCGGGCTGTCAGCTACGCGGAGGGACAGCTGGCCAAGCTCTTCCAGGCCAGCTACTCGGGCACCGGCACGGCTGCGGATTTCGAGAGCATGGTCCTCCATGCTGGTTCCGTGCTGCTA
>VGOM01000010.1 GCA_016875915.1 Chloroflexota bacterium
AGCTCCCCTCAAATCTCCTACGCCCACGACAGATAGAGACCGACCTGTCTCACGACGGTCTGAACCCAGCTCACGTACCGCTTTAATGGGCGAACAGCCCAACCCTTGGGACCTTCTCCAGCCCCAGGATGCGATGAGCCGACATCGAGGTGCCAAACCTTGCCGTCGATGTGAACTCTTGGGCAAGATCAGCCTGTTATCCCCGGGGTAGCTTTTATCCGATAAGCCACGGCCCTTCCACACAGAACCGTAGGATCACTTTGCCCGACTTTCGTCCCTGCTCGACTTGTAGGTCTCACAGTCAAGCCCCCTTATGCCAATACACTCTACAGGTGATTTCCATCCACCTTGAGGAGACCTTTGGGCGCCTCCGTTACCTTTTGGGAGGCAACCGCCCCAGTCAAACTACCCATCAGGCACGGTCCCCTAGCTTGCTCTAAGGTTAGAATCAAAACTCAACAAGAGTGGTATTTCACTGATGGCTCCACCCCAACTAGCGTTGGGGCTTCTCAGCCTCCCACCTATACTACACATGCCAAGTCCGGATCCAGTGCCAAATTGTAGTAAAGCTCCACGGGGTCTTTTTGTCCCGTCGCGGGTAACGCGCATCTTCACGCGTACTTCAATTTCACCGAGTCCCTCGTTGAGACAGCGCTCAAGTCGTTACACCATTCGTGCAGGTCGGAACTTACCCGACAAGGGATTTCGCTACCTTAGGACCGTTATAGTTACGGCCGCCGCTTACCGGGGCTTAAGTTCAGAGCTTTGATATTCCGAAGACTATCGAACTCCTCCCCTTAACCTTCCGGCGCTGGGCAGGTATCAGCCCCTATACCTCAGCTTTCGCTTTGGCAGAGACCTGTGTTTTAGTTAAACAGTCGCCTGAGCCTTTACTCTGCGCCCCACCTACGTGGGGCCCCCTTATTCCGAAGTTACGGGGTTAACTTGCCGAGTTCCTTAACGAGGGTTCTCTCGTCCACCTTAGGGTATTTGCCCTAGCCCACCAGTGTCGGTTTGCAGTACGGGCGCCTTCCTCAAACCCCTGGGGTTTTCTTGACAGTATGGGATCAGTTGAGTCGCTTCGGGTCTCCCCTCCACTCCCGCTCCAACTAGGTTGGAGCGACGCACCATGTCCAGTGGGCACG
Source organism: Chloroflexota bacterium (assembly GCA_016875915.1). Lineage (GTDB taxonomy): Bacteria > Chloroflexota > Dehalococcoidia > UBA2247 > RBG-13-53-26 > RBG-13-53-26. The sequence goes on from VGOM01000010.1 coordinate 1,146, forward strand.
CTCAACTTACCTGACTGTGTCCCCCAAAGGCTTAACGAGGGTGGCGGTGCCGGAGTATTAACCGGCTGTCCATCGCCTACGCCTTTCGGCCTCGGCTTAGGCCCGACTAACCCTACGCCGATTAACGTTGCATAGGAAACCTCAGGCTTTCGGTGGATGTGTTTTTCACACACCTTAACGCTACTTATACCGGCATTCTCACTTCCCTCTGCTCCACCCTGACTTACATCAGGACTTCGCTGCAAAGGGAACGCTCCCCTACCATCCCAGAAGGTATCTCCTAGAATCCATAGCTTCGGTAGTGGGCTTGAGCCCCGTTGAATTGTCGGCGCGGAATCACTCGACCAGTGAGCTATTACGCTATCCTTAGATGGTGGCTGCTTCTAAGCCAACATCCTGGCTGTCTGGGTAACTCCACTTCCTTTCCCACTTAGCCCACATTTAGGGACCTTAGCTGATGGTCTGGGCTGTTCCCCTCTCGACTATGAAGCTTATCCCCCACAGTCTCACTCCCGGGGTCTATAGCAGTGGCATTCGTGGTTTGGTTGGGTTTGGAAAGATTTTCTCCCCCTAGCCCATCCAGTGCCCTACCTCCACAGCTCAACTCCCGAGGCTGTACCTAAATACATTTCGGGGAGAACGAGCTATCTCCGAGTTCGTTTGGCATTTCACCTCTACCCACAGTTCATCTCACAGTTTTGCCACACTGAAGAGTTCAGGCCTCCACGAGATTTTACTCCCGCTTCACCTTGACCATGGGTAGCTCACCCGGATTCGCGTCTGATCCACGCTACCTGTGAACCGAAGTTCACAACGCCCTGTTCAGGCTCGCTTTCACTATGGCTCCGCAACGTCAGTTGCTTAACCTGGCAACGTAGCTCAACTCGCCGGTTCATTCTTCAATAGGCACGCCATCATCCGCCTTGCGGCAGACTCTGACCGCTTGTAGGCACACGGTTTCAGGTACTATTTCACTCCCCTCCCGGGGTGCTTTTCACCTTTCCCTCACGGTACTTGTCCACTATCGGTTGTGAAGGGTGTTTAGCCTTGGAGGGTGGTCCCCCCTGCTTCCCGCAGGATTTCCCGTGTCCCGCGGTACTCAAGGTCAATGATCAGAGCCTCTCCCCTTTCGCCTACAGGACTGTCACCTCCTATGGTGGTCCTTTCCAGGAACCTTCAGCTAGGGCAGGGGTTTCTTACTCTGTGCCTGTCTTGGACCAGGCTATCATGCCTTACAACCCCCTGAAGGCATAAGCTCCAAAACCAATCTTCCTTCAGGGTTTGGGCTAGTCCCCGTTCGTTCGCCACTACTAGGGGAATCTCGGTTGATTTCTCTTCCTCGGGGTACTAAGATGTTTCAGTTCCCCCGGTTGCCTCACACTGGCCTATGTGTTCAGCCAGCTGTGTCCAGGGTTTGCCTGGACGGGTTGCCCCATTCGGGTATCCGCGGTTAAGCTTGCTGGACAGCTCACCGCGGCTTATCGCAGTCTTGCCACGCCCTTCATCGGCCCTTCACACCAAGGCATCCGCCATGTGCCCTTAATAGCTTGATCTGCTCTTTCCAGAGCAATAGCAGCACCTATTCTGTTGTTAAAGTACGGGAGGGCTGAAGAACTGATAAACAAGCCCGAACTTTTATTCTAGGACAAAGCGGCCGGGCTTGTCAACGGAATTCTCAGTAGCTATCTCGAAAACGCTTCGCTAGTCAGCACCCTACTTGTCAAGCGGTCCTTCTTCTCGTGTGGCGAATGATACTACCACAGGGGCCTTCAAGTCAAGACAGTGTTGGGCTGCGCCCTCAGGCCTGACTCTACGAGGCCTTGTTCATCTTCCGCATCAGGCGGGACTTCCTCCTCGCGGCCTGGTTGGGATGAATGATCCCCTTCTTGGCAGCCTTGTCCAGAGCACTGACCGTCTTGACCACCTGCTTCTGAGCTGCCTCGGTCTGTTTCGCTGCTATCAACTGCTCCGCCTTGGCCAGTGATGACTTCACGAAGGTGCGACCGGAGCGGTTGCGCTTGCGCTTTCTATCAACATTGTCCAGTTTTGCCAACTGACCCTAACCTCCTTCTGTGGCCGTGGGGTTTCCTGCCACAAATGTACCATGAACGGGCCAAAATGGCCAGTTTCAGCTAGTTTCCTTCGAAGCCCCGCGTGACGCTGGTCACGCCCCCGACCCGCTCGAGCTTGGAGAGCAGCCGCGACAGCTGGCTGAGCCCCTTGGTTTCAAGCGTGAGGAAGATCGAGATGGAGTGGTCATCGTGCAGATCAGACTTGATGGAAGAGATGTTCACTCCCTCCCCGGACACCACGGCGGTGATGTCACGGAGCAACCCCAGCCTGTCCCAGGCGTCGATACGGGCCACGATGGGGTAGAGTTGGTCCACCTGCCCCCATTGCACGGGCACCAGTCGCTCCCTCTCCCTCTCATGGACGATGTTGGGGCAATTGGAGCGGTGGATGGTCACGCCGGCGCTGCGGGTGATGTAGCCGGTGATCTCATCGCCGGGCACCGGCTTGCAGCACTTCCCAAGGCGGGTGAGCAGTTCACCCGTGCCGAGCACCTTGATGCCCAGAGGTGCTGAGACCGTGGGCGGAATGGGCTCGGCCACCTTGGGCTGCTCTTCCTGCACCGCGTGTTTGAAGGCGATCTGACTGGCACTGACCTCGCCGTAGCCGATGGCAGCGTAGAAGTCCTCGACGGACTCGTATTTGAACGAATTGGCCAGGTCTTCCCGATTGCCCAGGCTGATGCCCAGTCTGCGCATCTCCTTCTCCAGGATTTCTCTGCCCTTCTCGATGTTGTCCGAGCGGGACTGCCGTTTGAACCACTGGCGGATCCTGTCCCGGGCGCGGGTGGTGTTGACATACCCCAGGTTGGGATTGAGCCAGTCCCTGCTTGGCCCCTTGTCTTCCTTGCTGGTGACGATCTCCACCGTGTCGCCGTTGCGGAGGTAGTAGGTCAGGGCCATGAGCTTGCCATTGACCTTGGCTCCGATGCAGCGGTGTCCCAGGCTGGTGTGGATCATGTAGGCGAAATCCACGGGTGTGGAACCGGCGGGCAGGTTCTTGATCTCGCCTTTCGGCGTGTACACGAATACCTGGTCCTGGAACACGTCCGCCTTGACAGATTCCAGGAACTGAGCCGTGCCGCTGATCTCCTTGTGCCATTCGAGGAGCTGGCGCAGCCTGGCGATCCTCTGCTCGAACTGATCCTGCTTCAGTCCTTCCTTGTACACCCAGTGAGAGGCGACGCCGTATTCGGCGTTCTCATGCATCTCCAGCGTGCGGATCTGGATCTCCAGCGGGGCATTGAAGCACATGACGCTGGTGTGCAGTGACTGGTAGCCGTTCTCCTTCGGGGTGGCGATGTAGTCATTGAATTCGCCGCCTATGGGATGCCACAGACTGTGCACGATGCCCAGGGCGTGGTAGCATTCCTCCAGCTTGGCCACAAGCACCCTGATCGCCCGGATGTCGTGGATGTCGTCCAGGTCCCTGCCCTGCAGGGCGTATCTGTCCAGCTTCCGGTACAGGCTGTATATGCTCTTCGACCTGCCGGAGACCCTGGCCTTCAACCCCGCCTTCTGGAACTCCTGCTCCAGGATGGCGACGGCCTGACTGATGCGCTTTTCCTCTTCCGCCTGGCGCACGGCCAACAGGTGCTTCATTCGCTTGTATTTCAGGGGCTCCAGGTTGAAGAAGGCCAGGTCCTCGAGCTCCGACTGCAGCTTGCCGATCCCCAGCCGATGAGCCAAAGGGGCGTAGACCTCTAGGGTTTCGTTGGCGATTGCCCGCCGCCTGGCCAGCGGCAGTGCTTCCAGTGTCCGCATGTTGTGCAGGCGGTCGGCCAGCTTGATGAAGACCACCCTCAGGTCCTCGGCCATGGCCACGAGCATCTTCCTCATGCTCTCAGCCTGCAGGTCTTCCTTGGTCTGCCTGCTGCTCATCTGCCCGGAGATGTAGCTCAGCTTGGTCACGCCGTCCACCAGACTGGCGATCTCCGGTCCGAACTTGGCCCCCACCTCCTCCAGAGGCACGCCGGAATCCTCCGGAACGTCGTGGAGCAGGGCTGCGGCGATGGAACTGGCGTCGAACTTCAGATCGGTGAGAATGAAGGCCGTCTCCAGAGGATGCTGCAGGTAGGGCTCGCCGGAGCGCCGCAACTGGCCGTCGTGGGCCTTGAGCGCGAACTGGTAGGCCTCTTCAACGACGGCCAGCTTGTCTTCAGACAAGTACGTTTTGGCCCTGTCCAGCAACTGGGAGATCTCCATGGCGTGCTCCGAGTATATTCGTGGCACTTCATTACGTCAAGTACGCGTAGGATATATCTGATCTGGGATGAGCTTGACCCGGCAGATGGCTCGACGATATGATAGGGCAGTGCAGAGACTGCGCCTCAGATTCTCCCGCGGGCAGGAACTGAAGTACATATCCCACCTCGACCTGATGCGACTCTGGGAGAGGGTGCTGCGCAGAGCGGAGATCCCTCTGATCTATACGGAAGGCTACAGCCCCCACCCGCGGATATCCCTGGCTGCCCCTCTCTCCATAGGCATGACCAGCGAAGCCGAGCTGATGGACTTGACTGTGGACAGATCCGCCTCGGCGCACTCCCTGATGCGGGGGGTCAGGCCGCAGCTCCCACGGGGAGTGGACCTTTTCGAGGTGTGGCATGTACCGCTGACGGCCCCATCGCTTCAGTCACAACTGCGCTACGCGGAGTATCGCGTTGAAGTGGCGGCGGAGCGGAGTGGTGAGGAAATGCGGGTCGCTGTTGACTGCCTGATGCGTGCCCGGGAGCTGCCGTGGCAGCACATGCGTGATACCGGGCCGCGCCTCTATGATCTGCGGCCATTGATTGACCGGATCTGGCTGGAAGGGGGCGACGATGTCGCCTTTGTTCTCGGCATGAGGCTGCGCTGCGGGCCGCAGGGCACCGGCAGGCCGGAACAGGTGGCAGCCGCACTGGGGTTGAAGGAACACCCCCTGTCCATCCACCGCTCCAGACTGGTACTGGCGGAGGGCTGAGAGAGTGAGACTGATATTGATCCGGCACGGCGAGACCGCGTGGAACAAGCAGCGGAGAATCCAGGGATCGCGGAGCAACACCCAACTCAGCGAGACGGGCTATGACCAGGCCGACAGGATTGCCGCTTCGTTGAAGCGGGAGAGGACAGATGCCATCTACTCCAGTCCGCTGAAGCGGGCGATGAACACGGCGCAAGCGGTTGCCACAGCCTGCGGACTCCAGGTTCGGACCATGCCGGAGCTTCAGGAGATCGACGCCGGCGATCTGGATGGGCTTTCGGAGAAGGAGATGGGCCCGGGTCACTTGGCTTTCTGGAGCGAGTGGAGGAAGGGCGATCCGGCTCTGCACCTGCCGGGAGGGGAATCTCTGGAGGAACTGCAGAAGAGGGTCTGGTGGGCCGTTGAGCGCATCCTGGAGAGGCACACGGAGGAAACGGTGGTCGTTGTCGGGCATCTGTTCACCAACCTGGTCGTCATCTGCCGGGCGCTGGGACTTGGCCTGCACAACATCCGGCGTCTCAGGCTGGCCCCGGCGTCGATCAGCATTGTGGAGTTCACCACACAGGGGAACACTCTGCTGCTGTTCAATGACACCTGTCATCTGGAGTGATGAACCGGCCATTTGACTGCACGTCGAGCCACGTCTACAATGACTGCGGCATCGAACATGAAGTCTGATTGCCCAACTGCATGTGGGGGGTGACTGGAGTTGGCTAGGTTCTCGCTTATCCCCAAGGAAAAGAAGTTCGCTGCTCTGTTTGAGCAGAGCGCCCACAATGCGGTCAGGATCGCCCAGCAGTTCAAGGATATGGTCCACACCTGGGAGAACCTCGAGGGGAGGTTGGGCATCATCTCCGATCTGGAGCATCAGGGGGATGCCATCACGCACCAGATCATGGCCCAGTTGCACCGCAGCTTCATCACGCCGTTCGACCGGGAGGACATCGCCCTGCTGGCCCATTCCTTGGACGATGTAACCGACTTCATCCAGTCATCGGCTGACATCATGATTCTCTACAAGGCGGGACGGCCCACCGAAAAGGCGAAGGAGTTGGCCGATGTAGTAGTCCAGGTGGTGGCAGAGGTGGAGAAGGCAGTGCTGGAGATACATGACCATATTGACCGGGAGCGATTGCTCAGGCGGTGTGTGGAGATCAACCGGCTGGAGAACGTCGGGGATGATATCTTTCGGGCGGCGATCGCTGAGCTGTTTGCCGACTCGACGGACATCGCCTATCTCATCAAATGGCGGGAGATCTATGAGCACATGGAGACCGCCATCGACCGCTGTGAGGACGTGGCCAACACGCTGGAGGGCGTGGCCCTCAAGTATGCCTGAGGCAGGGTGGCCACAGATGAGGGCATAGAGAGGAGATGACATTGGGAACCGGAGCGGACTTCCAAGAGGGTCTGAAGGAGATTCAGGACGATCTCCTGGCCATGGGGGACATGGCGGAGAAGGCGGTAAGCCGCGCCGTCGAAGCCCTGAAGAAGAGGGATTTGAGTCTGGCCCACCAGGTTGTGGCTGATGATGCCAAGATCAACCGGCAGCGGTTCACTATTGAAGACAAGTGCATGAGGCTGATCGCCGGCCATGTGACGGAGGCGGACGACCTGCGCCCTGTGGTGGCTATCCTCAACATGATCTCAGATCTGGAGAGGGTGGGCGACTACGCCGAGGGGATCGCCAAGATCGCCATAGTGATCGGTGATGAGCCGCCACTGAAGCCCCTTATTGACATCCCCAGAATGGCCCAACTGTCCGTCGAGATGATAGAAGGAGGCCTGAAGTCGTTCGTCACCCGCGATGTGGAGCTGGCCAGGAAGGTGGTGACATCGGACAGCGTGGTGGACGGCCTCTACGATCAGGTGTTTCGTGAGCTGATCACCTTCATGATGGTTGACCCCAGGACAATAGATCGGGCCACACGTCTCATCTGGGCGGCGCACAATCTCGAGCGCGTCGCTGACCGGGCGACCAACATCTGCGAGCGTGTCGTATTCACAGTGACCGGCAAGATGGAGGAGACAGCGGACTAGAGGCGCAAGTGTTGTTGCAGCCTGCCCAGTGGGTGATACTGCTGTCCGCCCTCTTGCCGTGGGCCTCGGCGGTGCGCTTCTGTTGTCGGCCATATATACAGCCGCAATATGGAGCCGCATACGGAGCCCGGTCACAGCCCCGCAGAACCGTTTGGCTCCTGAAAGGAGTGATCCTCAGGCGTGTATGAGCCCTCGTGGCAGTTCATCATAGTCTGCGCTCTCGTGCTGGCGGCCGAGTTCGTCAACGGCATGAACGATGCCCCGAATGCCATTGCCACTGTCGTCTCAACAAGGGTGCTTCGTCCGTGGCATGCACTGGCCATGGCCTCGGTTCTGAACGTCCTGGGAGCCGTGCTGACAGGCACAGCCGTGGCTCTGACCATTGGCAAGGGAATAGTGATGCCGGAGGCGTTGGAGGGTGGGATAGGATTGCCGGTTGTGGGAGCCGCCGCGCTCGGCATTGCCGTCTGGGGCGCCCTGGCCACTCTGCGGGGCCTGCCCATCAGTATCTCACACGGCCTAGTGGCCGGCCTGGCCGGAGCCGGGGTGGCTATGGCGGGTACCCACGTGTTGCTCTGGTCCGGCTGGCAGAAGGTACTCATCGGGCTGGGGTTCTCCACCGTGGTGGGCTTCTCCCTGGCTCTGCTGTTCATGGTCGGCATCTACTGGGCTCTCCAGCGAATGTGGCCGCACGTGGTGCGGGCCCTCTTCGGTCGGCTCCAGATCCTGTCGGCAGCCTTCATGGCCTTCAGTCACGGCAGCAACGATGGCCAGAAGTTCATGGGAATGTTGACTCTGGCTCTGGTCCTTGATGGCGCTCAGTCTAACTGGGATATCCCGTTGTGGGTGATACTGCTCTGCGGCGGAGTAATGGGTCTGGGCACCGCTGTCGGTGGCTGGCGGGTGATGCGGACCATGGGATTCGGGCTGACCAAGCTGGAGCCGGTTCAGGGTTTTGCCGCGGAGACAGCCGCGGCTTCAGCCATACAGATAGCCTCACATTTTGGCGTACCACTCAGCACCACTCATACCATCAACACGGCCATAATGGGGGTGGGAGCCAGCCGCCGGCTGTCGGCGGTGCGCTGGGGTGTGGGAGGGCACATCGTGGGCACGTGGATCGTCACCTTCCCCGCCTGTTTCGCGCTTGCGGCCGTCTTCGCCCTCATTCTGCACTGGTTGTTCTGATTGGGCCTTCACTGGCCCGGCCGAACAGGCGTGTCTCTGCATGGAGAGACCGACTGAGTTCTCGCAGACTACCCGGGCTCGGTGGCCCCCAGGCCCAGGTCATGGCCCATCTGCAGCAACTCGGTCAGGGTCACCGCGTTGCCCCAGAGCTGATCGCCGAGTCTGCGGGCCAGTGCCGGGAGAGGTTCCGCCACAGGCAATCCCCCGAAGGCTTTGACGGCTTCATCCAGTCGCTCTTCCTTCGTGTAGTGGGGCCTGCCCAGGCTCTGAAGCCTGCCCTCAATGGAGAAGTGCCACAGGGCGTCCATCCAGTCACCAATGTGGACCATGGGGTGTGCTGAGGGGAATCTGCGTTCCCAGCGGTCCTTGGCATGCATGGCCTGATGCCAGAGCACCATCTCGTAGCCGAACTTGTATACGAAGGGGGTCTTGGTGAGGATGATCAGCACGGTGTCCCTGCCCCGGTTCACCGGCGCCCGTCCCTCGACAGAGCCCGACCCCGTATCGGGACTGCATTCGTGGAGTTGGAGAACCACTCTGGCCGGCGCCATGCCCAGGTCGTGTAGGATCTGCTTCGTCGTTTGCCCCAGGAGTGCGATGCCCTCGGCAGGGAAGAGGATGTCCAGATTCCTGCCGGTCCGCTTGAGCAGGTCGTAGCTGAAGTACAAGCCGTGCTCTCGTTCATTCACCGGCACGGTCATGGAGTCGATGGCCTCGCCCCGGCCCGTGATGTAGGGGACTTCGAAATCCAGCTTCAGTTCTTCGATGACCTGCAGTCTGTGGCTCATCTCTGAGGAGATGATTATAGTCCCATTCCCTGCTGTGTGCCCACTTTGACAGGTTCGGGCCCCGTTCATATACTGGGCTGGCGCCGTTCTTCGTGAGGAGGGCCCCGTGCGCCGCAGAGACCAACCGCTGGCCGGAGATGTCCTGGCCTTCATCCGAGAGCACCGCCTGGTCCAGAGCGGAGAGCCGCTTCTGGTAGGTGTCTCTGGAGGGCCGGACTCCGTCTGCCTGCTTCATCTGCTGGCGCAGCTGCGTCGGGACCTGGGCATCTCGCTTCACGTAGCCCATCTCAATCACATGCTGCGCGGCGGGGAATCCCATGATGACGCTGAGTATGTGGTCAAGATGGCCGGCTGCCTGGGTCTGGGCGTCACCGTGGAAGAGAGGGATGTGAGGAGCTACCGGGCCCGGCACCACCTCTCTCTGGAGGATGCGGCCCGGAGGTTGCGGTACCGGTTCTTCGCTGCTGTGGCTGATGAGGTTGGCGCAGGGGCTGTGGCGGTGGGGCATACCGCCGATGATCAGGTTGAGACCGTGCTGATGCGCCTCATTCGTGGAGCCGGGGCCAGGGGACTGCAGGGAATGCGGCCTGCCTCCAAATGGCATTCCGCGGGGGGCCAAGCCCTGACGGTGGTCCGGCCACTGCTCGGAGTGACCAGACAGAGAACAGAGGCATACTGCCGGGACCATAGTCTCGATCCCAGAAGGGACTCGAGCAATCTCCTCGCGGATCGAATGCGAAACCGGGTCCGTCACGAACTGCTGCCCCTGCTGCGGAGCTACAATCCCAGGATCGACGAGGCCCTGCTGCGCACCGCTGAGTCATTGGCCGGGGAAGCATCCCTGGCCGAGGATCAGGTGTCCAGGGCCTGGCCTCAAGTTGTGGCCCAGGATGGTGCCGCGTTTCTGCTGCATAGGGAAGGCTTCCGGGCTCTGCCCCCGGCCGTCCAGCGCCATCTGCTCCGGGAGGTGGTCCGGAGGCTGCTCGGGGACCTTGAGGACGTGGAGTGGAAGCACATCGAGAGGATGCGGACCGGCTTCGACTTGAGGAGGGGCAAGCGGGTGGTGCTGCCCCGGCGGCTGACTCTCGTTGTGGAGAAGGACGACTGCCGGCTGAGTGCCGGCTGACCTACCGCTCAGCCTGGTCTTCCTCTCCCCAGGTCTGCATCAGCTTCTTCAGTTGCTGCGCCAGCCTGGGGCTGGACTTCAGCCGGCGAACGAAGACCGGGCAGCCCTCCAGCAGGATGTTCTGCGCCATTGAGGCCAGATTGAGCAGCATGTTGCGGAACTCCTGCTCCCCGGATTGCCCCGGGGCAGCCCCGGGGGAGAGATGGCGCATCTCCCGGGCCAGGTCATCGACACCGACCCTCATGGGCATAACGCAGGCCTTGTACCAGGGGCATTCCTTGCACTCGATCAGGGAGGATGCTTCCTCCAGGATATCACCCATGCCCAATGTAGCCTCCCTCGATGTTCTCGCCCAGAAGGACCTGGCCCTTCTCGGCCGTCAGCTTCACCGGCAGCAGTCGATTGCCCAGATCCTCGCTGCTCCGGGTGGACACCCGGATGTAGTTGGCGGTCAGGCCTTCCCAGGTGCCGCCGCCTGATTCGCCTTCCCAGAGCACATTCATGGTCTGACCCAGGAACTGAAGTCTGTAATGCCGGGCACTCTGCCGTGCCAGGGCCAGCATCCGCTGAAGGCGTCCTCTCTTCACATCGTCCGGTGTCCCGTCGGGCATCTCCGCCGCCGGGGTGCCGGGTCGCGCTGAATACGGGAAGACGTGCATGCCGGCGAAATCCATCCCGGCGCAGAACCGGTAGCTCTCCTCGAACTCCCCAGCGCTCTCTCCGGGGAAGCCCACCATGACGTCGGTGGTCACAGACAGGGCTGGAACGGCCTCACGAATGGACTGCACGGCCCGGGCGTAGTCGGCCAGGGAGTAGGGCCGGTTCATCCGCCGCAGCGTGGACTCGCAGCCGCTCTGCAGAGGGATGTGCACGTGGGGGCAGAGACGCTCATCGGACCACAACCCCGCCAGCTCCGGGGTGAGATCGTGGGGTCGGAGAGAGGAGAGGCGCAGGCGGGTGATGTCTGTCCCGCTGAGGATGCGCTCCACCAGCCCGGCCAGTCCCTGCGGGCGCTGTCCATTCCAGGTGTATCGGCCGATGTTGGTCCCCGTGAGGACGATCTCTCTGTGCCCCGCCGCCAGCCTCTCCCTGACATCCTGAAGGACGTCTTCCGGGGGCAGGCTCCTCTCCGGGCCCCGGACGAGGGGGACCACGCAGAAGGAGCAGAACTGATTGCATCCAACCTGGATCTTGACCATGGAACGGGTGCGGTGCCGCCGGCCGCTGGCCGGATCCCCGGCCTGTCCGCCCCGGGGGGGCCTGATGCTCTCGACTATCTCCGCCAAGGCTTCCTTCCGGTCATGGGACAGGGCCAGATCGGCGATGCCCGACCGCTCCAGCATCCCGGGGTCTCTTTGGGCGTAGCAGCCCAGGGCCACAATCAACGCCTGGGGACTCCGCCGCCGTGCCGCTCTCAGCAGATGGCGCGACTTGCGGTCGGCGATGTGGGTCACCGTGCAGGTATTGAGGACGTACACGTCGGCTTCGTCCGTTGATTCCGTGAGCAGATACCCCCGGCTGGCCAGTTGCCGGGCCAGGGAATCGACCTCGGCCTGATTCAGTTTGCAGCCCAGGGACTCAATGGCGATCCTGCTCATGTCGTGATCCCATTCTATTTCATAGTGGGACTCATGTCACGCCGGGGGAGGTGGGTGGGGGGGCAGCCCGGGAAGCGCTGGGCGGCTTCGCGGTGACACTGCCTGGCGGATGGGGGCCGGGGGCTGTCCGGTGGGGTCTACGTTCTCCTGTTGGGGCGGGAATCGCCGCTGGGCTTCCGGCTCTGCGCATGGTCTGCCCGGTAGTCTGGGGCGCTGATGTAGTACACCGTGCTGAGACGGACATCCGACAGGCGGGAACTGACCCTTCTCTCGCTTTCGTCTAGTTCGTCCAGCGAGCAGCACATGGTGACTACCATGGGCAGGCGGGCATTGTAGCGGTAGTTGATCAGTTGATACAGCTTCTCTTGTGCCCATGGTGTGCTGCTGTGCTCTCCGTAGTCATCCAGAATGAGGAGGGGGGCGCTCTTCACCCTCTCGAAGAGATCGTCATAGGTCACCTTGCTCTCCGGCCCGAAGGTTGATCTGAGGTGATCCAGGAACTCGGATACCACCACGAAGGATACCGGATGGCCCTTCTTCAGGCGGTGGTTGGCGATGGAGGCCGCTAGGTGGGTCTTGCCGCAGCCATTTTCGCCCTGGAGTATCAGCCAGCCTTCGGGCGATTCACTGAACCTGCGGGCCAGTTCGCAGGCGTGCTCCAGGTTCCTCCGCTGCTCAAGAGGCAGGTTCACCCTCTTGCAGTCGAAGTTGTCGAAGGTCATGCTCTTCAGCAGCTCCAGCCCCATGCTCCCCGAGCAGTCGAGCAGAGAAGGTTTCCTGACCTCGAGGAGGTGGATCTGGGAGAGGCCGGGGTCGGCCAGCCGGGTCCGCCACCGCTCCTCCAGCTCATCAAGAGTGGCCCCTGCGGCCACGTTAATCACCGTGGGCAGTCTGGCCTGGAAGCGGTGGTTCACGATCTGGAACAGCTTCTCCTCCGCCCAGGGCGTGCTGCTCTGGGTGCCCAGGTCGTCCAGTACCAGCAGAGGAGTGCTCTCCACTTCCGCGAAGAGCTCCTGATAGGAGGTGTCGTTGTTGCCATCGAGGGTGGACCGCAGGCGGTCGAGGAGATCAGGCGCGGCGAAGAACAGGGCCTGGTGGCCTTCTTGAAGGCGCTGATTGGCGATGGCCGCAGCCAGGTGGGTCTTGCCGCTGCCGCTCGGCCCCAGGAAGATCAACCAGCCCTGGGGATTGGCGGCGAAGGCCACGGCCGCCCGGTAGGCCCGGATGAATCTCTCCTGGTTGGCGGGGTCGTCGGTCTTGCCCTCCAGCACCAGGTTGTGGAAGGAGAGGTGTGTCAGGGCCCCCAGATTGCTGTAGGACTGAAGCCTCTCCAGACGGCTGTCGTCCAGCTTCTTCTGTGTGCACTGGCAAGGTATCAGCCGGGCGTAGTCGGGCTGGCCTGAGGGCTGCCGCGGATGAACGAATCCCGCCCCTTTGCATTGGGGACAGGGCGGCCTCTCATCCTCCGGCTCAGTGTCTGACCAGGTGGCCGTACCGCCCGCCGAGGTAGCGCTCGGGGCCCCTCTTCTTCTTAGAATCTCTCCCAGGCTCTCCACTTCCCTTGCCTTCCGCCGACCAGCGCTCCAGAATACGGGCGATGTAGCGCCAACTGCGCTTGTTCAGGGCAGCAGCCTCCCTGAAGGCGTCCTCGATCCAGGACGCCGGATAGAGGCTCTCGGCCTCCTTCAATTCATCGACAATCATGGGAGTGAGCAGTCCGATGTTCTGCTCGTACAGGGTGAAGATGTTGGCTGCCCCCGGCCTTGCGGGCGTCTGCCCGCGGGCCTGTACCGACGCCGGAGGGCCGCACTGCAGCGCGGACACGGCGCTCCTGCCGGCTTCGGTATTGACGAAGTAGGCCTCCCGGGGTTGCCCGCTGTCGTTGAGCACTGTGTGCAGGAGTGCCCCCCGGCTCACGGCCGAATCCAGAGCCTCGCGCAGGACTGAGGCCGAAGTGGTGCTTCCGGCCAGTCCGGCGGTGAGTGTCTCATCGCTGAGAAGCTCGTCATAGGTGATGAACTTGGGGCTATCCTTCTTCTGGTACAGCCGCCAGAAGATGTGGAGGACGACCTTCAGCTCAGTCAGGCTCTCTGTCTCCGGGAGCAGCCTGCTGAAGAAGACGTCTGGGAGCGGGGTGAGCCTGGACCTAGCCGGAAAACCTGGGAAGGGCTGGCTGGGCAATCTTGCTGTCCTCCACCTGGCAACTCTCGAACTTGGTGATGTGTTTCCGGAACCTCAGATTCCTGTCTTCGCAGGGGCCGTTGCGGTGCTTGGCCACCTTGATGGTGGCTATTCCTTCGGGGTAGGGTTTGTCGGGATTGTGCCTCTCCCACTCGTCGCGCTTGGCATACATGTCCTCGCGGTAGATGAACATGACCACATCAGCGTCCTGCTCAATGCTGCCGCTGTCTCTGAGATCGGAGAGCTGGGGGATGTGGGGGGTGCGCATCTCGACCGCCCGGCTCAACTGCGACACTGCGATCAGGGGAGCGTTCATCTCGCGGGCCAGTGCCTTGAGCGCCCGTGAGATGTCGCTGATCTCCTGGACCTTGTTCTCGGCCCTGGTGTCTCCCCTTATGAGCTGGAGGTAGTCTACGATGATCAGATCGATCCCCTGGTCACGGTGCAGACGGCGGGCTTTGCTCCGCATCTCCATCACCCGCGTGGTCGGCGAGTCATCGATGTAGATGGGGGCCCCGGACAGCCGGCCGGTGGCATCCATGACCCTTCTCTCCTGGGCCGGGGTGTATTGCCTTGACTTGACGTTTGATGAGTCCACCGCGGCCTCGGCGGACAGGAGACGCTGCACCAGTTGCTCCTTGGCCATCTCCAGACTGAAGAAAGCCACCTGGGCTCCCTGTTCCACCGCGGCATTCCTGGCGATGTTCAGGGCCAGACTGGACTTCCCCAGGCTGGGCCTGGCAGCCAGGACGATCATGTCGGAGCGCTGCAGTCCGCCCAGGAGCTGGTCCAGGGCGGGGAACCCGGTATTGACGTGGGGCAACTGCCCGGTTCTCTCCGACGGCTCGGCTTCGGACCCCTCCCAGTATTGCTCCAGAACGCGGCGGATGTGGACGAAGTCCCGGGGGCTCTCGCCGCGGCGCACCTTGAACAGGACGTCCTCGGCGCGGTTCAGCGCCGCATCCAGGTCGGGCTCGGCATCGTAGCCGATGACGGCGATCTGTCCGGCGGCCGCGATGAGCCTTCGCATCACCGACAGGCGGTGGACGATCTGGGCGTAGTACTCCACATGGAGGGATGTGGGCAGCACTGAGACCAGATGGCTCAGAAAGGCCACGCCGCCGGTCTCCTCGAGCTTGCCTTGTCGGGCCAACTCCTGGGCCACCGTTATCTGGTTGATGGCCTCGCTGCGCTCGTAGAGCGACACACAGGCTTCATAGAGCCAGCGGTTCTTCTCCCTGTAGAAAGCCTCGGGTTTGAGGAAGATGGCCGTCTTGACCACGGCATCGGGATCGACCAGCAGGGAGCCAACAACCGCCTCTTCGGCTTCAATATTGTGGGGTGGCAGCTTCTCGCTATCTGCCACTAGTCCTCCCTGGCGACTGTTACCTTTATCTTCGGTGCCAGGTCTCTGGTCAGCCTGACCGTCAGTTCGTAGCTCCCCAGCTGGCGGATGGGTTGCTCCATCTCGATGCTGGTCCGCTCGATGTCGATCCCGGTCGTTCGCTTCAGTTCGTCGGCGATGTGGTGATCGCGAATGGACCCGTAGAGGCGGTCCTCTTCCATCACCTTGGCCTTCAGCTCGATGGAGAGCCCTTCTATGCTCTGGGCCAGCCTGGCCAGCTCATCGGCGTGTTGCTGCTGCTTCTTGACCTCTCTCCGGAGTTGGGTCTCGATGCTGTTCATCGACGACCGGACGGCTGGCAGGGCCAGATTCCTGCGGAGAAGGAAGTTCCTGGCATACCCGTCAGCCACCTCCTTCACATCTCCGGTCTTGCCCAGGCCCGCCACGTCTTTGATGAGGACGACTTTCATGGGCAGTATTATACCCTGCGACCTGGAAAACTGGAAGGCTGAAAACAGGAGCATCACTGGGACGCTCCGGAGCCGGAGGCCATGGCAACAGGCTGGGGGCGGAGCCCTTCCTGATTGTGCGGGATGGGGCTTGTCAGGGCGTGTATGTGGCCTTATCATAATGCTCAGAAGAAGAGGGAACGGATCAGACGGGAAGGAGGCACTGAATGATTATGCGCTGGCTTTCATGTGGAACCGGGAATATTCACATCGTTGGCACCTGCCCCGACTGCTACGCTACGCAGGGAGGCCTGATGCTGGGCACTGCGGTATCGGGCTATGCCGGCAGGGTGACGGCCAAGTGTGTGGACTGCGGGAAGAATATCGACTACTACGTTGATGCCAGCCAGGAGAGGATCTGGAAGCTGGACCCTGTCGAATCCAAGGGGGTGCAGCTGGGCTGAGGGCGTGACGTGCGGAGCGGGGACCGGGGCCCGTCCCGCTGATTGACGCTGGGCAAGGTGGGCCCCGAGCGTCCATCCGTGCTGCGGCTCCTCCTGTCTGTCCTACCGTTCCCCGAGAGTGAAGAGATCACCCCGGTCCCGGCCGCAGATGGCGTCTGCCGCCTGCCCTGGGGAGGGACTGAGACAACTGTTCACCCCTCACCCGTCAGAGCGACCCCGGCGAGGCCAGATGGACCTCTATCTTGGTATTGACGTCGGCTCTGTCACCGCCAAGCTGGCCCTGATCCATGTGACCGGCGACGTGGCCGGCTCGGTGTATCTGCGCACCTGCGGCAATCCTATCGCTGCCGTACAGCAGGGGCTGCGGAGCGTGAAGGATATGCTCCCTGGGGGTGGCATCATCCGCGGCGTGGGCACGACCGGGAGCGCCCGGTACCTGGCAGCGGCCATAGTCGGCGCCGACGCGGTCAAGAACGAGATCTCCAGCCAGGCGGTGGCCACTGTGCGGTATGTGCCCCAGGCCCGGACCATTGTTGAGATCGGCGGCCAGGACAGCAAGATCATCATTCTGAGACAGGGGGCCGTGGCCGACTTCGCCATGAACACGGTCTGTGCCGCCGGGACAGGCAGCTTCCTGGACCATCAGGCCTCCCGCCTCGGCCTGGACATAGGCGATTTCGGGGATCGCGCCGCCGGGAGCCAGGGGAGTGTTCGGATCTCCGGGCAGTGCACCGTCTTCGCCGAGTCCGACATGATTCAGAAGCAGCAAATGGGATATGCTGTGGACGATATCCTCTACGGACTGTGTCAGGCTCTGGTGCGGAACTACCTCCACAACGTGGGTGCGGGCAAGGACGTGGCTTCCCCCATCGTCTTTCTGGGTGGCGTGGCTTTCAACCGGGGGATGGTCAGAGCCTTCAGGCAGATGCTGGGAACGGAGGACCTGACCGTGCCTCCCCATCATGAGGTCATGGGGGCTGTCGGGGCCGCTCTACTGGCCATGGAGGACAGCGGGCGTCGGGACGCCGGGACCAGGTTCCGCGGGTTCGGAGCGTGTGAAGCCACCTACGCCGTCTCGTCCTTTGAATGCAGCGTTTGTTCCAGTCTCTGCGAGATCGCCCAGGCCGCCGTCGACGGAGATGTCCTGGGACGCTGGGGCGGGCGCTGCGACCTGTGGAGCAGGGTGTTGACCGGCTAGAGACATCGGGAGGGCGCCTTGGCGGATCAGCAGCCGATACGGATCACCATTGTTGACGACAGCCGTGGCGAGACGTGCGAGGCGCGCTGCGGCCTGAACCTGTCATCCCCGGAGGAGAGGCGTACCATGGCGGAGCAGCTGCGGAAGCTCTATGGAGACCGGGTGCAGCTCGACTACCATGATCTGGGAGACCCGTCGGCGTGGGATGCCCCGGGCCTCCATCTGCCGCCGCCCGGGCAGGAAGGCTCTGACGTCTGGCGGTTCCCCTTGCTGCTGGTCAACGGCAGGCCGCGGATATCGGGCTACTTAGATCTTCGCCTGATGCAGAACGTCATACAGGCGGAGATGGAGATGGCCGAGTGATGCCGGTCACCAGCCGGCGCGGCGCAGGCGACTGACCTTGACCCTGGCGCATCCGTGTCGGGCTCACCCCGACAGTGGGCCTACTTGCCGCTCCAGACCGGCTTGCGCTTCTCCGTGAAGGCCCTAGGGCCCTCCTTGGCATCCTCACTGAGGGCCAGACGCTGGCCCACCTCAACCTCCAGCCGCAGGCCCTCGGCCAGGCTCATCTCGACGCCTCTGCAGGCCAGCTCTTTGACCGCCCTGACGGCCAGAGGCCCGTTCTCGCAGATCTGCTGGGCCAGTTTCTCCGCTTCAGCCATGAGCTGGTCATAGGGGACCACCTTGTTGACCAGGCCGATGCGGTGGGCTTCCTGGGCATCGATGAAGTCGCCGGTCATGAGCATCTCCAGGGCCTTGGCGAAGGGCACCAGCCGGATCAGCTTCTGGGTGCCGCTGTTTCCCGGGATGACGCTCTGCTTCACCTCGGCCAGCCCCAGCCGGGCGCTGTCGGCGGCGATCCTGATGTCGCAGGCCATGGCCAGCTCCAGGCCGCCGCCGGTGCAGATGCCGTTGATGGCGGCTATGATCGGCTTCCAGGTCTGCAGGCCGCGCATGGGGTTGATCTCGGGCACCGGCTGGGCCGGGCGCTGGTCAACCGGCTTCTTCATCCATTCGGCGACCTCTTTCAGGTCCTGCCCGGCCGAGAAGGCCTTGTCCCCGGCCCCGGTGACGATGGCGGCCCAGACGTCAGGGTTGTCTCTGATGTCGATCCAGGCCTTCACCAGGCCGTCCCAGACCTCGAAGTTCATGGCGTTGCGGGCCTCGGGGCGATTCAGGGTGATGTAGGCGATCCGCCCCTTCTTCTCATAGATAAGAGATGGCATCGAGTGGCCTCCTTTCGAAGTGTCTTTGGCGTTACCTAGATTCTACGACAACCCCCCTCTGGTGACCAAGAATGGCCCCGCTTTCCTTGTATTTGACTTGGCTCGGCGCAAAATATTACCCTTATGAGTGGTGTGCGTCACCGCAATGCTTTATGTCACCCAAGGTAAGCATGGCAGTGCGTTATGGAAAGCAAGTGGGGCAGTCTGTGACCCAGGGTAGAGTAGAGTAGAACAGGAGGTGCGATGGTCGGAATAACGTCCTACGGTGCCTACATTCCATGGCACCGGATGAAACGGGAGGACTGCGTCAAGGCCTGGGGCGGGTTCGCCATGCCCGGGGAAAGGGCGGTGGCCTACTACGATGAAGACAGCGTGTCCATGGCCGTGGAGGCAGCCCTGGATTGCCTCACAGGCGTGGACGCCAAGAAGGTGGACGGCCTGTTCTTCGCCACCACCTCATCGCCATACAAGGAGAAGCAGTGCTCGGCCCTGATCGCCGTGCCGCTGGACATGCGCTCCGATATCCGCACCGCCGACATCACCACCTCCCTCCGGGCCGGAACCAGTGCCCTGATGCTGGCGGCCGACACGGTCAAGTCCGGTTCGGCCCACAGCTTGCTGGTGGCCGCCGCCGACATGCGCCTGGGGGCTCCGGCGGGGATGGGCGAGCAGCAGATGGGCGACGGTGGGGTGGCCCTGCTGGTGGGCAAGGACCATATGATTGCCGAAATACTGGGCACATACTCCACGTCAGACGAACTGGCGGCCACCTGGCGGTCGGAGGAAGACAAGTTCGTCCGCGCCGGCGAAGACCGCTTCGTGATGGACGAAGGCTACTCCAAGTGGGTGCCCGAGGCCATCGGCGGGGTGCTGAAGAAGTGCGGACTGACTCCCAAGGATATCACCAAGGTGACCCTCGATCCCCCGGGCGATCCCAGAAGACACGGCAAGGCCATAACCCAGGCCGGATTCGAGGCCGGGCAAATGCAGGACCCCTACGGGCTGGTCCTGAACGTGGGCCTCCCCGGCTGCGCCACGTCCCTGATGATGCTCGTGGCTGCCCTGGAGGACGCCAAGCCGGGCGACAGGATCCTGGTGGTGGGCAGCGGCAATGGGGCCGACGCCATGATCCTCCAGGTCACCGATGCCATCGGCAAGCTGGGCGAGCGGCGGGGCATCAAGAAGAACGTGGCCTCCAAGCAGGTGATGGCCAACTATAATGACTACCTCCGCTGGCGGGAGTTGGTGCCCCAGGAGGCGGCGCGCCGGCCCGACAAGCAGCATATCCGGTTCTCGGCCAACTGGCGGGAGAGGAAGCAGTTGCTGGGGCTCTGGGGGGTGAAGTGCCGGCGCTGCGGCACTCCGCAATACGACAACGGCGCCGCCACCACCGGCCCCATCCGCATCTGCGCCCAGTGCCAGGCCCAGGACGACTTCGACGACTACAACTTCGTCAGAAGAAAGGCCAAGGTCTTCAGCTATACCCAGGACAACCTTGCCGCCGTGACCGATCCGCCGGCCTCCGTGGTGCTGATCGAATTCGAAGGCGGGGGGCGGGCATTCTTCGACCTCACCGATCGTGATCCTGCCAAGGTCGAGGTGGGCATGCCTGTGGAGATGACCTTCAGGAAGCTGCAGTATGACCGGGGCCTGACCAACTACTTCTGGAAAGCCCGACCGGTAAGGTAGAAGGAGGCGAGAGAAATGCCAGGGAGCATTAGAGATAAGGTTGCCATCGTCGGCATGGGCTGCACCAGGTTCGGTGAGCTGTGGGACAAGGGACCCACCGACCTCATCGTGGAGGCGGTCAATGAGGCCCTGACCGACGCCGGGGTCGAGTTGAAGGATATCCAGGCCGTCTGGGGCGGTACCCTGTTCAGCGGCACCGGGGGCCGGACGGTGAGCGAGGCCCTGCGGCTGCAGTACGTACCGGTGACCAGGGTGGAGAACGCCTGTGGCTCCGGCCACGAGGCGGTGCGGGGTGCTTCGTATGCGGTAGCGGCCGGCATCTACGACATCTGTCTGGCCGTGGGCTATGAGAAACTGAAGGACGAGGGGATGGGTGGTCTGCCCGGGATGGAGAACCGGACCAACACCCACTACCAGTCCAGCATGCCGGGGGTCTTCGCCATGATGGCCACCCGGTACTTCCACCGCTACGGCCTGAGCCCGGAGGAAGGCAAGAAGATGCTGGGCAAGATCTCAGTGAAGAGCCACAAGAACGGGGCCATGAACCCCAAGGCCCACCTGCGGAGGGAGATAACCCTGGAGCAGGTGCTGGGCGCGCCGATCATCGCCTGGCCGCTGGGCCTGTTTGACTGCTGCGGCGTCTCCGATGGCGCGGCAGCCGCCGTCATCGTCAGGGCGGACATGGTGAAGAAGTTCCACAACAAGCCGGTCTATGTGAAGGCATTGCAGATCTCGGCCAGCCCGACCACGGGCCGGATGCTGACCAGCTACGACTACACCCACGTTGAGGAGGCCCACCGGGCCGGTATCGCGGCCTACAAAGAGGCCGGCATCACCAATCCCCGGCAGGAGATCAGCATGGCCGAGGTGCATGACTGCTTCTCCATCACCGAGGCGGTGACCATGGAGGACCTGCAGTTCAGTCCCCGGGGGCGGGTGAAGGAGGATATCGACGCCGGGACCTTCGAGCTCGGCGGATCGCTGCCGGTGCAGCCCGACGGGGGCCTGAAGTGCTTTGGCCATCCCATCGGTGCCTCCGGGATCAGGATGCTCTACGAGCCGTGGCTGCAGTTCCAGGGCAGGGCGGGGAAGCGCCAGATCAAGGATCCCAAGCTGGCCCTGGCCCACAACATGGGCAACGAGCCCTATGCCCCGGTGGTCAGCGTCTGCATCGTGGGTCTCTAGCCACCCGGTTCCGGTCTGAGTCTTCGCGCGTGGCCATATGTGAAAGAGCATATGGCCACGTTTCTTTGGGCCGTTCCATTGCGGGATAGGGTCCCGGCCCTGACTTGACAGGCCAGAAGGACGGGGCCTACCCTTTGTCTCGGGAAGCTATGGAATTCGAACTGACGCCTCAGCAGCAGGACTTCGAGAGGCAGATCAAGGAGTATTTCCGGGAGAGGGTGACCCTCGAGCTGGAGCAGGAGATCGATGTCCTGCCTGAGGGTGACGGCCCCCTGTGCAAGCAGTTCATCAGACAGCTGGGCAGCGACGGGTGGATGGGCCTGGGCTGGCCCAGGGACTACGGTGGCCGGGGCCTCTCGGCCGTGGAGCAGTACATCTTCTTCGACCTGGCGCTGGGCTACTACCACATCCCCATCCCCATGCTGGCGGTGATGACGGTAGGCCCGACCATAATGAGGGTGGGCACCGAGGAGCAGAAGAAGAGGTTCCTGCCGCCCATACTCAGGGGGGAGCTGAGCATCGGCATCGGCTACACCGAGCCCGAGGCGGGAACGGACCTGCTGTCCCTGAAGACGACGGCCGTCAGGGACGGCGACGACTACGTCATCAACGGGCAGAAGACCTTCACCTCCATGGGCCATGCCTGCGACTACTTCTGGCTGGCGGTGAGGACCGATCCCAAGGCGGCCAAGAAGTACCAGGGGATCTCCATCTTCCTGGTCGACGCCAAGACCCCGGGCATCACGGTGGAGCCCATCTGGACCATGGCCGGGTTCAGGCTGAACCAGGAGTTCTTCGAGAACGTCAGGGTGCCCAGGGACTGCCTCATCGGCGAGGAGAACCGGGGGGCGGAGTACCTCTTCATGCAACTGGCCCACGAGCGGATAGCCCTGTCACCGCACTCGTTCTCCCTGGGCGCCCTCCGGGGGGTGACCCGGTGGGCCAGGGACAACAGGCTGAACGGGGAGCCCGTCCTCGAGCAAGGCTGGGTGAGGAACAGGCTGGTGGAGCTGACCGTGGAGATGGAGGTGCTCAAGCTGCTCAACTACCGGGTGGCTTGGCTCATCGCCGGTGGCGCTGTGCCCGTGGTGGAGTCGTCGATGATCAAGGTCTTCGGCAGCGAGCATATCAGAAGGGTCACCGATGCCTGCCTGCAGATCATGGGCCTGTTCGGGCAACTGCAGACCGGCTCGAAATGGGTCCCCCTCAGGGGCAGGCCCGAGCACGTCTACAGAATGGACGTCCTGCTCACCTTCGGCGGCGGGACGAACGAGGTCCTGAGGGATATGATGGCCATGATGGGACTGGGGCTGCCCAGATCGAGATAGCGCCGTGGCCCAGGGATGTCTGATGGAAGATGATCTTTCCCGAGGCTGGAGGAGGCCCGGTTGAACTTCGCTCTGAGCGATGAACAGGAACTTCTGAGGAAGGAAGCCCGGAACTTCCTGGAGACGGAATGCCCCAAGTCGCTGGTGAGGCAACTGGAATCCAGCGATCTGGGCTACTCGCCGGAGCTGTGGCGGAAGATGGCCGACCTGGGCTGGCTGGGACTGATCGTGCCTGAGGAGTACGGCGGGGTGGGCGGCAGCCTGATGGACCTGGCAGTGCTCTTCGAAGAGGTGGGCAGGGCGGCCCTGCCCGGCCCACTGTTCAGCACCGTGGTCCTGGGCGCTCTCCCCGTCCTGGAGGCGGGGAATGAGGAACAGAAGAGGCACTTCCTGCCCCGGGTGGCCCGGGGCGAGGCGATGCTGACCATGGCCCTGACCGAGCCGGAGGCCGACTACCGGCCGGGATGGTACCGGACCAGAGCCGTGCGCCGGAGAAGCCGCCTGACCCTCAGCGGGACCAAGCTCTTCGTCCAGAACGCCCATATCGCGGACTACCTCCTGGTAGTGGCCAGAACGGGCCGGACGGGCTCCGCGGCAGCAGGTGTCAGCATCATCATGGTGGCACGAGATACCCCGGGGATGGGCCGCCACCCCCTGGTGACCATAGCCGGCGACAGGCAGTTCGAGGCGACCTTCGACCGAGTGCCGGCGTCTATCAGCGATATCCTGGGGGAACTGCACAACGGCTGGCCCGCGGTGGAGAAGACCATGCGCCAGGCCGCGGCCATCCGCTGCGTGGAGATGGTCGGCGTGGCCCAGAAAGCCATGGAGATGACCTCCAGCTATGCAGGGACGCGGATACAGTTCGAGCGGCCCATCGGCAGCTTCCAGGCGGTGCAGCACCGCCTGGCGGACATGATGACCGACGTCGAGGGGGCGCGGTGGCTGTCCTACCAGGCCGTCTGGCGCCTCAGCCGGGGTCTGCCCGCCGAGAAAGAGGTGGCCATGGCCAAATCCTGGACCAGCGACGCCTGCCTTCGGGTGACCTCCGGCGCCCAGCACATCCACGGCGGAGTGGGCATGGATTTGGACTACGACCTGCACTACTACTTCCGCTGGGCCAAGGCCCTGGAGCTGGACCTGGGCGCGGCCCCGACGCATCGGGCCGCAGCGGAGCCGGCCATCCTGGACTACCTGCTGGCGGAGTAGCCACCCCGCCGTCTGCCACCGGGTTTTTCGACAGAGCAGGCCGGCTTGTGGTAATCTACGAGCCAGGGTTGCAGATTGGCCCGTCCGATGCAGTTCAACGACTGAGCCACCGCACTCCGCCCCGGATTCCCGCCGGGGCAGTGCCGTGGCTCATCGCACTTTGCGAAGGAGAAGGAGGTACCCATGACCGAACGAGTGGGGATCGTGGCGGTGGCCCAGACCAAGTACAGTCCCAACAGAGCCGATGCCAACGAAGGGGAGCTGGTATACGAAGCGGTGAGACAGGTGCTGCAGGAGACGGGGCTGAAGTTCGCCCAGGACGGCAGCGGCATCGATGCCACCGTGACCTGCTCGCAGGACTTCTGGGACGGCAGAACCATATCCAGCTGCAACGTGATGTCCTATGTGGGTCACCACCACAGCGATGAAGACAAGGTTGCCGAGGATTCCCTGAACGCGGTGTACACCGCCTTCGCCCGCATCCTGTCAGGTCATCAGGATGTGATCCTGGTGGCCACCCACTGCAAGGAGTCGCAGGGCGACAAGAGGGGCATCGAGAACGCGGCCATGGACCCCATCTTCCTCAGGGTTCTGGGCCTGGACTTCCTCAGCGCCGCCGCACTGCAGGCCAGGCGCTACATGTACAAGTACGGCATCACCCCGGAACAGTGCGCCCGGGTGGTGGTGAAGAACCGGGGCAACGCCAAGAGGAACCCCTTGGCTCAGGAGCCCATGGAGATCACCGTAGAGGACGTCCTGGGCTCGCAGGTGCTGGCGTCGCCCATCAGGCAACTGGACAGCAAGCCCACCTCCGACGGGGCCTGCGCCATGATCCTGGCCCGGGAGGGCAAGGCGAAGAAGTTGGCCAGGAAGCCCATCTGGATACTCGGGGCGTCCAACTGCTACGAGACCAACTACCTGGGTGACCGGGACCTGGCCGAGTGCGATGCCCTGGTGACGGCGGCCAAGAAGGCCTACAAGATGGCCGGGATCAAGGACGTCATGAACCAGGTCAACGTGGCCGAGATATCGGAGGAATACTCCTACCAGGAGCTGCTGTGGATGGAGGGACTGGGCTTCTGCCAGCGGGGGGAAGCCGGGAGACTCCTGGACAGCGGGGTGACCCAGATGGGGGGGCAACTCCCGGTGAACCCCTCGGGCGGCATGCTGGCCGGCAATCCCACCGTGGTGGCCGGGATGGCCCGAGCAGCGGAAGCAGTGCTGCAACTGCGGGGTGAGGCCGGTGAGCATCAGGCAGAGGGGGCCAAGAAGGCTCTGGTTCACGGCTTCACTGGCGCCTGCGGTCAACTGCAGGGCGTCATGATCCTGGGCAACTGATTGTCGGAGGTAGAGACATGGGAAACAGAGTAGCGATAGTCGGAATAGGCCAGACCTACCACAAGAGCGCCCGCAAGGATGTCAATCAGCAGGAGATGGTCGGCGAAGCGGTCAGAGCGGCCCTGGCGGATGCCCAGATGAAGGCCAAGGACGTGGAAGCGGTATTCACCTCGAACATGGAGACGTTCGAAGGGTTGTTCCTACCTGATCACCTGATGGCCGACGAAATTGCGGCCTACATGAAGCCGGGGTTGAAGGTGGCTACCGGAGGGACCAGCGGTGCCTCGGTGGTGGAGGAAGGTTTCCATTTCGTCGCCTCGGGCCTCTTCGACACGGCGCTGGTCATCGGCTTCGAGAAGCAGGACACCGGCGACACCACTGCGGCCATCACTGCGGCGGTCACCCCGGTCTGGGGCAAAGGGGTGGCCACCGGTGCCATCGGGGAGTTCGCCAAGCAGGCCCTGACGTATATGGAGAGGAGCGGTGCCAAGGAAGAGCACGCGGCCATGGTCCGCTTGAAGGCGGACAAAGGAGCCTGCCGCAATCCCTATGCCCATCTGAAGCTGGGCCTGAAGAGTATCAAGGAAGTCCTCGACTCCGGCTACCTGGTCTGGCCTCTGCGGCTGCTGGACTTCTGCCCGCAGTCCTGCGGGGCCTGCGCATTGATCTTGGCCTCGGAGAGCCGGGCGAAGAAGATCACCAAGAAGCCGGTCTGGATAGCCGATGTGGTCACGGTGCACCAGGAGCCGTTCAGGGCCGGGTCCTTCGGAGACCCCACCGGGACGGAGGAGTACAGCCAGGACATCGCCGCTGAGAGGCTCTACAAGAGGAACGGCATCACCAATCCCATGAAGGACATCTGCATGGCGGAGATCTACGAGCCGTCCAACTGGGAGGAGATGAGCCACTACGAGCACTACCATTTCTGCGAGAAGGGCGAGGGCTGGAAGCTGGTGGAGAAGGGGATAACGGAGATGGAGGGGGCGTTCCCGGTTAATCCCTCCGGCGGCGTCATCGCCACCAACCCCATAGGGGGTACCCCCACCATCCGGGTGGCGGAGGCGGCCCTGCAGGTCAGGGGCGATGCCGGCGAGCACCAGGTGACCCGGGACGTCCACACCGCAGTGGCCACCGCACTGGGCGGGCCGAACTGGACGGTGATGACACTGCTCAGAAGGTCGCTGTAGGAGGAGAAGGATGACAACGGAGAAGACGGCTGAGAAGAAACCGGAATACCTCAAGGTTGAGATAGCCCGCCCACGGAGCTACAAGTGGTCCAGCGGGAAGTACCTGGGGAAGCTGTACAAAGAGGCTCTGGAGAAGAAGAAGCTGGTGACCAACCGCTGCCCCAAGTGCAAGCAGCTGATGTGGCCCCCCATGGCGGTGTGTGGCCGGTGCAACGTGGCGACGGGGGAGGACTGGGTGGAGATGAGCGACACCGGGACGGTGGTACAGTACACCTACCTGGTCTTTCCGCTGTGGGACCCCCACTACGGTGACAGGCTGGCCAATCCCTATCCGACGGCGACCATCAAGCTGGACAACGGCGTGTTCCTGGTACACTTCCTGGAAGAGAAGGACCCGGAGAAGCTGAAGAAGGTCAAGAGGGTTCAAGCGGTGTGGAAGGAGGAGGGGAGGGGGCGTGGTCTAGCCGATATCCTGTGCTTCAGGACGATTGAGGAGTAGGAGGACGAGAGATGGCTGAGCTGACAGCTGACCGAGTTGAGAGACTGAAAGACGCAGACGTCTTCATCTATCACGGGAAGATATACATCCCGGCGTCATACACTGCTGGTGCGGTGGGCAGCCGCTTCCTCATCGAGATGAGGGACAACAAGAAGATCATGGGCACGCGGTGCGTTGCCTGCGATCTGGTCTATGTCCCGGCGCGCTCCGTGTGCAAGCACTGCTTCGCCCAACTCGACAAGTGGGTGGAGGTCAGCGACAGAGGCACTCTGCAGACCTACACTGTAGCCGGCCAGGCCAACGGCGTACAGCCCGTCGACCCCCCGATCATCTACGGCGTGGTCCTCCTTGACGGAGCCAGCACCGGCCTGGTGCACATGATCAGCGGGGTGGATTTCGAGAAGCTGGCTGTCGGCATGCGGGTCAAAGCCGTCTTCGCCGAGAAGCGGGTGGGCAGCATCCTGGACATCAAATACTTCGCTCCGCTGTGATGCAGGGCATCCTGCGCCTGCACCCGTGACTCGATTCGTCGATTCTGGAGTGACGCGTGTCGAAGAAGATCCTGCGCACCAGCCTGTGTGACCAGCTGGACATCGAGTACCCCATCCTCCTGGCCGGCATGGGCGGCGCGGCCAACGCCGAGCTGGCGGCCGCCGTCTCCGAAGCCGGCGGCCTGGGGATCATCGGGGCGATCAACCTCACCCCCGATGAGCTGGACGCCGAGATCAGGAAGCTGAAGAAGCTGACCTCCAAGCCCTTCGGTGTGGATACCATCGCCCCGACGAACATGGTCGATGCGGCCACCATCGACGAGCTGAGGAACTACATCCCCGAGGAGGCGGTGGCCTACGCCTCCAAACTGGTGAAGGAACTGGGCATACCTGTACCTGACGGGACCCGGTTCGGCAAGGAAGGCGGCACGGGCTGGGCGGCGGGCATGACCCCGAAGCAGATCGAGGTGGTCTATGATCACAAAGTGCCCGTCTTCGCGGCTGCCCTGGGCAGTCCAGCGTTCATGGTCCCCGAGGCCCACTCGCGGGGGATGAAGGTCATCGGCCTGGTGGGCACGGTCAACCAGGCCCGCAAGGAGGCGGAGGCGGGGGTGGACATCATCGTGGCCCAGGGCCACGAAGGCGGAGGGCACACAGGACATGTGGGCACCATGCCCCTGGTACGGCTGGCATCGGAGGCGGTGGCCCCGGTGCCGGTAGTGGCTGCCGGCGGCATCGCGGACGGCCGGGGACTGGTGGCCTCGCTGGCGCTGGGAGCCTGCGGGGTGTGGTGCGGCACGGCCTTCCTTTGTACCTATGAATCCGGCATCGAGGAGGTGGCCAAGGAGCGGATCATCAAGATGACGGAGCGGGACACCCGGGTGACCCGGGTGTTCACCGGCAAGACCTGCCGCCTGCTGACCACCAAGCTGATCGAGAAATGGGAGAAGGAGGGCCCGATGATGCCCTTCCCGCTGCCCATCGTGATGTGCACCAGCCTCCAGGACCACATCGGCAAGGCCAAGCTGGTGGACTACTACTTCATTCCCGCCGGCCAGATCTGCGGCGCGGTCACGGAGATGAAGAGCGCCGGGCAGGTGGTCAAGGAGATGGTGGAGGAGGCGGTGCGGCTGCTGGATGAGGACCTGCCGGCCCGAGTGAAGACCAGGAAATAGCAGGCCCTGGGGGTTGCCCTACCGGGGAAGCCGGGAACGAGCCACCGGAACGAAGAGCAGGAGGAACGCATGGCTGAGCAACTGGACATCACCACCAAGAACTGCACCGTGGAGCGGGAAGGCCATATCCTGATCGTCACCCTCAACAGGCCGGAGGCCAAGAATGCCCTGACCCCCTCCATGCTCATCGGCATGTACAAGGCCTGGCGTCTTCTGGAGGAACAGGATGACCTCTACTGCGGTGTGCTGACCGGCAAGGGGGACACGTTCTGCGCCGGCATGGACCTGAAGTCGGGCCCGGGGCCGGGCGATGACCCGGAGGAAATCCAGCGCCTGATGAAAGACGTGCCCAACCTCCACTGGCGGGCGCTGCTCCGGGAGAACCGGCCCAACAAACCGATCATCCTGGCCATCGAAGGCTTCGCCGTGGCCGGGGGCACCGAGATACTCCAGGGCACCGACATCCGCGTCGGCGCCGAGGACGCCAGGTTCGGGGTGACCGAGGTGGCCCGAGGCCTGTATCCCATGTCGGCGTCGGCCATCCGTCTGCGCCGGCAGATCCCCTACTGCCTGGCGGCGGAGATACTCCTGCTGGGCCGGCACATCAGCGCCCAGGAGGCGCTGGACTGGGGACTGATCAACCGGGTGGTCCCCAAGGGCAAAGCTCTGGACGAGGCGCTGAACATCGCCCGGCAGCTCTGTGAGAATGCGCCCATATCCATCAAGGCCATCACCCGCACCCTCCGCGAGATCGACGAGTCGGTCCCGGAGGCGGAGGCCCTGAAGCGACAGGACGAGATCGGCTGGCCCGTCTTTGCCACGGAGGACTCCAAGGAAGGCATGAAGGCCTTCAAGGAGAAGCGCAAGCCGGTCTACAAGAACCGCTGATGCCGGGAAGCCGGGATCGGGTGTGCCAGCACGGCGCTGCCCCGCGCCGGTGGCTGATCGGCTAGTTCCGGGAGGAGACCAGCGTCTGGGGGCTTGCCTGGTAGAGGTAGGTCTTCTTCAGCAGGGACTGGCCCTCATCGCTGTCCAGCCCCACGTCGTGATGCAGATGGTCGGTGAAGATGTGGAGGAATATCTCAAAGATCGACTCTGAGTTGAAATGGCAGTGGTTGCAGCAGTAGGTTTGCATCAACAGACTTCTCCCATCTTCTTTCGGCCGAGGCTCACCGGGTCCGACTCAGGCCGGGCGACATTCATGACATCTTGGCCTTGATATTGCCCAGAGCCTCCTCCACCGCCTCCCGCACCTGAACCGAGCCATCGTTCATGGCCTGCCTCAGGAGCTGGGCGGCTCTGGGCCCACCGATCCTGCCTAGGGCCCATGCCGCGTCCTCGCGGACGTCTTCGTCCTCGTCACGCAGAGTGCGGTCCAGCGGCTCGACAGCTCTGGGATCGCGGATCATGCCCAGCGCCCGGGCAGCTTCCTCGCGGACGTCCTTGTCCTCGTCCTCCAGGGCGATGACAAGGGCCTGCACCGCTCTGGCGTCGCCTATCTTCCCCAGGGCCCAGGCTGCTTCCTCGCGGACATCCTCGTCTTCGTCGTCCAGAAGCCGCATCAGCGGCCCCACCGCTCTGGATTCGCCCAGATTGCCCAGGGCCGAGGCGGCTTCCTGCCGGACATACCACGTCTCATCGCTCAGTGCCCGGATCAGGGCCTTGACGTCGCCGGTATCGTTGGCCACTTCGTTGAGCATTCTCGGCTTCCCTGCGGGCCCGGCCTGATGGCCCTGACCCTTGGCTGCAAGTATGCAGGGATGACCTCTCACCAGTGTCTCGTCGGGCTGTGGCGGATTCACAAATGTCTATCAAAAGGAAGGGCCCGGGCTGGCGGCTGTCCTGAGCGTGGCTGAGCATGAATCACCTGCGACAGTAGCTCATGGATGATCGACTGTGGTATAATGAGCCGATATTGGATCAAGCAAGGGGGTGGAAATGGCAGTCAGAGCTACGGGGACCAACGCGGAACAGGACAGGCAGCTATGGGCGCTTCTGAACCAGACGCATCATGCCATCTGGAGGGCCAGAGAGAGGGAACTGGATGACATCGGCCTCTCGGCCATCCAGGCGGGAGTGCTCCACTTCGTGAGCACTCTGGATGGGCCGGTGACGCCCGCCGTGCTGTCCCGAACGCTCCACCGGGAGCCGCACACGGTGTCGGGACTGCTGACCCGCATGGAGAAGCAGGGGTTTGTCAAGCGGGTGAAGGACCTGAAGAGGAAGAACCAGGTGAGGATCGTGTTGACCCCGAAGGGCAAGAAGGCCTATGAGATGCAGAACAAGATGGGGGTGATCAACAAGATCGTGGGCTGCCTCCCTCCATCGGAGCGGGCCAGCCTGAACGGGCTCCTGGAGAAGCTGCGCAATTCAGCCCTGGTGGAACTCCGGGCTCGCCTACCCCTGCCCTACACCTACTAGGGCGGTGCGGCTCAAGCACCTGTGATCATGCTGCGGCGTAGTCTGCCGCCTGCCTGAGGTGCCCTTGCTACAGGTAGATCCTGTGCAGGTATCAACAGGACCGAGACCGAAAGGGAAGTGCCTCCTACTGCCAGAGCACTATTCTGGCTGCCTTCTCGCTTCGGCCAGTAGCAACACCGAGGACGGTCATGAGGGCGCCTATGACCAGTATGACTATGGCTCCACTGCCGGAGCTGGTGAAGATGCCAACGAAGCCGACCATGCCAAGGAAGAATCCCAATATGGCAAGCAACAATCCGAAGAACTGCAATGACAATGGAGAAGAGCTGCGTCGTTTCTTCTTCTTCGGCGTCGACGTAGTCAAGTCATTCCCCCTTCTGCCTCAGCAGCAAAGATCATACCACAATGGCTTCATGCCGTGACCAGAGGAAAGGGGAAACGCACAGCGCACCGTACCGTAACATCCGTCTTCTGGCCGCCGGTGAGACCTCCGTGCACACCCCGCTTGACCCGCAGTTGACCGGTCTGCCCTTGCTCTAGTCCTTAGAGTAGTACAGATGAGCCAAGATGGCAAAGAGGAAGGAAACAACTGCCAGGTCGACGTACGTTTGGGCCAGGATCTTGAACTGGTAGATCATGAGGCCACTGATGCCGGCCAGCACAACGCAGACCAGACCTGCCACGGCTGACAACCTGGATACCCACAGGTAGATAGCCTTCATCTGCACCTCCCTTCTTGGTTTCGCCAAGGCCGATGGACCGGGGCGCAATCTGTCTTGGCATTGTAGCACGGCCACCTAGGCTTGGATACGAAGGGGCTGCGCCGTGAGCCTCCGGGGCCGAAAGGGTGAGGGAGAGACAGTCAGCGTGGGCTGCGCCCTTCTAAAACGGGCCGAGGCACCAGGGAAGCCGGCGAACTGCGAGCAGAAGGGGTGACTAGGGCTTGGCCAGCTGATAGTACGGCATTCCGTACTTGAGGAAAGTACTCAGGTAGCCTTCATGAGAGAGACTCAGAAGCGGGAACTGCACTGACTCACCGAACTTCCTCCTTAGTTCCGGTACGCTGAAGGACTTGTTCGGGTTTCTGGCGAAGTACGCCCGGAGCTGGTATATCAGGCGGTATCCGCTTGGTGTTTCTGCCATGACACTACCCCCCAATCTGGCCGAGACCACACCACACGAACTAGCTGAGACGAGGTCAGGATAGCGCCAGCCAGTGGAGATTGTCAAGCTCGGCTCAGCTTGGAGAAGGATGCGTGAGTCCTGACCCTTGACGCTCCCCTGGCGCTCTAATAGAATCCTAGACGCGATATCGAAACGAGGAGGTGTCCCATGCCAGCAAAGCCTGAAGACCTGACAAGTGCGGATGCTTTGTTCAAACAATTCTTGAAGCACATGAAGCCATTGCTGAAGTCAGAACGGCCCAGGCTGGAGGCGTTCAGGCAAAGCAAGTCACCACAGGAAGAAGATGATCTGGCAGTGTTCGCAAAGAAGGGCAAGATCGACCCCAAGGAAGTCGTGGTTGACCTGTCTTTGCAGCAATTCGCCGCGGCTCAGGCCTTTGCCATCCTTCTCGCCGAGAACAACCGTCTTCTTCTGGAGTTGATGAACCGGGGCTCAAAGAAGTAGCGGAGCACTCTCCAATGTGTACCGTCGTCCCAGGGCCTCTGATGAGGCCCTGAACGGCGCTTCATGGGGTTTGCGGGGTGATGAC
The DNA here is from genome assembly GCA_016875915.1 of Chloroflexota bacterium. GTDB lineage: Bacteria > Chloroflexota > Dehalococcoidia > UBA2247 > RBG-13-53-26 > RBG-13-53-26. Next base: position 34,016 of record VGOM01000010.1, read on the forward strand.
GGGGTGAGCACTTGATGAGACCAGATGTTCTACGTCGATGCCATCCCCTGCCTGAACTGGTCTCTCGACAGAGCCGTCAGTATCAGCGCAATTATGCCCAGGAGCGAGAAAGGCAAAGCCGCGGCGATAGCTCCAACAAGAGCCATCACCCAGTTCCTTCTTTGCAGGGCACATATGCCGCCGACCAGGGCCAATATGCTTCTGAGTGCCAGGAGCGCTGCAATGGGCACCAGTATGGCCAGAGTATCCGGCTCATCAGACACAAAGGCAATGGCGACCATCAAACCGAGGACCCCAAAGAGGCCAAGGCAGCCAACTATGATATCAAGGATTCCTGCGACTACGATCGTCCCTGTCTTCCTTGGTGATTGCCCATCGCCGAGTCCGGCTCCGCACCCCGGGCAGAATGTTGGATTGCCCGCCACTTCCCTGCCGCATTTTGGACAGACCATCGCTTTCCCCCAATCCAGCTTGACGCAGCCTGGTTCAAGATGCCACCGAAGGATTATACCACCCAACCTCAGCCTTCAACCCAGGGGGCGAGGATCTGTCGGAATGAACTTCGATCGTGGGAGTGTCAAGCAGAATGCCCCGAAAAACCCTAGAATGGTAGGCAACTCCGCTTGTGGGGGAGTGCTGGAATTGGCAGACAGGCATGACTTAGGATCATGTGCCGCAAGGCGTGGGAGTTCGAGTCTCCCCTTCCCCACCACGCTCTGCCAGGTTGCAGCGAACCATGCCAGACAACAAGTTCATCCTTAACTTCGCGCCGACGGGGCTGATCCCTACCCGGGAGATGACCCCGCATGTGCCCGTTCGGCCAGACGAGATCGTCAGGGACGTGCTGGAGGTGGCTGATCTCGGTGTGAGCATGGTTCACATACATGCGCGGGACCCGGCGACCGGCAAGCCGACGCATGACAAGGAGGTCTATGGGGAGATCATCGGCGGGATCAGGAAGAAGCGGAAGGACCTTATTCTGTGCGTTTCGACGTCGGGCAGGGTGTTCAACAAGTTCGACAAGCGTTCGGAATGCCTGAACCTTGAGGGCAGGCTGAAGCCCGATCTGGGCAGCCTGACTCTGAGTTCGCTCAACTTCAACAAGCAGGCCAGCGTCAATTCTCCGCAGATGATCCAGGATCTGGCCAGACGGATGCTGGAAAGGGGCATCAAGCCGGAGCTGGAGGCGTTTGATCTGGGCATGATCAACTACGCCAAGTACCTCATCCAGAAGGGGCTGCTGCAGCCGCCGTACTACTTCAACCTGATTCTGGGCAACATTGCCTGTGCCCAGGCCGACATGCTTCATCTGGGGTTGATGATCAATGAGCTGCCGGAGGGGTCCATCTGGTCTGTGGGGGCTGTCGGTGACTCTCAACTGAGGATGAACTCCATCGCCATTGCGGCCGGCGGGGGAGTCCGGGTGGGCCTGGAAGACAACATCTGGTTCGATGCAGAGAGGACGAGGCTGGCCACCAACCGGGACATCGTGGAGAGGATCGTTTTCATCGCCAGGTCCATGGGCCGGGAGCCACTCAGTCCCAAGGAAGCCAGGAGCCTGTTGAAGCTGTGAATGTGAGTCAGGACGAGCAGCGGCAGGGAATCCTCGGTCTGGTCAGGGAGAGGTTCAGGTACGGCCTTGTCCTGCGAACCGTGTTGAGGGTGCTGGGGTCCAGGGGAATCGAAATCATACCCTACTTCGTCACCCAGGAATCGCTCAAAGAGGGGATTGCCCCCAGCCTGGACCAGGGGCTGGGCCCGGTGGTCACCTGTCTTCTGTCACCTGCTGAGATAGACGAAATCCTTGCCCATCCTGAAGGAAAAACGATGGGAAGCAAGGAGACTCTGCTCGGCGAGCGCTGCTTCTGCTTCGGATTGAAGCTCAACGGAGAGGTGGCGGCCTGCACGTGGTGCAATGTGCACCGGTGTCACAGCGAGCTGGACTCGTTTGCCTTGAAGGAGAACGAGGCCTATCTCTGCAGCGCGGTGACCCTCATGGCCCACCGGGGCAGGAACGTGGCCCCATTGCTGCGATACGAACTGTACAGGTACTTGAACCAGATGGGCCGGACCGATTTCTACAGCATCACGGAGTACTTCAACGCCCCGGCGCGGAAATTCAAAGAGAAGCTCGGGGCCAGGCAGCTCAAGCTCGGCCTCCACATCAGGCTCTTCAGCAGGTGGAAGCGGAACATCACTCTGAGAAGATACCGCACGTAGGAATCACCTTGCCTTCGTGTTGCGAGGGATGCCGCCGCCGGGGGATAATCTCCATAGGGGAACGGATCAGAACTGAAGCCGACCGGGGCATTCTCTTCGCAGCGGGATTCCGTGCAGTCAGACAAGGTGAAGGCGGGTAGTCACCACATCGTGCCCATACCGACCCTGACGGGCAGGGTCCACCTCATCCAGGGAGAAAAGGGCTCGGTGCTGGTGGACGCCCTTACCACGCGGTTCAGCAGGACTGTGCTGAGCGCGGTGAGGCGGAGCGAGAACGGCCAGCCGCGCCGGGTGAGCCTGATCCTGATCAGCCATGCCCACATCGATCACTTCGGCGGGGCGCTGCGGCTGCGGGAGGAACTGGGGGCGCCCATCGCCATCCATGAGCTGGACGCCGATGACCTGCGCCGGGGCCGCAACGGGGCGCTGCACTGCCGCAATCTCCGCGAGAGCCTGCTGAAGTTCTCGGTGAGCCGGATGAAGTCCCAACCCATAGAGCCGGATATCGTGTTGCGCGGGGAGGAGGGAGACCTGAGCGAATGGGGCATCGAGGCGAAGTGGGTGAGGACCCCCGGCCACAGCGAGGGGTCGATCTCGGTGGTCTTCCCGGGGGAGGTGGCCATCGTGGGGGACCTGGTCATCGGCCGGTTCGGGGTTTCCAGGAAGCCGGCGTATCCGTTCTGGGTGAAGGACGCCGGGCGGCTGCGGGAGAGCGTGAAGAGGGTGCTGGACCTCTCGCCAAGGGTGCTCCTCTCTGGCCACGGCGGGCCCTTCAGCGCTGAAGACGTGAAGCGGGTCTTCCTGGAATGAGCACGACCCCCGAGCTTTGACAAGGCTTGCGGGGCGGGCTAACATTGGCCCTGGGTCGTGCTAGGTGGGGAGATAGCGGTGCCCTGTACCCGCAATCCGCTACAGCGGGGCTGAATTCCCACCCGAGGCTATTTGCCCTGCAGGACTGCCTCCATGGCCTGGCGTTGAGGATCGGGTCCTGTGCGGCGGAACACTATGAAGCCCGTCAGGTCCGGAAGGAAGCAGCGGTAAGTAGCCAGTTCCGGGTGCCACAGGTTCTCCTGGTCTGAGCCGGGCGGTGGTGCGCAAGCTGCAGAGTGGGGTCGAAGGTGGGTGCACGACCCTTCCTGGTTCTCATGTGACGCCGGGGTGCCGCTGATGGGACCATCCGTTTCTGAAGTCAGGGGACTGCTGAACCAGTACGACCTGAAGGCCAGGAAGAGCCTGGGCCAGCACTTCCTGGTGGACAAGGGGGCGCTGCACCGCGTTGTAGCCGCAGCGGAGCTGACTGTTGAGGATGTGGTGGTGGAGATCGGTCCGGGTCTGGGCGTGTTGACCCGGGAGCTGGCCAGGGTGGCGCGCCGGGTGGTGGCAGTGGAGGCGGACGAGGGGCTGGCCCTTGCCCTGGGGGAAGTGCTGGCCGAGTCCAGGAATGTGAGCATCGTCAATGCCGATGCTCTTCAGGTTGACCCCGGCGCGCTGGTAGCCGGCCAGGGGGAGGAGGATGCCCCACCCAGCTACAAGGTGGTGGCCAACATCCCCTACTACATCACCTCGCCCATCCTGCGGCACTTCCTGGAAGCGGGGCACAGGCCCTCCCTGATGGTGGTCATGGTCCAGAAGGAGGTGGGGGAGGCTATCGTGGCCCGTCCGGGGGACATGAGCATTCTGTCTGTCAGCGTGCAGTTCTATGGCAGGCCGGCCATCGCCGGGCGGGTGCCGGCGAGGAGCTTCTACCCGGCGCCGAAGGTGGAGTCCGTCATCCTTCGCATCGATGTCTATGTCCAGCCCCCGGTGGACGTCCCGGGAGTCGAGGCTTTCTTCAGGGTGGTCCGGGCGGGCTTCAGCGCCCCGCGGAAGCAGCTGCGCAACTCGCTGGCGCAGGGACTGGGCATTCCCGCCGAGGAGTCCGCCGCCGCGCTGGTGAGGGCCGGGATCGACCCCAGAAGGCGGGCCGAGACCCTGGATCTCCAGGAATGGGCCCGACTATGCCAGGAGAGGGCCACGGATGGGCAGTAGGACCGAGCCGGAATCCCGCAAGGCCTTCGCCAAGGTCAACTTGACCTTCGAAGTGATCGGCAAGCGCGCCGACGGGTATCACGAGGTGGTCAGTGTGATGCAGGCCATCGACCTCTGCGATGTGCTCACCTTCGAGCCGAGGGAGTCGCTGTATCTGGCCTGTAGCATCCCCGAGCTTGTCTCGCCGAACAACCTGGTCTTCAGGGCGGCCAGGCTGATGCAGGATGCGGCGGGTCAGCACCGGGGCGTGGCCATCTCGCTGACCAAGGGGATTCCCCTGGCCGGGGGGCTGGGCGGGGGGAGCAGCGACGCGGCGGCGGTGCTGCGCAGCCTGAACGACCTGTGGCAGACCGGTCTCTCTGCCGAGAAGCTGAGCGGGTTGGGTGCGGGACTGGGCTCGGACGTGCCCTTCTTCTGCTCCGGAAGCACCACGGCCCTGGCTGAGGGCAGGGGCGAGAGGGTGACCGCCCTGCCGTCCCTGCGCCCGACGTGGGTGGTACTGGCGGTTCCCGATATCCGGATGGCGGACAAGACCGGGAGAATGTACGCCTGTCTCGATGCGTCGCGGTTCAGCGACGGACACCATGCCCGAAGGGTGGCCGGGCTGATCGAGCGCGGGGAAAGTGTCGTCTCGGAACTATGCTATAATGCCTTCGACAACGTGGCCTACTCGTTCTTTCCAGGCCTGGAGCGGTACCGGCAGAGCCTTTTGGCCGCCGGAGCAGACGAGGTTCACGTGGCCGGTGCCGGACCGGTCCTGTTCACCATCACCGGGGACAGAGCCCGAGGCGTGGCCACTGTCGAGAAGCTGAGGAGTGAGAGGGTGGAGTCCTATCTTGTGAGGGCTCTCTGACTATGAGGACCGACGAGTTCATCGCCGACATTCAGGAGGCCATCCCCCGGATCACGCCCCGGAGGGTCGGTGCCCTGCTGACCCTGATGGCCATCTCGGCGGCCTGCCTGGCCCTGATGATCGTGCTCCTGCATGTCATCCCCAGGGTGCAGCTGGAAGGGCTGATGAAGTATGACTACCTGGGGGTCTTCGCATCCAACCTCCTGCCCTCTCTGAGCGTCATAGTGCCGGCCCACCTCTTCATCCCGGGACAGGCGGTGAATGTGATGGTGGCCTCCACCGGGGCATCGCTGATCTGGGTAGCGGTGATCGCCGCGCTGGGGGCCACGCTGGGGGAGGTGACCAGCTACTACGTGGGCTACGGCGGGCTGCGTCTGTTCAAGCTGGAGCGTTTCGGGCGGTACCGCACGGCAGAGAAGTGGATGAAGCGGCGCGGCTGGCTGGCTGTGGTCGTCCTGGCTTTTCTGCCCCTGTTCATCTTCGATTTCGTGGGGATCGCCGCCGGAGCGCTGCGGCTGTCGCTGCCCAAATTCCTCCTCTTCACCTACCTGGGCCGGCTGCCCCGGGCGATCATCGAGGTCTACTTCTATACCTGGATCTTCCACAATATCCTCTCTCAGTTGCCCCACTGGGTGAGCTCGCCCTTCTCCGGCTAGGCCTGCGCTGCCCCGCCCCTCCCCAGCCAGCCCTGGATTCCCGCATTCGCGGGAATGACATGGGGGAATGGATGCCTCATCCCGCCAGAGGCGGGCGGCATGATCCTTCCCTGAGGGGAAGGACCTGCGGCGTCCCCTCCCGTTGACAGCGGGGGCGTGCGGCATGAGACAGGAAGAGGGAGAAGCGGGCTGCGGGTACGCAGAGAAACAGTGCGCGAATCTGAGAATGCGGAAAGGTATTGCCTTCCTCAGCCGGGAAGTGGGATACTCAGTAGCCCGTGGAGAACCAGATCCTCATCTCGCTTGATCTAGAGACCACCGGCCTTGACTCCGAGAAGGACCGCATCATGGAGATCGGTGCGGTCAAGTTCCAGGGCCGGAAGGTGCTGGAGACATTCCAAACCCTGGTCGATCCCGGCTGCCCGCTATCGTACCGGATACGGCTGCTGACCGGCATCACCCCGGAGGAACTGCTGGCGGCCCCGGCCTTCTCCGAGGTGGCCGAGGGACTGCGGGCCTTCGTTGGCGGATACCCCATTCTGGGCCAGAACATCGGCTTCGACCTTGATTTCCTCCGCGGCCAGGGGCTGAGCTTCACCAATCCGGTCTACGACACCCAGGAGATCACCAACGTCCTGCTGCCCCATCTGCAGGACTACAGCCTGGCCATGCTGGCCCGGGAGCTGCGCATCCCCAATCCCATTCAGCACCGCGCCCTGGCCGACGCCCTCATGGTGAAGGAGGTGTTCCTCTCACTGATGGACCGGGCCGCGGAGCTGGATCTGCCCCTGGTGGTGGAGATCAACCGTCTGTCCGCGGCCAGCAGCTGGCCCTGGCGGACCATGTTTCTGGACCTGGAGAGGAGCAAGGTGGGCGAGGCCTCCCTCTGGGACCGGGAGGCCTGGGACCTGAGCGCCAGGCGGCTGGCCCTGGAGTTGCCGCCGGCGGAGCCCCTGGTGCCGGTGAAGAGCCCCAGGCCGCTGGACATCGAAGGCCTGACGGCCTTTCTGAGCGAGAACGGCCTGCTGGCGGAGTCCTTCCCCGGCTTCGAGTACCGGCTGGGTCAGGTGGCCATGATGAGGGAGGTGGCCGGGGCGCTGAACAGCAGGCGGCACGCCATCATCGAAGCCGGGACCGGCATCGGGAAGTCCATCGCCTATCTGCTGCCAGCGATGGTCTTCGCCGTCGGGAACGGCAGGCCAGTGGTGGTCTCCACCAATACCATCAACCTCCAGGAGCAGTTGACCGGCAAGGATATTCCCGACCTGCTCGCAGTGCTCCGCGAGGCGGGCACCTCCTTCCTGGAAGGCGAGCCGCGCATCGCCCAACTGAAGGGACGGAGCAACTACCTCTGCCTGCGGCGGTGGGATGCCTGGCGGAAGACCCCGGGACTGCCCTGGGAGGAGGCCAGATTCCTCCTCCGTCTGCTGCTCTGGGTCTATTCCACCACCAGCGGAGACCGGGCCGAGCTGAGCATCACCGGCGGCGACGCCGCTCTGTGGAGCAGGGTCTGCGCCTCGGAGGAGAACTGCGTGGTGAACCGCTGCCCCCACTACACCGATGGCTGCTTCCTCTATCGGGCCAGGGAACACGCGGAGGGGGCCCATCTCGTTGTGGTGAACCATGCCCTGCTGCTGTCAGATCTGGTCCGGGGCGGGATACTGCCTGAATACGGCTGCCTGGTAGTCGATGAAGGCCATCACCTGGAGGACGAGGCCACCGAACAACTGGGCTTCAAGGTGGCCGACCAGGACCTGCGGGCCTGTCTGGACCGCCTGGGAGACAGAGGGGGCTTCCTGTTCTATCTGCGCAACTACCTGCGCACTGCCACGACCGGCGCCCCGAAGAAGGCGGAGATCAGACAGAAGAGCGACGGCCTGGTGGCGGGAACGAAGCGGGCCCGCAATGCGGTGAATGATCTGCTGGATGCCCTGACCCGATTCCTGGGCCTGGAGCTTGGCGATGATCAGCGCGGCTACGAGCAGCGGCTGAGGCTGACCGGCGCCCTGCGCCGCCAGCCGGGATGGGCCGAGGTGGAACGTTCCTGGGAAGACCTCGACCTGGAGATGGACAGCCTGGAGAGCGGCTTGAGCGAACTGTGCAACCTGATGGAGGACCTGCCCGACAGAAGGAATCCGGACCTGAACAGCTCGCTGGGTGAGTCGTCATATCTGCTGCAGCAGGTCCGGGGCATAAGAAGCGAGATGGGTGCCGTCATCGTCAATGCCCTGCCGCACTACGTCTACTGGGCCTCGCTGAGGCCTGAGGGCGCCGTGTGCCTCCACGCCGCTCCGGTGCACGTGGGCAGCCTTCTGGGTGAACCTCTCTTCCAGCGGAAGGACACCGTAGTGCTGACCAGCGCCACCTTGAGCACGGACGGCACCTTCGACTACGTCAGGAACTGCCTGGGGCTGGAAGAGGCGGCGGAGCTGATTGTGGAGCCCCCGTTCGACTATGTGAAGTCGACCATGATCTACCTGCCCCAGGACATCCCCGAGCCGGACAGAGCCGGCTATCAGCACGGCGTGGCTGAGGCCCTGGTGGGACTGTGCCGGGCAACGCGGGGCCGGACCCTGGCCCTGTTCACCTCCCATGCCGGGCTGCGCACAGCCTACAAGTCCGTCGAGCCAGCCCTGGACGAGGAGGGCATCCTGGTCCTGGGCCAGGGACTCGACGGCAGTCCCAGGAAGCTGCTGGCCAGATTCAAGGACAATCCCGAGTCACTGCTCATGGGAGCGGCGGCCTTCTGGGAGGGCGTGGATGTTGTCGGTCCGGGGTTGAGCGTGCTGGTCATCGCCCGGCTGCCCTTCGGCGTGCCCAACGATCCGGTCTTCTCGGCCCGGGCGGAGTTGTTCGACGATCCCTTCAATGAGTACATGGTGCCCCAGGCGATACTGAAGTTCAAGCAGGGCTTCGGACGGCTGATCCGCAGCCGCAACGACCGCGGGGCGGTGATTGTCCTCGACCGCCGGCTGCAATCGAAGTCCTACGGCCGGGCCTTCCTGCAGTCGCTGCCCAGGTGCACCGTGCGCGCCGGCGCCCTGAAGGACATGCCCCGGGAGGTGATCCGGTGGCTGGGGGAGTAGTGCCTCTGCCTCTTCCCGGCGGTGAGGGCACTACTGGTTCCCGGTGAGTCTGGCGCGCAGGAAGGCAGCCTCGTCCTCCCTGGTCTTCACCCGGCCGTCCAGCTTGGCCTCATGCAGGGCCCCGAGCATCTCGCCCAGTTGCGGCCCGGGCGACAGGCCCATCTGCTGCAGGGCTTCGCCGTTCAGGGAGGTCTTCACGTAGCGCAACCTGTTCAGGTACAGCTCCAGCCGCTCCCGGACGGCGGCGGAGTCCGCAGCGACGGCGGCAGCCAGGACTGAGGCTGGCGAACGGCCCCGGAGAAGACGGTGGATGACGCTGGGGAGGAGGCCGGGAGACTCCAGTGAGGGCAGGTCCGCCTTCAGCCGGCAGGCGTCTCGCATCACCGCCGCCGCTCTGCCCGGAATGCGCAGCCGGGCGATGATGTCTTCCGTCTCATCGGCGCCCAGCCGATAGGTCAGCAGAGCCAGGTACAGCGGCAGGGACGGCGGGGAGGCTGACCGGGCCAGCCGGTACCTGTCCCTCAGCCATCCATCGGCCTTGAGAGAGGGGTGGACCCTCTCCAGCAGTCCCAGTGCCTGGGCCCTTTCCAGGACGTCTTCAGGCCGGTCCTCCTTGAGGATCAGCTCCAGCTCGTGTCGCAGCCTGTCGCCCGATATGGTGGCCAGCATGGGGAGATCACGGCGGAGGAGGGCTTCGGTGGACTCCTCCAGGCGGAAGCTGAAGCGCTGCTCGTAGCGGACCGCCCTGAGCATGCGGGTGGCGTCGTCGACAAAGCTCCGGTCGTGCAGAACGCTGATCAGCCCCCGGCGGAGGTCGGCCTCACCGGAGAAGGGGTCTACCAGCGCCCCGAACCGTCCAGGGCTGAGGTCCATGGCCATGGCGTTGATGGTGAAGTCGCGCCGCCGCAGATCATCGGTGATCGAGCCGGGACTGACCGTGGGCAGGGCGCCGGGACGGGAGTAGGTCTCGGACCGGGCAGTGGTTAGGTCGATGCTGCCGTGATCGTGTTTGACCTTGGCGGTGCCGAAGCGCTGGTGCACCAGGACTCTGCCGCTGATCCCCTGTGCCAGCGCCCTGGACAACTCCGGCGCATCGCCCTCCACCACCAGGTCGAGGTCGAAGTTGTCGCGTCCCAGGAGGATATCCCGCACTGCCCCGCCAACCAAGTACAAGCCGCAGCGCCGTTCCGCGGCCAGCGCGCCGGCGGTGCGGATCAGCTGCAGCGACCCGCGGGGCAGTTGACGCTCGAGTTGAAGGGAGAGATTCTTCTGCATGGTCAATTCATGACCTCGCTCCGGCAAGCCTCAGTCCGCTCACGGGGCACGACCGTCGTCACCCCGGCAGACCTTCTCCAGGGCCTTCTTCATCCTCTGCCAGTGCGTCCCCTGCCAGTAGATCCTGAGGCATGAGGGGCACTGCATGTACTGGTCCTGGGTGCGGAAGACGTAGGGGGGCACGATGTCTGCCACCTCATCCCTACTCCTGGGTGCTAGGCTCTGGTTGCACTCCAGACAGCGGGTGAACTGCCTGGAGCAGCAATCGAGCTGCAGTTCACAGATCACCTGGCGAAGCTGCTCTTCGGGATCGTCGCTGCTGGTCAGGATGACCTTCAGCTGACCGTTGGCCACGGGACGCCTTCGGGCGATCTGGGAATCCCGGGTGAGCACCACGCGGCCTTCGCGGAGGGCGATGTCCACCAGATGGCCATCTTCGATGTCGCTGAAGAACAGGGTATCGTAGCCCATCATCCTCAGCCATCTGGCCAACTTGCCGGCGTTGGCGTCGACGATGAAGGTGGTCTCCAAGTCAGTTCCTAGAGGAGGACTTCGGCGCCTTCTCTGCCCAGGGTGATGCTGGCCCCCAGGTCGCGGGACACCTCGGCGACCTCCGCTGCGATGTCGTTCTCCAGCAGGGGGTTGAGGTGAATCAGCACTGTGGGGGGCAGATACCCCTTCAGCCTGCGGAACTCCAGTAGCTCCGCCTTGAGCAGTTGCGGCGTGAGGTGGCCCGTTCTTCTGGCCCATTCCTCCATCTTCTGAGGCAGGGTCAGCTCGGTGATGAGCAGGTCGGGAGACACCTGCCCCCAGCATTCAGAGAGCCCCGCCCCGGTGTCGCTGGTATAGAAGAGACTCTTCCCCTGGGAAGAGGTGATCTGGAAACCCACGCTGGGCACGCTGTGCCTCACCGGGACGGCCAGGATGCCGTACCCCGCAATGTGGAAGGGCTTGTTGGCCTCGATGGTCACCAGCCGTATCGCCGGCTGGCCCTCTGGCCATCTGCGGAAATCGGGGTACATCTCGTCATCCAGCAGGTGCGAGCAGAGCGTGTCCAGCGTGGCTGCCGTGGAGTAGATGCTGACTGATCCCATGTGGGCCAGATTCATGCCTATGAAGGGGATATCCCTGACGTGGTCGTAGTGGTGGTGGGTGAGCAGGATGGCCTTCAGCTTCTGCTGATCCGCCAGGCTGAGGCTGGCGCAAAGGCTGCCGGCGTCCAGGGCCAGGACTTCATCGACCAGGATAGCCGCGGCCCTGGCGCTGTTCGCTTCTATGGCATGGGCACCCAGAATCCTGATCCGCATCAGTCCCCGTCAGGGGTTCAATCGTCTATTCGCTTGCCAAAGGGATCGACTAGATCCAGCGGCGGCTGCGGAAGAAGAGCAACATGCCGATGATGACGACTACCATGATAGTGATGATGATGATGAAGGAGACGAGGCTGCTCTCGCCGCCGAAGTTGGGCAGACCGACATTCATGCCGTAGATGCTGGCCACCAGGGTCAGGGGCATCATGATGGTGGCGATGACGGTGAGCACGCGCATGGTCTCGTTGGTGTGGTGCGAGGAGATGGAGTCGTTGGTGTCCTTCAGTCCCTCAATGATCTCCTTGCACTCATCCAGGGTATCCCAGAGCTTGTCAACGTGGTCCACCACGTCCCCCCAGAAGACCTCCATATCCTCGGCGGTGTAGCGTCCCGTGCGGTACTCCAGGCTGCTGATGACCCCCTTCATGGACCAGATGATGCGGCGGTTGGAGATGACGTCGCGGCGGAGATTGGAGATCTCCCGGACCACGGCGCGACGTCCGCCGGGGTTGAAGATCTCATCCTCGACCACCTCAAGGTTGTGCATGATCTTGTTGGTGATGGGCAGGCAGTAGTCCACCAGGATATCGGTGATCCGGTAGAGGAGATAGCCCGAGCTCTTCATGTTGGCCTGGCAGGCCTGCTCGCTGGTCTGGCAGTCGCGGAACAGCTTCACCAGCGGCTTCAGTCCGCCCTCGTGGAGGGTGATGAGGTAGCTCTTGCCGATGAAGATGGAGAGCTGGCTGGCCACGGTGACCTCCGCTTCCTTGCGGAACAGGGGGAAGTGGAAGACGATGAAGAGGTACTCGTCATACTCGTCGATCTTGGGGCGCTGGATGCGGCTGAGGCAGTCGTCCAGGTCCAGGGGATGAAAGGGGAAGCTCCTGGCCAACTGATCTGTCTCCGCGCGGCCGGGTTTCTCGATGTTGATCCAGCGGAGATCGCCCCAGGTGAGCTCCTCTATGCGGAGGTCATCCGGGCCCTCCTGGCCTGCGGCAGCCGGCCCCTTCCGGGCGTGGCGGCCCACGCTCAATGCGCCGACGTTCCTATACCATCTCACGGTCTCGATGTCCCGAAGCGAGGAATCTGCCTTCCTTATATCACAGTGTTGCACTGCAGGCAACCCTCGGTTTTGCGCGGTTTGCGGCGGCGATATTTGATTTGGAAAAAGCCTATGTGCTATCTTATTCAGCTAGCCGGAGGAAGGGGCACTTGCTAGCAGATTACGGACTTCTAGCGCTGTTCATCATCGTCGCCATCCTCTTCGCCACCATGCTGCCCCTGGTGGCCCTGGCCCTCCGTCTCGCCGGCATAGGCGCCAAGAGGAAGCCCAATCCCCACAAGGACACCACCTACGAGTGCGGCGTGCAGCCCGTGGGTAAGGCGTGGGTCCAGTTCAATTTCCGCTACTACTTCTATGCCCTGGTCTTCGTCGTCCTCGACGTGCTGACCATCTTTCTCTATCCCTGGGCCACCGACGTGAAGGGCCTAGCCGAGTTCGGCTTGGCGGCGGTGGCGGTCTTTGTGGCTATCGTCTGCACGGCCTACGTGTATGCCTGGAGGAAGGGGCTTCTAGAGTGGAAATAGGCAAGCCGGACCTCTCCCTGAGGGAATTCGACCTGGAGGAGGGCAGGCAGATCGAGGAGCTGATTGCCCGCTCCCAGCAGCCCATCAAGGACCCCGACGAGTGGCTGGACAGCGGACTGCGGCAGAATGTGTTCATGACCTCCATCGCCAAGGTCCTGAACTGGGGCCGGCACTACTCGACCTGGCCCTTCGGCAGCGGACTGGCCTGCTGCGCCATGGAGATGGTGGCCACGGCCAGTTCGAGATTCGACATCACCCGGTTTGGCATGGATGTGTTCCGGGCCTCGCCTCGCCAGGCCGATCTGTTCATCGTGGCCGGGACCCTGACCTGGAAGATGGCCCCGGCGGTGAGGAGGCTCTACGACCAGATGGCCGAGCCGAAGTGGGTCATCGCCATGGGGGCCTGCGCCATCAGCGGCGGCACCTTCGCCCACTCCTACAGCGTGGTGCCAGGCGTGAACCGGATCATCCCCGTGGACGTCTATGTCCCCGGCTGTCCGCCCCGCCCGGAAGCGCTGATCTACGGCGTGATGATGCTGCACAAGAAGATCGACAAGAGGAGATTCAGACAGCAGGACTAGCTGCGGCCTCCGCGCCCGGCTGGATGCACTACGGCAAATGACAAAGCCACTCATCGGTCAGGAGATCGCCCGGCAGATCAGCGGCGGGGTACCGCAGTCCGTGGTGGACTCCGGTCAGTCCTGGGTGCTGGTCCAGCCGGAGTCGGTCCTCCAGGTGGCCCGATACCTGAAGACCACCCCCGGCCTGGAGTTCGACTACCTCACCTGTCTCACCGGCACGGACTACCTGGACTACATTGAGGTGGTCTACATCCTGACCTCGATGAAGCACAACCACAGCGTGGTCCTCAAGACGCGCTGCAACCGGGAGAAGCCTGAGGTGCCCTCGGTGGTGGAGCTGTGGCGGGGCGCTGACTTCCAGGAGAGGGAGGTCTACGATCTCCTGGGGGTGAAGTTCGCGGGACATCCCAATATGAAGCGCCTCTTCCTCTGGGAGGGGTTCAAGGGGCATCCGCTGAGGAGGGACTACCTCTGATGCCCAAGCCCGAGCTGGTGCTCCTCCACGCCCCGAGCAACTACGACTTCCGGGAGAGGTCCATCGTCTATGGTCCCATAAGTGATGTCATCCCCTCCACGCCAGTGTTCGAGATGTACCCCATCGGTTTCATCAGCATCGCCGGCTACCTGGAGAAGGCGGGAGTGGCCACCAGGGTGGTGAACGTGGCCAACAGGATGCTCACCGAGCGGGGCTTCAACGTGGAGCGCTTCCTGAGCAAGCTCCGTCCCGTGGCCTTCGGCATCGACCTGCACTGGCTGCCTCATGCCCAGGGCAGTCTGGAGCTGGCCAAAGTGGTGAAGAAGCTCCATCCCTCGATACCGGTGATCTTCGGCGGCTTGTCGGCCAGCCACTTCTACCGGGAGCTGATGGAGTACCCCCAGGTTGATTACGTGGTCCGGGGTGATTCCACCGAGGAGCCGGTGCTCCAGCTGATGAGGCGGATCAAGAGCGGCGCCCCGGTGGAGGACGTGCCCAACCTGAGCTGGAAGGACAAGCAGGGTGCCGTGCACCACAACGAGCTGTCCTACGTGCCGGCCAATCTGGACGATCTGCCCCTGGACTACGCCTATCCGGTGAGGTCAGTGATCAGGTACCGCTCCCTCTCCGGGATGCTGCCCTTCAACAACTGGCTGGATTATCCGGTGACTGCGGTGTTCACCTGCCGGGGCTGCAGCCTCAACTGCCACTCCTGCGGCGGTTCGCGTTTCGCCTTCAAGGGCGTGTGCAACCGGGACGAGGTGGCCTACCGCAGTCCCCAGATGCTGGCCGAGGATATCCACAGCATCCAGCGCTACCTCAGAGGGCCGGTGTTCATCATCGGGGACATCCGGCAGGCCGGCGAGGACTACGCCGACAGGTTGCTGGCCGCCATGAGCAAGAGAGGGGTCCACGGCCCCATCGTCCTGGAGCTCTTCTCGCCCGCGGGCAGGGACTTCTTCGACAAGGTGAGGAAGGTCATTCCCCACTTCAATATCCAGATGTCCGTGGAGTCGCATGATGAAGAGGTCCGCCGGGCCTTCGGCAAGGGCTGGCGGAACGCCGACGTCGAGGAGACCATGAAGCTGGCCATCGAGAGCGGCTGCCGCAGGTTCGACCTGTTCTACATGATCGGCCTGGCCAGGCAGGACGCCGTCTCGGTGATGGATACCGTGCGGTACACCGGGAGCCTGCTGAAGGAGTTCGGCGGCAAGAGCGGGCTGCACCCTCACATTTCGCCGCTGGCGCCCTTCATCGACCCGGGGAGCCAGGTCTTCGACAGGCCGGAGGACTATGGGTACCGGCTGTTCTACCGGACGCTGGAAGAGCACCGCCAGGCGCTGCTCTCACCGGCCTGGAGCCAGATGCTGAGCTATGAGACCAAGTGGCTCAGCCGGCAGGAGATCGTGGATGTCACCTATGAGGCGGCCGTACGCTTCAATCAGATCAAGAGGATGAACGGCTTGGTCAGCCGTCAGGTGGCCGAGCGGGTGGAGTCGAGGATCAAGAAGGACCAGGTGCTGATCGCCGAGATCGAGAGGCGGGCCCGGGACCACGGCCGGGAATCGTGGGCCGAGGGAGAGAAGGAGCTGAGCCTGGCGGCGACCTGCCTCAAAGAGGAACTGCAATGGCCGGCGCGGTCATTTCTGCGTAGCATGCCGAGGATAATATGGAGCCTGTGCCGAGCGTAAGCCTGGACATGGAACTGAAGACTGAGCCCTTTGTGCTCAACATGGGGCCGCAGCATCCCTCGACGCATGGCGTCTTCCGGATGAGGGTGACCCTGGACGGCGAGGTGGTCGTGGGGCTGGAGCCGGTCTTCGGCTATCTGCACCGGGGGATAGAGAAGCTGGCCGAGACCCGGACCTACACCCAGGTCATCCCCCTGACGGACAGGCTGCTGTACCTCAGCTCCATGGCCTGCAATCATGCCTATGTCCGGTCGGTGGAGAAGCTGGCCGGGATCAAGGTCCCCGAGAGGGGCGAGTACATCAGGGTGATCATCGATGAGCTGATGCGCATCTCCAGCCACCTCATGGCTGTGGGCTTCTTCCTCAACGACCTGGGCTGCTCGGTGTATACCCCGCTGCTCTACATGTACCGGGAGAGGGAGAAGATCCTGGACATGTTCGAGATGGTCTGCGGCCAGCGTCTGACCTACAATTACATGCGCATCGGCGGCGTGAGCAACGATGTCCCCGAGGAATTCATGCCGATCCTGAAGCGGTTCGTGGCCGAGATGCCCCACTATATCGATGAGTACGAGCAACTCCTGGCCCAGAACGAGATCCTCCTGGCCCGGACCAAGGGCGTGGGCATTCTGCCCCGGGACCTGGCCATCAACTCCTCGGCCGCCGGTCCGGTGCTCCGGGCCAGCGGGGTGAAGTGGGACATCCGGAAGGCCGATCCCTACTCGGTCTACGACCGCTTCGATTTCGAGGTGCCCATCGGCGAGGTGGGCGACAACTACGACCGCTACCGGGTGAGGATCATGGAGATGCACCAGAGCCTGCGCATACTGGAGCAGGCCATGAAGCAGTTCCCGGCCGGGGAGGCCAATGCCAAGGTGCCCCAGTTCCTCCGGCCTCCGGTGGGCGAAGCCTACGGACGGGTGGAGACACCGCAGGGCGAGATGGGCTTCTACCTGGTCTCGGACAACTCCATCGCCCCCTACCGGATGCACATCCGGCCCCCGGCGCTGCTCAATCTCACTGCGCTGCGGGACATGGTCATCGGCTGGAAGGTGGCGGACGTCATCGCCACCTTCGGGAGCATTGATATCGCCATGGGAGAGGTGGACCGCTGATGGCGCCCATCAACTTCTGGGTTCTGGACAACTTCTGGGCCCATCTGGCCCTCTTCGGCATAGCCATCATCGCCTTCGTCCTGCTCATGGTGATGGTCTTCATCTGGTTCGAGCGCCGGGCCTTCGGTCCCTTCCAGCTGCGCCGGGGTCCCAACCGGGCCAGTCCCTGGGGGGCGCTGCAGCCGGTGGCCGACGCCATCAAGGTGCTGCTGAAAGAGGACATCGTGCCCGCCGTGGCCGACAAGTGGGTCCACTTCATCGCCCCCATCATCGGCTTCCTGCCGGTGCTGCTCATCTTCGCCGTGGTGCCCTTCCACAGAGGACACGGGCTGCTGCCGGACATGAACATCGGCATCCTCTACGTGGTGGCCATCAGCGCCCTGGGCGTGGTGGGCGTGTTCATGGCCGGCTGGGCCTCGGGCAACAAGTACTCGCTGCTGGGGGGGATGCGGGTCATCGCCCAGATGGTCAGCTACGAGGTGCCCCTGGTCCTGTCCATCATCAGCGTGGTGCTGGTGGCCGGGACGCTGTCCATGAACGGGATCGTGGCCGCGCAGGAGGTACCGTACTTCCTGCTCATGCCCCTGGGCTTCATCATCTTCCTCATCGCTGCCATGGCGGAGATCAACAGGGGTCCCTTCGACCTCCTGGAGGCGGACTCGGAGATCGTGGCCGGCTTCCATATCGAGTACTCCGGCATGAAGTTCGCCATGTTCTACCTGGCGGAGTACGGTCATGCCCTGGCCATGTCGGCCATCGCCGCCACCCTGTTCTTCGGAGGGTGGAAAGGGCCGGGGGACGTGTACCTGGGGATCCTGTGGTTCCTGCTGAAGATCTTCTTCATCTTCTTCCTGCTCATCTGGGCCAGGGTGACCTTCCCCCGTCTGCGGGTGGACCACCTGATGGGGTTCGGCTGGAAGTTCCTCTTCCCGCTGGCGCTGGCCAACGTGTTCATCATGGCGGCAGAGGTCATCTTCTGGGGCGGCGCTGATGGCGGAGTCCCCTGGTGGGTCATCTTCGTCAACTTCCCCGCCGCCATAGCCCTGATCTACCTGTGGTCGAGGCTGTTCAAATTCGGAGGAGGCAGAGTTGACGTCACGGCTTGACGGGTCCGGCCTGGGGCTGCTGAAGGGGATGGCTATGACCTTCAAGCACCTCCTGCGGCCGCGGATCACCACCCAGTACCCGGAGGAGAGGCTGACGCTGTCCAAGCGGTTCCGGGGCTACACCATGGTGTGGGACAGGGAGCGCTGCACCGGCTGTGCCACCTGCGCCAAGAGCTGCCCCCAGGGCAACATCGAGATCGTCACCTCCAAGGGCGCCGACAACGCCTACGTGGTGGAGAAGTTCGAGCTGGACAGCGGCCGGTGCATCTTCTGCGGCCTGTGCGTGGAATCCTGTCCCTACGATGCGCTCTTCCTGGGCATGGAGTACGAGTGTTCCAGCTACCGGCGGGGGGAGCTGGTCCTGTCCAAGGAGAAGCTGCTGTATACCCCTGACAAACAGCGCAGCGCCTACGCCCGGCCCAAGCTGGAGCCGGCCCTGCCGCGGCAGACGCTGCTGATAGAAGGGGACAGGGGGAGCAAGAAACGATGAGCCTGGATGTGGCCTTCTGGATCCTGGCGGCACTCTGCGTGGGCACGGCGCTGGCGGTGATCTTTGCGAAGGATATTTTTCATGCCGCCCTCTTCCTGATTGTGTGTTTCTTCGGAGTGGCCGGAATTTATGTCACCTTGAACGCCGACTTCCTCGCGGCGGTCCAGGTGCTGGTCTACATCGGGGCGGTGTCGGTGCTTCTCATCTTCGGCATCATGTTGACCAGGGATCCCAGCAAGGGCAGTCCGGCGGGGAAGCTGAGGCTTCCGGCCATCGTGGTAGCCCTGGCCCTCATGGGGGTGATGATCGGCTCCATGATCACCTTTGACTGGCAGACCACCGCCGATACCAGCAAAATGGTCAGCACCGAAGAGATCGCCGGGCTGCTGTTCGACGAAAACGGTTATGTCATGACCTTCGAGATCGCCGGATTGATGCTTCTGGCCGCCATAGTGGGGGCCATTGTGCTGGTGAGGAAGGAATGATGTCAGTCGGCCTGGAACACTACCTGGTACTGTCCGCCGTCCTCTTCTGCATCGGGCTCTACGGGGCCCTGGTGAAGCGGAACACTGTGGTCATCCTGATGTGCATCGAGATCATGCTCAATGCGGTGAACATCGCCCTGGTGGCCTTCGCCAGGTACCTGGTCCCGGAACCCCCCGACCCAGTGGTGTATTCAGGACAGATCTTCGTCATCTTCGTCATGGTGGTGGCGGCGGCCGAGGCGGCGGTGGGCCTGGCCCTGATCGTGTCCATCTACAGAAGCCGCCGCACCGTGGACGCCACTGAAATCGATCTGATGAAGGGATAGCCGAGATGTGGGTTGAGGTGAAGACCGCGCCGAGCCTGATGCTCGCCGAGATGTGGAAGGAGTTCTTCGAGGGTGAGGGCATACCCACCCGGATACTGATCCATCCGGAGAGCAAGACCCTGGGCGAAGGGGCGATGTACCGGGTCCTCATCCCCGAGGAGAAGGACCACGTGGTCCGGGAGATACTGAGGAAGGTCTGATGGCTGAGATTCCCGAGTATGCGGTCTGGCTGATCTTCCTGCTGCCGGTATTCTCCTTTGCCTTCATTTCCTTCGTCATCCGACCCTTCTTCAACAAGAAGGCGGAGCTGGCCGGCTATCTGACCATCGCCTGCATCGCCACATCGCTGCTCTTCGCCCTGTGGACGCTGTACAGCGTGCTGCAGACCCACGAGCATCAGCTGGACTTCCACGCCCACGAATGGCTGGTGGTGGGCAGCCACCAGATCAGCCTGGGGATCATGGTGGACTCCCTGACGGCCATCATGCTGCTGGTGGTCAGCTTCTGCAGCCTGATGATCCAGATCTACTCCCAGGGGTACATGCACGGCGATCCGGGGTACTGCCGCTACTACGCGGCCATGTCCCTGTTCACTGCGTCCATGCTGGGCCTGGTCATGGCCGGCAACCTGATCCAGCTGTACGTCTTCTGGGAGCTGGTGGGGCTGTGCTCCTACCTGCTCATCGGCTTCTGGTTCCACCGTCCCTCCGCCGCGGCGGCGGCCAAGAAGGCCTTCCTGGTCACCCGTCTGGGCGACTTCGGCCTGCTGGCCGGCCTGCTCTACCTCTACTTCAAGACCGGCACGGTGGACATCGGCGAGCTGCACACTATGGCCATAGCCGGGGGCATTGCGGCCAGCACGCTGACCCTGGCGGCCATCGGCATCTTCGCCGGCGCGGTGGGCAAGTCGGCCCAGTTCCCGCTGCATGTCTGGCTGCCCGATGCCATGGAAGGTCCCACCCCGGTCAGCGCCCTGATCCATTCTTCGACCATGGTCACCGCCGGCGTCTTCCTGGTGGCCCGGACCTTCCCCATCTTCGTCGGCTCCGAGACGGCCCTGACCGTGGTGGCCTGCATCGGCGGCTTCACGGCCATCTTCGCCGCCTCCATGGCCCTGGTGGCCACGGACATCAAACGGGTCCTGGCCTACTGCACCGTGAGCCAGCTGGGGTACATGATGCTGGGACTGGGGGCGGCCGGACTGGTGTTGGCTGAGGAGGGTCATGCGACCCTGGAGCTGGCCAAGGTGGCCACCGCCGTGGGCATCTTCCACCTCTTCACCCATGCCTTCTCCAAGGCGCTCCTCTTCCTGGGCTCGGGGAGCGTCAACCACGCCACCGGCACATTCGACATGAGGCTGATGGGCGGGCTGCGGAAGCACATGCCCTGGACCTACCTCACCTTCCTGGTGGGCTCGATCTGCATCGCCGGCGTCTGGCCCCTGGCCTGTTTCTGGAGCAAGGACGAGATACTGGTCAAGGCCTTCGAACTGAGCGACGCCCGGGTGATCCTGTTCTACCTGGGCCTGATCACCGCCTTCATGACCGCCTTCTACATGTTCCGGGCGGTCTTCATGACCTTCCACGGCGAGTACCGGGGCGGGGCCAGCGCCGCAGGCCACGGTCACGGCTCCCACGGTCATGGAGACGTCCACCTCCACGAGTCGCCGCCGGTGATGATCGCCCCCATGCTGCTGCTCTTCTGCCTGGCCATCGGGGCGGGACTGGTCAACGTCACCGGGTGGTTCGACCGCTTCTTCGGGGGGCATCACGTCGTGGGATGGGACCACCTGGTGCGCATCTTCACGGCATCTGAGAATAACAACGTGGCGCTGATCTCATCTATCGTGGCGCTGGCGGCCATCGGGCTGGCCTATGCCATATACAAGGCCAAGCGGATCTCGGCGGAGTCGATGGGCAGGACCTTCCGGCCACTCTACACGGTGTTCTACCGGAAGTACTGGATGGATGAGCTCTATGAACGGATCTTCGTGGTCAGGGTGCTGCTCAACGGACTGTTCAGGGTGTTTCAGGCCTTCGACACCTACATCGTCGACGGGCTGGTCAACGGCGTGGCCGGCGGGACGGTGATGGCCGGCCGGCTGATCAGGAATGCCGAGACGGGAAGGCTGCAGACCTACGCCCTGGTCATGTTCGCCGGCATCCTGATCATCATCGGCCTGGTCTACTGGCTGACATAAGCGAGAGAAGTTTGAACAGAGGCGAAGTGCTTGAGAATCGGAACGGCGGTGTGAGGAGCTAGAGCTTGGAGTTCGCTGATTTCTATCCTCTATCACTGATCATCTTCCTGCCCGCTGTCGGGGCGCTGCTCATTGCGGTCATCCCCGGACTGGACTCGGGTGGGGTCAAGCGGATCGCCGCCTTCTTCACCTTCTGCTCCTTCGCCCTGTCCCTGGCCATGTTCTGCCTCTTCGACCGGAGCAGCAGTGCCTACCAGTTCGTGGAGAGTGTCTCCTGGATCCCGCAGATCAACATCAACTACCACATCGGCGTCGACGGCCTGAGCATGCCCCTGGTGATTCTGACCACCCTCCTGGGCTTCCTCTCGGTCTTCGTCTCCTGGAGGATCGAGCTGCGGCCGAAGGAGTACTTCGCCTGGCTGCTCATCCTGGAGTCGAGCATCCTGGGCGTGTTCTGCTCCCTGGATCTCCTGCTGTTCTTCCTCTTCTGGGAAGTGGAGGTCATCCCGATGTACTTCCTGATCTCCATCTGGGGCGGGGGCAGGAGGGCCTACTCGGCCATCAAGTATGTCATCTACACCATGTTCGGCGGGGCCATGATGCTGGCCGGCATCCTCACCCTGTACGCCACCACGGGCACCTTCGACATGACGGTGCTGGCCGGGACCGACTTTGCCGATCTGGTGGCCGTGATCCCGCTGGCGGCTATCTTCTGGCTGCTGATCACGGCGTTCCTGATCAAGCTGCCGGTCTTCCCGCTGCATACCTGGCTGCCTGACGCCCACACGGACGCCCCGACGGCGGTCAGCGTCATGCTGGCCGGGTCGCTGCTGAAGATGGGCGGCTACGGCATGATCCGCATCTGCGTCACCGTCTTCCCCGACGTGGCCCGGGACTACGCGCACCTGCTGGTGATACTGGCGGTGATCGGCATACTGTACGGCGCAGCGGTGACCATAAAGCAGACCGACCTGAAGAGGCTGATCGCCTACAGCAGCGTCAGCCACATGGGCTACGTGCTGCTGGGGGTCTTCGCCCTGTCGGACCTGAGCATCACCGGCGCCTGCTTGCAGATGTTCAGTCACGGCATGGTCACGGGACTGCTCTTCGCCATGGTGGGCCTGGTGTATGACAAGACCCACACAAGGAGCATCCCCGAGCTGGGCGGTCTGGCCAGGCAGATGCCGATCATAGTGGCGGTGTTCAGCGTCGCAGGGCTGGCGTCACTGGGTCTGCCGGGCACCAGCGGATTTGCGGCGGAGTTCATCGTCTTCCTGGGCAGCTTCACCAGCACGGCGGTGGCCGGGATCAAGATCTACACCCTGCTGGGCGCTCTGGCCATCGTGGTCACCGCGGGCTACATCCTGTGGATGCTGGAGCGGGTGTTCTACCGGGAGCCGAAGCCGAAGTACGATGGCGTGCCGGACGCCAATAAGCTGGAGATGGCCTACATCTTCACCTTCGTGGCCGTGATCATGCTGGTGGGCATCTACCCCAGGATCCTGACTGACGTAATCGACTCCTGGCTGCCGACCATGCCTTTGCCGTGAGGAGAATGACTTGTGATGGGAGTAGCTAGTTGAACTACCATCTGCTCATCCCGGAGATGTGCCTCGCCGGCACAGCCATAGCGGTCATCCTGCTTGACCTGGTCATCGCCAGGAAGGGGATACTGCAGATGGCCAGCATCGCCGCGCTGATCGCCGCCATCGTGGTCAGCGCCGCCCTGTGGGGCAAGGCGGACCCGGACATCTTCAACGGCCTGCTCCGGGCGGACCAGTTCGCCATCTTCTTCAAGGTGCTTTTCTCCGGCGCGGCCATCCTGGTGCTGCTGACCACCAAGGACTACGTCTCGAAGATCGCCCGCTTCCAGGGTGAGTACTACGCCCTGATCCTCCTCTCGGTGGTGGGCATGATGCTCATGGCCGCCTCCAGGGACCTGATCACCATCTACGTCTCGCTGGAGCTGACCAGCATCTCCCTCTATGCGCTGGTGGGCTTCCTGAAGGACCCCAAGTCCAGCGAGGCCGGACTGAAGTATCTCCTCCTCGGGGCGGTGGCCTCGGCCATACTGCTCTACGGCATGGCCCTGATCTTCGGCATCACCGGAGAGACCCGCCTGGCGGAGATCGCCGCGGCGGTGCCCGCGGGGCGGATCTGGGACAATCCCCTGCTGCTCCTGGGAGTGATGTTCATGATCGGCGGCTTCGGCTTCAAGATCGCCACCGTCCCCTTCCAGATGTGGGTCCCCGACGTCTATGAAGGGGCGCCCACCACGGTCACCGCCTACCTGTCGGTGGCCAGCAAGGCGGCCGGCTTCGCGGTCATCCTCCGGGTGTTCCTGGAGGCCTTCGGCGGGGACATCCTGCCTGACTGGGCCATGATCTTCGCCGTGCTGGGGGCCATCTCCATGACGGTGGGCAACGTCATCGCCATCTCCCAGACCAACGTCAAGCGCATGCTGGGATACAGCAGCATCGCCCAGGCCGGCTACCTCATGGTGGGCCTGGCGGCGGCCACCAGGGTTGACGGGGCCAACGACCCCGTCCTGTTCGGACCCACGGGACTGGTCTTCTTCCTGGGCTGCTATGCCCTGGCCAACCTCGGCGCGTTCATCGCCATCATCGCCATCACCAACAAGACGAAGAGCGATGCCATCGACGACTTCGCCGGCATGGGCAGCCGGGCCCCGGTGATCTCGCTGGCGCTGACCCTGTGCCTCATCTCCCTCACCGGAGTCCCGCCCACCGCCGGGTTCCTGGCCAAGCTGTACCTGTTCAATGCCGCGGTGCACCACGACCTGGTCTGGATGGTCATCGTGGGGGTGATCAACAGCGCCATCTCGGCCTACTACTACCTCCGCGTGGTCAAGATGACCTGGTTCGGCACCCCGGCGTCAGCCGAGGGCGTGCCCTCCAGCCTGGCGCTCCGCCTGGCCCTGGCCGTGGCCTGCGCCGGGGTCCTGGCCCTCTTCTTCTACCCCTCGCCCCTCCTCGACGTGGCGAGGGACGCCGCCCAGTCGGTGGCCGGCGCGGTCCTGCCGTAAGACCCCCTGCCGGAGATCCCTTCTGCATTCCCCCGGACGCAGCACTGTTCCTGCTGAGACGGCCGTGTCGGTTTCGATGGAGAAGTGCTAGAATACTCTCAGCAGGGAGACGGCGGTTTGGTCAGACTGAAGTACGCTCTGGGCATTCTTCTGCTGCTGGTGCTGGCCTCCAGCGCCGGCCACGGCTGCGTCTTCTTCGAGAGCGGCAGCAGCCCCGCTGACGCCTCGGGCACCCCCATCTGCACTGACTGGACACCGGCCTACATCGACGATGAGGTGGGCCCGCCTTTCGACGAGGCGGATCTGGTGGACAGGCTGGCCCCCACGGTGGTGTCCATCATCACTGAGAAGCGGAGCTACGACCGGTTCTTCCGTCCCGTGCCGGAGACCGGCGCGGGGAGCGGGGTGATCATCGACGCCCAGGGCTTCATCGTCACCAACGAGCATGTGGTCCGGGACGCCCAGCAGCTGGAGGTCTACCTCAGCGACGGACGGAAGTACGAGGCCGTGGCCTGGGTCAGGGATGCGGCCACTGACCTGGCGGTGGTCCAGATCGAGCCCGACGAAGACCTGCCCTACGCCCATTTCCTGAGCAGCTCCCTGACCAAGCTAGGGCTGATCGAAGATGTGGTCGCGGTGGGCAATGCCCTGGCCCTGCCCGGTGGGCCGACCTGGACCAAGGGGGTGGTCAGCTATCTGGGGCGGTCCATTGAGGTCACCGGCGGTACGGTGCTGGACGACCTCATCCAGACGGACGCGGCCATCAACCCCGGCAACAGCGGCGGGCCGCTGGTGAACATGGCCGGCCAGGTGGTGGGCATCAACACGGCCATCGCCGAAGGGGCGGAGAACATCGGCTTCGCCATCAGCACCGACACAGCCATTTCGGTGGTCAACGACCTGATCACCAGGGGCTTCGTCTCCTGCGCCTACCTGGGGGTGAGAATGCTCAGCGTCACCCCGGCGGTGAAGGAGGAATACAGCCTCTCGGTGGACTCCGGGGCGCTGGTGGTTGAGGTGGTCTCCGGAAGCCCGGCGGATGACGCCGGTCTGAGGGCGGACGACGTGATCATCGAGTTCGCCGGCACCGACGTGGCCGATGCCGATCAGCTCCGGGCCCTGATCAGGAGCCGCAATGTGGGTGACCGGGTGGCCATCACCTACGTCCGGGGGCAGTCCACCTTCACCACTCAGGCCACCCTGGTGCTCCGGCCGTCCACGTAGGGGACTGCGGCCGCAGCCCTCCTTTCTCTACTGTGACTCATTCCTCGGAGACAGCAGGCCGACTGGACAGCTCGAAGCTGAACGAGCTGGAGCGGATCTTCTTCCCCAGATCAATCGCCGTGGTGGGCGTCTCCCCCGATCCGGAGGAGATCGCCTCCATGTGGCTGAGGTGCCTGGCAGAGCGGGGCTTCCAGGGCCACCTCCATGCTGTGAACAGGAAGGGCGGGGAGTTCCTGGGCCGGCCCATCCGGCCCAGCCTCAGCGCGGTCCCCGGCCAGGTGGACCTGGTCATCGTCTGCATCCCCCGTGGCGGGGTCCTCGATCTGCTCCGGGAGTGCCCGGGCAAGGGGGTCCGGGCGGTCTACTTCTACACCGCCGGCTTCTCGGAATCGGGCCAGCCGGAATGGGCCGGCGTGGAGGCGGAGATGGTCCGCCTGGCCAGGGAGGGGGGATTCCGGATCATCGGCCCCAACTGCTTCGGCATCTACAACCCGGCCCACGGCATACCCTACGGCCCGTTCAACACCATGCCCCCTGCCGGTTCGGTGGGGCTGATCGTCCAGAGCGGGGGGAACATGGGCAAGATCCTGGAGTACGGCCTGACCCAGGGACTGGGATTCGGCAAGGGGGTCAGCCTGGGCAATGCCTCCGATCTGGGGGCGGCCGATTTCCTGGAGTACCTGGCCCTTGACCCCGAGACGCGGGTCATCGGCCTCTATCTGGAGGGGCCGCGGGACACCCGCCGCCTCTTTGAGGTGCTGCGGGCAACTGCGGGAGTCAAGCCCGTGGTGGTCTGGAAGGGTGGCAGCAGCGCGGCCGGGGCCAGGGCCGCCGCCTCACACACCGGGGCGCTGGCCGCCTCCCCCGCAGTCTGGTCGGCGGCACTGCGACAGGCGGGGGCCATAGAGGTCCGCAGTCTGGACGAAATGGCCGACACCCTGCTGCTCCTGGACAGATTCGGGCCACTGCGGCGCAACAACCTGGGGGCCATCTGCGGGCTGACCGACGGTGGCGGCGGGGAATCGGTGCTGATCTCCGATGTCTGCGCCGCAGTTGGCATTGATGTCCCCCGGTTGACCGATGCCGCGGAGCGGGCACTGGTGGACCTCATCGGGCAGGTGGGCAGCGTCCTGGGCAATCCGGTGGACATGAGCCAGTGCCAGAGCGACCCGGAGAAGGTGCAGCGGGCCATCGACCTGCTGGCCAGCGAGCCCCAGATCGACTTGCTGCTGGTCTATGAGAGCGCCGGCGTCCTGCTGGACCTCTACCCCCGGGAAGTGACGGCGGCTGTCAACGATGTCATCCTGGCCTTCGCTGGCAAGAAGGCCAAGCCCGTGGTGCTGGTGCTACCCTACGGACCCGCTGAAGCACGCCGCCGGGAGATCGAGCAGCGCTTCATCGGCGCCGGCATACCCGTCTTGCCCAGCATCGAGCGGGCAGCGAGGGCCATCCGCAACGTGAGTCGGCTCCCCCACACCGCAGGGCCTAGCCGGTCTTCTTCACGCCGAGGGTGATGGTGCGGCCGTCGATGCGGTGGCTTTCGGTGTGGCAGCCCTCCTCTGGCGGGGAGCAGATGAGCTGCTGCGAGAGGGTCTCCTGTTGGATGTAGGCCGACAGATTCTCGATGGCCTTCTGCAGGGGCGGCTCCGCCTGGTAGTAGGTGATGATGTAGTCGGCGATCTCGAAGCCGGCGCTGCGGCGCATGGTCTGCAGGCGGTGGACGATCTCCCGGGCGATGCCTTCATCTACCAGCTCGGGCGGAATGGCGGTGGGCACGGCCACGGCGTAGCCCCCCTCTTCGGCGACGCAGTAGCCGGGCTGGGTGGCGAGGTCGGCCTCAGGCTCGGCGAAGGCGAGCGCCTTGACGTTGAGCTCCTCCAGCACTTGGGGGGCCAGGCTCTCCAGTCCCTGCCTTTCGGACTTGGACCGGGTCTTGATGACCACGCTGGCCAGGGGCTGGCGGACCTTGATGCCGGCCTTGCTCCGGGCGGCCCGGCCCAGGCTGGAGACCTTCATGGCCAGGCGGGTATCGGCGGACAGGCTGGCGTCGACCAGGGAGAGATCGGCGGCAGGGAAGTGGCAGAGGTGGACGCTCTCCGGCGCCTTGGGGTCGACCGACCGGACCAGGTTCTGGTACAGCTCCTCGGCGATGAAGGGGGTCAGCGGGGCCAGCAGCTTCGACACTGTGACCAGACAGTCATACAGGGCGAAGTAGGCAGACAGCTTGTCCTCGTCGCTGCCGCTCTTCCAGAAGCGGCGGCGGCTTCGGCGGACGTACCAGTTGGAGAGGTAGTCCACGAACTCCTCGATCCTCCTGCCGGCCTCGGTGGGGTCGTAGCCGTCGAAGGCCCGGTCCACCTGGTCGATGAGCTGGTTCAGCTCGGAGACGATCCAGCGGTCCAGCTCGGGCCGGGAGGCGGGGGCCCTGGCCGCTTTGGGATCGAAGCGGTCGATGTTGGCGTAGATGACGAAGAAGGAGTAGGTGTTCCACAGCGTAGAGAGGAACTTCCGCATGGACTCGCTGACCAGGTCGGCGGAGAAGCGCTTGACGTTGCCCGGCGGGGTGGCGGTGAACATGTACCAGCGCAGGGCGTCGGCGCCCTGGTTGCCCACGATCTTCCAGGGGTCGACGACGTTGCCCTTGGCCTTGCTCATCTTCTCGCCCTTGGCATCGAGGATGTGCCCCAGGCAGATGACGTTCTTGAAGCAGGGCTTCTCGAAGAGCAGCGTGGACAGGGCGTGAAGGGTGTAGAACCAGCCCCGGGTCTGGTCGATGGCCTCGCAGATGTAGTCGGCGGGGAAGTGGCTGTGGAACTCCTCCCGGTTCTCGAAGGGGTAGTGGAACTGGGCCAGGGGCATGGCCCCGGAGTCGAACCAGGCGTCGAGGACCTCGGGCAGCCGCTTCATGGCGCCGCCGCACTGGCGGCAGTCGAAGGTCACGCCGTCCACGTAGGGCCGGTGCAGGTCCAGGGTCCCGGCCAGCCCTTTCACGCCCGGCTGGCCCCTCATCTCCTCGATGCTGCCCAGGCACTCCAGGTGCTCCGGGTGCCGGTCGCAGCGCCAGATGGGCAGGGGCGTGCCCCAGTACCGCTCGCGGGAGAAGGCCCAGTCGATGTTGTTGGCCAGCCAGTCCCCGAAGCGGCCTTCCTTGATGTACTCCGGGTACCAGTTGATGTCCCGGTTGCCGGCGATGAGCTTGTCCTTCATGGCGGTGGTCTTGATGTACCACGAGGGCTTGGCGTAGTAGAGCAGGGGCGTGCTGCAGCGCCAGCAGAAGGGGTAGGTGTGGACGATGGTGGCCCGGTGATGCAGGATGCCCCGCTGCTCCAGGTCGTCCATGATCATGGGGTCGGCCTTCTTGATGAACAGGCCGTCCCAGGGCTTGCCGTTGGGCAGCATCTTGCCGTCCAGATCGACGCTCTGGACCATGGGCAGCCCCCGCGACTTGCCAAGGTTGAAGTCCTCCTCCCCGAAGGCCGGGGCGATGTGGACCACGCCTGTGCCGTCGGCCACGGAGACGAAGTCGGCGGCCACCACCCGGCTGCGGGCCGGCAGCTCCCCGACGGGGGCGACGAAGGCGGTCTTGGGCTCGTATAGCCGCTCGTAGTGGAGTCCATCCAGCTCCCGGCCCTTGAACTCGGCCAGCACCTCGCAGTTGCCGGGCCCCAGAGCCTGGTCGAGAAGGGCTTTGGCCAGGATGAGCCTCTCGGTGCCGCCCTGCTGACTGCGGCACTGTGCCAGCGCATAGGTCTCGTTGGGGGCGATGGCCAGGGCGATGTTGCCGGTGAGGGTCCAGGGCGTGGTGGTCCAGGCCAGGACACAGGGCACCTCCGCCGTCCAGCCACGCTTGTCGGCGTCCCAGCCCAGCCTCTGGAGGGCGCTGCCCTCTGCGTCGTTCTGGTCATCGCCGCTCAGCCGGAAGCGGATGTAGATGGAGGGGTCCTCGGCGTCCTCATACCCCTGGGCCACCTCATGGGAGCTGAGCGAGGTGCCGCAGCGGGGGCAGTGCGGCGTGACCCGGTGGCCCTGATAGACCAGTCCCTTGTCCCAGAGCTGCTTGATGATCCACCACAGCGACTCGACGTAGTCGTTGGTGAAGGTGATGTAGGGGTGCTCCATGTCCAGCCAGAAGCCGATCCGCCCGGTCAGCTCCTCCCACCGCTTGAGGTAGCGCTGGACGCTCTCGCGGCAGCGGGCGTTGAACTTGTCGATGCCGAACTGCTCGATCTGGGCCTTGCTGTTGAAGCGCAGCTCCTTCTCGATCTCCAGCTCCACGGGCAGGCCGTGGGTGTCCCAGCCCGCCTTGCGGAAGGTGCGGAAGCCCTTCATGGTCTTGTACCGGGGGATGACGTCCTTGTACACCCGGGAGAGGACGTGGTGGATGCCGGGGTTGCCGTTCACCGTGGGCGGGCCGTCGTACAGCGTGAACAGCGGGCCGTCCCGGTGGAGCGAGGCGCTCTTCTCAAAGACGGCGCTATTCTTCCAGAAGTCGAGGACCTGCTCCTCGACCTTGGGAAAGCTCACCTTGCTGCCGACCGGCTTGAACATGCTCTGCTCTTTCCGCACCCAATCATAAGTCCCCTTCCCCAGAGGAGAAAGGGACTCAACAACCTCAGGCAATCGGGGCTGTGATTGTCAACGTCATCTTCCGGGGAAGTCCGGCTTCCTCTTCTCCATGAAGGCGGAGATGCCCTCCCGGGAATCCGCGGTCTGGAAGTGGGCCATGGAGGCCGACTTCTCCAGCTCGATGCCGGTGTAGAGATCGACCTGCATCCCCCGGTTCACGGCGAACTTGATGAACTTCGAGGCCATGGGGCTCTTCTCCTTCAGCTTGTTGGCCACGGCCATCACCGTCTCCTCCAGCTTGTCGGCGGGCACGGCCTTGTTGATCAGGCCCCACTTCTCGGCGTCCTTGGCGGAGAGCCAGTCGCCGGTGAACAGGAGTTCCCTGGCCACCCTGAGGGGGATGAGCCGGGGCAGCCGCTGCGTCCCGCCCCCGGTGGGGATCAGCCCGAAGTTGGCGTGCTGATCGCCGATCTTGGCGTCGTCGGCGGCATAGGCCAGGTCGCAGGCCTGCATCACCTCGATCCCCCCCGCGAGACAGAGGCCGTTGACCATGGCGATGACCACCTTGGACATGTGCTCGATGAGGTAAGTGGTGGCGTCGAACATCCGGCCGTAGTTCACGATCTCGGCCGGCCTGTCGGCCACCGAGCTGATGTGCTTCAAGTCTGCGCCGGAGGAGAAGGCCCGGCCCGTCCCGGTGAGGATGATCACCCTGACCTCGGGGTCGGCGTCGAACTCCCGCAGCGCCTGCTGCAACTGGGTGTGGGTATCGGGATGCAGGGCGTTCAGGGCGTCGGGCCGGTTGACCCTGATCTTGCCGATGCCGTCCTTCTTTTCAACAACCAAGTGGCTGTATTCCATCGACTGTCCTCCCTATCATCAACGACGTCCGCCAGCGCGCCGGCGGGCCGCAGTCAGGCTACCTGCCCGGGAAGTTCGGTTTCCGCTTCTCCATGAAGGAGGCGATGCCCTCCCGGGAGTCCTCGGTCTGGAAGTGGGCCATGGAGGCCGCCTTCTCGATCTCCAGTCCGGTGTAGAGATCGACCTGCATCCCCCGGTTCACGGCGTACTTGATGTACTTCGAGGCCATGGGGCTGCGCTGGAGCAGCTTGTCGACAACCCCCTGGACGTGGTCCTTCAGCTTGTCGGCGGGCACGGCCTTGTTGATCAGGCCGGTCTCCTCCGCATCCCTGGCCGAGATCCACTCGCCGGTGAACAGCAGCTCCTTGGCCTTCCGCAGCGGCATCAGCCGGGGCAGCCTCTGTGAGCCGCCACCGCCGGGGATGAGACCGTAGGTGGCATGCTGGTCGCCCAGCATGATGTCCTCGGCGGCGTAGGCCAGGTCGCAGGCCTCCATCAACTCGATGCCGCCGGCGTAGCACAGTCCGTTGACCATAGCGATGATCACCTTGCTCATGTGCTCCATTATGTGGAAGGTGTCGTGGAACTGCTGCCCGTAGGCGGCGATCACCCTGGGGTTGTCCTTCTGGGCGCTGATGTACTTCAGGTCGCCGCCGGCGCAGAAGGCCCGGCCCGCTCCGGTGATGACCACCACGCGGACCGCCGGGTCCTTGTCGACCTCCAGCAGGGCGTGCTGCAACTGCGTGTGCGTCTCCGGGGCCAGGGCGTTGAGCGCCTGGGGACGGTTCAGGGTGATCCAGGCTGCCCCACCCTTCTTCTCCAGGATGATGTGATCGTAGTTCATGAAGCTGTCCTCCTTGCGGCTGCCGACCGGCTGTCAGACGGGAATGGCATGGCCCACGTTTGGAATCAGCCTGAATTGTACGGGCTGGCATGCGTGGCTGTCAAACTTGGCCGTGAGGGACGGGCGCTTCGCCGCCGAGCAGCAATTTCTGAGGGAATACGATAGAATTAGCACTGGTGGGCCGCTAGCTCAGAGGAAGAGCACCTGACTTTTAATCAGGGTGTCGTGGGTTCGAATCCCACGCGGCTCACCAAGCAC
>VGOM01000011.1 GCA_016875915.1 Chloroflexota bacterium
CCCAGGATGCCAAGCCGTTCCAGGCGGCTGCTGCTCCAGCGCCCAAGCCTGCCCAGGCCACACCGGCCCATGTGAAGTCGGCCGCCGATCTGAAGAAAGCCATCGCCTCCAGACAGGCTGACAGCGCCATGCCGGCCGCCACCGGCACGGCAGCCGCTCAGTCCGGAGAGACGTCACCCCTGAAGGACTACGCTGCGGGCGCACCGGGAGCGGCGCCAGCCAGCACCACACCGGCGGCGGTGGCCACTCCACGGAGAGACCCGCTCGCCGTGCCATCGCCGTTCGCTGCGCCTCGCGAAGGACCGCCCGCCAAGAAGGCCCGCTACGCTAGGGTAACGGTGCCCGGAGCCAGAGCAGCGTCAACACCGCACGCAGCGGCCCCGGCAGCCGGCACAGAGCCGGCCAAGCCGGAAGCGGCCGCGGTGAAGCCGGAGACCATTGAGCCCCTACCGGTTCCCTCGCCATTCGCTGCACCGAGAGGGAAGCCATACGCGGAGAAGCCCGCCCCTGCAACGCCGGCGGTGGCCGAAGTGCCCGAGGCCGCGGCACTACAGGTGGAGCCGACCATGGCGCCCGCAGGGAGCGTACTTCCGGAAGCCGAGCCGGTCAGGGAGCCGGCAGTTGAGACCGCTGCCAGCGTTCCTGCGGCAGACCTAGACGTTGAGCCAGTCGTGATGCAGGAGAACGCCGGCGTCAGCTCATCTGAGACCGGGAGCGACGCAGGGGAACCCGCGACGCCCGGCGGCGGACAGCCGGAGGGCCAGGCCAGCGAGTCCCAGGCTCAGGATGACGAGGCGGCCAAGAAGTTCGTCTCGCCCATCAGGTTCCTCAACCGCTAGGACCGCGGAGCGAGGTGGCAGCGACCCACTCCGAACAGACCGGCCAATGCAGTGCTTCGTCGATATAGCTGTGTATGGTCGTGCCACGCCACCCCAGCCCTGGATCCGCCCAAGGCGGATGACATCGAGGTCGGGGCGCTGGGTCAGCCCGTATTCGTTGAGGGCTTCTGCCCGCCGGCGGGACGCCACATGAACCAGTCGGTGCGGCCCATGATGGTCGCTTTGCCGGTCACCTCGAAGCCAAACCGCTGATACAACCTGACGTTGTCCGGGGTGTCCGTCTCCAGATAGCCGGGCAGGGATGTCCCATCGGCCAGCTCACAGAAGCGGCGGAGGAGTTGACTGCCGATGCCCCGGCCCTGCAGTTCCGTGTCCACGGTCAGGGGGTCGATGTGCAGGTGGGGCCTCCGCGGGTCGTGCCTCCACCAGACGTAGCGGCAGATCAACCAGCGCAGCCAGTCCCATCTGACCACGCCGATCAACGCGGGCAGCATAGCCAGGCCCTGACGCGGCGAGACCTGGCACCGAGGCCATTCGACAACGCGCATCACCCCCACGATGCGGCCCTCCTTCCTGGCCACCAGGGTCTGGCCGGGCAGCCGCCCAAGCATGGTCCTGTGGATGGGATCCAGTCGCCGTTCCCTTTTGAGCCGCTTGTCCGAGGGCAGAGGACGGGGGACGGGGCGGTGGCCGAAGGCGCGATTGACGACGGCAGTCGCCTCCGCAAGATCGGCGGGCCCCATGGTCTCGATGACGACGGATTCCCCAGCAGTTGCCACGATGTCCTTCCAACGGCTCGGCGGGGCGGGCCGCCGTCTATCCCCGGCGCCGGCGTTCCTGGCGGGGCGCCGCTTGCGCCTGACTGCGGGACCGCAGTACCATGGCAGCGAAGACCACGGCGGCGGCACCGAACATGGCGATGAGCAGCCAGGCCCAGAAGGGCAGTCCGCCACCGCCGACCGACGGCAGTCCCGTCCAGGTGGTGAAGGCGGCCTCGTCGCACCAGTCGGACCACTCCCCCTGTTTGTCCTGGTGCCTCACATGGTAGTAGTAGTCCGTGCCGGTGCTCAGCGTTCCTCCCGGAACGGTGGCCCGGGGGGCGTCCGAGGTGTGGTCCCACACCGGACTGGAGTAGTCCCCGGCGGTGGCCGTGATCTGCCACTGACTGGCGGCGTAGTCGGGGTCGCCGTCGGGATCAGAGAACTTGGCCCGCAGATCGGGAGTGGTGATCACGCCCAGCGTGCCCGACTTGGGGCTTAGCTCGGCCGGCTTGTCGGGGGGGCGGTTCACCGTGGTGAACGAGGACTCCGGTGACCAGTCGGACCAGGCCCCGTGGTTGTCCTGGTGCTTCACCCGCCAGTAGTACGTGCTCACCGGTTTGAGGACGCCGGCGAAAATGGTGACCGCAGTGCGTTCGGAATCTTTGAGCGTTATGTCATCTAGAATGAGCGCGGCATCCGAGTAGTCGCCCGGGGTGGCGGTTATCTGCCAGCGCGATGCCCCCTGGGTGTCGTTGGCATCAGGATCGGAGAAGGCCGACGACTTCAGGGTCGCGGTGGTGTTGACGCTCTCGCCGCCCAGCGGGGAGACAACGGCAGGTGGGTCTGGATCGCGGTTGTTGGGTTTGAAGGAGGTCTGGGCCGACCACTCCGACCAGGTGTCGTGGTTGTCCCGGTGCCTCACCTGCCAGAAGTAGACGGTGTTGTCGACGAGCTTGCCGCCGGGCACGGCTATCTGGGTCAGCTTGGCACTGTCCGTAGTGGTGGTGTCGAAGGCGGGGCTGGTGTAGTTGTCCGCGGTGGCCGTGATCCGCCACTGGGTGGCGGCGTGGCTGTCGCTGGCGTCGGGGTCGGAGAAGGCCGACGACTGCAGGGTGGGGTTCAGGCTGATCTCCGTGGCAATATCGGAGGGGGCCACATTGGCCGGCTGGGCGGGCTGATGGTTCAGGGTACTGAATGAAGTCTGAGGAGACCAGTCCGACCAGGCTTCCTGGCTGTCCTGATGCCTGACATGCCAGAAGTAGGTAGTGTTGTCGCTCAGCTTGCCACCGGGCACGGCCACCTGGAGCAGACTGGTGTTGTCCGTGGTGGTGAGATCGAAGACCGGACTGGTGTATGTGTCCGCAGTAGCCGCGATCTGCCACTGCGAGGCGCGGTGGGTGTCGCCGGTATCATTGTCGGAGAAGGCCGAGCATTGCAGGGTGGGGTTGCGGCTGACCTCCGTGGCGTTGTCCGAGGGGGCCAGGTTGACCGGCGGCGCGGGCGGGGTGCCCGCCGCTTCCACAGTAGCCAGTCCGCCGGCCACGATCAGGGCAGCGGTCAGAACGGCGGCCAGCAACCGGGCCAGTCCCCTGACCGGACCGACTGCCGCTCCTCCACCGCGGGTTCCAAGATCCATGAGATACCTGTACACTGCGCGCCGCACCACCGCAGACAGCCGGGGTCCACTGCGGCTGTCTGCTGGAAAATACCATGCCGGCAGTGCGGAGGTCAAGGAAACGGCCCTGGCCAGCGCGCCCACCCCGGGACATGGTAGAATAGTCGGGTCAGGTCAGGTGACATAACCACATAATGAAGAAGATCGCCATTGCCGGCGGCGGGGCCATGGGACTGGCGCTGGCCACCGTTCTGAGCTCCAACAACTCTGTCAGCCTGTGGATCCGCGACCGGAAGCAGGCCAAAGAGACCGCCAAGAAGCGGGAGAACAAGAAACACCTCCCGGGGATCAAGATCCCGGAGTCGGTCTTCATCTCCCCAGACCTGTCAGAGGTCATCGAGGGGGCCGACCTGGTCATCGTGGCCGTCCCCTCCTTCAACATGCGCGACGTGGTCAACCTCCTCAAAGGGCTGCTGGGCGAAGAGGTGGAGAAGTGGCCCTTCCTGGTGGGACTGGCCAAGGGCATGGAGAAGAAGACCCTGAAGCTGCCCTCACAGATAGTGGAGGACATCTTCGGCAGCATCGGCCTGCCCTACTCCCACCTGGCCGTCCTGGGCTTCGCCAGCGAGATCGCCAGAGGCAACCCCACCACCGAGGTCCTGGCTTCCACCGACCCGGCCCTGGCCAGACAGATCAAGGACATCCTGGAGACCAAGAGGTTCCACATCCTGTCCAGCGACGATCTGCTCGGCGTCCAACTGGGGGGAACCCTGAAGAACATCCTGACCATGGGCATCGCCCTGGCCGAGGCCACCCAGAAGGACCCCAAGATCAGGGGCAAGCTGCTCCCTTCGGCCATTGACGAACTGGTGCGCATCGGCACGGCGCTGGGCGGCACCCGGGAAACCCTCAACGGCCTTTCGGGGGAGGGGGACTTGGTCCTGACCTCATCCAGCTCCCTCAGCCGGAGCTATCTGGTGGGCAGAAGGCTGATCACCGAAGGCCTCCGGCCCATCAGGCAGGAGATCGAGAAGCGACGGATAACCTCCGAGGGATGGGAGAGCGTTCAGGCCGTCTATCAGATCTGCCAGGAACGCGGCATCGACGCGCCCATAGTCACCGAGGTGTACAAGGTGATCTACGAGGGCAAGCCCGCCGAGGAGGCGGCCGCGGCGCTGGTGGACCTGGTCAAGCGACGGGAAGAGGAACGCAAACAGCAGAAGAAGAAGGAAAAGGACAAGAAGAAGGACAAAGATAGGGACAAGGACAAGCACAAGAACGGCAAGAAGGGCAAAGACAAGAAGAGCGGCAACGGCAAGAACGGCGGGAACGCCAGGGGCAACGGCGGCAAGAAGAACGGCAATGACAAGAACAGCAAGAAGGTCGCGAATGGCGGGTAGGCAGGGCGGCCACCCGGGCTCCTACAGCTTCCCCAGTATCTTGGCGTATTCCTGCCTGGTGAAGGCCTTGAGGGTGATCGTCCTCACGTTGCCCAGCATGCCCATGGTGATCAACTGGGTGAAGGCCACCTCGTCGCTGGGACCCTCGGCAATCATCACCAGGTCGTACTGACCCATAGTGGCGTAGAAGCCGATCAGCTTCCCCCCGGCTTTCTGGATCACCTGCTCCATGGCGTCAACACGCTTGGGTGAATCCTTGATGTTCTTGATCCCCTGGTCCGTGAAATTGGCCAGGACAACATAGGTCATAGCGCCGCCTCCTTTCGTGGTCACCGGTCAGTGGAAAGGCCGCCCTGCCCCGCCCCAGACTGAGAAGTCCTAGGACATTATATCACACGATATACTCTGGCAGGGTGAGATGGTGCGAAGGTGAAACCCCGCGGACCGAGGTCAGCAGGAGAACGCGCGCGCCGGGGCGGAGCCGACTACTTGACCCACTTGTCGCCGGCTGTGCCCTTGAAGGGAGTGATGCTGTGGGCCACGCTGGTCTTGACAAATTCGGCGCTGATGTCGGGGCAGTTCTTCAGGTGGCTGACGAAGTCGTCACCCTGAAGATAGGACAGAAACGGCTTGGCGCCCCTGTGAAACAGATCCTCGGTCTCAGACATCTCGAAGTCGGGCTGGAACTCGATGGGCACTTCCAGAACATCGCCTACCCAGTCCGCCAGATCGTTCAGCTTGGTCGGGCGGGGGTGGGTCAGCCAGAACTTGCCCGGAGCGGTGGTGTTGACGATGAAATCGGCCACTACATCGACATGGACCAGGTTGAGCCCGGCCTCGGGGATCCCCTTGACCCTGAACCTGGTCTGCTGGCCGGGCAGCCGCACCCTGCCCTCCAGCCGCCCCCTCATCCCCTCCGCACGGCTGAGAACGGTGGAGATGCCGCTGACGAACTGGTAGAGGGCCCCCGTTGATGCCCGCACAGCATCCTTCACGGCCGGAACCAGGATGCCGATCTTGAAGATGGTCTTCCTCTCGATGCTGCTGGAGTCCACGAACTGCTCGGCAGCCTTCTTCGACTTCTCGTAGGCGTTCCGGCCCTTCTCGGTGTAGGCCGTCCCGGCGTAGAAGAGGTGAGGGACCGAGTTGTTCTGGCAGAAGCGAACCACATTGACGGTACCCTGGAAGTTGGTCAGCCACACCCTGTCATTGGACTGGTTGCCCAGGTTGATGTCGGCGGCCAGGTGATAGATGGCGTCCAGCTCTATCGGTTGCTCCAGGCCCAGACCGTCCAGGGTGATGTCACCCCTGATGACCTCGCAGTCAGGGAAGATACCCCGCGCCTTGTCCACGTCGCGGGCAAGCAGACTGAGATGATTGCCTCTTTCCAGCAGACGAGGCACCACCTCCCTGCCCAGTTGACCCGTAGCTCCCGTTAGCAGCGCGCGCAATTGTACCCTCCTTCAGTCCGGCGGCAGCCAGGACAGGGTGTCATTTATGACACATTCATCCACGCTTGTCAATCACACTAAGGACAATGGTAACCTTTGGGGCGGGGCTGACGATATGGAGCACGACCCCTCATCATACGGGACGGCGCTGTCCGCCCCCGGAAAGTGAATGGCTGGCCGTTCAGTCTCGACAGCTCTCTCCCGGAGCCATCTCCCCCCTTGGAGACTGACCGCCAGCCGTTCAACCTGTTGTGGAATGGAGGACCGGGCAGACCAGCCCACACCCCCCCTGGGGCTGCCTGCCTACGTTGCCGCCTGAAGCTGGTCCTCGCCGAACCGCCCCCCTGACGCGGCGGAACCGAACTTCAGCCAGTAGAAGGTGCCGACCTGCTTCGGGGCGATGACGGTGACCGTCCCCACCTGACCATGATGACCGCTGGTGACATCTACAACCTTGACCTTCTCAGAAACGCTGAACTTCGCCATTTCCCCTCCTGGCAGTGGGCCGTGGCCAGCTCATCCGGGTCAGGGTGCGGGGACCCTCTCGACGCGGGTCCGCCGTCCGGGACAGGGTTTGTCCTCCGCCCTGGGGTTGGAGACAATGAGCTTGCCGGAAGCGGCCAGGTAGCCGAAGACGACCACCATTTCGAACGACCAGATCGCCCCGAACAAAGCCCAGTTCATAGCGCCCTCCAATCCCTCCAGAAAACAGAAACCCGACCTCTTCAAGGTCGGGTTCACTACTAGCTCCCCGCCGCCCAAGTGACCACTTACGGGCGGCGGTTCATCGCTCCCTCATCGCCTGCCGGACTCCTTCAGTGTCTTCTGTGTCTCTACACCTCTCTGTGTAATGGTTAGTCGGCAGATTCGGATCGAAACCCTCACGTTACCTCCCCTTCTGCTGAGACCGGAGCCACTCCACATACAGCCTGGTCCCCTCGTCGACGGACACCTTCGGCTCCCAGCCCAGCTCGTTCCTGGCTTTGGAGCCATCGACATAGCCCTCCCGGTGGATGCTGCGCAGGCTGGCCAGGGTGAGGTAGGGCATCTTCTTTGCCCGCATCAGCCTGGCCACGGACTCCATGATCCAGCACCAGATCCAGGCCACGGCGTAGGGCATGGTGGCGTGGAGCTTCGCCTCCCCCCGGGCGCGGATCATGGCCTCGGCGAACTCCTTCAGCCGCACCGCCTGGGGGCCGGCCACGTTGTACACTTGGCCTATAGCCCGGTCGCTGGTGGCGGCCAGGATGGCCAACTCGGCGATGTCGCTGACGTAGGTGATGGCATAGCGGGGGTTGGCATCGCCGGGCCAGAACAGAATGGGGAAGGAGGTCTGCTTGTACACCCGGTCAGCCAGCAGCCTGTCGCGCGGCCCGTAGGCGGAGACGATCCTGATCATGGACACGGCGATCCTGCCCTGCTGATGGAACTCCCAGCAGACCCGCTCGGCCAGCATCTTGGAGTAGTCGTAGTAGGTGGGCGGGCTCTTGAAGGCCTCCAGCGGCGTGCACTCGTCGGCCGGGACATCGCCCTTCTGGCAGGCATCGCCATAGACCATGTGCGAGCTGACCTGGAGGAAGCGCTTCACCCCCGCCTCGGCGCTGGCCCGGAGCATGTTCCGTGTGCCCTGAACGGTGGTCTCCTCGAACTCCTTCCAGGAGCCCCAGCCCGGGGTGACCTTGGCCGCGGCGTGGAAGACGATGTCCACGCCCTGCACCGCCGGCGGCAGCGTGGTGTAGTCGGTGACGTCCCCGATGATGATCTCCGCCCCGGTGGTCTTCAGGTGGCCGAGGTCGGAGGTCTTCCGGGCCAGGGCCCGGACCTCATAGCCCCGGGCGAGGAGTTGCTCCACCAGGGCACTGCCCACCAGTCCGGTGCTTCCCGTAACCAGCGTCTTCATCATTCCC
Organism: Chloroflexota bacterium; assembly: GCA_016875915.1. Lineage (GTDB taxonomy): Bacteria > Chloroflexota > Dehalococcoidia > UBA2247 > RBG-13-53-26 > RBG-13-53-26. The sequence goes on from VGOM01000011.1 coordinate 7,974, forward strand.
TCCCTTCTCAATGCCGGGCCTTCAGCCGCTTGGAGCCGAGAAACCTCTACCTGATCCTGATGACGGTCACCTTTCCAGCCGGTACTCCCACTGGCAGCAGCAGTCGCTGTATGACGTTCTGGGCGGCTGCTTCACTCCGATGACCTCGATCCTGGGGTTGAAGAAATGCGCCTGGATAGCCATCAGTTTCGGTTCCAGGTCCTGACAGATCAGCCTCTCCCGTCCAGTGCCCTCCTTTTCCAGGGCGATCAGGGTGGGGCAGTGGGTGATGGTGAGCACCCCGTGGTCCCGATCCCTGAGGTCCGTCACGGAGGTGTAGATGTGCATCCAGGGGGAAACCTGGCAGTACTTGAACACGGTGGCCACGTCGTCGCCGCTGATGTTCAGCGCGGTGCTGATGGCCTTCATCTCCCAGAGCTGAGCCTTCTCCCAAACTTTGACATCGCAGTCGAATGCCGCGTCGTTGCCCCATTTCTGCATCACGTTGAGATACCAGAAACCGTCTATCCTGAGCATGTACTCGTTGTATGTCCTGAGCAGCCTCAGCAGGGTGTCCTTGTTGAGCCTGTCGTGGCTGAATCCGGGGTCAAACGGGCCACTGTAGTCCGCCAGTTCCAGCATACTCGCCTCCTCCTGCATCCCGTTGGGAGAGTATACCATCCGGCGAAGGCGAAGGGGGTGCAGGTGACCGGATGGCCGTGACCATCCACGATGCGGCCCGAGACAAGGTCCGGTGCAGGTTCTGCTTCATGGCGCTGGGAGCGCCCTAGTCTCCGGCTTCGTTGCGAACATAGGGTCCGTGAAGAACAGGCGGGGTGGGCATCGCTGCCCACCCCGCGGGAGATTGACGGTCGCCTTCGGCACAGGCCTGCTACTTCTTGGGGATCTTGTCCCGGGGCAGCTTCTCCTTGACCTTCAGGTACTCCTCCAAGCTGCAAACCGGGAAGCTCTCCAGACTGACCACGTCTTCCATGTACCGGCAGATCAGTGTCCCATCAAGCCAGGTCTGGTCCGTTACGTCCACCACCATGACCGAACAGCCGTTCTGCGGGGAGATGACCTGGGCGATGATCTTCATCTTGGCCCAGGCGTCCATCACAGCTTTGGGCGCGGTGCCGTTCAACAGCGTGTCGAACCTCCTGTCCATAGCTTCGGCCTGATCTGGCGTCCATCTGCCAATGGTGACGAACAAGCCCATGGTTCTGCCCTCCTCTCAGTGTCTTCAGATTCAGATTCGACTGCCAACCTTCGCCGGCCAGCTCCCAACACACCGCCGGCGATATCCACCTGGCTTCTCTACTTCATGGAGGCTTTGATGGCCTCCTCCACCTGGGCCAAGGTGCCGACGGCATGAACCTCGAACTTGACGTACGGGGCGTACTTCATCATCTCGGTCATGATGGACACTTCCGTGCCTTCCTCCACGGCGTATCCATGCAGTTCGCCGGCGAATGCCCCCCAGTCCTTGGTCACGCCCTTCTTGATGTCCGCCTTGACCATCTCCGCCAGGACCAGCCACGCGGTGCCTCTCTCCTTGGCGTCCACGGGCACCCTCGCAGCGTCCACTTCCCAGAGTATCAAATACCTGCCCATCTGTTCGGCCCTCCTTCTCTGCAGATTCGGTGTGGCCACCTGGCTGCGGCCCAGCGGCTCTCCCCCCGTGGCCAAAGGTGGGAAAGCCGCTGTGGATCTGACATAGGCACCACCTCCCCCGCAATGCCACCCGCACCCGTCATGAATAGCTGAAAGGCAGCTTCATAGTGCGTGTATGTGGGATTCGCTATGGATACTATCATGAACGTACGTGCGGTGTCAATATCGAAGGGGCACCTACCGGGATCACCGCTTGAGTAGCTCAAGCGATCATTATCTGATGCTGATGGTTCTTCCCCGATGCGTCAGCGGAAAGCGGTGCAGAACCGGGGGTGGGGTGTCCCATCGGTCAGGGCAAGGCAGGTGAGGGCCGCTGACGGCCTCTGACGAAAGGCGTGCTCCCGCAGGGGGCAAGTGAATCCCCTCTGGTCATGCGGGGCACCGGCACAACTGCTGAGTGCAGGTCACCGGTAGGCAGGCTGTGCCATCTGCAGGAACTCGATGTCACCGACATGAGTCTTCTTGGTGATCCGGCCCACTTCGGCGAACCCCGCCCGCTCATAGACCTTGATGGCCCGCTTGTTGAACAGCGCCACGTCCAGCTTGATCGGCCGATTGCCCAGTCCGTAGTGCGACCGGGCGAACTCGACGCACCGGGACACAAACTCCTCTCCCAGTCCCCGACCCGTCAGCTCGGGCTTGAGGCCCAGCGAAAGCCACATGACTTCGCCTTCGATGTAGAAAGTGGCCCAGCCAACCAGTTCACCGCGGGGGTTGAGGACAGCGAAGGTGGTGTCTTCCCAGTACGCCCTGTTGGTGAAGATCCTCAAGTCCTCCTCATCCGCCGCCATATCATAGAAGGCGTACACGCCGTCGTAGTGCCAGTTGTGGACCACTTCACTGGCGTATTCTTCGGTCATATGCACGAAGCGGTACTTCATTCGGACGTTCCCCGGACCTCGTGGCCAGAGCAGTATTGTACCAGCAAACGGCGCATGGGCAGTGACCGCCCCCAGATGCCGCATCAAGTGCGGCATGACATACCGAAGACGGCGGGGAGGGGAGACACAGGTGTCGTGGGGGTAGGGATTGCTGCAGGACCAGTGATCAGGGGCAGCCGGGGGCTGGCGAGTTGCTTCCCTAGCTTGGGCTTGGATACGAGGGGGGGGATGAGGTGCTACGGGGCGCTGATGTCATCACAGAGGCCGTCCAGGATCTCCCTGGCCGGCTCGGCATCCGACTCCAGCACATAGAGTTCGAACCGCCCGACGACTGGCCGTATCCAACTCCCGACAGCCTGGCCGCTGATGCCGACGCTGGGATAGGTCTTCAGCACAGAGCGGATACCCTTGTCTTCAAGCATTCCGGCCCACATCTCGGCCACGGGACTGTGCCGAGATGTGGCGACAAGCACCAGGGCATCGTCCTCTCTGTGGGGTGTCCTGACGGGCTTCGGCTTGCTGGTCGGCGCGGGCACAGGTGGCAACTCAGCGACCAGTGCCACCCGGCAGTCCGGGCAGGCCTTCACCCAGTCCTGGAATTCGTCGCGACATTGGGGGCAGTAGGGCATCTCTTCGTACCCGGGACAGTCTGCCGCGACATTATACCACCACCTCAACACGGCTGCAGTCACCCCACCCTGGATGCCGCATCAAGTGCGGCATGACATACCCAAGATGGCGGGGCGGGGTTATGGGCTGCCGCTGCCCTTGCCTGGGAAGGGCGGCAGGCCTCCGGCGGCCTTCCGGGGGGCTGCCGCGTTGAGGGATGCTGCCGCCGATGCTACCGCCAGGCCGACGCCGGTGATGTAGGCCCAGTGCAGACCGCGAAGGAAAGCAGTCACCTCAGCGTCGCCCATGGCACCCGATCCCGGCGAGACACCGACCGAGGTGCTGTTGTACAGGACGGCTCCGGCCACGGCGATGCCCAGGACCATGCCCACATTGCGCATGGCCGCCAGTATCCCCGAGGCAATGCCGAGGTAGGGCATCGGAACGCTGCCCATGACCGCGCTGTTGTTCGGGCTCTGGAAGAGGCCCGAGCCCACGCCGATGACCGCCAGGGGCCAAGCCACGTCGAAGGCGGTGGAGTCCGATCCCAGCCGGCTCATCAGATAGAGTCCCAGGGCGCAGACGCACATGCCGGAGGCAGCCAGGACCCTTGTCCCTGCCCGGTCGGAGAGCCACCCGCTCAGCGGCGCCACCAGCAGGGTGGCGATGGGCGAGGCGCTCATGACCAGCCCCACCTCCAGGATGTCGTAGCCCAGGACGACGGTGAGGTAGAAGGGCGTCAGAAAGACCACCGCGTACAGCGCCATGAAATTGAGCAGGGCACTCAGATTGGCGAAGGCGAAGACCCGGGCCCTGAAGAGGCCGAGGTTGAGCATGGGCTGCGCCGACGTGGTCTCGATGCGGAGGAACCATGCTCCCGAGAAGAGGGCGATGACCAGCAGGGCAACTGACCCAGGCGCCAGCCAGCCCCAGTCCTCACCCCGGTTGGCGTAGAGCAGCAGGCTGAGCAGGAAGACCAGAGCGGCTGCCGCGCCGGGCACATCCAGACGCTGTCTGCCGCCAGCCGCGCCTGAGGGGATGATGCGGTAGCCCCAGAGCACGGCGACGATGCCGATGGGCACGTTGATGAAGAAGACGTACCGCCAACTCAGGTTCTGAGCGATGAGCCCGCCCAGCGTCGGACCTAGTCCCAGTCCCACGGCAATGCTGACGGCGTAGATGCCCATGGCCTTGCCGCGCTCCCTGGGAGGGAAGGCCGCGGTGACAATGGCATAGCCCACGGACATCATCATGCCTGCCGCCAATCCCTGGAGTCCCCGGCAGGCGATGAGCATCCTTTCGCTCACCGAGGAGCCGCAGAGGACGGACGTGACGGTGAACGCGGCCAGGCCGATGAGAAAGACCTTCTTGTAGCCCACCATGTCGCCCAAGCGGCCGTAGAGCAGGATCAGACAACTGATGGTCAGCAGATAGACGGTGGGCACCCACTGGATGATGGATATGGGCGCATGGAAGTCCCGCCCGATGGCCGGCAGCACGGTGTTGACGATGCTGCCGTCCAGGGGACCCATGATGCTGCCCAGCATCACCGCCGACAGGATGAGCCACTTCGGCTGCAATCCCTTCTGCTGTGTATCTGCCCTGTTGTTGTTCATCAGTGGTCCACACCAACCCCGAGCGGCAGAGTCGCCATGTTCAAGTCCGACCTCACACGGGCCGGCGCTCTTCACCCGCCCGGTGACCTGCCGCGGAGTGTAACATACCCGCTCTTCCAGCCGCAATCGGCCGGTTGAGCGTGATGCACGCCCGATGGTAATATCAGCCTGGCGAATCCAGGCCGGAGGTAGACATGGAGATTGGCCTTGCACTGGGCTTTGCGGTCATCTTCCTAGCCATCTACTGGGGTGCGACGGTTCTGCTCGAGGCGACCGGCCTGGAACGGCGCAAGGCCAGATTCCAGGCTCTGTCGGCCATCGTGGGATGCGGCTTCACCACCAGTGAATCAGAGTCCATAGTGAATCACCCCAGGCGACGGTCCATCGTCTTCTGGTTGATGGTTCTGGGCAACAGCGCCGTGCTGGGACTGATTGTGGCCGTGGTTACCGGGGTGGGAGCCAGGGAAAGGCCATTCTGGCTCTTCTTCGTTGTCCTGGGTGGCTTCATCGGTGCGCTTATCATCGCCAGCCGTCTGGGGCTGTTCAGATGGGTCAACAACGCCGTTGTTGGTGCGGTCAAGAGGGCATTCGCAAGGGATGGGCACAGACCTCATGAGATAGTGCATCAGGCGGACTCCTATGGCGTTGTTCTCGTCCCGATGGGCCGGGATGCTGCGACAGCAGGCCTGACAGTCGGCAACTGCGGCCTGTCCGCCATAGGAGCGATCACTCTGGCGGTGGAGAGAAAGGGCGCCGTGCTTTCCCTGCCGGCCGCCGAACTCAAGCTCGAAGCGGACGACAGGGTGTTGTGCTACGGCGACGTGGCCAAGATACGCGACCTGGACTGGCGTGGCACGCCCGCCACGAAATGATCGCGAACGACTGGGCCAGGGAGAGGAGGCGGCCAGCGGGTAGGATAGGGCCGGGGTGCTCCCCTGAGATCAATAGACTTCCGAAAGCCCCGGTCTGCGGCGCAGTTGCTGCTCCAGTTCCTTCGCAGCGCTGGGGCTCTTGACGATCCCTATCTTGATCGTCTTGCCGCCCCTGAGCGTCAAGCAGATGTCGTATCTCCAGCCCCTGGTCGGAATCGGGGTGCGGTCAACACGCGTCCCTTCTCCATATGAGGCCAGGTTCCCTGGGGAACACCAGAAAGCCTCCCACCCTGGTCAACGCCGCCCTCCACTCGCGGCAGACGGCCCTGACCAACCTCGGCCTGCTCGATCCCAAAGGGGAGATGGACCAGATCGCCCGGGAGGGGGTCACCCAAAATGGCTAAAGAGGCCCCCTGGACGAGACCGAATGGCGGGTACACTCACTCGGTGAAAGGGGGGAACGCAACCACGCCAGGAGACCTCCTTTCCCGTTCCAGGCGTGGACAAGAGGATGAGTGTCCATGCCCGTTGCGGGTTGGGGATGCGGTTGAGAACCTCTACTGCTCTTCAGACCGGCTGCGCGGCAACGGCCGGAACGGATATCAGAAATCCGGGAGACAGCCAGGCCTTGGAGTCTTGTGCAATACGATTTCCCCCCAAATATTCAGGATCTTCTTCTAGAGAAATCCTATAGGCATACCCTGCCCAGATTGTAGCACGGGCGCCTGTTTGGGCTGTCAATAGGCCCGCCCCGAATGGACCCAGAATGTAACGAAAATGACACAACCGGAGCCACTGGACACGGGGAACCATGACCGGGACCAGCAGCGTCACTCAGGACCAGGGCCAGTGGGAGCAGTCGCGCAACCCGCTAGCCTTGAAGTACTCCCTGATCCGGGCCAACCCCCTCATTCTGGCGGAGATGCTCGATGCCGGCCAGCTGAACAGCCTGCAGGCTTCACTCCGCCGCACTGAGAAGATGGTGGGCTGGGCCCGCCGGACGCTGGGGGGAAGCAGAACCAAGGCCGGCTCGCCGTCTTCGTCCGGCTCCACAACGGCTTGCCAGTGTGCGTCAACGACTGGATTGCCGACAACAAGACCCTGGGCACCTCTGCGGACTGCTCCACTATCTACGCCCTCTGCCTGGCCGAAGGGACGGTGTGCGGACTCCAGGACGGGGCCATACAGGTGGAGTTGGTGGGCAAGCTGCAGACGAAGGACACCATCCGCACCCGGATCAAGTGATACGTCGGCGTCTGGGACGAGAGTCCCCTCAAATCCGCGTCAGGCGGACGGCCGTCTAGGTGTAGTCCGCATCAGGCAATCAGACCTAACCTGGCACGGCTGCACACGGCGATACCTGCGAAGCGCTGCACCGAAGGTCTCCGAAATGCCCTGGGCACGGCTCAAAGCCGTGCCCAGGCAATACTGAAAATGGAGAGAGGTTGGAACCTGATTCAGTCTAGGAGAACGGGGAGGAGGACTTCAGTGACCTGGTCAGAGTCACCTTATGGGCTGGCGTGGTTGCCTTCTGGCATCCCCCGTATTCGATTATATGCGCCTCCTCCCCACTCCCAGGGGGGGTGTTTGTTGACGCGTGAGCGTCGATTACCAGTCTACCCCGGTCGCTTCTCCTGCGTGTCTCAAACCTCGACTCCCTCATCACAAGAACGTCACTGCCCCCCTATCCCAGCTACCAGCCATCGTGCCCCTGGCAGATCCAGGGCTGGGGTGAAGCCCCGAGAGCCACAAGCCATGAGCTAGTGAGGTGTAACCATGACACCGTCCCAACTGCGCGCCGCACTCAGAACGGTCCTCCGCGGCGAGGAGCTGACCCCAGCGGCCAAGCGCTTCATCATCGAGCTGCACGAGAAGTGCACCAACCGCAAGCTGCTGTGAGGGGGACAGCAATCATGACGAGGGGAGTGTGCGGCACGAGTCAACCGCACTGTGGCTTTCGGTCAAATGATGGACGCTACCTCTTGTCTAGGTCCCTGATGAGTTCGTCTGCAGTGTCGAAGGTCTTTGTTCGCCGGGTCTTGATGTCCTTGTCAGCCTCCCGCTCAGCCTCCTGCCACCGCTTGGTCCAGAAGTAGGCCTGGCTCTTATCCACCATCTTGTTCGGCTTGAGCACGGCTTTCTCGGCCACCACCTGGATTTCCACGAAATCGCCTTCCTGGATGCCCACCTTCTCACGCACGGACGAGGGGAGAGTAATCTGCCCGTGTCTTGTGATCTTGCTGTGTGCTACCATTCCCACCACCTCCTACGGTCTCTCAGGTGTCTCATCGTGTCGCCCGATGTTGCCCGGGATGTCCTACTTGGGCGGGAGACGGACGGCGGCATCCAGCCGGATGGTCTCCCCGTTGAAGTACGGGTTCTCCACGATCTGGTGCACCAGCATGGCGAACTCGGCCGGTCGGCCCAGACGCTTGGGGAAGGGGATGTGCTCGACAATGGCTTGTTTCATCTCAGGGGCCATGAAGCCGGTCAGTGGGGTTTCGAACACTCCCGGCGCGATGGTGCAGCAGCGGATGCCGCTGCGAGCCAGGTCCCTGGCCACCGCCATGGTCATGCCCAGCAGAGCGGACTTGGAGGCGGCATAGGCCACCTGGCCGATCTGGCCTTCGAAGGCGGCGATGGAGGCGGTGTTGACTATGACGCCCCGCTCGCCTTCCTCGTTGGGTTGGTTGTTCTGCATGTGGAAAGCCGCCCAGCGGATGCAGTCGAAAGTGCCGATCAGGTTGAGGTCCACAATCCTCTTGAAGATGTCCAAGTCATGCGGTGCCTCTTTGGTGATGGTCTTCGAGGCCCAGCCGGTGCCAGCGCAGTTGACCAGGATGTGGATGGCCCCGAACGCCTCGAGAGCCTGGTCAATCCCGGCCTTGACCGTCTCCGTCTTGGTGACATCGACGATGGCATAAGCGCTGCCGGCCCCCAGTGCCTCGCAGAGCTTGCCTCCCTTGTCCCAGTTCATGTCGGCGATGAAGACCCTGGCTCCAGCACCGTGGAGCCTCCTCGCGGTAGCTTCTCCCAGGCCGCTGGCGCCTCCGGTGATGAAGGCAGTCCTTCCTTTGACGTCCATCTGTATATCCTCCTGATGATGTGATCCGCAGGATATGATAACGGATCGCCGGGGTTGCGGGCCATTCGAGAGGGCCCGGGGGAGTGACAGGGGTGGCGGTGGTTGACAAGCAGGTGTGGCTCGTGTAGAAAAGCCCCGTGCGGGACTGCGCAGAGGTTGCCGCCCGTCAGCGGATTGTTGAGAGATGAAGAGGAGCGGACCGCCCGCCATGCCGGCGAAGCCGGGCTATCTGCTGCATGAGGACACGGCCCCGTGGGACTGGTGGCTGAAGCTGGTCATTACGGGGACCCTGGCGGCCACCCTCATCGGCGGAATCGTGCTCACCCTGGATGATGCCCCCGACGGCCTGCCTTTGTTGGGGGTCACCGTGTTCGACGCGCTCGTCTTCTATTTCGTGATGCCGAGGAGTTACCAGGTGTTCGACAACAGGCTGAGGATCGTGCTGGGGGGGCCTTTCGGGATGGACATCCCACTGTCGAACATCAAGGAGATCCGCGTGGCCTCGGGGTCGAAGATCATGGTCAACTGGGGGATTCAACTGGCCACGTCTTCACGCAGCGTGATGGAGATCGTCCGGAAGAAGGGCTGGAGCGTGACGATATCGCCGTCGGACAGGGAGACCTTCATCCAGCGGCTGAATGAGGCCATCAAAACGGCACGGGGCTTGCCCAAGCAGTAGTCCGCAAACCCCGTGTTTGAAGCCGCTAGTGACAGGAGCCGTCGCGCAGTTGTTCGCCGTTGCCGCCACAGCAGCCGGAGCTGTTCCCCTGGCCACAGGCGCGGTCCCAGGGAGGACACCAGCCTGCTCCACCGCCGCTGGCTGCATAGACCGTTCCGCCGATGATGCCGAGCATCGCTGCCACGGCCACCACGACAACCAGGACCTTCAGCTTTCTGGACATTTTGCTGCCTCCATGGAACCATCCTATGGTGCGTTTTGGGGACTGTCAAACGAGTTTGTGCTTATTCCCGAACGACTTGGGCGCGAGTTGGCGGCGGAGGCGGCCCGGGGTCCGGCTGCTGAGGGGTGTGTTATGATATCCGCGGAGGTGGCGAGATGATCGGAGCTCTGATTCTGAAGCTGGCATTGCGCGGCGCCATGAACGACCTGAACCAGCGGCGGAAGGACAAGATCGTGGCCAGTTACACCGACGACGCCTTGATCAAGTACCCCGGCAAGATGTCCGTCAGCGGCATCCGGAAGGGGAAGGCCGCCGTTCAGGAGTTCTTCGACCGCTACTTCGATCAGTTCCCCCGGGAGAACTGCGTGCTGAAGGAGAGCTACATCAAGAACATCCTGGCCCTGGGTCCGAGCAACACCATCGCCATCCGCTGGGAGAAGACGATCACCAACAAGGCCGGGCAGACCTTCGAGAACAGCGGCGTGACCGTGATGAAGGTCCGCTGGGGCAAGGTGGTGGAAATGCTGGAGTTCTACTACGACGTGGAGACGCTGCAGAAGATGTGGGGCGAGTAGGGACACGTTGAAGGGAGGATTGCATGAGCGCCATCTTCGATCCCGAGAAGCTGCAGGAGATATGCCGGCCTCACCTCGAGCTTCCCATAGAGCAGAAGCTGGACGCGGTCATCGCCGACATCGACAGGGCCTACCCGAAGCGGATACGTACCAGGAAGAGGTGGGTCTTCTCCATCGCGGGCAGCGTCGCCGGTCAGTTGACCCTGCTCTACGGCTCGCTCTCGGAGTACCTGCTCATCGTGGGCTTTCCGGTGGGCACCGAGGGGTACTCCGGGCGCTTCGCGCCCCGCATCTGGGACGTGATGCTGGCGGGCGAGATGACCACCTATACCCTGGGCCAGCTCACGCCGACGCTGTATCTACCGGGCGATATGGCCTTTCTGAAGAGCGGCACCGACAAGGGCGTGGCCATGAAGCCGAATACCTGGATGCTGGAGTACGCCCGGGGCTTCATCGCCCAGGCCATGCCCATGGGGATACTGGCCAACAGCCTGATCACCCTGGACTTCCGCAGCGTGCGGCACCAGTTCATCGACTACACCAAGATCTGCGTCCGGGAGATGCTCCGGGGGCACTTCGTGTGAGGAAGGCTAGAGGCTGACCTGGATGGAGCCGCCTTCGACCCTGACCTCGTAGGTGGGCACGGCCCTGGCGCGGAACTTGAGGAAGACGATCTTCGGTCCGGTGACGCACTCCCCCGTGGTCACGTCGAAGACCGAGCCGTGCCTGGGGCAGGTGACCAGCTTGCCCTCCACTCTGCCCTTCGAGAGCTCGCCGTTCATGTGGCTGCACCTGCCGCCGATGCCGTGGAGCTTCCCCTCGTAGTTCACCACCAGGACCTCTTTGCCCTGGACCTTGAACAGCCTCATCTGACCCGACGGCACGTCGTCTGCTTTGGCAACTTCAACGAAAGCCATGCCCCGCCTCCTTCTTCAGCTTCAGCGCGTCCCGACGGCACGCAGTGCGACTGAATGGGCCCAGGTAGATTGTATCACATGAGTGGCTGCCCGGATCGGCGGACGCCTAGTGTAGTGCTTCGCAGATGTCGTTGTGTGTAGTTGTGCTACGCCACCCCAGCCCTGGATCCACCTCGGGCGGATGACATCGGCGTCGGGTCGGTCTGCCTCAGGCAGACGACACCCACCCAACATATGGCAGTCAGGCTAGCGTAGTGTTGGAAGGACAACACTAGCTGCGCGTCCTGGCCCTGTCCGCGGCAAAGAGGGCGGCGCCGATGGCGCCGACAAGCTGGGGGTCCTCGGGGAAGCGGACCATCTCCGTCCCGAGTTCCCGCTCCAGGCACTTGAGCAGTCCCACGTTCTTGGCCATGCCACCGGTGAAGGCGATGTCCTTCTCCACGTCGAGTTCACGGACCAAGGGCAGGATCTGCAGGGCGGTGATCTCGTTGATCCCGGCAGCGATGTCCGCCCGGTTCCGGCCTTCAAAGAGGTGATGCCGGATTTCGATCTGGGTGAGAATGCAGCAAGGTTTCCTCAACAGGGCCGGCTCCGCCGCCTGCAGCGACAGCGGGCCCAGTTCGGAGACGTCAATGCCCAGGCTCTCCGCCGCCACCTCCAGCGCCGCACCCGTCCCGGCAGCGCACTTGAAGTTCATCCGGAAGTCCACCAACATGCCGTTCTCGTCCACCAGCAAGGCCTTACAGTCCTGCCCGCCGCCATCGATGACCGTGCGCACCGAGGGCACCAGCCAGTGGGCCCCTCTGCCGTGACAGGATATCTCGCTGACATTGGCCTGGGCGAAGGGCACCACGTTCCGCCCATAGCCCGTTCCCACGCAGTAGCTGATGGAGTCCCATTGCAGGCCGAGCCGACCCAGCAGCCCCTCCATGGCGCGTCTGGCCGACTCCGCCCCCCTGGCCCGGGAATTGAGGATCTCCGCGCCGAGCAGGGCGCCATCCTTCATGATAACCGCTTTGGTGGTCAGCGCGCCGATGTCGCAGCCGGCGACGATCACTCCATCAGGAGACCTAGACACGGTGCCTCTCCTCCGCCAGCAGAGCCGCCCCATAGGCGGCCACCGTCTGGGGATCGATTCCGTCGAGCCGGGTCAGGCCCAGGCCCAGTTTGCGCTCCAGATTGCTGACTACCAGGCTGTTCCTGATCACGCCGCCGACCATGACCACATCCGGTATGAGGTCCACCCTGCCCACCAGACCGGCGATCTTGCCGGCTAGCGAAGCAGCAACGCCGGCGAAGAGGTCAAGGACATCATGGCCATCGTTTGTCAGCGAGATGACTTCGCTCTCCACGAATATGGGACACTGGTTGTTTATGTAAACTGGCTTCTTCGATCGGGCCGCCGACGTGTTCATCTCGTCCAGAGGCATCTCCAGCACCTTGGCCATGGCGTCCAGAACCATGCCGGTGCCGGCGGCGCAGCGGTCGGTGACCGCCGACTCCTTGATCTCCCCGTCTTCGGTGATATTGAAGGCCATGAAGCTGTGCCCGCCGACGTCTATGACCGTCCTCGCCCGGGAATTGAGCTGCCGCACCGCTCTGTGCAGGCTGATGATCTCAGACACTGCGTCATCAGCGAAGGCCACCGCCCTGATTCCCATGCCCGTGGCCAGGCAGAGGGCGATGTCCTCGCGGCGCAGACCTGCTTTGGCCAGCGCACCTTCCATCGCCCCCACCGCAGCCTGATCGGGGAAGCTTCTGTAGGGGAGGGTCTCGGCGGCAAGTATACGGCTGTTCTCGACGATCACCACTTTGGCGGTGATGATACCCAGATCACATCCGGCGTATGGCAGCGTCCCTGCTCCTTGGTCGCCGGCCCCGGCACTCCGGGGCTGGCTCAACTACCATATCACGGCCCGCTTGGCCCCGCAAGCGTGGCTTCTTTGACAGCTCGAACCGGGCGACAATATGATGTTCATGCACAGGGACTGCAATGCCATGATGAACACTGCGTCACGGTCTGACCTCGGGCGGGGCGGCATGCCAGCACCGCCCAATGGTGAACACCCCCGGTGAACCCACAGCCGCCGCCAGGCGCCCCGCTCACCCCCGCGGGGGCCGTCAGCCGTTTCCTCCGTGACAACCGGCCCTTCATCGTCGTCTGGCTGGCCCTGCTCATCAGCATGGCCGGCATCGGCATGGTCAGCCCGCTTCTGCCCAAGTTCGCCGAGGACATGGGGGCCACCGGCATCTGGATCGCCCTCATCTTCTCCGGCTTCGCCCTGACCGAGGTGCCCCTCATGCCCTTCGTGGGTCGGCTGTCCGACCGCTTCGGCCGCAAGCCCTTCCTCTTCCTCGGACTGCTCATCTACGCCGTCGCCGCCATCGGCTACTACTGGGCCCCCGGCTACCGCGAGATCTTCCTCTTCCGTCTGGTGTCCGGCGTCGGCGCTGCCATGGTTGTGCCCACCTCCTACGCCTATGTGGGCGACCTGGCCCCCCGCGGTCAGGAGGGCAGGTACATGGGCGTGTTCAATATCGCCCTGGTCATCGGCTTCGGCTCTGGGCCCACCCTGGGCGGACTGGTCCACGATGCCTTCGGCCTCTCCGCCACTTTCATCAGCATGGCCATCCTCAGCGGGGCGGGCTTCCTCATGGTCCTCCTCTTCCTGCCCACCGACAGGCCCTGCGCCGTTCCCCGTCCTTCGGGCCAGTCAAAAGGGCTACTGCCAGCCATTCTCAAAGACAACACCATCCGGGCCATCGCCGTCTTCCAGATAGTCGAAGGCCTGACCTATGGGGCGGTCTTCACCTTCCTGCCCATATTCATGACCAACGTCAGGGGCACCACCCTGGCACAGGTCGGCCTGGTGCTCTCCGCCCGGCAGATGTTCAACGGCCTCCTGGCCTTCCCCTCCGGCTGGCTGGCCGACCGCCTGAACCGCGTCCTCCTGGTCACCGCGGGACTGAGCATCCTTGCCGTCGGCATCCTGCTCACTCCGGTGGTCGGCGGCTTCGCGGCCCTCTTCTGCCTCTTCATCGTCGTCGGCATTGCCGAGAGCGTCGCCCTGCCCGCGGGCAACGCCCTGAGCGTAGAGCGGGGCCGGGCCCGGGGCATGGGCTCGGTCATGGGGGTCTTCATCATGGCCAACTCGGTGGCCATAGTGGCCGGGTCAACGGGCGGAGCCCTGATCGATTCCTCCCTGGGCATCAGCTGGGTCTTCTACTCCGCTGCCGGTGCCTGCCTCGCCGGCGTCCTGGTCTTCAACTTCTTCATGCGCCGCCGCCTGCCGGCAGCTTAGCTGTCAGAGCGCCCTTGACATGTCTTGATGCCGCCCTTAGAATCGTTCGCAAGCCTGGAACAGGCCCGCCGGAGGTGAACAGCCGACGGCGTTGAGCCGGGCTGGTTTGGCAGCGGGTTCTCGAGCCCGCGGGACTGGGTGTCCTGCGGGCTATTTTGTTGCCCTCTAGGAGGTAGGAGAGGTGACCAACGAAAGACGAGAACGAAGAAGCGCCACCATCAGGGCTTCCCTGGCAAGGCCGGATACCGCCTCCAAGATCTCCATCGTCGTCATCTTCCTGCTCATCGTTATGAAGGCGGTGACCAGCGTGGTCACCGGCAGCATCGGCATACGCGCCGACGCCATTCACAGCACCATCGACCTGGCCGGCGTGGTTGTCGGCTTCCTGGGCATCAGGATCTCCTCGCGGCCGCCTGACGCCGACCACTCCTTCGGCCACGGCAAGGCCCAGGACATCGCCGGAGTGGTCATTTCCGGGCTGATCTTCTTCGCCGCCGGCGCCATCGCCTACGAAGCCATCCGCAGGCTGATCTCCGGCGGGGAGTTGGAGATGGTCACGCTGGGCATCTATGTCACCGTGGCCGCCATCGTGGCCAACGCCGTCGTCTCCTGGTACGCCTTCAAGGTGGCAAAGTCGGCGGACTCCACGGCGCTGGAGGCTTCAGGGCGGGACATGTTCGCGGACGTGCTCAGTTCCATCGCCGTCCTGGCCGGCCTGGTCCTGGTCAGGGTGACCGGCAGCAACCTGCCCGACCCCATCGTTTCCCTGCTGGTGGCCGCGCTCATCGCCAGGGCAGCTTTCACTACGGCGAGGAAGTCGTTCGACGGGCTGATGGACACCCGTCTGCCCGAAGCAGAGGAGGAGATCATCCGGACCTGCATCCGGGAGCACATGGGCCAACTGGTGGACTTCCACGAGCTGCGCACCCGCAAGTCCGGGGACCGCCGCCACATCTACCTCCACCTGGTTATGCCCAAGAATGCCAGCGTGGACGAGGCGCACTCAATGTGTGACCACCTGGAGGAGGACCTTCAGACGAGGCTGCTGCGGGTGAATGTGGTCATCCACGTGGAGCCGTGCGACGTGGAGTGCCATAACTGCGCTGCTTCCTGCACCGTCCGCCAGAGGGACTCCGGCTAGCGCATCGAGGGGACCGGGGGCCCGACTACTTCATGCGGTTGGCCCGGAGGTGTACCAGGATCTCCTGGTACACCCTCTCCGGCTCTTCCTGGATGAGCCAATGGCCGGCGTTGAGCTCCACCACCCGGTAGGGACCGCGCATGTAGGGCGCGCTGCGCTCCACACCCGCTCGCCCCACGGCGATGTCCTGATTGCCCCAGATGAGCAGCGTGGGGTGCGAGAATGGGCCGAACCTGTCCCCGCGGTCCCTCTTGTCCAGCAGGCGGGCGTTGCCCCGGTACCAGTTCAGGCCGGCGGTGACCGCTCCCGGAACGGAGAAGACCTTGAGGTACTCCTCCACCAGGATGGCCGGTATGGAGGCCCAGGCCGCCCGCAGTCCGGCGAAGTCGTTGCCGCAGAGCATCTCCTCGGCCGGCCCCTTCTGCAGAAAGATGCCGATGTACTGACTGCGCTGCTGCTGGTCGGGGTCGTCGGCGATGGCTGCCGTGAAGGCGTCCACATGCGGTACGGACATGGCCGTCCAGCTCTGGACGCGGTCGGGGTGGGTCCGGATGGCCTCCCATCCCACGATGGAGCCCCAGTCATGCCCGATGAGGTGGAGGCGCCGGAACCCCACAGCATCGGCCAGAGCCACGACATCCAGGGCCAGCTCCGGGTAGGTGTAGTTCTCCGCTGCCTCAGGTCGTGCTCCGGGACTGTAGCCCCGCTGGTCCGGGGCCAGGCAGCGGTAGCCCTCATCAGCCAGCTTGGCCATGGGCTCGGCCCACATGGCTGAGGTCTCCGGAAAGCCGTGGAGCAGGATGACCGGCTCGGCCGAGGGATTCTCCACCCCAGACAGCCTGCACCGGAAGGTCATCCCTCTGGCGGCGATTTCTCTAGTCACACACTGGCCCACTGTATGCCCCCTCCCTCAGCAACCCCTCGATGAGGTCGACTACCGCCGTCAGTGACCCCTGGAAGTCGGGCTCCGGGATCCCGGCGGTTGCGCTGCCGTGGGTGCTCCGGCTTAGCTCGGTGTCGGCTTCAGCGGCGTCGGTCACCAGGTATGTCTTCATGCCGATGCGGGCCACGATCATGTCATTCACCGGGTCGTTGCCCACCATGAGGCAGGCCTCCGGGGTCTCCTTGATCATCCCGCAGATCTCCTGGTAGTACTCCAGGTTGGGCTTGCAGTAGGTGGTGTTCTCGATGTGGGTGATCAGATCGAAGCGCAGGTCTCCCAGTCCCGCCCACGTAAGCCGCGCGGACTGCGCCGCCAGCGGCCAGATGGGGTTGGAGGCGATGACCAGCTTGACGTCGTTCTGCCTCAGCCGCAGGAACACATCCCGCACCTCGGGGGACACCGTGGCCAGGGAGCGGAGCCGTTCGTACTCCGTATCGTAGAACTTCATGAACCGGGCCCAGATCTCGCCCCGCAGCGCCCCGTGGTCGGCGCAGAAGGTCTCCAGGAAGCGGTCAGCGTTCGACATCTCGCCGTTGTTGCGCAGCAGGGACTGAGTGCCCCGGAGCAGCTTGTCGATGAACATGTTGCCGGGCATGATGTCAGCGAAGTGGCCCATGACCCCGACAACGTAGCGCTCAAAGAACTCCCGCTCGCTGTAGTGGATCAGCGTGTTGTCGAGGTCAAACAGCACCGCTCTGAGCATCGCCCCTCGGCCCGCGTGTTCCTTCCGTGGCGCACCGAGGCCATTGTACCTCCGCAATCCCCCGGCGGCAAAACGATGGGGCGGGGAGGATGTCTCCACCCCGGCGGACCCCGCAGCCGGCGCACCGTGTGCTAGATCGGCCTCTTTCGGACGGATAGGACAACGAAGCCCGCCGCGGCTGCCACCACGAACCCAACGGGGATGACCAGCCAGAATGGCAGCCTATTGTCCTCGTTCTCCGGCGGAGCAGGGGTGGGATCCTGCTCGCCGATCACCTTGATCCCGTCACTCACGGCTACTGCGCTCCAGAGTCCATCCCCGTTCCTGGCCTTGACACTGAAGTAGTAGGTGGTGCCCACCGTAAGCGAGAGCCCGGTCCTGTCTATCCCGCCGGACGCTCCTGCCGAGGTCCAGTCGACGACATCGGTTCCCCCGGCGGAGGTGCCGATCGCATACTGGTACTCCGCCACGCCTGATTCCGGGTCTGTGGAAGACCAGGCAGCGCGGAGACCGGTGGCTATGGTTGTGGTAGCGCCATCATCTGAGACAGCGGGGGTAGCCGGTGGAGTTGAGTCGAGTGGAGGCGCAGCTGTGGCGAAAGAGGTCTCTGCCGACCAGTTCGACCAGGCTCCGCGGTTGTCCTGGTGCCTCACCCTCCAGAAGTAGGTGGTGGAGTAGGCCAGTTTGCCGGATGGAACGCTGATGCCCGTCAGGCTGATGGTGTCTGTGCCGCTGTCGAAGACCGGGCTGGAGTAGTCTCCGGCCACTGCAGTGATCTGCCATTGAGAGGCGGCGTGAGTATCACCGCCATCCGGGTCTGAGAACGAAGACGAAGAGAGCACGGGAACGAGGCTCATCCCGGTGGCCCCCGCTGCCGGCAGGAGATTGTCAGGCTGGCCCGGAGGCTGGTTTGGCGGTTCGGCGGTGGTGAAGGACGTCTCATCTGACCAGTCTGACCAAGCCTCATGACTGTCCTGATGCCTCACCCTCCAGAAGTAGGTGGTGGAGTAGGCCAGTCTGCCGGATGCAACGCCGACGCTGGTCAGGTTGGCGATGTCTGCGCTGCTGTCGAAAACCGGACTGGAGTAGTCTCCCGCCACAGCGCTGACCTGCCATTGGGAGGCGGCATGGCTATCTCCGGAGTCAGGGTCGGAGAAGTCTGCGCAGGTGAGCGTCGGCGTCAGACTCGCCTCACTGCCGCCGTTGGGCGGAGAGACGTTGTCCGGCTGGCCCGGGGCCTGGTTCGGTGGCGCAGCAGTGGTGAAGGATGTGTCATCTGAGTAGCTGGACCACGCCCCGTGATTGTCCTGATACCTGGCGTGCCAGTAGTAGGTGGTGGAGTAGCTCAGCGACGAAGACAGGATGCTTGTCAGGTGCGCAGCATCCGTGCCGCTGTCGAACACCGGGCTGGAGTAGCTGCCCGCGGCCGTCCTCATCTGCCACTGGGAGGCGGCATGGGTATCGCCGCCGTCCGGGTCGGAGAACGCCGCGGCCCGGAGCGTTGGCATCAGGCTCACTCCAATTGCCTGATCCACCGGTGAAGAGTTGACAGGCTTGTTCGGCGGATCGTTCGGGGGCGGAGAGGTGGTCACCGTGATGTAGCCCGCCTTGGTCTCGGTGTCGGTCTCTGCATCGGAATCGGTCACCTGCAGTGCTACGGTGTAGGTGCCCGCGCTGCTGTAGCTGTGGGAGGGGTTCTGAAGCGTGCTCCCCGTGCCATCCCCGAAATCCCACTCGTAGGAAAGGGGCAGCACTCCACCCATGGACAGGTCGGTGAACTGGACCGCCTGGCCCACCATCACCGCCGTCTCGTCAGCAGAGAAGCCGACATGAAGGCCCGCGGCCACTGTGTAGTCCCCGGCCTCCACCTCGATGACTATGCCGGAGGCGGATACCTCGAAGGGCACGTCGCCTCCCGAGCCATCCTGGACTCCAGTGGCCCACGGGGCGTTGACCAGCAGTCGGGATTTGCCGCCGATATTGGCCACCGTGAAGCTCAGCGAGACCCCGGGGTCAGAGACCACATTTGAGATAGCCGTATGGTACGAGTTCTGGGCTTTCTCCCAGTATTCCCTGAAGCCGATTATCTGAACGCCCCTGTTCTCATAGTTCGATACATAGGTGGCAAACCTGTCGGCGCTGATCGACCAGACAATAGCCGGGGTGACATCCAGTTCGTGTGAGAAGGTGGGAACAACTATGCCAGCGGCCGACGCAGTGCTCCAGAAGGTCCAGCAGTTGTCACCCAGGTTCGCAATGCTGGACAGTCCGGCACCGCAACCGTTCACTCCGGCTCTGGACACCATCCCGAAGCTGGCGTAGGCATACTCGGCATGCGTGACGTTGTCTGCCCCCTGAAGACTGCAGAATGACGTTGGGGGTTCCCCAAATGTCGCCGCGATCTCAGCAGTCTCGGCATCCATCAATGCCAGAGCGTCCGCCAACGGCAAATCGTACAGCCTGGCACCGTAGTGTATCCCCAGCTCCCACCCATCGGCGATGAGGGCCTTCAAAGCCGCCATCTCTGACGGAGAGTAGTCTTCAACCCAGCCCACGTCAGCCCATATCGTCCCGTGGTCAAGTAGGGATACTCCGTAGTCCACCGTGTCCCACGGGTGCGGGCCGTCCAGTCCGAACGAAGTCAGTTTGGGGTTGGATATGGGAGTCACGTAGCTGTACCTAGGCACCGTCTGCTCCACCCAGTACAGCTGCAGGTAGGCGGTTTGCCCGGAGTATATCGAATCGAAGGCGAAATGCACGAACGGATTGACAAACGGGTCGTAGACCGTGGTCATGCTGTAGGGCAGATAGCGGGTGTAGGGGGTGGTCAGCTTCTTCACGCCGTTGAGATAGATGTCATTGGTCTTGCCGGCGCAATCGGACACTATGGTGATTTCGAATCTCCCACTATCGTTGAAGCCTACATTGGGGGTGACGCTGATGGCGGAATACAGTGTGGGATTGGTGTAGGTGTAGTAGTACGACACTATTTCCAGGTCATCTGTGGGAGCACTGTTGACAAGCCGGACTTCAAGCCAAGCGCCGCCCGCAAACACATTCACGGTGGAGTGGTCCTCCGTCCTGCCCATGCCCATGTCAATGGTGATGGTCGTTGCCAGAGACGGCGACAGTCCTCCTACAAACAGCTTGCCCACCGCGCCTGCGGTGGCATCAACCGAAACACAATGGCTAGTGGAGTCGTAGTCCAGGGCCAGGTTGGAGACAGCACCCGACATGGAATCTGCAGCCAGGCAGACGTTGCCCGGGACCGCGCTCATGCCGGCGTAGTCCTGGCTGAAGACCACCAAGTCGCCGGCTGGACTGTTGGCCACACTGGAACCTTCAGCGCGGGCACTCTGAAGCCCGGGTTGCACCAGCGCGACGGAAGCCATCAGGGCAAGACAAAGGAGAAACACGAAGGGACAGCACTTGATGCCGCCCCTGGTCGGTCCTGGTTGTCTGCCCTTGTGCTTCCACTCTGTCATTCATCTCCTCCAAGAAACGCAAGAAACCGACCTCTCCAGGTCGGTTTCACTATTGACTCCCCATTGCCCAAGTGACCAAATACGGACAACGGTTCAGTGCCCCTCATACATGCCGTTGTCTGCTATTATCCGGTTCCTGCTCTATCCATGCAATAGGCTTAGTCGCGAAAACGGTTCGGCAACCCTTGGCGACTGTCGGATTCCTGCGGAACCATGGGACACGATTGACTTGCACCCCCGGGGGATAAGAAGATGAGGGTCTGGAACCATGAGCAGGCCCTACCTTGCCATCTCCATCTCCATCGTCGCCGTGTCCTTCGCCTCCGTCCTCATCCTCTCCTGTGAAGCGCCCCCGCTGAGCATCGCCTTCTACAGGATTCTCTTCACCACCGCCATCGTGGCACCGCTGGCCCTCCTCAGGGAGAAGGGCAGAGCGGAACTCCTGGCCATCCCCCGCTCGGCACTGCTGATGATGGTGCTGATCGGCCTGGTGCTGGCCGCCCACTTCGCGCTGTGGATCACCTCGCTGACCAAGACCTCGGTGGCCAGCTCGGTGGTGCTGGTCACCGCCCACCCGGTCTTCGTGGCCCCCGTCTCGCACTACCTTCTGAAAGAGAGGCTGTCCGGTCTGAACGTGATCGGCATCGGTATTGGCGTCGCCGGAGTGGCCCTGCTGGTCAGCGGCAACTACGGCTATTCCGCCTTCGCTCTGGATACCCTGGAAGGGAATGTCCTTGCCATGCTGGGCGGGCTGGCCGCCGGACTCTACATCCTGGGCGGGCGGGTGGTCAGGAAGACCGTCTCCGTCTTCCCCTATGCCCTGGTGGTCTATGCCGCGGCCACGCTGGCGCTGATCCCCATCTGCCTGGCCTTCGGGGCCCCGCTGTCGGGCCTGAGAACGGAGGACTACCTGATCATTCTGCTCATGGCAACAGTGGCAGGGCTGCTGGGGCACACGTTGTACAACTGGTCCCTGGCCCACATCCGGGCGGCAGTGGCCTCCGTCTTCCTTCTGGGAGAGCCGATCGGCTCTTCGCTGCTGGCCTACGCCTTACCCTGGATACGCCAGGAGCCCTCGCCGTTCACCCTGGGGGGCGGCGCGGTGATCCTCCTGGGCATCTACCTCACGGCCCGGAGGGTCACTCCCCGATGATCTTGACCAGCGCCCGCTTCCGGCGCCGGCCGTCGAACTCGCCGTAGAAGATCTGCTCCCAGGGCCCAAAGTCCAGCCGCCCTTCGCTGACAGCCACTACCACCTCGCGGCCCATGACCTGCCTCTTCAGGTGAGCGTCGGCATTGTCTTCGCCGGTCCGATTGTGGCGGTAGCGGCCGACCGGCTCATGGGGCGCTATCTGCTCCAGCCAGTCGTCGTAGTCCTGATGTAGCCCCCGTTCGTCATCGTTGATGAACACCGAGGCGGTGATGTGCATGGCGTTCACCAGGACCAGCCCTTCCTTGATCTTGCTCTCGCGCAGGCAGCCGTCGACCTGCGGCGTGATATTGACAAACCCCCGGCGTTCGGCGACGTTGAACCACAGTTCTTTGCGGTAGCTCTTCATCGGCCCTCCTCCCAATCGGGTGTCCCCAGCCGGCCCACGCAGCGGGCGCCTCGTGGCGCGGCTCCGTGGCTATTCCATGGCCCGCAGTGGACCGCAGTGCGGCTGATGTACCCGAAGCTGCCGACAAGTATACCACCGCAGGCGCGCGGGGCCGTTTGCGTCGACATCCCGCCAGCACTACAATCAGAAACGGCATCGGCTCCGGGAGGGTTGTGAGGATGTTGCCGGCGGGATCGCCGCTCCGGATTGCAGCGCTGCCCATAGTGAAGACAGGCTGAGGAGGTGGCAAGATGAGTGCAGGCAGAATCGTTCTCCTGGTCTTCGGAATCATCTTCCTGGTGGCATCGGTCTTCTTGTTGGTCGGCGGCAGCGGACTGAGTTGGGCCAACGCCACCCTGACCGACAGCGAGGGGTTCTACACCATCGACACTACCCGGCTGGAGAGCGACTCCTATGCCATCACCTCGGAACCGGCCGACATCGACTGGGACTCGGACCAAGACATGGGCTGGTGCTGTGATCCCGGCGACTTCCTGACCGTCAAGGTGGAAGCCGAGAACCGGGCGGCCTCGAAAGGGGTCTTCATCGGCATTGGTTCGGAGGACGATGTCGCCGACTACCTTGACGACGTCGAGTACGACGAGATCACTGAATGGACCTCCGACTCACGCGGCATCGATGTCGACTACAGGAGGCACCGCGGCAATTCCGAACCCGGGGACCCGACAGAGCAGAACTTCTGGGAGGCCTCGGCCTACGGCACCGGAACCCAGACCCTGAGGTGGGAACCCGAATCGGGGAGTTGGGTGCTGGTCATCATGAACCAGGACGGCTCCAATGATGTTGACGTAGACGCTGCGGTCGGCGCCAGGGTGCCCTGGGTCTTCTGGCTAGGTATCGGCCTGCTCATTGCCGGCGCGGTGGCCCTGCCGGCGGGCATCGTCATGGTCTACTTCGCCGCCCGGAGACCCCGGTAGCCGGCCGGGGCTAGGACTCAGCGCGTCTCTTCAGCGCGAAGCAGTAGCTGGCGAAGGCGCGTTTCATCTTCCCGCCGTACAGGAGATAGACCAGGGGCGCCAGCACACCGTGGAACTCCTCGAAGTTGACGAAGTGGGTCCGCCCGTCACCCATGGGCACACAGACCTGCCAGCGGAAGCTCTTGATACCCGGCCGTCCCCGCTTCCGCGAAGTGCCCCAGCAGACCTTGTAGCATTCGGGCTCGTAGGCCAGGAAGACCTCGTGCTCATTCTTGAGCAACTGCTTCTCCGTCATCTGGCAGTCCAGGTCGAACTCCTCGCCCACCGCGATCTTCTTGGCAGTCATCCGGGGGGTGAACTTGTTCCACTCCGGATAGCGGGGCAGGTCAGTGATGATATCCCAGACCCTCTGGGCCGGGGCATCGATATCGATCTCACTGCGCACAACGTTCATCCTGACCTCCTCACGCTCCTTCCTAGGTCTGACTCCGGCTTGGCCGCCATCAGCAAGGAGCCTGTTGTGATATGATGGACATCAGTATGCCACACTTGCGGCAGACAAGGCCAACGCCCCTCTGAGACACCCCCCGCAGTGCCAATCCTCAAAGGAGAACTGCATGAGCGTTATTGGAACCCGGGGACTGACCAAGATCTACAACGGCGAGGTCAGAGCCGTAGACGGCATCGATTTCGAGGTGGAGGCAGGCGAGATCTTCGCCTTCCTGGGGCCGAACGGCGCCGGGAAGACCACCACTATCAAGATGCTGAACACGCTCATCCTGCCCACCTCCGGCTCGGCCACTGTAGCCGGCTTCGACGTTGTGAAACACCCTGCCGAGGTGCGCAGGCGCGTCGGCTACGCGGCCCAGGACGTGGGAGTGGACGAGCGTGCCACGGGACGGGAGAACCTTACCCTCTACGGCCACTTCTACCGCCTAGACAACAGGAGGATCAGGGAGCGGGTCAAAGAGCTGTTCGAGCTGGTGGGACTGAACGGATACGAGGACAAGATGGTCTCCTCGTACTCCGGTGGCATGCGGAAACGGCTTGACCTGGCCATGGGACTGATCCATCAGCCTCAGGTGATCTTCCTGGATGAGCCCACCACAGGGCTTGACCCGCAGACCAGGGTCCACCTCTGGGACTACATCAACAAGCTGGCCAAGACCATGGGCGTGGCGGTGTTCCTGACCACGCACTACATGGAGGAGGCCGACCGGCTGGCCGACCGCATCGCCATCATCGATCTGGGCAAGATCAGGACCATCGGCACCTCCGACGCACTGAAGAAGTCCATCGGCGGTGACGTGGTCACGCTCACTCCCCCCGCAGAAAAGGATGAAGAACGCCAGGATTTCGTCAAACGGGCTGAGGCCGCCCTGTCAGGCAAGCCCTTTGTGACGGAGACCAAGCCCAGCGATGGTCAACTGGCAGTCTACGTCAAGGACGGGGCAGCGGCAATCCCGGGCATAATGCAGATCATGGGCAGCCAGGGCATCGAGGTCAAGACCATAGCCATGTCGAGGCCCTCGCTGGACGACGTGTTCCTGAAATACACCGGCCGCACCATACGGGCGCAGGAGGGCACCCAGACCACCTTCGTCCAGATGCGGCGCCAGGCCAACAGGAGGCGGAACCGATGACAGACGCCTTGTCCGATACCTGGCAGGTGATACTGCGCGATCTCAGGGTCCGCATCCGCATGCCCGTGTTCATCTTCATGAGCCTGTTTCAACCCATACTCTGGCTTCTGCTCTTCACCCAGATCTTCAAGGCGCTTGGCGGCGGTGCCGGTGGCTTGAACGTCTGGGGCCCCGACGTCAGCTACTTGGAGGGGTTCGCTCCGGGCGTGATCGTCATGACCGTGCTCTTCGGCTCGGCCTTCGCCGGGTTTGGCACCCTGATGGATATCGATGCGGGGATAATGTCCAAGATGCTGGCCACCCCGGTCACCCGGGTGTCCATCATCACCGGCCGGGTCATCGCCGCCGTCACCGTGGGAGTGGTCCAGGCAGGCATCGTCTTCATCGTGGCCGCCATCATGGGCGTTCACGTGGCCACCGGCATACCCGGGGTGCTCCTGGTGTTCCTGCTTGTCGGCCTGCTCGGCATCGGGTTCGCAGCCTTCTCCAACGGTCTGGCGCTGCTGTTGAGGCGGCAGGAGACAGTCATGGCGGTGGTCAACCTGTTCACCATGCCGTTGATGTTCATGTCCACCACGATGATGCCGGCCACGGTCAACAACGACGGCGTCACAGTGCAGATCCTTCCGCACTGGCTCGACATCGCCAGGCAGTTCAATCCGGTGGACTATGCCGTGGTCGGGGTTCGCAACCTGGTTCTCCCCGACTACTATGTCTGGTCTGACCTGTGGAAGCCGCTGGTGGTGCTGGCGGCCTTCGCCGTGGTGATGGTCGTCTTCGGCACCATGATGTTCCGTGCCAAGGCAGAGTAGACGGAGGTAGGTATGGAAGAGCTGATCAGAAGGGCAGCCGCAGACCTGGCCAAAGCAGAATACGCCATCGCGCTGACCGGGGCCGGGATCTCCACCGAATCCGGGATCCGCGATTTCAGGGGCCCCGACGGCATCTGGACCAAACACCCGGAGGCCGAAATGGAGGCCTATGAGGCCTACGACAAGCTGCGCCGCGACCCCAAGGAGCATTGGGAGAAGATTCTCGAGCCGGGCAGCTTCTTCAGCCTGTTCGATGAGGTCATGAACGCCCTGCCGAACCGCGGACACCTGGCCCTGGCCGAACTGGAGAGCATGGGCATCGTGAAGCTGGTCATCACCCAGAATGTGGACAGCCTCCACGACAAGGCGGGCAATCGCAATGTCATCGAGTACCACGGCGGCGTCTCCAAGCTCCGCTGCATGTCCTGCAACACCCGGTACCGGCGGGAGGAGTACGATCTGCAGGGTCTCAAGGCCGAGGGGAAGCTGCCGCCCCGCTGCCGGAAGTGCAACGGGGTGATCAAGCATGATGGTGTCTACTTCGGGGAGGCCATCCCCTCCGATGCCGCCCATGCCAGCCTAGAGGCTGCCTGGAAGTGCGACCTGATGCTCATCTGCGGCACCTCCGCAGTGGTCTACCCCTTCGCCCAACTGCCCCGGGTCGCCAGGGACAAGGGCAGCGGCAGGGGTGGCCGGAACGAGTGGGGCTCCCACGCCAGCGGCGGGTCCGGGGTGACCATCATCGAGGTGAACGGCGAGGCCACCCCCCTGACCCGCGAAGGGGTGTCGGACTACATCATCCTGGGTAAGATCGGCGACATCCTGCCGAGGATAGTCGAGGAGGTCAGGAGAGTGAGAGGCTGACCATGGGCAGACTCGATGGCAGGGTAGCTCTGATCACCGGCGCCGGATCGGGAATCGGCCGTGCCTCGGCCATCCTCTTCGCTGGAGAAGGCGCCAAGGTAGCCGTCGTGGATCGTGTTCCTGAGGGAGCCCAGGAGACAGTGAGGATGATCCGGGATGCCGGCGTAGAGGCCATCTTCGTCGAGGCCGATGTCTCCAAGTCCTCCAGTGTGGAGCAGATGGTGGGCGCAACTGCGGGGCAGTTCGGCCGTCTGGATGTGATCTTCAATCACGCCGGAATACAGGGGGCCATCGGGCTGCCCACGGCAGACATCACCGAGGAGGACTTCGACCTGGTGATCAACGTCAACCTCAAGGGAGTCTTCTTCGGCTGCAAATACGCCATCCCGCTGATGCTGAAGCAGGGCGGGGGAGCAATCATCAACACCGCCTCGATCCTGGGCCAGGCAGCCATGGCCGGCGGCACGCCATACTGCATCTCCAAGGCGGGCATCATCCAGTTGACCAAACAGATTGCCAGCGAGTACTCCAGATTCAACATCCGGGCCAACTGCATCTGCCCCGGACTCGTCCGGACCCCGCTGATAGAGCCCTACTTCGAGGTCTTCCGTCTGGACAGCATACCCATCGGCAGAGCGGCAACACCGGAGGATATTGCCAGAGTGGCCCTGTTCCTGGCTTCGGATGACTCGGCGTATATCACCGGCGCCGCCGTCGCCGTGGACGGAGGCTGCACCGCCGAAGCCAAGCTGCTTCTCAAGGGCTGAACCATGGCGGGGATGGCCGCAGAGAGATTCCGGGAGTGGACCGCCGGCCTGAACGCAGGGCAGGCCCGGGTGGCCGTGTTTGAGAGGATCAGGGACATCCCCTATGCCATCGTCCCCGAACTGAACGACGCCCGGAGATACGCCGAGATCCTCACCCTGGGCAGGGGCTCGTGCACCCCCAAGCACCTCCTCCTCTGCAGCATGTACCAGCAGCTGGGCCTGCCGGTGCTCTATGCCGTGTACCCCTTCAGCTGGGCCGAGGTGGAGGTCCCCTACCCGCCGGAGCTGCGCAGGCTGGCCCAGGCCACATCCACCAGCTACCATCTGGCCTGCCGCGTGGAGATCGAGGGCCGGCTGGTCCTGGTCGATGCCACGCTGGACCCTCTACTGGAGGTGATGGGGTTGCCGGTGAACCGGGACTGGGATGGCCTTTCCGACACCCGGCTGCCGGTCCATCCCTCAGGAGAGGAAGTGCTGCACCATCCGTCGGAGGCCGCCTCACTGCGCGGGACTGAGCCCGAGGCAGCGCGGCATGCCTTCACGGCCGCCCTCAACCGCTGGCTGGACGAACTGCGCCGGCAGTCCACCCGCACATCGCCTCCCCAAGGTGGGCCGAACGCCGGCCGGGGTGTTTGACGCCATCAGCATGCTGTGCTACAGTCGAACAAGATAGCTTCGACAGTGAAGGCAGCACGGTCAATTGTGATGCGCCGGGCCCTGCATCGGACCGGCAATGCCAGGAGGAGAACGACGACCGACAAGCCGCTGTTCCGCCTGCCTATCCCGGCTGCCCTTCTGCTGACCCTGACCTCCGTCCTGGTGTCCCTGGCTGTGGCCCAGGCAATGCACTCAACCGGGGACGGGCGCATCCACCCCGGACCTTGCTCCACCTCCCAGGATGGAGTGACGCACGCCGCGGCGCTCCTCAATCCCGGATCCGGATGGACCCCAGGTGGCCCCCCCTCCAGCCATCACCCGATATGGGCCAGGGTCATGTCCGCCCAAATGGGCTACCGGGACGCCCTGACTCCTCCAGCCATGTCTCAGAGTCCGCCCCTGGCCTCGCTTCAGTCCTCAACCCCGGTCCTCTTCGGGCAGTCCGAGTACATGATGGGCGACGTGGCCGTGGCTGTCATCTTCCCGGAGAGCGACGGCACCGTTGACCCCCAGAGCGAGACCTGGGACGAAGAGAGGATGGAGGCCTGCCTGGCGGGCATTGCCGCCGGCCTGAGCTGGTGGGAGAGCCAGGAGCCCGAGGCGAATCTCGCCTTCTACGTCACGTCGTATGGCACGGCGGCCACCGGCTATGAGCCGATAGCCAGGCCCCACGACAACGAGGCACTGTGGGTCGCCCAGATCATGGAGGGACTGGGCTACGGCACCGACAACATCACCTACCTCGAGGAGGTGGCCGCCCTCAACAGCTATGAAATGGGCCTGCAGGAAGCGGACTGGGCCTTCACCATCTTCGTGGTGGACAGCCTGAACGACGCCGACGGCGCTTTCAGCGACGGCTGGTTCGCCTACTCCTGGGTCGGCGGGCCGTACCTGATCATGACCTACGATAACAACGGATACGGCATCGAGGACATGGACTTCGTCTCCGCCCATGAGACGGGCCACATATTCTGGGCCACTGATGAGTACGACGGCTACGAGGAGTACAGCGGCTATCTGAATGTGGCGGACGACGACGGCGCCCTGTGCCTCATGAACAACGGGATATGGGACATCTGCCCGGCCACCGCGGGGCAGATCGGCTGGACGGATACGGACAGCGACAACGTCCTGGATCCCATGGACACCGCGCCGGAGACCGTCTTCGACCCCGTCCCGCCGGACTTCACCGACAACACAGTGCTCACCTTCGGCGGACAGACCGAGGACATCCCGCTGCCCAACAACAACCCCCAGTGGTGGTCATCGGGGCAGGACGTCAGCATCAACAGCATAGTGGACGTTCAGTACCGCGTGGACGGCGGGGAATGGCTCAGCGCCACCCCGGCCGACGGTGCCTTCGATGAAGGGGCCGAGGACTTCTCATTCACCACGGAATCCCTGTCACCGGGCCTGCATACCATCGAGGCCAGGTCCCTCAACTCCGCCGGCAACTGGGACGAGTCCCCGGCCCAGCACTCCGTGGTTGTCGATGTGACCAACCCGACGCTGGTGATCGGCACCATCCCGGATTTCGTCAGGACAGTTCCCTGGCTGGGAGGCTCAGCCAACGATCCCGCTCCGGGGCAACTGGACAGAGTGGAGATCCAGATGAGGAACGTCAGCCAGGATATGTACTGGAACGGGACCTCCTGGACGCCAACTTCCACATGGATCACCGCCTCCGGCACGGCTTCCTGGAGCTATGCCCTGCCCCCGCTGGGCAACGGCACCACCTACAGGGTCCGGGCCATGGCCATCGACAGCGCCGGCAACGAGTCGGCCGTGATCTCGGAGAGCTTCACTTTCGACACGACTGCTCCCACCATCGCTATGAGCGACATACCCGACCCGGTGGACTCGCTCCCCGCAGTCAGCGGAACAGCCGCCGATGCGGCGCCGGGGCAACTGGATACAGTGGAGATCCATATCTGGAACGTCACCGAGAATACCTATTGGGACGAAGCCGGCTGGGCCGCTGTCCCGACATGGGTCAATGCCTCGGGCACGACTTCCTGGAGCCGCGCCCTACCCCCTCTGGCCAGCGGATCCACTTATGAGGTCCAGGCCAGGGCCATCGACAGCGCCGGCAACGAATCGCCAGTGGTCTCCGACACCTTCACCTTCGACGACCTGACCGGTCCCACGGTGTGGATGATTCCGCTGCCGGACTTCGTCAGCTCGCTGTCCTGGATCAGCGGAACAGCGGCCGATGCCCCGCCGGGTCAGCTGGACAGAGTGGAGGTTCAGATCAGGAACGCCACCGAGAACACCTACTGGGAGGGGACGGCCTGGGTGCCCGCCCCAACATGGGTCACCGCCTCGGGCACTGCTTCCTGGAACTACCCGCTGCCATCGCTGGACAACGGGACGGTCTACGGGCTGAGCGCCAGGGCCATAGACAGTGCCGGGAATGAGTCGGCAGCGGTCTCGCACACGTTCGTCTTCGACACCGTCATCCCATCGATCACCCTGGATGACATGCCCGATGCCTTCAATTGGCTGTCCTCTGTCGGGGGGACGGCCGCGGACGCCCCGCCGGGGCAGTTGGATGGCGTAGAGGTCCAGATCAGGAACACCGACCAGGGGACCTACTGGGACGGTTCCTCCGGGTGGACGGCCGCCCCGGCCTGGGTCAGGGCCTCCGGCGGCGATTCCTGGAGCTGCACTCTGCCCTCCCTGACCAGCGCCACATACCAGGTCAGCGCCAGGGCCGCGGACAGAGCCGGCAACACCTCGGCAGTAGCCGCCCGCACCTTCACACTGGACAACACCCTGCCCACCATCACCATGGAAAGCGTCGCCGATCCGGTGAACCGGCTCTCCGCAGTGGGCGGAACGGCCGCCGACGCACCGCCGGGCCAGATGGACAGGGTCGAGATCCAGATCAGGAACCTGGCCCAGGGCACCTGCTGGGATGGAGCATCCTCATGGACCGTGGCCCCGACATGGATTCGGGCCTCGGGCACCGATTCCTGGAGCTACGACCTGCCTGCGCTGAACGACGGATCGGCCTACGAGATCAGGACGAAGGCTATCGACAGCGTCGGCAATGAGTCCGTGGTGGCTGCGGCGTCCTTCACCTTCGATGCCACCCCGCCCACCATCACCGTGAATGATATCGCCGCCGCTGTGAGCTCGCTTCCGTTCATCGGCGGGACGGCCGCCGATGCCGCCCCGGGGGAGCTGGATAGAGTGGAGATTCAGATCAGAAGGACCGGCCAGGATACCTACTGGGGCGGGGATTCCTGGACGCCGGGTCCCGTCTGGTTGGCGGCTGCCGGCACCCATTCGTGGAGCTACTCTCTGCCGGGGCTGAACGACGGATCGGCCTACGAGATCAGGGCCAGAGCGGTGGACCTGGCCGGGAATGAGTCCGCAGCCGCCGGGGACACCTTCGCCTTCGACACCGCCAGCCCCGTGGTCGCCATGAACGACATCCCGGATCCGGCGAAGGCCCTTCCCTCGATTGGCGGCACCGCCGACGACCCCTCGCCGGGGCAGATGGACAGGGTGGAGGTCCTGATCAGGAACGTCACGCGGGACACCTGCTGGGACGGCTCTTCCTGGGTACCTGACTCCACCTGGATCGCCGCCTCGGGCACGGACTCCTGGAGCTGCCCCCTGCCGCGGCTGGCCGGCGGACAGACCTACGAGATCACGGCCAAGGCCATCGACACTGCGGGCAATGAGTCGGCAGTGGCCGGGGACACCTTCACCTACAGCCCGCCCGTGTCTCCGTGGATCTGGATCGCCGTGGGCATCGTCGCCGCTCTGTTGGCGACCGTGGCCCTCCTGGTGCTCGTGCCCCGCGTGGGGGCAGCAGTGCAGTCCGGAATGCGCTAGCCCATATCACCGTACGGCGGTCCGCCCCACCCGGGACGGCGCTTCATGAGACGGCGGCATTGCCACCCGGCACAGGGGACGGCTGGGGCTCCTCCCGGGCCTCGGCGTGCCGCTGCAGACCCTCCACGAATTGCCGGGCTTCCGCCAAGGTATCGAAGACGCCCAGGACCATGGTGTCCGTGCTTCGGGCGAAATGGCACCGGACGACCCAGGTGGTCTTCTCCGGAGCGGCCGGCTTCTTCCTCGGCACACGATCCGCCGGCGCGGTGGGGTAACTGGCCCCAATCTCGGCAATGGCTATCTGCTTGATAGCGCCCACCCTGACCATCTCCGTGCGGTCCTTGTTCCACAGGAACCTCTCCTGGCTCATCCGGCATTCACCTCCGGCGCGGCTTGGCGGACCGCTGCCTGCCTTTCGCCTTCGCTGTCGCCTTGCCCGATGCTTTCGTCTGTGTCCGGGCCCTGGAGGTGCCTCCCGGCGGCCGCTTCCCCAGAGACAGCTCCTCCTCGTGATAGACCACCAGGCGCGGTCCTTCTGTACTCCGCCGGCAGTCGATGATCACGCTGGCTTCCGCCAGGTAGTGGCTCAGCTCCGGCGAGACGCGGAGCAGAACGGTATCCTCGCTTCCGGCCAGGGTATCGCCCTCCATCTCCGGCCCCAGCCAGATGGAGAAGCCGTCGCACTCGGTATCTATCCGCAGCACCTGTCCGGGATGCGCCGTGTTGGCCTCCAGAATGGCCCGCAGTTCTTTGACAGCTTCATCGGTAATGGTCAGCAATCGCCCTCCCCCAAGCCGGTGACAACAACCCAGCTATCTTAGGTGTGGCTGTCCATGAGTGTCAAGCTCAAGCCGTCCCCCGACTCTGCCCCCGCCGGACGCCGGTCCCCTCAGCGCTCAGGAGGCCTGCTCCCTCTTCCTCTTGATGAAGTCGTCGATTCCCTCGACCAGCCTGAGGCTCTCCTCCTCCGAAAGGCCCTGGTTGCTCTCCAGTTTGGCAATGCACTCCTCAATATGGGCGCTGCCGGCCCGCGCCTCGGCCAGCTCTTCGTTCTGCCGCTTGATGTCCTGGTCAAGCTCCCGGAAGTCGATGCCCAACTCCAGCCTCTGATCGATGAACTGGAGGACCCTCCTCTCGGCTTTGAGGTCCTCTCCTCCGGCCAGGTAGAACGGCACCGGCACCCACAGGCTGGCCGCGGGGATGCCCCTCCTCTTGGCCACCCACAGGAGATAGGAGCTCAGCGTCGGCCGCTGACTGGCCGCCGTTTCGTAGTCGAAGGTAGTCACCAGGTCATAGCTGCTCAGGTTCCTCTTCACCTCCGTGGAGCTGAAGGCGGCCACCAGCTGCCTCGGCGTGGTGTGGGCGCTGATGGTCACCATCCCGCCAACGGTGTGGACTTCCCTCACGTGGCAGTGGTCCCGGGCCACATCCATTACCAGACTCAGGAACCGGTACCAGTCGGAGGAAGGCGGAGAGCTCTCGAAGAGGACCAGATCATGCTCCGGCGAGGCGTAGAACCAGCTGGCCGGGAACTTGGCCAGGTCGTTCTCAATGGCCACGCCACCCATGGGGAAGAACTCCAGTGGCTCGATCTCGCAGAAGGTATGACCGCCCAGCTTCCGCCTCAGGTAGTCATTGACCTTCGGCCCCAGCCTGCCCGCGTCTTCACTCCAGGCAACCACCAGGACGGGAGACCGCAGCGCCGGGCGGGAGAAGAACCTAAGCGGCTCTCTCTCCGCCTTTGTCTCCCTTTCTGAAGAGTTCATCAACATGCTCCTTGATCCACTTGGCATCATCCTCGGTGATCGGCTCCTGCTTTGAGGGCCGTTCCAGCTTCCGCTGCTCAATGCGCTCTTTCATGGGGGAAGGCAGGTTCTCATAGATGGTCTCCACGAAGCCGTCCACCTGGGCGATCATGGCGTTCAGGGTGCCGTAGTCCATCTCGGCCCCCAGCACGCGACTGAGCACCTCCAGGACCGATTTTGAGGCCCGGGCGTAGGGGAAGGGGACGCCGGAGAGGTAGTCCGGTATCTCGCCCATGAGGCAGGCGGCCTCCATGCCCCTCCTCCTGGCCAAACCCAGCAGCAGCCCGTTCAGCCCGGTGATGCTCCCGCTGCCCCCGATGCCCTCGATCTCGCTCATCAGAACGGTGTTCTCCTGTCGCCTCAGGTTCTTCAGCAGGCCCTCGCTGGTGGCCACCACCCAGACCCTCGGCCGGGCCTCGTGATGAATCAGGGACACCGCCGCCCCCGAAGTGTAGATGCGGCGGCAGCCGAACCTCTGGGCCACGTCGAGAACCAAGTTGCCCATCTCCTCGGCCTTCCGGCCGTGGGCGTACATCCTGTCCGCCTCGGCCGGCTGTTCCTCACCCAGAAAGATCATCACGTCCCTGCCGGCAACGGACCTGGCGTGGAATCTGCTGCTGGGGAACTCCATCCGGGTGACCACCCCGGCCCTGATGGCCAGCTTCCGGGGATAGAAGAGGTCCCAGGGCTCGATCTCGGCGAAGGCCTCCGCCCCAATCTGGGCCCTCAGAGTGTCCACGGCCAGCGTGCCTATGTTGCCGATCCCCGGCCAGCAGGCCACCACCTCCGGATTCTCCAGTTTGGGCTCCTTCAGATATCGTATGCCCACGACTGTCCTTCTCCGATCATCCTGCAATCACAGTATAGCCCTCTTCACCCCTCAGGCAAAGAGCGGCAGCCACCGTGATGGGGCTGAATCTGCGTGGGGGAATACGACTGAACAGAAGGCGCAACCAAGGGGCCAGGGCACAAGGCGACTGCGGTCAACTGCGGCAGTGCCGCCGGGCGGCGCCAGTCCGACGGCCTTCAGGACCGGCCTTGGCGGAGCCGGGAGTACATCGCCTCCAGGTCCTCCAGCCAGAGCCCGACCTGGGCGTCTGAAGGCATGCGCCAGTCCCCGCGCGGCGACAGACTGACCGAGCCCACCTTCGGCCCCTCGGGCATGCAGGTCCGCTTGAACTGGTTGGCGAAGAACCTCTGCACGAAGCTCCTCAGCCAGCGGTGCAGATCATCCAGGGAGTACTGGCCTTCAAACAGCCCCCGCTGCCTCACCTGGTCAGCCAGATAGAGGATCTTGCCCGGCCGCATCCCGAAGCGGATGAAGGGATAGAGGTAGAAGTCGGCCAGCTCCACCGGCCCGATGACCTCCTCGCTCCTCTGAGCGATCTCGCCGTTCTCAGGCCGGCGCAGCTCGGGAGAGATGGGGGTGTTCAGGATGTCCTGCAGCACCCTCCGGGCGGCGGCATCGGCCATCTCTTCGTCGGCCACCCACTGCACCAGGAAGCGGACCAGCGTCTTGGGCAAGGATGCCGCCACGTGGTAGTGCGACATGTGGTCTCCGGCGAAGGTGCACCATCCCAGGGCGACCTCGGTCAGATCGCCGGTGCCCATGACCACGGCATCGAGCTCGTTGGCTTTGTTGAACAGGAACTCCGTCCGATACCGGGCCTGGACGTTCTCAAAGACCACGTCTTCGTCGCCGTTGTGCTTCAGATCCTTCAGATGCGACAGGCAGGTCCGGGTGATGTCCACCCTGTCGAAGCTCACCCCCAGCGCCCGGCAGAGCCTGGTGGCGTTGTCCCTCGTTCTGCGGGTAGTGCCGAAGCCGGGCATGGTGTAGGCATGAACATGTCCCCGCGGCAGGCCCAGGGAGTCAGCCGTCTTGACAGCCACCAGGAGGGTCAGCGTCGAGTCGATCCCTCCGGAGACGCCCAGCAACATCTGCTTCTTGCCAGCTCCCGAGAGCTTCTGGGCCATGCCGGCCACCTGCATGGCGAAGATGTCGCGGCACCTCTCCGCCCTTCGAGCGGGGTCCGCAGGCACAAACGGGTGTGGGTCGATGTCCCGGTGCAGCCTGGCCGGAATGAGATCTTCAACCTCCGCCTCCACCGTCCTGAAATCTCCGACCTGGCGCGCCGCCTCATGGAAGCCGGTCACCACCCGGCGGTCGTGGTTCAGTCGATCAAGGTCAACATCCGAGACGAGGAGCTGTGGATCCGGTGAGAAACGCCGGGCTTCCTGGAGGATGACACCATTCTCCGCAATGAGCAGGTGCCCGCCGAAAACGACGTCATTGGAGGATTCCCCGGCGCCCGACGAAGAGTAGCAGTAGGCGGCGATGCACCTCCCGGACTCGGAGGACACCATCACCCGGCGCCAGTCCGACTTGGCCAGGACTTCGTTGCTGGCGGAGAGGTTCAGCAGCACGGTAGCCCCCGCCAGGGCCTGGTGCTCATGCGGCGCCAGCGGCGCCCACAGGTCCTCGCAGATCTCAACGCCCACGGTGGCCCCGGGGATGCCTCGGAGACTGAACAGGAGGTCGGTGCCGAAGGGAACCCTCTGCCCCGCCAGTTCAATGCTGTCGGACACGGCGTCCCAGCCCGACGAGAACCACCGGCATTCGTAGAACTCTTTGTGGGAAGGCAGCAGCGTCTTAGGGATGACCCCCAGGATCCGCCCGTTGTTGAGCACCACGGCGCAGTTGAAGACCCTCTGGTCGGCGGCGACAGGCATGCCCACCGCCACCAGTCGGCCATTCCCGGCGTTCTCCTTCAGAATCCGGCCCAGTCCCCTCTCGGCCCTATCGAGCAGGGCCGCATGATGGACCAGATCTCCGATGGTGTAGCCGGTCAAGGCCATCTCCGGGAGGGTCAGCACCTGGACACCCTCGCCCCGGGCCTTGTTCAGGACGTCCAAGATGGCCGCCACGTTGAAGTCCACGTCGGCGACGCGCAGCGGGGGAGCCGCCGCTGCCACCCTGAGGAATCCCAGGTCCCGGCTCAGTCGCACACCGTTCATCCGCCAGCCCTCCCGGCATCAAGACCCATCCCGGGCCAGCCGCCGCTGACCGCCTTCAAGGCAGCATTGACGCCGGCAAACGCCTGCATGCTTTCCGACTATTGTAGCACATGAACCTGTCCGACCCGTACCGCCATCCCCCCGGCGGAATGCCAAGCAGCCGTCGCTCCCACGTCTCCGGGGGGACCGCCCCGAAGCGCTTGTGACCAGGGCCAGGCCTTCTGAGACACCGGTGTGAGGCGGCGGTGATATACCTATGTGTGCACCATCGAGACTGCCCCCCGACCGCCCACGTCAGAGGGAGACAGCGATGTACTGGGCAGAGTGTGATGAATTGGCCCCTGAGGCTGAGGGGCGCTGCCATGCCGGCGAGGGGTGTCCGGAGGAAGTCCGCGGCGGGGTCTCCGGGAAGTCCCGGCTCACCGCCACCCTGCTGGTGCTCTGCCTGGGCCAGTTCGGGGCCCATCGCTTCTATGCCGGCAAGACGGAGACGGCACTGTCGATGCTGCTTCTGGCCGCGCCTTCATGGCTGACGCCGTGGTATCCGGCGGGCTGGCTCTTTGTGCTCACCCTCGGTGTCTGGATTCTGATCGACTCATCCCTGATCATCTCCGGTCAGATGGATGACGGCCGGGGCGAACTGATCAGCCGATGGTAGATTGTCAGGTCAATCCTCAGGCCACGGCGGTGATGGCATAGCATGGCCCTGTCCAAGAAATACGGGAGGGTGAAAGTCCCCGGCGTCCGGGAGAACGAGCCGGTGTTCATCATCCGAGCCCAGGACAAGCTGGGAGAGCCGGCCATCCAGATGTACCGGCTGCTGGCCGAGGCCCACGGGTGTCCGCTGGGCAAGGACCTGGAGACGGTGATCGGGGATTTCCGCAGTTGGTCCGGCAACCGGAAGCTGCCCGACTAGGCCGACATGCGGAGAGTGGCCTGGACATTGGTCGGCGGCAGGTCTTCCGCATCGATGATGGCATCGATCAGCACCGGCCCCCTCTGCGACAGGGCGGCATCGAGCACAGGCCCGATGCTCTCGGGCCTGTCCAGCCGGTAGCCGCTGGCCCCGAAGGATCGGGCCAGATCGGCGAAGTCCGGGTTGCCGTGCTCCGTCCCCAGAACGCGGGCACCGAACTGCAGCCTCTGCCTCAGCTTCAGCACTCTGTACTGGAAATCGTTCAGGATGACCACCTTTATGTCCAGTTGCTGCCGCACTGCCGTCTCCAGATCCTGCAGCGTCATCATGAAGTCCCCGTCGCCCAGCACAGCCAGGACGGACCGCCCGGGGTGGACCTTGGCCGCTGCCATGGCCGCGGCCAGCCCGAATCCCATGGCCCCGAAGTTGACCGTGGACAGGTAGGTCAGCGGACGCTGGCAGGGCATGAAGGCCATGGCGTAGAGGAGGTGGACCCCCGCCCCCACCGCGACAATGGTGTCGGCGGGCAGCCGCCGGGCCAGTTCGCTGGCCACCCGGCTGGCGGAAGGCAGCTCAGTCTCGCGCTGCAGCAATGCCTGGAGCAGGCTGTTCCAGGTCGTTCTGGCTTCCGCCAGGACCTCATCCCACACCGGCCTGACCGGTCTGGGACCATCCCCGGCCATCTCCACCAGCCGGCCCAGGAAGCCGGCTACATCGCAAACAATCAGCCTGGCCCTGGGCGCCTGGGACGGCAGACAGCCCGGCGACACGTTGACCACCCTGATCTGGCCGGCCCCGATCGGGGCGGTGAATTCATAGGTGGTCATGTCGCTGATGCCGGCGCCAAGACAGAGCAGCGCATCGCACTTCTCCAGGGCTCTGTCCGCCACCAGATTGCCACCCCCGAAACCGACGCGGCCCAGACACAGGGGATGAGTCTCCGGAATGGTCCCCCGCCCGTTCCCCGTCGTGATCACCGGCAGCGAGAGCGCCTCAACGAACTGCACCAGCTTGCCCGAAGAGTGTGAGCAGGCCACCCCACCCCCGGAAAGGACCAGGGACAGTCTGGCAGAGGCGATCATGTCCAGGGTATCCCTGACATCCCGCTCATTCACGGGAGCGGGTGGGTCACTGGCCAGCTCCATGGCCACGAGATCAACCTCCGCCCTCTCCGTCCAGACATCCTCGGGGACCTCGATGAGCACCGGCCCCCGGGCCCCACTCATGGCGGCACGGTAGGCCTGGGAGAAGACCCGGGGCATCTCCGCCACCGCCTCAACCCGGAAGGCGCCCTTGCACAGCGGCCCGAAGAGCCGCCGGTGGTCCACCTCAAGCATCCCGTCGCAGCCGGACAGACGGCGCTTCACCGCGCCGGTGATGATCATCATGGGCGAGCAGTCCTTGTAGGCATTCCCCGCCGAGATCATGGCGTTCAGGGCCCCCGGGCCAGAGTGCACCAGGACGACCCCGGGCCGGCCGGTGAGCCGGCCCTCCGCATCGGCCATGCTGGCGGCCACCTGCTCATGGCGGCAGGAGACGTACTCCAGCCAATGCCGCTGCTCGTAGAGGGCGTCAACGAAGGCCACGTTTGAGGTGCCAATGATCCCATAGACGCGTTCGGTCTCCATCCTGACCAGAGCCCCGGCCAGCGCCTGTGCCCCGTTCATCTCTTCCTTCATGGCCCCTCCCGTCTAGCCTGCCGGCCTCCGCGTGCCCGGGACCACGCCGTTGACCACGTTCACGGGAGTCTCCCCCCTCAGGACGCGGGCCACGTTGTCAATGGTGATGTCGATGATCCTGGCCCGGGACTCGTTGGTGGCCCCGGCGATATGAGGTGTGAGGATGGCATTGGGAGCATCAAGAAGGGGGTTCTCCGGGCAGATGGGTTCCTCCGAGAACACGTCCAGGCCGGCGCCCCCGATCCGCCCCTCTCTCAGCGCCTGTGCCAGCGCCTGCTCATCGATGATCTCCCCCCGAGAGACGTTGATGACAACGGCACTGCGTTTCATCGTGGCCAAGCGCTGGGCATCTATCATCCGGGTGGTCTGGGGAGTGAGGGGGATATGAATGGTGATGACGTCCGATTCCTGCACCAGGCCATCGAGGTCGCGATAGGCTGTGCCCAGCTTCTCCTCTTCCTCCGGCGTGAGGCGCACCACGTCGTGGTAGATCATCCTCGGACCGAAGGGCCGCGCCCTCCTGGCCAACTCCCTGCCGATGCGCCCCATTCCGATGATGCCCAGGGTCTTCCCCTCGAGCTCGAAGACTCCATAGAGGGACATCTCATCCTGGGCCCACTGACAGCGCCTGGTCTTCTCCGCGGCCAGGAGGAGCTTCTTCAGGCAGGCCAGGATGAGCATCATGGCATGCTCCGCCACCGCGGCGGTGTTGCCCCCGGCGGCGTTGGCCACCGGTATGCCCTGCCTGGCCGCTTCATCAACGTCGATATGCTGGAATCCCGTTGAGGGCTGCTGGATGAATGTGCACCTCTTCGCCGAGCGCATCACCTCGGCATCCAGGGCGATGTTGTTGGTGTAGTCGCCGATGATGACGTCGGCCTCCGAGACCGCCTTCTTCAGGTCTTCCCGGGAGGAGCCGGAGTACGACTCCAGCCTGACGCCCCGGGCTTCCTCCTCGGTCACCCTGGCCTTGAGGAGGGCCAGGGCCATCTCCGCCGGCACCGGCGACAGGACGAGCACCTTCCTCGCGTCTCCGGCCATCCCACACCTCCCCAGCCTGAATCATTTGTGATCAATTTGTGACGGTTTCCTGTCACGCTAAGAGGTGAATAAGATACCCCTATATCATACTGTATCCCGACCAAGAGGCTACCGGTCATGACCGTATGGCGGGCCGCATCGGGATTGCCCACAGGCTGCTCGATGCCCCGCCGGCAGTCGATCATCAGTAAAGGGAAGAGGACGAGAGATGGCAAATGCACGGAAGCTCCTGGAGAAGGGCGACAAGCTATTCACCGAGGGCAAGCTGGAGACCGCCCTGGCAGCCTACGACAAGGCACTGGCGGCCGACCCCTTCGACTCCAATGCCCTGATGAACCGGGGCCTGGCCCTGGTGCAACTGAAACGCTACGAAGAGGCCATCGAGAACTACAACAGGCTGCTGGAGATCGAGCCGTACAACTCGGCCGGATGGAAGAACCGTGGCGCGGCGCAGGCTCACCTGGGACGGTACGAAGAGGCCATAAGGAGCTACGACAGGGCCATATCCATCGATGCCGACGACGCCAATGCCTGGTTCCACCGTGGCAACTCATTGGACGAACTGGACCGCTGTCGGGAAGCCGTGGAGTGCTACGACAAGGCCATCACCATTGACCCCGCAGACGCCTCGATCTGGTTCAACCGTGGCAACACCCTGAACAAGCTCAAGCTGTGTCAGGAGGCGGTGCAGAGCTACGACAGGGCCATTGAGATCGATCCCAAGGATGCCCTGGCCTGGTACGGCCGCGGCAATCCCCTCTACGTGATGAAGCGATACCAGGAAGCGCTGGAGAGCTACGACAAGGCGCTGACGCTGGACCCCACCACCCCCGGGGTGTGGAACAACCGGGGCAATGCCCTGGCCCACCTCGGCCGGTATCAGGAAGCGGTGGTCAGCTACGACAAAGCCCTTGTGGTGGAGGGCAATCACCACGCCTCAATCTGGTACAACCGGGGCACGGCCCTGCATCAGTCGAAGGACTACCAGAACGCCGTGGTCAGCTACGGGAAGGCGCTGTCCCTGGAGCCGGAACACGCCGCCGCCTGGAATGCCCGGGGCAACGCCCTGTTCATGCTGGGGCGGTACGATGAGGCAGTAGTCAGCTACGACAGGGCGCTGGCCGTTGCGCCCGACATCGAAGGTGCCTGGTGCAACCGGGGCAATGCCCTCTGTCTGCTGAAACGGTTCCAGGAGGCCGTGCCCAGCTACGACAGGGCGCTGGCCGCCGATCCCAATGATTCCACCACGTGGTACAACCGCGGCAACGCGCTGTGCGAACTGGGCCGGTATCAGGAGGCACTGGAGAGCTACAGCAGGGCCTGCGCCATCGACGCCAGCCACGCCCGGACCTGGAACAACCGTGGCCTTGCCCTGCAACATCTGAACCTGTACGAGGAGGCGGTCAACAGCTACTACAAGGCGGTGTCCCTCGACGCCAAAGAGCCGGAGTATCAGCGCAATCTGGCCGAAGGCCAGGCTCTTCTGGGCCACAATGCCGATGCACTGACCGCGATCACGGCATACCTGGGCTCCCGGCCGGCGGACCATGCGGCATGGGACGCCAAGGGTTGCCTGCTGTCACAACTGGGACGCCACAGCGAGGCGCTGGCGGCATACGAGAGGGCAGCCCTCATCGACCCGTCCAGCGCGCTCTACCACTACCACTGCGGCGTGGCACTGCGGGAACTGCGGAAGAAGTCCCAGGCCATCGACCGCTTTCAGCTTGCCCTGCAGCACAACCGGGGCTTCGTCAAAGCCGAGGATGCACTGCGCCATCTGGAGGCTGAGAAGCCTTCGTGGTGGGACTGGTGGTTCCGCGAATCCCGAGCCAGAGCGGCCGCCGCTGTCTTCCTGACGGCGCTGCTGGCCACCTACACGGTGCTGCCGCTGTTCAGCGGGGAGATCATCATCGCCGGCAACTTCGGCCTGAACATCGGCCAGAGCCTGTGGTACTACGCCCTTCCCGTGGCGGCGATCCTCTCGGTCTTCGTCCTCCCCTTCGTCCTCCACCGGAGCAGGACGGCCAGCGGCACAGCGACCGCGGCATCGAGGCGTGAGCCCGAGCTGGCCCCCCTGGAGATCCCCACCGCAGCGGACGAAGAGGTCCGTTCGGCGAGGGGCCACTAGGCCCTTCTCCGGTTCGGGATGGCCGCTTCTGGATGCCGCGCTGGGGCAGTGCTTCGAGCCTTGTGAAAGCCACCGAATGCCACGGGCAGCCGCCCTACCGCCGTCGTTGCTCCGGCCACAGCCCCCAGGTCACTACGGGGCCGACATTGACCCTTTTGGCTCACCATATCGATCCTTCTGTGTCTTGTT
This sequence comes from Chloroflexota bacterium, assembly GCA_016875915.1. Lineage (GTDB taxonomy): Bacteria > Chloroflexota > Dehalococcoidia > UBA2247 > RBG-13-53-26 > RBG-13-53-26. Next base: position 50,559 of record VGOM01000011.1, read on the forward strand.
GAAACACACCGCCGATGTGAGAATAGCTGCACGGCGTGGCTGTCCGCAGGGGCCCTGTGACAGCTTCCCGCCGTGTCTTGAGAAATGGGCGACATCGCGACAAGCGCCACAGATAGCGAACACAGATACAAACACCTCTTCGACATCACCCTCGATGCTCTGGAGGTGGTTGATGCCGAGACGGGCCGGATAGTGCTGGCCAACCAGGCCGCAGCCCAACTCTTTGGCTTTGACACCCCGTCCGAGATGATCGGCATTGACCCGCTAGAGTACATCCCGGAGGCAGACCGTGAATGGGTGGCCGGCATGATGGCCGAGTCCATGTTCGAGAAGGACCTCCACCAACTCCTGGAACTGCAGGCCATGACCAGAGACGGCAGGGCGGTCTGGATCAGCGCCATGGGGGTCCGGACCGAGTACCAGGGCAGGCTGGCGGGGGTTATCTCCATGATGGACATCACCGACCGCAAGCAGGCAGAACAGGCGCTGCGGGAGTCAGAGCAGAAATACCGCCTGTTGACCGAGACGATGCACGACATCGTCTGGACCACCGACCTCAATCTCCGCACCACCTACGTCAGTCCCTCAGTGGAGAGGGTGCTTGGCTTCACCGTTGAGGAGCGCCTGGCCCAGGACGTACGGACTCAGATGACCCCTGAATCCTACGCCCGCGTAGAGGATCTACTCAGCAGAGAACTGGAGCGCGAACAACAGGCTCCCGGCGATGCGCAGCGAACGCTGACGGTCGAGGTAGAGTACTACCACAAGGACGGCTCCACGGTGTGGCTGGAGAACCTGGTCAGCGCTATCCGCAATGAACAAGGCTCAGTGGTGGCCATCCACGGTGTCTCCCGCAACATCACCGACCGCAAGAAGGCCGAAAGGGGACTTCGGGAGTCGGAGGAGAAGTACCGCACTCTGGTGGAGAACGCCGGCGCCGTGATGTTCTCCGTCGGCGCGGACGGAAGCATATCGTACCTCAGCCCGGCCTTCCGGTCGATCTTCGGACGCAATCCCTCGGAGGTCATCGGGCAACCCTTCGCCGCATTCGTCCACCCCGAGGACTTTCCAGAGATGGCCCGCCGGGCCGCCCGGGTACTCACCGGTCTTCCCGATACCGAGTCACTAGAATGGCGTGTCGTTCTGCCGTGGTCGGGTGAACTCCGCTGGGTGCGGGTCTACAGCCAGCCGGCCTTCAAGGGAACCAGCGTGGTGGGACTGCAGGGCATCATGGTCGACATCACGGAGCACAAGCAGGCCGAAGAGGCCATCAGGGAGAGCGAGAGGCGCTACCGCCTGCTGGCCGAGAACTCCACGGACGTCATCTGGACCACCGACTTGAACCTGAGGACCACCTATGTCAGTCCCTCCATCAACCGGCTCAGCGGACGCACTGCCGAAGAGGCCATGCGGGAGACTCTGAAAGACGTCTTCACCCCCGCCTCCGCCAGTCTCATCAAGGATACTCTCACAGAGATGCTGCTGGCGAGTCGGGACGAACGGGACTGTTCGACCTCCAGAGTGCTCGAATTGGAGATCAGATCCAAAGACGGTTCCACCATCTGGACCGAGACCACCATTGCTTTGATACCAGCCCAGGACGGACGGCCCGACTGCATCCTGGGGGTGACCCGCGACATCACCCACCGTGTCCTGGCGGAAGAGGCCATGCGAGAGAGCGAAAAACGCTACCGCCTGCTGGCTGAGAATGCCACCGATATGATATGGGTGACCGATCTGAAGCTGAAGCCGACATACATCAGCCCCTCCGTAAGCCGCCTGCTGGGGTACAGCGTGGAAGAAGCCATGGTGGGCACCATGGAGAGTTCACTGGCTCCCTCCTCCATCGACCGAGCCGCTAAGGCCTTCGCCCAGGCAATGGCGGCCGCAAGACAGGGGACTGCCGGTCCGACCGCATCACAGCGACTGGAGTTGGAGTTCCTGAGCAAGGATGGCTCCGCCCTCTGGCTGGACACTACAGTGGGCTTCATACGCGACGCGGAGGGCCGGCCTGTCGAGATCATGGGGGTGCTCCGCGATGTCACCGAACGGAGGGAGGCAGAGAAAGCCCTCAGACTGAGTGAGGAGCGCCTCCGCCAGCTCATCGACACCACCAGCGACTGGGTCTGGGAGACTGACCAGAGGGGCATCTACACCTACGTCAGCCCCAGAATCCATGGAATCCTGGGCTATTACCCCGATGAGGTGCTTGGCCGGGTTGCATCAGCCATCATGCCTCCCAAGAGCGCCAGCCGCATGGCCAAGCTCTACGGTAAGGCCGTCGATTCCGTGAAGCCATTCACCTTCGTGGAGGTCGCCTTCCTGCACAAGGACGGACATCAGGTCACTGTGGAGATCAGCGGCGTCCCGTTCTTTGACGAAGACAGCAAGGTGGTTCGGGGCTACCGGGGCATCGCCCGGGACATCACCCAGCGCAAGCTGGCTGAAGAGCAGGTGCAGCAAAGCTATCAGAACCTACAGAGAATGCTCGAAGGCACCATCCAGGCCATAACCCTGATGGTCGAGACGCGAGATCTCTACACTGCCGGACATCAGCAGCGGGTGACCCAGCTGGCCTGCGCCATCGCCCAGGAGATGGGGCTTTCTAACGAACGGATCCAGATGATCCACATGGCCGGCCGACTGCACGACCTGGGCAAGTTGTTCATCCCCATCGAGATTCTGAGCAAGCCAGGGCATCTGAGCGAGATAGAACTGGCTATCATCAAGACCCATCCCAGGGCCAGCTACGATATTCTGAAGAGCATCGACTTCCCCTGGCCGGTAGCCGACGCTGTCCTGCAGCACCATGAACGGGTGAATGGATCGGGCTACCCATCAGGGCTTCGCGGAGAGGAAATCCTGCTGGAGGCCCGCATCCTGGCTGTTTCGGACGTCGTCGAGGCCATGTCCTCGCACCGGCCCTACCGTCCCGCCCTAGGTGTGGAGAAGGCCTTGAAGGAGATCGTCCAGAACAAGGGCATCCTCTACGACCCCGATGTGGTCAGCGCCTGCCTCCGGGTCTTCTGGGAGAAGCATCTTGTGCTCGGAGAGGAATCGGCAGAGGCATCTGTACACTGAGTGCGCTGCCCGAGGTATTGACGGCTGTGGAGAGCAGACTATAGGATAGACCCCGGCCGGCCGCCGGCGACGAGAAGCAGCCGGCCGGCCGTGAGTCTTTGTCACCGAGAAAGGAGACTGAACGATGTACTGCAACAAGTGTGGAAGGGAGATGCCTGAAGGCAGCAGGTTCTGCAATTCCTGCGGCACTCAGTCCTCCAGCTCCGGAGCCGGCTACGGCAGGGCTTCGAGTATCTTCGAGCCTCTGGTGGCCCAGATCAAGAGGGACCCGGTCATGGCCCTGGTCTCTGTCGGCTCGCTGATGCTGGTCCTGGGACCGCTTCTGGCCTGGGTCAGCGCCCGCTTCGGAGCCGCCACCCTGGGGCTGCAGATGCCCAGCGGAGCCGCAGTTCTGGCCGCAGGCATTCTGCTGCTGGTGACCCTGGTTCTCTCGCGCACTGGAATGCCGGGGGCCTGGGGGATCGTCACCATGCTGATCAGCGCCCTGGCACTGATCCTGGTCTTCCAGTCGATGTACTGGATCAACGACCAGGCCGTGGATCTCGACATCCGCGAGGGCGTGTATATCTCCATGGTTGGCGCACTGCTGGCCGCCATCGGCGGCGGACTGGAGTACTACCACTCCAGCAAGAACTAGGCCACCATCCCATCCGCCGGCGGCGCGACGGCACAAGGAGGTCTGACATGTTCTGTCCCAAGTGTGGTACGGAGAACGCCGAGAGCAGCAAGTTCTGTCAGAAGTGCGGCTCGATGATTGTCCCCGAACCCGCCAAGTCCACGGATACCAGCCTCGGCATCGAGCCAAACCTCGGTGGACTGCTCAGCTATGCCCTGGGCTGGATCACCGGCCTGATCATGATCCTGCTGGAGAAGAAGAATGGCTTCATCCGCTTCCACGCGGTGCAGTCGATGGTCGTCTTTGGGGCGATCACAGTCATGCTCATTGCCTTTGGCATCCTCGACGGGCTGGATGTCGTGGGGAGCCTGTTCTGGGCCCTTTCCATAGCCGTCTGGATACTGGCGGTCATCCTCTGGATCGTGCTCATGGTCAAGGCCTACCAGGGAGAGAGGTACAAGCTCCCCGTAGCCGGTGACATCGCAGAGAAGAACAGCTGACCTGGCTGATGCTAGGGTTGCCTAGGCAGCCCTAGGACGAGTGCAGGGCGGCCAGCTTCTCAGGATGGGCCAGGTTGTAGTCGATCAGGGCCCGCATGGCCGTGGCCGCGCCCCTCATGGAGAGGAAGAGGGGCAGTCCGAACTCCACGCAGAGACCGCGCAGCTCCGCCGACGATTGCCAGGTGTGATCATTCCCGATGGAGTGCAGCACGATGGCATTGGGCAGTTCACAAGCCTTGGCGGCCAGAGCCATCGGCCCCACGATGCAGTTGACCATCAGCTCGCTCAGCGGCATAGGACTGACGTCGAAGCCGTGATGATAGATGACCAGGTCCAGGCCGGGCCACTTCTGCAGTTGAGCATTGAGCCGGGCCCAGTGCACGCTCGGTCCCTTGGCCAGCTTCTCCCGCAGCATCTCCTCGAACCGGCGGCTGCCCAGGTCCATGAGGTACTCGAAGCCCACCACGGTGGCCAGGGGACTGATGTCGATGGGATTCCTCAGCATGCTGTTGGCCAGGTCTATGAAGTCCTTCAGTCCTTCCCTGATCTCCCCGGGTATGGGCGCCAGCCGCAATCCTGCCCTCTCCAACTCATCGGTGGCCATGACGCTGGCCCCACCACCATTGCCCACGGCACAGGTGTTGAAGCCCCGGGGCGGCCTGACCCGGAGCAGGGCCACCAGGATGTCCACCATCTCCTCGATGCTGTAGGTCCTGATCGCCCCGACCTGAGTCAGCAGGCCGTCCCACACCGCATCGGCCCCGGCCAGCGACCCGGTGTGCGAAGCGGCCGCCCTTGATCCTCCGGCGGTGTAGCCCCCCTTCAGGACCACGGTCGGCTTGGCAGCGGCGGCTCTGGCCAGCGCCTCCTTCAGACGCCGACCATCCCTGGCCCCCTCGATGTAGGCGGCAATGACCTTGGTCTCGGGGTCGGCGGCGAAGTAGTCCAGAAGGTCGCACTCATTGATGTCGCAGGCATTGCCATAGCTGACGATCTTGCTGAAGCGCAGTCCCCGGGCCACGGCATGGCGGACCATGTAGGCCACATTGCCGCCGCTCTGACACAGGAACCCGATCGGCCCGGGATCCGCGGGGAAGTCGGGGATCAGGCCGATCTTCCCCTTGGGATAGTAGATGCCCAGGCAGTTGGGGCCGATCACCCGGATGTTGCCCTGCCGGGCGATGGCCACCAGCCTGTCCTGCAGTTCGATCCGCTCGGCTTCGCCGGTCTCCGCATAGCCGGAGGCGAAGACGTGGGCCACCTTGACCCCCATGTCCCGGCATTCCGCCATGATCCCCGGCGTGTAGGGGGCGGGGATGGAGATGACCACATGGTCCACCTCTCCGGGGATGTCCTTCAGGCTGCGGTAGATGGGCAACCCCGCCATCTCGCCGCCCTTGGGATTGACCAGGTAGATCTGGCCGGGATACCCGCTCTGGATCAGGGAGTCAAGGTAGAGCCGCCTGATCCAGATCTTGGGCAGATCGGCCGAGATGCCCACCACGGCCACGGACCGGGGATGGAAGATGTAGTCCAGGGGATGTGCTGCGCTCTGGCTGTCGGACGTCACAGCGGTGTTCAAGCTCCTACATCAAGACAGACAATAGGATATACCCAATGGCGGCCAAGTTGAAACACAGAACGATGCCAGGGACCCCGCGGGGTCCCTGGCGAACGACTTCATTCTCTCCGGACTGCCGGCTGACCCGACCTACGGTTTGTGGACCAGGTTGCCCTTGCTGTCATAGACGTACACAGGGATGGGAGAGCGGCCCGGCAGGCTGTGTGTTGCGCAGCCGAAGCAGGGATCGTAGGGCCGCCAGGCCATCTCGATCCGGTTGAGCAGGCCTTCGGTTATCGGCTTTCCGGGCTTGATCAGCGCCTCAGCGGCCTTGCCCACCGACATGTTGAAGGCTGCCGCGTTGCCCACGGTGGCCACGATCAGGTTGGCCTTCTTGATCACGCCCCTTTCGTCGGTGGCGTAGTGGTGGATCAGCGTGCCCCGGGGGGCTTCCACAATGCCCACACCCTCGTCAGGGGTGGCCGTGGGAATAGTCCGGATCTTGGGACTGGCGATCTCCGGATCGCGGCTCAGCTCCCGCATTCGTTCAGCAGCGTAGAGCAGCTCCACCAGCCGCGCCCAGTGATTCGCCAGGGTGTGATGAACGGGCTTGCCGCCCAGGGTGGCGTACATCCTCTGGTACTCTTCCTGGGCCAGCGGTGTGGCCATGCCATCGGCGACATTCAGCCTGGCCAGAGGGGCCACCCGATAGACCCCGCTGTCCTTGCCATCCTTGAACCCGTGCCAGCCGATCTGCTTCAGATAGGGGAACTTGATGTACGTCCAGGGCTCCACGTGCTCGGCTATGTAGTCCAGGTAGTCCTTGGGGGCGAACTTGGCGAACTCCTGGCCGTCGGGATCGACGACCCTGACCATGCCATCGTAGAAGTTGACCCTGTTCTTGGCATCAACCAGACCCATGTAGTAGGTCCGATGGGTGTAGGCATCGCTGGTGATCATGGCCACGTAGTCCTTGTTCTTCAGCACGATGTCATCGAAGACCTTCAGCGACAACTGGGCGAAGCCTACAGCTTCCTCAGCTATCTCCTGCACTTCCTTGATCTGCTCGGCGTTCAGTCCCTTGCTTACACCGCCGGGCATCCCGAAGACGGGGTGCACCGCCCTGCCGCCGAGCATCTGGATGACATGGTGGTTCCGCTTCCTGGTCTTGATCACCGCTCCGGCCAGCTCCAGCCCCACCTTGGCAATCACGCCCAGGATGTTCCGCTCGGCCACCGGGGCATCCGGCCCCATGACAAAATCGGGCCCGCCCAGGATGTAGAAGTGCGTGGTGTGGTCGGTGACATAGAAGGAGCTGTAGAGCAGCTCCCGGAGCTTCTTGGCCGCGCTGGGTGGGTCAACGTGGAAGACCGCGTCCAGCGTCTTGGTCGATGCCAGATGGTGCGCCTCAGGGCAGACCCCGCAGATCCTCTGGGTTATCTGGGGCATGTCCTCCGCCAGCCGGCCTTCCGCGAACCTCTCAAAACCCCTCAGCTCCGGGACCTGGAAGTAGGTCTTGGACACCTCGCCGGCTTCGTTGAGAAAGATCTCGATCTTGCCGTGGCCTTCCAGCCTGGTGATCGGGTCGATGGTGATCTTCTTCATTGTATTCTGGCCCTCCTTAGCAGCGAATCGGGTAGGCTGTAGCGGTAGACGGTGCCTACCGGGTCGTGGATGTCGTCGATTATCTTCTGGATCTCGTCGGGGTCCTTGGAGTCGATCACTGACGCCATGGCGCTGATGAAGTGCGCTCCCTGGTCGATGGCTCCCTCCACCGGGCCGTAGCAGCCCGTGCAGGGCATGTTGGCCTGGGGACAGGGGGCCCCGCAGCCGCCTCTGGTGGCCACCCCGGCGCAGAGCAGACCCTGCTCCAGAAGGCATATCTCCGGGTCAGTGATGATCTCATAGGTCCGGTAGACCTTCTTCACCTTCTTCACGTCCCTCTTCCTGGGGCAATCGTCGCACACCGCCTTGACGTTGTCGGTGATCACCGTGCCCTTGGGGGGCAGCTTCCCCTCGATCAGCGCCGTCAGAGCCAGCCAGGTCGTCTTCTCCTCGGGAGGGCAGCCGGGGATGATGTAGTCCACATCGACGGTCTGCCGCAGGGTCTTCACCGTGTCATTGAACTCCGGAATGCAAAGGACACCTTCGTGTACCTTGTGGCTCGGCTCAGGGAACACCTTGTGCTTGTTGTTGGTCGATGGGGTCTCGTGGTAGACGCGCTCGAAGATGCTGGCCCGATCGAACATGTTGGCCAGGCCCGGGACGCCGCCCTCATAGGCACACGAGCCGTAGGCGATCATGACCTTGGACTTCTTGCGCAGCATGTGGGCCAGGTGCTCCTGCTCGGAGTTTCTGATGGCCCCATTGAACAGGCAGACGTCGATGCTCCCGTCCGCCATGGCCTCAACATCCTTGTACTTGGCATCGATGGCCACCGGCCAGAACACGATATCGGCCACCTCGGCCACCTTGAGGATCTTCTCCCCGATCTCCAGTTGGGCAATCTCGCAGCCACCGCAACTCGCTGCCCAGTAGAAGGCCACCTTCAGTTTAGCCATTGCTGCCTCCGTTCTTTGCGAAAGGTCCCAGCTTCCTCACCCGCTCCGTCATCTCATTGACGACGACGGCGAAACGCTCTCCTTCTGAAGCTGAAATCCACTCCAGGCGCACCCGTCCGTCATCAATGCCCATCTGGGCCAGCATCTTCTTCAGCAGCTGGAAACGGCGCAGGGCCTTGTAGTTCCCCTCCAGGTAGTGGCAATCACCGGGATGGCAACCGGCGATGAGCACGCCATCCGCCCCTTTCTCGAACGCCTTGAGGACGAAGGTGGGCTCCACCCTGCCGGTGCAGTTCACCCGGACCACTCTGACGTTCGGCGCGTACTTCTTCCTGGAAGTGCCGGCCAGGTCGGCGCCGGCATAGGAACACCACTTGCACAGGACACCCAGGATCTTCGGTTCGAAGCTCATGCTAGCACCCCTTCAATCTCAGCTATGATTTGCTCGGCGGTGAAGTGCCTGCCGCTTATGATCCCGCTGGGACAGGCGGCCACACACACGCCGCAGCCTTTGCACAGCGCATCGTTGACGCGGGAGACCTTCTTCTCCTCGTCGAAGGTGATCGAGCTGAACGGGCAGAGGTCGTTGCAGATGCGGCAACCGGAGCAGCGCTCCTCGTCAATGTGGGCCGTAGCCGCCTCCACCTCCACCTTGCCCTTGCTGATCATGGCCAGCGCCCGGGCGGCTGCCGCGGACGCCTGGGCCACCGTATCCGGGATGTCCTTCGGTCCCTGGCAGCAGCCGGCAACGAACACACCGTCGGTGGTTGTGGCCACCGGGTCCAGCTTGGGATGACGCTCCAGATAGAAGCCGTCCGCGCTGCGGCTGATGCCCAGCTTTCGAGCGGTGTTCTCGGCGTCAGCCTGCGGTTCGAGGGCAACACAGAGGATCACCATATCCACCGGCACCCTCATCACATTGCCCAGAAGGGAATCCTCGGCCAGGACGATCAGTTTGCCCTTCTCTTCATCGCTGATGGCCCGGTCAGTGACTTCGCCCACCTTCCCCCGGATGAACTTGACGCCCTCCTCGGACAAGCGCTTGTAGAACTCCTCATAGCCCTTGCCGAAGCACCTCATATCGATGTACATCTGGTACACATCGGCCTCGGTCTTCTCCTTGATAAGGTGGGAGTACTTCAGGGCGTACATGCAGCACACCCGGGAGCAGTACTCGTGGTACTTCTCATCACGGCTCCCGATGCAGTGGGCGATGGCGATGCTGGTCGGCGTTGAGCCGTCCTTGAGCTGGATCTTGCCGCCGGTAGGTCCGGCCGAGCTGACCAGCCGCTCGAACTCCAGGCTGGTGATCACGTTGTCCAACCTGCCGTACCCGTAATGGGCCATGGGGGTCGGGTCGAACACACCGTAGCCTGTGGACGCAATGATGGCGCCCACATCGATTTCCACAATCTCGTCCTTCTGCTCGAAATCGATGGCCCCGGGCTCGCAGAACTTCTCACAGGCACGGCACTTGCCCTTGATGAAGTAGGTGCATTCCTCGGCTACGATGACCGGCACGTTGGGCACTGCCTGGGCGAAGGGGGTGTAGATGGCCTTCCTCTTGCCTATGCCGGCATCGAACTCGCTGTCCACCCTGATGGGGCACTTGGTCTGACATATGCCGCAGCCGGTGCACTTCTCTTCGTCAACGTACTTGGCCTTCTTCCTGACCTTCACCTTGAAGTTGCCGACATAGCCGGAGATCTCCTCCACCTCGCTGTAGACCATGAGTTCGATGTTGGGATGAGAGCCGGCCTGGGTCATCTTGGGGGTGAGGATACAGGAGGAGCAATCCAGCGTGGGGAAGGTCTTGTCCAGTTGCGCCATGTGCCCGCCAACGCTGGGCGTCTTCTCCACAAGATAGACCTTGTAGCCGCCATCGGCGATCTCCAGAGCGGCCTGAATCCCGGCGATGCCTCCCCCAATGACCAGAGTATTGGGGTTGATCTCCACCTCCCGCTTTTCCAACGGCTCCTGGTGAACCACACGGCTCACCGCGCCGCTGACCAGCGCCTTGGCCTTCACAGTGGCCAGGGCCGCGTCCTCGGTCACCCACGAGCACTGCTCTCTGATGTTGGCCTGCTGGAAGAGGTAGGGGTTCAGCCCTGCCTCCTGGCAGGCACGCCGGAAGGTCAGCTCATGGAGAGAAGGAGAGCAGCAGGCGACCACCACCCGGTTCAGTCCCAGGTGCTTGATGTCCTCCTTGATGATGTTCTGGCCCGGATCGGAGCACATGTAGACGTAGTCCTTCACCGCCGCCACCGAAGGCAGACCCTGAGCGTAGGCTGCCACATCCTTCACATCTACGACACCCGCGATGTTGCTGCCGCAGTGACAGATGTAAACGCCGACTTTGGCCTTGTTCTTTGTCATCTTCATCTCCCTCTAGGCCGAAATGGCCTCTTCAACAAGCTCGGTGATGTCGGCTATCCTGAGGCTCTCGCTCTTGCCTGAACTCAGCAGGCTATCCTCGAAATTGACCATGCAGTAGGGGCAGTAGACCGCCAGCACACTGGCGCCGATTTCCAGCGCCTGTTCGATTCGGGTCTCGGCAAACCTCTCACCCTTCAGAGTCTCCTGCCAAAGCCTGCCAGCGCAGCCGCCGCAGCACAGGGCATACTGGCAGGTGTTCCGCATCTCAACCAGTTCCAGCCCCGGTATGCTCTGCAGTATCTGCCTCGGCTCATCGTACATGCCTGCGTAGCGCCCCAGGCAGCAGGAATCGTGGTAGGTCACCCGCTTGCCCAGTCGCTTGGTGGGCTTTATTCTGCCCTCCTCGATAAGGGTGCTGATGTATTGCGCCGTATGAATCACCTCGAAGTTACCGCCGAACTCACCGTATTCGTCCCTGAAGGTGTGCAGGCAGTGCGGCGAGGTCACCAGGATCTTCTTCACCCCCGCCTGCTGGAAGACCTCGATGTTGGTCCGGGCCAGGCTCTGGTACAGGCTTTCATGGCCGGCCTTGCGGAGGCTCTCGCCGCAGCAGACCTGCTCTGCCCCGAGTATGCCGAAGTCGACCTTGGCTTTCTTCAGGATGTTGACCGCCGCCCGGGAGATGGCGCGGCACCGGGAATCATAGCACTGATAGCAGCAGGCGAAGTACAGGAACTCCGTATCCTTGGTGAATGTCTTGACGTCCAGGCTCTTGGCCCAGTCATTCCGCTTCTCCCGCGGCTCACCTAAGGGATTGCCCACGCCTGCCAGGTTCTTGTCCGCGATGCGCAAAGCATGTGGGACTACGCCGGCACCAACATCCATGACTACCCTGCGGATAGCCCTGATCACCTTCGGCACATCCACACCGCGGGGGCAGCGATCAACGCAAAGCCGGCACCCAACACAACGCCATATCTCCTGGTCTTCAAAGTCCACAAGTCCCATTTGCGCCTTATGGATCAGCTTGCGAATCGTGAAAGTGGTCACCTGATTCCAGGGGCATATGGCCGTACACGTGCCACACTGGTAGCACTCCCGCAGCATCTCGCCCCCCTGCTGCAGCAGAATCTCGGCCACTTCTTGTGACGGGGTCACTGTTTCTGTGGTCAACGCCTTCCTCCTCTGTTGTCGTTCACACTGCTCCTGTTCTCATGGAATCTGTCTTCCCTGTACCTCCCCGCCACGCAACGTCAACTGCGAGGTGCCGTGGTCTGCAGCGGGCGCGGAGATCAGCGCACTTGCGGTGCTTGCCGCGCAGTCACTGCGGGAAGACGCCAGACTCGGGGTCAAGACTGCCCGGACGGCTCAAGTCCGTACCCGGCCAAAGGAAGGCGGCATCTGTCCTCCTCTGGCCAGCTCAAAGGGGGACTTGAGGTGCGGAAGCACGCGGCTGGTTCACGGAGGACCGATTGACTGAACGTTCGGCATGACTGCAACTCCCTTCAGATTGTCCGGCTTCCCTTTTCTGTCGTGGGTTCGCTATGCAAAGCATGTCCGCCAATATGCATGCGCATGCACCGGGAATTGCCCGGGATCACACAGGGGGGAGAAGAGGATTGTGAGGAGATTCGCTGTGCAATACTGCGTATCGCCACAGCGGTGATGAAAGCCTTTGTCCAGGACCCTATCATGAAGCCCGGCTGACCTTCAACTGGCAGTGAGCAAGGCACCCGGGCGTAGGACAAACCATTGCGTTCAATCTACCCTGCGGTATTGTAGCAACCCGAGAGATGTTCTGCAAATCAATGCGGTGCCGGGCATCCCGCCCCGGAGCCAGCCTCGGGCCAAACCTGCGTATACCCCGGCTTCATCCGGCTTGTCGGCGCGCCAGTTCAGCATCCAGATCTCGAATGCGTTTGGACATCTTCTGCAGTATCCGAAAGGCCAAGGAAGGATCCTCATGCACATGACGGAGAAAGGTCTTCCTGTCGACCGTAAGCGCTCTCACTTCGCCCAAGGCCCTGACGGTCGCCGAGCGTTTCTCCCGATCGAAGAGCGCCATCTCCCCAAAGACATCTCCCTCCTGGAGCACAGCGAGCCGGGACTCCCTGCCGGCTTCGCTTCTGACCACCTCAGCCCGCCCCGCCTGGATCACATACATGCAGTCTCCAGCCTCTCCCTGGCGCACGATCTCGTCACCGTCACGATACAGCTTGCCCAGAGCACTCATCTCCATGACATCCTCCGCATCAGGGCTTGTGTTCCCCGCTGTCCCCGCGTTTCGATGGCCAGCATCCGATGGCCACATTGCCCAGAAAACCCGCCGTCAGGCCGGGGTGAAGCGTGCGCTTGAACACCTCACGATAGGGAGCACTGCCCGTGAAGGTATCCCACAGAACCATGCTCATCCTCCGCTGAGCGCCCTTCTTCTTCTGTTCGTTTGAAACTGTGCGTAGAAGGCCGCGTCGGGCGAATCTCCTCTTCTGAATCAGCTCGGTAGCCGTGAACACGACCCTCCCCAACCGGTTGTCCCTGAGAAAGCCCTGGCATACCGGCCAGTAGTGGTCCCGGAAATCACCGGCAGAGATCCCGTGGAAGA